>NZ_JACBFD010000001.1 GCF_013391405.1 Staphylococcus sp. GSSP0090
AGTAACTACGGCAACCGAAGCGTTGAATGCAGCAATGGAAGCGAAAGAAACACAAGATGCGGCAGACAAAAAAGCAGCAGCATTAGATGCATTAAAAGCTGCACAAACGCAAGGAAATGCGGTTGATGAAGAAAACTACAAACCAAATAGTTATGAACCATTAAACGATGCATTAACAACAGCACAAGAAATCCTTGATAATCCAGAAGCGCATACACAAGCAGAAATTGATGAAGCAACACAATCTATTCAAGATGCGTTGGATCAATTAAGTGAAAAAGCGGATAAAGCTGGGTTAGAAGAAGCTATTTCAGAAGCCGAAGGCTTAGACTTAGATGAGTCAGACGCGGAAGACAAAGCTGTCTTAGACGCATTAGAAAGAGCTAAAGAAGTAAGTGAAGATGGCAACGCAACAACAGAAGAAGTAACAACGGCAACAGAAGCGTTAAACGCAGCGATGGAAGCTAAAGAAACACAAGATGCGGCCGATAAAAAGGCTGCAGCGTTAGAAGGATTGAAAGCCGCACAAGCGCAAGGTAATGCGGTTGATGAAGATAACTATAAACCAAATAGTTATGCACCATTAAGCGATGCATTAACAACAGCGCAAGAAATCATCGACAATCCAGAAGCGCATACACAAGCAGAAATTGATGAAGCAACACAATCTATTCAAGATGCGTTGGATCAATTAAGTGAAAAAGCGGATAAAGCTGAGTTAGATGAAGCTATTTCAGAAGCCGAAGGCTTAGAGTTAGATGAAAATGATGCAGAAGATAAAGCTGTCCTAGACGCATTAGAAAGAGCTCAAGAAGTAAGCGAAGATGGCAACGCGACAACAGAAGAAGTAACAACGGCAACCGAAGCGTTGAATGCAGCAATGGAAGCGAAAGAAACACAAGATGCGGCAGACAAAAAAGCAGCAGCATTAGATGCATTAAAAGCTGCACAAACGCAAGGTAATGCGGTTGATGAAGATAACTATAAGCCAAATAGTTATGAACCATTAAACGACGCATTAACGACAGCACAAGAAATCATAGACAATCCAGAAGCGCATTCACAAGCAGAAATAGATGAAGCAACACAATCTATTCAAGATGCGTTGGATCAATTAAGTGAAAAAGCGGATAAAGCTGAGTTAGAAGAAGCTATTTCAGAAGCCGAAGGCTTAGACTTGGATGAGTCAGATGAGGAAGATAAAGCCGTAGCGGATGCATTAGAAAGAGCTCAAGAAGTAAGTGAAGATGGTAATGCGACAACAGAAGAAGTAACAACGGCAACCGAAGCGTTAAACGCAGCAATGGAAGCGAAAGAAACACAAGATGCGGCCGATAAAAA
>NZ_JACBFD010000010.1 GCF_013391405.1 Staphylococcus sp. GSSP0090
CTGAACTCCATAAAAGAGCTTTAATAGGCAAAAAGAGAAATGACAAAAGAAAAGTCAGCATATTAATAGGTGGGGGTTCAGGTCATGAACCAGCATTTTTAGGATATGTTGGCGAAGGTATGGCTGACGGTGTAGCAGTTGGAAATATTTTTGCTTCGCCTTCTCCAATACCTATACAAGCTGTTACAAGAGAAGTAGATCAAGGTCATGGCGTACTGTATATTTATGGAAACTATGCAGGAGATTTAATGAATTTTGAAATGGCTAGTGAAATGACTGAAATCGAAGATGATATTGTGACTAAAGCAGTGATTGGTAATGATGATGTTGCTTCTTCTAAAGATATAGATGATCGTAGAGGTATCGCGGGAGAACTGCTCGTTTATAAAGTGGCTGGTGCAGCTGCAGACTTTGGATATGATTTGGAAGAAGTGAGACAGATTGCACAATTGGCAAATGATCAAACACGTTCAATGGGTATCGGCTTGAGCCCATGTTACTTGCCACAAACTGGTAAACCGAGTTTCGACTTAGAAGATAATGAAATGGAAATTGGTTTGGGTCATCACGGTGAACCAGGTATTGAAAAAACGACCATTCGTTCAGCTAAAGAAACAGTTCAAGTCATTATGCAAAATATTTTAAAAGAAGATATCTATCATGCTGAAGATGAGGTTGTCGTATTAATTAATGGGCTAGGTGCTACGTCACAAATGGAGCTTTATATTATTAATAAAGAAGTAGATGCAATTTTAAAAGACAATCATATCAACACATACCAAACATTAATAGGCAACTTTATTACTTCAATGGAGATGGGTGGCTTTTCAATTACATTGATGAAAGTGGACGACACATTGAAGCGCTGTATAGATCATCCTGTTGATTGTCCGAATTTCAAAGTCATTTAGGAGGGCTTCATTATGACATTAACAAGTGCATCATTTAAATCATATATTTTAGCTTTAACTACATTGTTTGAAGAAAAAAAAGACGAACTATGCGAATTGGATAGAAAAATAGGCGACGGTGATCATGGCGTTACCATGAACATTGGTTATCAAGCTGTTAAAGAAACCATTCAAAATGAATTAGCGACACAAGATGATATTTCAAAAATAAGTGTGGCAGTTGGTAAAAGTTTCTTAGATGCTGTTGGTTCTTCTGTTGGACCATTGTATGCGTCAGGATATTTAAAAGGAGCAGTCGCAATTAAAAATAAGACTGAACTCAATGATGAAGGTTTATATCAATATTGGATTGCTTTTTGTAAGGGTATCAAGGATAGAGGTAAAGCTGAAATTGGCGATAAAACGATGATCGATACACTTGAACCTTTTTATAAATCTTTAGCACATGCACAACAATCAGGTGAATCCTTTGTTGATGCATTTCAAGTTGCATTAGCGGAAGCGAAACAAGGTATGGAAAGCACAAAAGATATTGTATCGAATAAAGGTAGATCAAAACGATTAGGATATCGTTCACAAGGACATGTAGATCCTGGCGCAATGTCTGCGTATTTAATGTTGGATACATTTAAATCATTTATATAAGGATGAGCAAAATTTTAAGGAGGAATTATAATGAAAATAGCAATTGGTGCAGACCATAATGGATATGAATTGAAAGAAGCAGTCAAAGCACATGTTGAACAATTAGGGCATGTGGTTGAGGATTTTGGTTGTCATCAATGTGCGGAAACGGATTATCCAGATGTAGCCTCAGATGTAGGCAAAAGTATACAACGTGGTGAAAATGAACGTGGCATTTTGATTTGTGGTACAGGCATCGGTGTTGCTATTACTGCAAATAAATTAAAAGGGATACGTGCTGCATTAGCGCACGATTATTATTCTGCTGAACGTGCTCAGTTAAGTAATAATGCTCAAATTTTAACGATGGGCGCACAAATTATCGGTATCGAAGTTGCTAAGAAAAATGTTGAAGCTTATCTTAATGTGACTTGGGAAGGCGGCTCTCAACGAAAAGTAGATAAAATAGACGAAGTTGAAAAAAATGAAAATAAGTAAAGTAACAAACGAAGTATGACTTGATTATCGAGTTAAACGTCTGGGGCATGAGTAGCTGTCTCAGGCGTTTTCAATTTATTATGTTAGTAAGGACTGATGTGTGCGTTTTAGTATAGGTTGACCTAAAATCCTAGTTATCTTGTCGAGGTGCGGTTACGAAAACGCACTTAAAAAATTTGAGTGTTGTTTCTCTCACTTGATACGTTATTATATTATAGACTTAGACTCGCGTATTTATGTAGTGAAATCAGGACACGCAGGATTTTTATATGTTTGATGAATTGTCACTGTAATTTTAAGATAATTGTCTTATAATATGCATGAGGAGGATTATCTATGCGCAGAGTATTATATGCTTTTTTAATTTATACGATCTTAGGTTTACTAAGTGGTTTCTATTATCGTGAATTGACACTTGCCCATCATTTCACTGGAGATACACAACTTGTCGTAGTACATACGCATACGCTGATCTTAGGTATGTTTATGCATCTGATTTTATTACCTGTTGTGAAAATCTTTAAACTAACAAGTTACTATTTATTTAATTGGTTCTTCATTGTTTATAACATAGGTGTCTTAACAACGGTAGGTATGATGTTTACAAAAGGTACATATCAAGTTATTGGACTTACTGTTCCTGAATCTTTTGCTGGATTTGCAGGAATTGGACATACAATTTTAACTGCTGGATTTATCCTATTATTTTTCTTATTAAGAAATGCAATAGTGAAAGATCCCAGAGATTAAATATAAAAGCTGCTAACAATTTGTTCCAACATTGTTAGCAGCTTTTTATTTTTTAGCATATCATCATTAAAAATATAATGAGTAGAAATTATATTTTTAATGATTTTAGAGCCTTGTAAAAAATATCTCTTTGTTTTTCTAATGAAATCGGATCATTATATTGTGTGTCTGAAACATCAAATTTGATCACATTATTTTCTTGAACTGCTGGTAAATTATTCCAATAATTTGTATTTTCAAAAGGCGCTGCTTGATCGCCATTTGTGGCAATCACTGCAAAATCCCCGATATAATCCTTGAAATTTTCTGGATTTATAGGAGTTGCAAATTTATCTTGCGTGGCTTTTTCAAGTGCTTTAGGTTGTTTCATTCCGTAACCATCATAAAGAATCTCTGTTCCTCTTCCTAAGTGGTCACTAAATGCCATCGTGCCTTTTGGTGTTTGTTGTAGGACTGAAACAGTTTTACCTTTAATTAAAGGGGCTAATTCTTTTTTATCATCTGCCATCTGTTTATCCCAATCTTTAATCCATTGTTTCGCTTTCTTGTCTTCGTTAACTAATGAAGCAAGTTTTTTTGTGTGGTCTTTATAAGTAGATTTTTCTGAATCGAACGCAACAGTTGGCGCAATTTTTTGTAATTTTTTAATATTTTTATCTTGTACTGTAGTGACAATGAGATCTGGTTTTTGTTTGGCAACCTGTTCAACACTTGTATTATCGATACGCTGAATGCCTTTTGTAGCATTATTTAATACTTTATTTTTTTCTACAAATTCTGGTACAGCAATGGGTTTGTGTCCAAATTTTACCAATGCACCCACATAGGTTGGGTGTAAAACAGCAATTCGTTTAGGGTCTTTAGGAATTTTTACTTTTTTATCAGTATCATCTGTAAAAGTTTTTTCGGATGATTTATTTTCATTATCACTCTTTTTACTTGAATCTTGTGTGCTACAAGCGCCTATAAATAAAGTTAAACAAATTAAAATTAATAATAATTTCTTCACAAGCTAACATCTCCTAAATTTTAAAAAATTTGAAAATAAAAGGTTTTCATTGATAATCGTTATCAATTATAGCATAATGAAGGAAAGACACAAGCTGAATTTTGGGAGGATGCTTTATGGATGATGTTATTATAATTGGCGGAGGTCCTGCAGGATTATTTGCTAGTTTCTATTCAGGTTTAAGGGGTATGCGTGTACGGATTATAGATATCCAAGATAAACTTGGTGGTAAAATGCATGTATATCCAGAAAAAATTATTTGGGATATTGGTGGATTAGCGCCTAAACCTTGTTTTGAAGTGATTCAAGATACAGTTAAGCAAGGTCTGCATTTCGAACCGGAAGTCAATTTAGAAGAACGTGTGATTGATATCAGAAAAATAGCAGAACAACATTTTGAAGTTGAAACGGATAAAGGCAATATATTTTCCGGGAAATCAGTCATTATTGCGATTGGTGGTGGTATCATTAATCCTAAGCAATTAGATATCAAAGATGCAGAAAGATATAAATTGACAAATTTACATTATGTTGTTCAGTCTTTAAAAAAATTCAAAGACAAACATGTGTTGATTTCAGGTGCAGGTAATTCAGCTTTAGATTGGGCAAATGATTTAAGTGGCTATGCTAAAAGTGTAACACTTATCTATAGAAAAGCTGATATTAAAGGTTACGAAGTTATGAAAGAGAAATTGGAAGAACTAAACGTTAAAAAATTACCGAATACACACATACATCAATTAGTTGGTGATGAGACACAAACGAAAATTGAGCAAGTTGTTTTAGAAAATATTGAAACTGGAGCACATACTGTTCAATCATTTGATGATGTAATCATTAGTCACGGTTTTGATAGAGAAAATACATTACTTGAACAATCTTCTGCCAAAGTAGACATGTTTAATGAATATAGCATTAAAGGATTTGGAAATACTGCTACGAGTATTGATGGTCTATATGCATGTGGTGACATTATTTATCATGAAGCTAAAGCACATTTAATCGCAAGTGCGTTTAGTGACGCGGCTAATGCAGCTAATTTGGCCAAACGTTATATAGAACCAAAAGCTAAACCAGAAGGTTATGTATCAAGCCATAATGATATTTTTAAAGAATCTAATAAAGTCGTAATGAAAAAATATTTATAGAAATTAGTGTATGATACTTTAAAATCGACAACGGAAGACACGTTGTCGATTTTTTTATGGAAAAACAACAATGCTTTCATGGATAGTTTGAGAATTGAGTGGGACTATATCATAATAAAAGAAACATAAGTTATAGGAGACGTGAGATGATGGTAGAAATAAAGCATGAAGCACCTAGTGTAATGGATTATAGAAATTTGCGAAAAGTGGCAGGGCTCAGTGAAAAATCACAAAAAGCTGCAGAAAAAGGCATCGCTAATGCTTGTTTTAATGTAACGTTATATCAAGCGCAAAAATTGATCGGTATGGGTCGGGTAATTGGTGACGGTGGTACAGCGTTCCAAATCATTGATATTGCGGTGAACCCTGAATTTCAAGGTCAAGGATATGGTAAAACGATTATGTCGCACATTATGTCATATATTGAAAGTGAAGCGGAAGAGGGAACTTACGTCAGCCTAATTGCAGATTATCCAGCAGATCAATTATATGCACAATATGGCTTTATCACGACGGAACCACATTCTTGTGGTATGTATATGAAATATTAAAAAGGGTGAATCGTTTTATGACGATTCACCCTTAACTAAATCATTTTAAGTTATTTGTTTTCATGAATATCTGCATCAGTCGCATTTGTTCTAGAACGTAAATCTGCTTCAATTTCTTCCAAACTACGACCACGCGTTTCAGGTAAGTATTTGATAACAAAGATGAGTGCGCAAATACCAATCACTGCGAAAATTAAGAATACTTGTTCTACAGGCAAGACTTCAGTCAATATTGGGAAGAATTGAGCAACTAACAAACTACCAATTGACAATACTAAAGCTGCAGCACCTGTTGCGGCACCACGTGCACGCATTGGGAATAACTCTGGTAACATAACCCATAGTACAGGTCCCCATGTGAAACCAAAGAATATAATGAATAAAGTTAAACAAGCTACGATAATCCAAGCAGAAGATTGAATACCTATCGTCCAAATTAACACGGCCATGATGAGTAGGGAAGCAACCATGCCAATATTACCGATGACTAATAAACGTTTACGATCAATTTTATCAATAATCATAATAGCGACTATTGTAATAATAACGTTTACAGTACCAATACCAACCGTTCCTAAAATAGAAGTAGCGTCACCTAATCCTGCTTTACTGAGGATAGAAGGTGCATAATAAATAATGGCATTAATACCAATAATTTGTTGTAATAGAGCAAATATACAACCAATAATTAACGTTGGACGTAACCATGGTGATTTTAAAACATTCCAAGTGCTTTCAGAAATACTATTGATTTCTTTCATGTCTGCGATTTCTTTATCGATTTCGCTATCTTTAAATGTTAATTTCATAACATCACGTGCAGCTTTTTCGCTTCTATGTTCAAGTAACCATCTAGGACTTTCAGGCATAAAGGCTACACCAATTAATAAAATCAGTGAAGGTACGACTGCAAGACCTAACATCCATCTCCAACCTTCTATAGGTGTGAAAGCATAGTTGATTAAATATGAAGATAGGATACCAATTGTAATCATTAATTGGTTTAAAGAACTTAAGGAACCACGTTGTTCAGTAGGAGCCATTTCAGAAAGATAAACTGGAACAATAGCTGTTGAACCACCTACAGCTAGTCCAATAACTAAACGACCTATAACTAACACGGGCATTGACGGCGCTAATGCTAAGATCAGTGCACCAACAATATAGACAATCGCTATTACAAATACAACACGTCTACGGCCAAGTCTGTCTGATAAAGGACCACTTGCACCTGAACCAAAGATGGCTCCGACAAGCATTGAGGCCACAACCAATCCTTCTGTAAAACTGTTTAATGGTATATCATCTTTTATAAATAATAGCGCACCTGATATTACTCCCATGTCGTAACCATAGAGTAAACCTCCCAATGCACCGAGGAAAAAGATGAGTTTTTTATCTACTTTAATTCCCATAAAAACCCTCCTGATAAGTTTCGATAACCATAAGTATACGCTTTCATATTTTGATTGTAAATATTAAAATATAAGATTTTTATTTATTTATTTCTATTTATATGACATATCATTTTATTAATATACAAATAAAAAATAGGTGTGTTTAAAGCGAAAAAAAATAAACCCTAATTTCCTATTAAAATGGAAATTAGGGTTTATATTCGTTACTAAGCGTTAAAATCAATGACAATTCTACCTGAATTATTATCGTCAAGTACTTGTTTAATACTATTTTCTATTTCATTGAATTTGATTACTTTTTTAATATCGTGTAAGTTATCTGGTTTCAAATCTTTAGCTAAACGACGCCATATATGTTTACGTTGTTTCATTTCAGTATAAACAGAATCTATTCCTATAATACTTGCACCTCTTAAGATAAATGGAAATACTGAGCTATCAAATTTTGCGCCTGCTGTCATACCAATCACAGCAACCATACCATTATAATCTAATTGCTTAACGATTTGTGATAAACTTTCTCCGCCAACTGGATCAATGACACCCTGCCAAGTTCGTTTGCCAAGTGCCTTATGATCCGTATTATTGATACGTGAAATAACTTCTTTAGCTCCAAGTGCTTTTAGTTTTTCCTCTACATTGGCTTTGCCAGTACTTGCAATGACATCAAACCCAATTGCATCTAACATCATAATGGCTAATGTGCCAACGCCTCCAGTTGCACCACGTACCAGTACATCTTTCTTTTCGATAGAAAGGCCGTTATGTTCTAACTTTTCAATAGCTAATCCAGCTGTATATCCAGCTGTACCATAAATCATAGCTTCTTCTAATGTTAAATCCTTTGGTAACGGTACAATCCACTCTTCTTTAACACGAGCATATTCACTAAAGCCACCAAAATGGCTAGTCCCTAAGTCATAACCAGTTACAATGACTTCGTCGCCTTTTTCAAAAGCATGTGTATCTGAATGTTCTACAACACCTGCTAAATCAATACCAGGAATCATTGGATAGGAAGAAACAATTTTTGAATTTTCCACTGTAGCAAGCGCATCTTTATAATTGATTCCAGAATATTTTACTTTAATCAGCACATCGCCTTCTGGTAGATCATCTATTGAAATATCTTTATATTGATTCATGACTTTGCCGTCTTGTTCATCGACTACAAAGGCTTTGAATGTGTTAGTCATTACTGAATGGCACTCCCTTATGAATAAAAATTACGAACAATTAAAAAACTAGACCTACTTTATCATGTAATTGAATATTACACAATATGCCAAACGTAGTGTATTTATAAGAAAGCGTTTTAATTCGAAAAAACTTTTTAATTACATAAAATCTATAGACTTATTTAATATAGAGTGAATAAATTAATGATCAATCATTTATAAATTAAAATAGTCACCTGTCGTTGAGTTTAGTATAATAACTATAAAATAAAAAAGGGGTGAATGAAGGATGGATCAATCTATAGAAATGGTTAACCTAGATGAAGTTGAATTATTAAGCGCATTAAGTATCACTACGTTTAGGAATACATTTGAGCATGGTGAATATACTGATGAAGATTTTAACTCTTACTTTAATGAGGCGTATGCAGTCAATCAATTACTACAAGAGTTGAAAGATGACAATTCATTTACGTATTTCTATAAAGAGAAAAATGAAATTGTTGGTTATTTTAAATTAAATATCAATGAGGCTCAAACAGAAGCAAAAGGGGACGACTATCTTGAAATCCAGCGTATATACTTCTTGCCACAAGCCCAAGGTGGTGGGAGAGGCAAACAAGTTATAGAATTTGCAACAGCTAAAGCACATGAATTAAGTAAATCTAAAATATGGTTAGGTGTATGGGAACATAATGCACAGGCTTTTAATTTTTATAAAAAGCAAGGTTTGACGGTGACCGGTGAGCATCAATTTCATACAGGAAATGTTGTAGATACTGACTTGATTATGGAGAAAGATATCTGAATATATGAATCGAATCGAAATGCATAGCGATTTAAACTGTTAAAGATGTGTAATTTATCTATATAAACTTAAAAATTGTTTTGATTTTGTTAAATTTATATTTTCTTTCGAATGAATTTTGATGAAAGATGTTTATTTTTGAATTTATAGTGAATAACATAATAATTCTCATCGATTCTATTGGTGGCATGATACATACTAAATTAACCTTTGGGACATGAGTATTATAATTTCTAGGAGGTTTTCGGATATGAAAAAACTATTAGCAGGGTTTTTAACTTTATCATTAGCACTTGCTGCTTGTTCAAATGGTAGTGATGATGATAGCAGTAAGAAGGATGATAGTTCAAAAGACAATCAATCTTCAGAGGATAAGTCCAAAGATTCTAAAAACGATGACAAAAAGAACAATGATTCTGATAAAGACAAAGATAACGATTCAGACTCAAACAGCGATTCAGATAGCAAATCTGATGATAGTAGTTCTAGTGATCGCGATAATGGAAACGATGGAAACAGCTCAGACAGTGCGTCAAGTTCAGATAGTTCATCAAGTAACAATGATAGCAATGCAAATAGTGATGGTGCAAATTCAAATGCTAATGGAGATAATGCATCTGGTAACAATGACAATGCGACATCTTCAGAAGGCAATAGTAATTCGAATGGTACTAATAGCAGTAGCTCCAATGAGAACGCTAATGCAAATAATGGTGCGTCAAGTGCCAATACATCACAATATGTAGCGCCATATCAAGGTCAAAACGCAGTGCCAGTAGCACAAAATATTACATCTGGTACACCTGATTCACAAGCCGCATTACAAAATTTACCTAATTTCCAAAATGCATTAGATCAAGCTACAAATGAAGTGAATAGCTTAAATGGACAATCTAATCCATACAATGATTATGCCATTGAAGGTAGCGAAGGAAGCTATAGTTATATCTTCAGTTTCCAAAATCAAGCGCAACCTGGAACATATACAATAGCAACTGTTGATCAACAAGGTACAGTTAGAGTAGTAGACCCTGCATATCAACAATAATATTAAATTTTAGTTTAAAAAAAGTGAGCCAGTCCTTTGAGGAAGTTTGGCTCACTTTTTTGTTTGCGATTTAATAAAGACAAAGATAGATTATTTGGTCTTAATACATTTGTGAATGATATGAGAAATTGTTTCAAAAGCATGATTATCCTTATTTATAAATTCAGTGTGATGCACATCTTTCATTTGATGACTGATTAAATCATTTAACAATGCTTTTGAATCACTATAACGTACAGTTGATAACGCGTGCATCACGTCATCATATACACCACGCTCTGAGACATATTTGTCATGGTTTGGTGTGTACTGACATACCACTTTATCTATCGATAAGGCATCAAATATAATTGATGAATAATCAGTCAATACGATATCAGATACTAGTAATAAGTCTTGCACTTCGATATGCGTAGGTGCAATGATAGCATTTTTAGGCATATAATCTGATTGATCCTCAATATGACCTTTGAATATTACATTATATTTGTTAAGTAGCCCATCACTTATAGGTAATAAATCATTTTCATCGAAATTTGAATGCCAAGTTGGAACATATAATAGCGTCTCTTTATCGGGATTTAATTTAAGTTCTTGTTTTATAAAAGAAATATAATGTTTATCAGATTGTTTGTCCATTAAATATCTAACTCTTGGATAACCACAATTTAAAATATGTGTATATTGTTGTGGAAAGGCAGATTTAAAATGGTCAATAATTGGTGCACAGTCACTAACAAAATAATCTTGTTGCAACCATTTATTATATTTACGTGCTCGATAATTATATATGTTAAGGTTTTGTGCTGGCTCCTTGCTATCTAAAAATAATTTTTTTATGGGCGTGCCGTGCCAAAGTTGAATAATAGTACCATTAGGTTTTAAATTATCCGGAATATAACTTTCCAATATAACGACTTGCGCGCTTTCTATGAGAGATTTGGCTTTAGGATCATCAGGTTTTATAAAATTGGGTCCATTGACATCATTTGTAATAAAATATATCGGGAGCTTAGAAAAATGTTTTGCAAAATGATTGAACAAATAACGAGAATTGCCTCTAAAGCCATAATCGAACCCTAAAAATACAATATGGTCTTTAATATTTGATTTATCTTTTTCATAAATATAGCTCATGTTTTGGTGTTTTTTTACAAAGTGATTTTGAATCACTTTAAATAACCAGTGCGGCATTTTAAAATGTGTGCGACTTAAACATTTGTCAGTGAAACGCATTTGTTCAGGTGCCAATATTTCTTTATGCTTAAAAGGCAAAGTGTGATTATGGGTATAAGCTAATTTATTTAAGTTGAATTTTGTCGTATTTAATGGTGTTAGATTTTTAATATTATGCCAAATTCCCTGACTTGTTATAAATTCAGCATTAAAGTTAAAAACAACGTGACTGTCTGTCGTAACATCATCTTGCATTAAAGATATAAGCGCTAAGTCGAATATATTATGAATATCATAGTTACTTAATATAGATTGTGTTGTTTCGATATGGTATATCACATTTGGAAAATGGTTAATATTTTCTATCCAATCATTAAATGTAATGTCGGATTTACCGAAGTAAGTGCAGTCATTCATATATCGATTGTTCACTGTATAATCCGCTACAATTGTACACGGTTTTAATGCCACTGCTTCAAGCATGGGTTGATATATATCTATGCTGTTATTTATTAAAACGAAGTGTGTATAGTCCTCGTGTTTCGCTTTCTCCAGTTCGGATTCTAGGTGGTGAACTGTAGTAATTTCAATTTGTTTTATCATGAATATCCCTCTACTTAATAGTTAATAGTTCTATTTTACCATGTTGCGTACACGAGACAAAAGATATCTTTGAATAACATGCTATACAAAACAGACTATATATAAAATTTAAACTTTACAGCAATGTGAATTAAATGTAATTATATGGTATGAGTTGTAGTATTTAAAAATAATATTTTGAATTTTTATTGAATTTGGCAGAAAAAATGCTATACTTTAATTGTGAAAAAAATCACAATAGAAAATCGTTTTTATGCTCAATTATAAAAATATATAGAAAGTAGAAGTGAGTCAAAATGTTTGTAGATACGTTTAACCCTTTTGATAACGTTCTGTTATCATCTGTTGTTGCAGCAGTACCAATTGTTCTATTTCTTTTATGCTTAACTATTTTTAAAATGAAAGGTATTTATGCATCAATTACAACGGTTGTTGTTACAGCTTTGATTGCAATCATCTTCTTTAAATTACCTGTGAATATTGCAACAGGCGCTGCTGTAGAAGGATTTTTCCAAGGGATTATTCCTATTGGTTATATCGTAGTGATGGCAGTATTACTTTATAAAATCACTAATGAAACAGGCCAATTCGATACGATTCAGGATAGTATATCGAGTATATCTCAAGACCAACGTATCCAATTATTATTAATTGGGTTTGCATTTAATGGATTCTTAGAAGGTGCTGCAGGATTTGGTGTACCTATTGCTATTTGTGCATTATTGCTTACACAATTAGGATTTGCACCATTACAAGCTGCAATGCTTTGTTTAATTGCGAATGCCTCAGCAGGTGCATTTGGTGCAATTGGTTTACCAGTAACAGTGATAGATACACTAGGTTTGCATGATAGTGTGACAGGTATGGCAGTTTCTGCTATGTCTGCTTTAACGCTTGTGATTATGAATATGCTTATTCCGTTTTTATTAATATGGATCATAGATGGATTTAAAGGAATTAAAGAAACATTGCCAGCTATTTTAGTTGTTGCTGTTACATTTACAGTATTACAAGCTATTATTACTGTATTTATAGGACCTGAATTAGCTGATATTATACCGCCTTTAGGTGCAATGATGGTACTTGCTTTATTTTCTAAAAAGTTCCAACCAAAACATATTTTCAGAATTAATAAAGATGAAGAACCTCAAAAAATCAGCAAGCATCAGCCTAAAGAAATTATTTATGCATGGAGTCCATTTGTCATTTTAACAGTTGTTGTTATGATTTGGAGTGCTTCCTTCTTTAAAGCACTGTTTGTTCCAGGTGGTGCGCTAGAATCGCTCGTATTCAATATTTCATTACCAGGTACTTATAATGAAATCGCTAATAAAGCAATCACATTGCCATTAAATATAATTGGACAAACAGGAACAGCTATTTTGCTCGTGATTGTTATTCCTATTTTAATGTCTAAGCATGTACATTTTAAAGATGGTGCACGTTTATTCAAGGATGCATTCAAAGAGTTATGGCTACCAATTATCACAATTTGCTTTATTTTAGTTATTTCTAAATTAATGACTTATGCAGGTTTAAGTAATGCAGTAGGTGAGGGCATCGCGAAAACAGGAAGTGTTTTCCCACTATTATCACCAATTTTAGGTTGGATTGGTGTATTCTTAACTGGTTCAGTGACGAATAACAATACTTTATTTGCACCAATTCAAGCTGCGGTTGCAAGTAATATCGGTGCAAGCGGTGCATTACTCGTTTCGGCTAATACCGTGGGTGGCGTTGCTGCAAAATTAATTTCTCCTCAATCAATTGCTATTGCAACAGCATCTGTACAACAAGTAGGTAAAGAATCAGAATTACTTAAAATGACACTGCGTTATAGTGTGGCATTATTGATTTTCATATGTATTTGGACTTTCTTATTAAATATATTCATATAGAAAAAATAAATATGAGCTTCAAGTGAATTATTATTTAATAAATTATTATCAAACAAACGCCCGCAAAGTAGTTAGGCATATGTCTAATTACTTTGCGGGCGTTTTTGTGTTGTGAAAGCTGAAGATCGTAGGCATGTCAGTTCACTAAGTGTTTAAGTATCCAACATATGTCTAAATGATAGATAGATGGCATTTGGACCGTAATTCTCCACGGTTTGATAGCCGTTTTCGATAATGACACGATCTTTAAATTCTTGATTAATAAGTCGACGTAATTTATTAGCTAAAGCGTCTACATTGCCATGCTCAATTAAATAACCATTCACATTATTTTGAATAATTGAGTCAGGACCAGCATTTCCGTCAAAACTTACAACGACACTGCCCTGATTCATTGCCTCTAATATAACCATACCAAAGCCTTCATTGCGTGAGGGAATTACGGTCAGTTCACTTTTAGCTAATTTTTCATTTAATTGCTGAGTTGCACCTTGAAGAAAAACAATATCATCTAAGTTATTGTTACGAATCAACTTAGATAAGTTTTCTTGTTCCTGACCGTCCCCATGTATATGAACCTGATAACCAAATTGTCTTATATTTTCTTGGATAAGATTAATACTGTCAATGAGTAAGTCAAAGCCTTTTTCGTATTCTAAACGGCCAGCTGCACTAATATGTTTCACTTTTTGCGCTTGTAAGCGTGGTTCATTGATGATATTTGGGACTACAAATGTGGGAATATGTATATCATCTTGGTATTTTATTTTATCAACCTCAGTTAATGTTGTTAATTTATCTAGGTTTTTATAAGCATGAATAATTTCTTGTTGGTATGCTGCGGGATGCGCATCGAAGTTCATATGTTCCATACCAACTTTTTCACATTGCTTAGGGGCGTGTTTAGCGATAAGCATATTAAAACTAGCGCGCGTACCAATTAGGACATCTGTATTCACGTGTTTAATCGCTCTAATCATTTTCTTTTCTATATAATGTGAAAATTGATTAAGTCCTGGTTCATGTTGGGAAATATGCTTGGGTTTTAATAATGGTGTCCATTTAGCAATACGATTAAATAATATATCTTTAAAGTTAAAAGGATGTAATTGATAGTTAATCAAGGGCTTAACTTTAATTGATGGATTGATTTTAAAATAAGGTGATGCATCCCCTTTGAAAACGGAAATAATTTCTACATGATGTCCTTTTTCAGCTAAAACATTAGCGAGTTGAGAGATCGATTTTACCGTTCCACCCATTGCATAAATATTATGCATAAAAAAAGTGATTGATTTCATAAAAACCTCCGAACGTACTTTACTTAAATTAAAATCCATTATATCACGAAAAGTGAGGTGAATTTAGATATTTATATTGTTTATAAAAGATTGTGATAAACCATCTATACCTCGTTTTAATAAGTATAATCATCAAAATATGATATATTCTAGTTAACACTTATTAACAAAATTTGTGTAAAATTGCTGAAATCCCTTTTTTCATGCGATAATTACGTATATAATTAGAGAGGTATGAAGTGATTGTATTATTGCGTTAAATACATAAATAGCAATAAGACGTATTTTTTATTTTTAAGTTATAGAAAACGCTTTACTTAGTTTGTGAACGTATAATAGAAGTAAAGATAACGTTTCTATTAAACACATATAAAAGGGGGACTGTATTTGTTATGAGTACACAACATAGCAAAACAGATGTCATCTTAATTGGTGGCGGTATCATGAGCGCAACACTAGGGACGATTTTAAAAGAACTCGCTCCTGAGAAAGAAATTAAGATGTATGAAAGGTTATCAACACCTGCAGAAGAAAGTTCGAATGCATGGAATAATGCGGGCACAGGGCATTCTGCATTATGTGAATTAAATTATACTAGTGAAAATAAAGACGGCACAATTGATATCAAAAAAGCAGTTAAAATTAATGAACAATTTCAAGTATCCAAACAGTTTTGGAGTTATCTTGTAAAACAAGGACAACTTGATCACCCTGAAGCATTTATTAAACCAGTGCCTCATATGAGTTTTGTTCAAGGGGTTCAAAATGTAGATTTTTTAAAAAGACGTGTAGAAAGATTAAATAAAAATATTTTATTTAGTAATATGGAAATAACGGATGATAAAGATAAGATAACTGAATGGACTCCTTTAATTATGGAAGGGCGTACGTCTCACATTCCTATGGCAATGAGTTATGACAAAACAGGTACAGACGTTAACTTCAGTGCATTGACTAAAAAGTTATTTGAAAATTTAGAAGATAAAGATGTAGCATTAAATTATAATCATGAAGTAGAAGATATTAAACAGCGTAAAGACGGTGTTTGGGAAGTGAAAGTTAAAAATCTTGATACAAACACTGTAGAAATTGTAGAAAGCGATTTTGTATTTATCGGTGCAGGTGGGGCAAGTTTACCATTATTACAAAAAACAGGTATCAAAGAATCCAAACATATCGGTGGATTCCCGGTTAGTGGACTGTTCTTAGTCTGTCGCGATGAAGCGATTACAAAAAAACATTTGGCTAAAGTATACGGTAAAGCACCAGTTGGCGCACCACCGATGTCTGTACCACATTTAGATACACGCTATATAGATGGTAAACGTACTATTTTATTCGGACCTTTTGCTGGTTTTTCACCTAAGTTTTTAAAAACAGGTTCAAATATGGACTTAATCAAGTCCGTTAAACCGAATAACTTGATTACCATGTTATCTGCGGGAATCAAAGAGATGAATTTAACGAAATACCTCATTTCACAACTTACATTATCAAATGAAGAACGTATGGAAGATTTACGTCAGTTTGTGCCTAATGCTAAGAGTGAGGATTGGGAAGTTGTAGTCGCAGGTCAAAGAGTTCAAGTAATCAAAGATACGGATCAAGGCAAGGGAACACTACAATTTGGCACAGAAGTCATTACTTCTGAAGATGGCTCATTGTCTGCATTACTTGGTGCTTCACCGGGTGCTTCTACTGCGGTGGATATTATGCTAGATTTATTGAAACGTTGTTATAAAGACGAATTTGAAGATTGGGAAGAGAAAATCAAAGAAATGGTGCCTTCTTTCGGTATGAAACTATCTGAGAATGAAGCGCTCTATACTCAATTAAACAAAGAGATTACTAAGTATCTTAAAATAAACTAGATGTGCTAAGTGTTCAGTATATTTAATAACTATGCAATAAGATTATGAAATAGCACTTGCGTGTGGTATATCTATCGTTCATGTTAAAAATATATCTCGGCTTAGACTGCCAACAAAGTCTCCGACTTTGTTAGCAGTTTTTTATGCACGCTTTCCGCGGGCACTGCCTTAGCCTGTAGTCTTCGGCTAGTGCTATTCCTGTAGGAGTCGGCATAAATCGCTGCTAATATGACACAACTCAAACCAATGATTGAATAATTAAAGGAAAGACAAAAATGGCCTTTTACATTAACAATTGATTCAGGATAACAAGCACCCTTTAATGCATACTTTTTACTTGAAAAAGCAATTGGACTAGCAACGCTATATATGAGACTTAAAAAAGCATCTGTTATTTTAGAACAAACGATTTTACCATGAACATGATGATACATCATTACATAAAATAACAATGTCTCCAAGACACAGATGTTATGTATCAGCTACCGCAATATGTTGAGACTACCTGCTATTAAGTAAATGGACTGATACTGGTCTGAAAGAGTACTACTATTTTAAAAAATTGTAAATTGAAAATAGACAAACCCTTCATTTTAATTGAAGGGTTTGTCTACATTCTGAGCCGATACATATTTTAATGTCTCGGCTTTATTTGTTGTATGAGCTTAAATGAATAGGAAGATGATACAAAATTAATCTGCTTTTTTAGGATCTTTGTCAATTGTGACTATAAAGGTCGTTCCATTATTGATCTCGCTGTCTACCGTTATCGTTCCGTGATGCAGTTCGAAAATTGCTTTTGCTATTGCTAAACCGAGCCCATTACTGTTATCGTGATTGCTTGCTTTGTAGAAACGTTCAAATAAACGAGATTGTGTTTCTTCTGTCATGCCTTCACCGTCATCAGTAATCGTACATGTGATTGTCTCTGAATTTTGTGTAAGTGTGATGTCAACCATGCCACCGGTTGTAGAGTATTTTATCGCATTTGTAATTAAATTTTGAAATGCTTGATGTAATAAGCGTTCGTTACCACGCATATGACTCGTTGCTAAGTCTGACATGATAATAAGATCTTTTTCATTAGCAGAAAATTGCTCGTGTCTAATAATTTTTTTAATTAACTGATTTAATTGAATATCGTCTTCAAAATCTAAATGTGCACCATTATCAATTTCTGACAATAATAACAATGCTTTAGTTAATTCACTGAGTTGAGTTGTGATTTCATATATTTCTTCGATGTATTGTGCACGTGCATCATCTGTTTTAGCATATTTTAATAAATCAAGAAGATGATGAATATGTGTGAGTGGTGTTTTAATTTCATGCGATACATTTTGAACAAAGTGTTGTCTCATATCATCTAATTGCTTAAGAGATAGGCGCATTTTATCAAAACGATATTGTAAGGTACCAAATTCATCTTTACGTGTCACTTGAATTTCCTCATCAAAATTACCTTGCATCAATCGTTCTGTCGCATGTTTTAACTGTTGTATCGGTTTGATAATCGTATAAGTGGATGAAATAACCAATATAATAGAGAAAACTAATAATAATGTGATTAGAATAGCAAGAAATATTCTAAATTCACTAAAGGTTTTGCCTATATCAGGCCGCATAAAAACGGCATAGTCGTGACCATTAGATTGGAAATGTATACCAACTGTGTTTTTCGTTGTATTTTCAAAAAAAACCAGTGATAATAGGATTATAGGGTAAATTTTTAATACCATGATAGTCTTTACCACTTAATACAGATTGTGCAGTTTTTTGGCTAATATTATCTTTTCTGAATTGAGTACCATAATATGCACGATGACCATTTTCAGAAATAGTCATTACTTGGTAATTCATTTCTCCCAAATGATTGAAAAAGGGGGTGGGTGCCTTAATCTGTGACTGTTTTTGATATTGAATAGAATCCTTTAAAGTACGCATGATTTTAGCATCATTATTTTCTTTTAAGTAGTTATGATAAATGATGTTAGTGCAAAGGAAACTCGCAATTGCACAAAATATCATCACAGTGATTGTGTAAATGGCTATTCGTGTATAGAGTGATTTAAACATGATCATCCACCTTATAGCCCAGTCCTCGAACGGTGTGGATCGTAACAGAAGACTCTATTTTTTCAAGACGTTTTCTCAAACGTTTAATATGAACATCCACTGTACGTTCATCTCCTTCATAATCAAACCCCCATATTTTTTCAATTAATGCATCGCGATTAAAGACTTGCCTTGGATTAGAAGCCAGTAAAAATAACAACTGAAATTCTTTATTAGGTAAGTTCATTGATTTTGATGAAGATTGAATTTCTAAATAAGACTGGTTCAATGTAAGGTTACCGATTGAAATTTCATTATTAACATTAATATTATATCGTTTAAGTACAGCTTTAATTCTAAATAGCAACTCCTTAACTTCAAAAGGTTTTGTGACATAATCATCGGTACCAGTTAAATACGCTTGTTCTTTGTCACTTAAAGCATCACGCGCAGTTAACATAATGACTGGTATATCGAAATCTTCTTTTAGTATTTTACATAATTCAAAACCGCTCATTTCTCCCATCATTACATCTACAATGGCAATATCGACTTGGTGTGTATCAAGGTAAGATAAAGCATTTTCTGCGCTAGATTGAACAATGGCTTCAAAATTTTCACGTTTAATAAATGTTGAAACGTATTCTCTTATTTTTGGATCATCATCGACAATGAGACAAGTTGTCATACGCAAGCGCTCCTTATTCAGTATTATGATTATTATAAATGTAACATCTTGACTATACAAATTGTAAAAAATGAGATTATTAATCAAAGTTCATATTGAGTTCACATTGATAGCATAAACTCCAAATATAAGTTTTGAAGAAGGAGTTGGAAATGATGAAATTAGCTTGGCAAGAAATTAAATATTATAAGTTTCGCTACATTTTAATCATGCTCATCATCTTACTGTTAGGTATTATGGTGTTATTTATAAGTGGATTAGCGCAAGGGTTAGCAAGAGAAAATGTTTCGATGCTAGACAATATGAAATCAGAAAAATATATATTACAAGATAATAAGCAACCACAAATTGAGAAGTCCATTATCAAACCAGAACAGCAAAATAAAATTGAAGATATAACTGGTCAAACACCGTTAAAAATGGCATCTCAAACATTAAAAATTGATAAAAATGAAGAAGATGTCTTAATGATCAATACGGTTAAAAATGAAAAACCAGCATTAAAAGAAGGGAACTATCCTACTGAAAATGACGAAGTAGCAATTAATAATAAACTCACTGCTGATGGCATTAAAGTAGGCGATGATATTCAACTTAAAGATGGGAAAACATTAAAAGTATCAGGCATACTGAATGATACGATGCACTCGCATAGTTCAGTTATTATGATGAATAACAGTGGTTTTGATGCATTAAATAAACAGGCCAGTACAATTTATCCAGTTAAAAATTTATCTGAGACTGAACAAGATAAAGTGAACGATATTTCTGGTGTGAAAGTATTTAGTGAAGATGATATAACAAGTGAAATCCCTAGTTATCAAGCAGAACAAGCGCCTTTAAATATGATGATTATCAGTTTGTTTGTCATTTCAGCGATTGTACTAAGTGCATTTTTCTATGTAATGACAATTCAAAAGATACCTGAAATCGGTATTTTAAAAGCGATTGGTATTAAGACTAGACATTTATTAAGTGCGTTAATTATTCAAATATTAATTACGACAATGATAGGCGTTATGATTTCAGTTGCTATCATTACAGGCTTATCATTTATCATGCCAGTATCTATGCCGTTCCACGTTACGACATCTAATTTACTATTAGTGGTAGGCGTGTTTATTGTTGTAGCTATCGTAGGTGCGACATTATCATTCATCAAATTATTTAAAGTGGATCCTATTGAAGCAATTGGAGGTGGAGAATAATGAGTTTACAAGTTAAAAATATTAAAAAATCATTTGGTCATGGACAATCAGAAACACCAGTATTGAAGGGCATCAATTTTAATGTGAATGAAGGCGAGTTTGTTATTTTGAATGGTGCATCAGGATCTGGAAAAACGACATTATTAACGATTTTAGGAGGTTTACTTTCACAAAGTAGTGGGGAGATTTTTTATAATGACAAACCACTATTTACTGGAGATAGAAAGGCTTCAGAATTAAGATTAAATGAAATTGGATTTATCTTTCAGTCATCTCATTTAGTACCGTATTTAAAAGTCAAAGCACAATTGACAACGATTGGAAAAGAAGCGGGAATGAGTAAGAAAGAAGCAGAGCAAAGAGCAGAAACGTTACTAAATCAAATAGGACTCAATCATCGTTTGAATGTCTTTCCTCATATGCTTTCAGGAGGAGAAAAACAACGTGTAGCAATAATGAGAGCACTCATGAATCATCCTAAAATCATATTAGCTGATGAACCAACTGCAAGTTTAGACGCTGAACGTGCGACAGAAGTTATTGAAATGATCAAGAATCAAATTCAAAGTCAAAAAATGATTGGAATCATGATTACCCATGATAAACGTTTGTTCGAATATGCTGACAAAGTAATAGAATTAGATGATGGCGTGATTACAAACGCTTAAATGAAATACGTTTTATTTTAAATACAGTGTAATAGACATACCCTCCACTTTTATTTGTAGAGGGTATGTCTATTTTTATATTTGGGCGTACTTATACTTAACACATTTGAAAGTATAAACGTTTTTCATTCATTTCAATTAAACAAAGAGTAACGATGAGATTATTAAAGCGGTATACTTGGAATAAACCAATATGCAATCATGCAAATAAAAAACAATGCAGCAAAGTAAATTGTGAGTAATAATTTATACTGATACATTAATGCCAAGAAGTCACGAATTAATGCAATTTCAAAAAAATGGTAAGGTGTATGACTTCCCACACCAGTCAATTTTAAGTTGAATTTTTGTCCAAAACGTAAAGCGCGCATAATATGAAATTGACTAGTGACACAGACAATTTTCGGGATGGATGCGAAATGGCTATGAACGAGTGATTTTGTAAATTCAATATTCTCTGATGTACTTGTAGATTGATCTTCTAACATAATACGATTCGATTCAATGCCATGATGCATCAAATAGCGTTGCATAGCTAGCGCTTCCGAAATGGGTTCATCAGGTCCTTGTCCACCACTCACAATAAACATTGCATGTGGTTGTTTCTGATGTAATGTTAGAGCGCAATCTAAACGGTTAGCTAACATAGGCGTTACATTTTCTGTGAATATGCCTGCACCGAGAACAAGGATGGCATCGAAATCAGGTTTAGGTTTATGATTTAAAAAGTTTGAAGAACATAGCATATAACAAATAAAAGTGAAAAGTGTGCTGAATGCTATAGCTGAAATCCATAAAAAGATAACGTTTATACCAATAGGAATAAAACTAATATATAAGCACGCAAGCGTGAAAACTATGAGCTTAAAAACGATATAATAAAGTCGTTTTAAGAAAAGGGCACTCTTACGATATTGCATTAAATGCTTATGTTTGATGTGTAACAATATAACACCTATCGTCATGACAGCAAGAATATCAATAGGTAACGCATGTTCACCAATATGTATAATGATCACAATATAACCTAATATTACCTGGGAAATATAGATTGAGAGGTGTGCCGAATATTTAAAGTTAAAAAACATACACAAATATGTAAATAATACAACAATACATAAAGCCAAAGTTAACATATCCATGCCTCACTTCCAATTTTTATAGTATATTAAATGTAGTGTAATCTTTCGAAATAAGCAAATTTAATTAGGATACTTAAGTAATCAAGTATAAATATGAATTAATAAAAGTATAAGATGTGAATTTTACCTTTTATACATAATAAAATATTGATATCATTAACATAATATAAAAAAGCAAAATTAAATAATTTGAAATGGAATATTGAGGTGACAGTGATGGTAAAAAATTTAGGGAATCATATTGAATTTATGGGAGAATTCATTGATGACGTAAATACATTGATGGCAAAATTACTAAAAGCATTGAGAGAAGAATATAAAATTTCAAAAGAACAGGCTAATGTGATTTTGATGTTAGAAAATGAAAAAACAATGACTTTGACAGAAATCACAGAGAAACAAGGTGTGAATAAAGCGGCTGTAAGTAGAAGAATTAAAAAATTAATACAATCTGAAGTTGTAGAATGGGACAAAGCTGAAGAGAATACAGACCAACGTTTAAAATATATTAAATTAACGGAAAAAGGAAAACAATTCAACCGGGAAAGTAAATCGATCATCAACGATATCGTAAGTGATATGTTACATGATTTGTCAGATGAGGAAATTGAACAGGCGAGATATGTACTGGAAATTATTGACCACCGACTAAAGAATTTTAATCTGAAAAATCAATCATAAGGACACTTAATGTAAAACGCGATATATGAATATTGCGTTGTTATTCACACTTGTCGTAACTGGGAAATGAAAGTCAAAATGTGGTATTGGACTAACGATGTATATCATTCTGATTGTGCATTTCATATAATAAGTTGAGTAAAGTAAAATTGGTAAAACGTGTTGGTGTATTAGATTAATTAAAGTAGCAATAACAAGCTTACATATAGTTTCATTTTATTATGTGTTAAAATAATACGATGGTGTATGAATTCAAAGATAAAGAGGTGATAAAATGCGAAAATGTCCTAAATGTGGGGGGAATATGAGAGACAAACAGAAAAAGTGTGGCCATTGTGGATATGAAGTCACTGATCACAACTCAGAACAGCTCACGCGTTCATTAAAAGATAATAAAAAAAGCGCAAATATAAAAGCACGTAAAGTTATCCCCTGGGGAATTGCATTCTTTATCATTATCTTACTTATTATTATTTTCTTCTTATTAAAAAACTTTAATTCACCTGAAGCGCAATCAGAGTTGCTTATCAATGCGGTTGATAATAATGATACACAAAAGCTTTCAACTATTCTAAGTACTCAAAATAATAGTGTAGATGAAACAGAAGCAACCGCTTATATTAAATATATAAAAAATGAAGTTGGGATGAACAACTTTGTAAAAGATGTGAATCAAAAAATCAAAAAGTTGAATGATAGTGAGACAAAAGAAGCGGATTTTGTCACTGCAAAAAATGGAGAAAATGTATTGAGAGTGAGTAAAAACGGAAGACGTTATTTAATTTTTGATAATATGAGTTTTACAGCTCCTACAAAAGAAGCTATCGTTAAACCTAAATACGATGCGACATATAAGTTTAAATCTGATGATAAGCAAAAAACAGTTACAGCGGAAAAAAATAAAACGACTGTGTTAGGTAAATTTATTCCAGGCGATTATATACTAGAAACTAAAAAAGAAACAGAAAATGGTCAATTTGATGGTCAGTTAAAATTCAATTTTAATAACAGTAATAATGAAACGATAGATGTAAGTGAAGATTTTAACGAAGCATATATTCAAGTTGAACTAAGCGGTGCATCAGAAATTGATAAAGACACTGTAAAAGTGAAAATCAACGATAAAACTTATGATTATGCCAAAGCGAAAGAAATTGGACCATATCCAAAAACAAATGATATTACGGTTTCTGCTGAAGGCGAAGCTAAGAAGAAAACATTTAAGTCTGCCGAAACGACTGTTAAAACAGATAATCTAAAAGATAAAACAAAAGTAACATTGAATTTTGACGATGATGAAATTCAATCTTATGTAGATAAAAAAGAAAAAGAAGAGAATAGCTTTAGAAATAAGGTGGCTAATTTTTTCGGTAATTTCACTACAGCGATGAATAGTGCACATAGTCAAAGTGATTTTTCTTTAGTATCAACATATTTGAAGAAAAATACGGATAGCTATAAGTCGACTAAAAGTGATGTCAACTCAAATCATTTTTTCTATTTACAACAACCACAAATAACAGAAATCGTTAAGCAGGGTAAAACATTTTATGTAACTGGACAAGCTTTGAAAGAAAATGGTCAATATGGAGAAGTTGACTATCAATTAGAAGGCGATGATGATGCTGATAATTTAAAAGTAGTTAAATATTCAGAGTAATTTATAAAAATATTCAAAATTACCACACATTGTCGTAATCATAAATAAAGTAGTCAATGCTTGAAATGTTTGTGAGCGAGGTTGAAATCAAAATTTTAATTTGATTTCAACCTCGTTTTTTTGTACAGGGACAAGAATATACAAGCAACTATTTAAAAGTGGGAACGTTAAAGCTATAATGATATTAATATATAATGATAGAAATCGAATTATTTTTAGGAGAACTGAAATGACTCATAAACAAGCACAACACAAGCAATCATTATTGTTTGTCATTATTTTGGGGGCTTTAACAGCAATTGGAGCTTTATCTATTGATATGTTCTTGCCTGGATTGCCTCAAATACAATCAGATTTTGGTACAACAACTTCAAATTCACAATTAACGTTATCCTTATTTATGATTGGTCTTGCTTTAGGTAATTTATTTGTTGGACCAATTTCTGATGCCATAGGTAGGAAAACACCACTTATTGTGGCAATGTCAATTTTTACTTTGGCAAGTATAGGTATTATTTTCGTAGATAATATTTGGCTCATGGTCGCATTAAGATTTGTTCAAGGATTCTGCGGTGGTGCCGGTGCGGTTATATCACGTGCAATATCAAGTGATTTATATAGTGGAAAGCAACTAACAAAATTTTTAGCCTTACTCATGTTAGTAAATGGTGTAGCACCTGTCATAGCGCCTGCATTAGGTGGCGTTATACTATCCTTCGCTACTTGGCGTATGGTTTTTGTTATTTTAACGTTGTTTGGTATTTCAATGGTTATTGGTTCTTTATTTAAAGTGCCTGAATCTTTGAAAGTAGAAGAGCGAGATAGCCCACAACTTGGTAGTATCTTTAAAAATTTCAAGCAATTATTAATTACACCAAGATTTGTATTGCCGATGTTAATCCAAGGTGTAACCTTTATTATGCTATTTAGTTACATATCTGCTTCACCATTTATTACACAAAGTATTTATCAAATGTCGGCGCAACAATTTAGTATTATGTTTGCGGTCATTGGCATTAGTTTGATTATTTCTAGCCAATTGACAGGTAAAATGGTTGATTATATTAATCGACAAACTTTGTTAAGAATTTTAACCGTCATACAAATGATTGGCGTCGTAGTCGTGACGATGACACTAGTGATGCATTTATCCATGTGGTTATTATTTATTGGCTTCGTCATTCTCGTTGCACCGGTTACGGGTGTAGCGACATTAGGTTTTTCAATTGCGATGGATGAGCGCACAGGTGGTAATGGTAGTGCTTCTAGTTTGTTAGGATTAGTTCAATCCTTATTAGGAGGTCTTGTTTCGCCTTTAGTAGGAATGATGGGGGAAGACAGTTATATACCTTATATTACAATCATTGTGATAGCTGGGATCTTACTCATTATGCTACAATGTATCAATTATTTTGTTTTTAAACATATACCATCTAAAAATAGTGTTGAATAATGAATGCGGATGAGACATATGAATAAACTCCCTTTAAAGTAGCCATTTTATAAATGAAAACTAAAAAGGGAGCTTTTTTATGTCTGAAAACCGCAATATTGCACATGTCTGTTATAACGCACATGTATTAGCGTCTGAGTTTTATAGCATTTGCTAGTAAAATTTGTGCCAGTTCATCAGGTGATTCGATACACTCTTCACGTATCCAAAAGTAGATAATACCAATTTGTCCTCCAATGGCATACGTAACAAATTGCTTTTTCTTCAATACTGTCGTGAAGTCTACAAGCATATTCATATACGTTTCTTTTGTAATCTTTACATAATCCGTAAATAGATCTCGATTAGGATGTGATACGAATATGGCATGGAAAAAACCATAGTGACGTTTAATATAAGTTAATATGATTTTGAAAAATTGATAGAGTTTAAAATGATTAATTTCATCTTTATCGAAACTGAAGTAAAGTGCATTTAATAATTTTTTATATTTTTGAAGATGGTATGTTTGAATTGTAGATAATAGGTCATATTTATCTACAAAATAATCATAGTAGGTCGTTCGATTAATACCACTATAAGCACAAATCATTTTAATAGTTATATCTTCAAATGGATGTTCTTCTAGCAAGGTAATCATATTTCGAATAATTTTTTTTTTAGCTTTCTGTTTCATTTTATCTCCTTCAAAATTGCATGAAATCACTTACCCGACACATTTTATAGAAGTGTCGGTGTTTTTTTAAATGTTATGTATCTATAATATATAAAGTGAATTTTAAAAGCAAATAGGAGGAAAGAGTAATGAAGAAAATGGTATTAATCAACATCGTTACCATTGTAGTTCTTGTGATTATAGGAGTAGTCGGTTTCCATTTTTATAATCAAGCTACAGGATTTGTAAGTACTGATAACGCGAAAGTAGATGGGGAACAAATTAAAGTTTCCGCTCCCGCATCAGGCGAAATCAAATCATTCGATGTAAAAAACAATGAAAAATTAAATAAAGGCGACAAAGTTGCTGAAATTGCAGCTAAAGGTGAAAATGGCCAGTCACAAGACATGGATATTAAAATGCCACAAGACGGCACGATTGTGAAAACAGATGGTATGGAAGGTTCTATGGCTCAAGCAGGGACTCCAATTGCTTATGCTTATAATTTAGATGATTCTTACATTACTGCAAATGTCGATGAAAAAGATATAGCAGATGTTGAAGAAGGCAAAGATGTTAACGTGAAACTTGACGGTGAAGATGCTGAACTTAAAGGTAAAGTAGAGGAAGTTGGTAAAGCAACAGCTTCAAGTTTCTCAATGATGCCTTCATCCAACACGGATGGTAACTATACAAAAGTTTCTCAAGTAGTACCTGTGAAAATTTCACTTGATTCAAAACCATCTAAAAATGTTGTTCCAGGAATGAACGCTGAAGTTAAAATTCATAAAAATTAAGGGGGTCTATCAATGTCAATGACCTTCATTATTATTTACGTAGTCATAGCGCTCATTTTAGTTGCTTTGCTTAATGTTTTTTTAACTAAAAGAAAACATAAAAAAACAAATCAACCTATGGAACAATCAAAGCATGAAAGTCATGTTTCTAATGAAAATTATCAATCTAAATTTAAAGTGAACGATACGGAAGATTCTCAGGAATCATCCAAGGAGTCAAAAGCAACAAACGAAGATAATCGTGAAAATAAAGGTGAGAATGATGAATTAAACACATTTTCTACTGATATCAATGACACAGAAGAACAACAAGAAGATTCAGATCACGAAGCGATTAATCCAAATTCTGAAGAAGCTAAAGTAAATGAAAAATTAAAAGAAAAGCATAGTACATTCATGTTTGGTAAAGGTACAACGCAAGGAAAAGTATTAGTTGCGATGATCTTTGGTATGTTTATAGCTATTTTAAACCAAACATTACTTAATGTAGCATTGCCTAAAATTAATACAGATTTCAATATTTCTGCTAATACGGGACAATGGCTCATGACAGGATTTATGCTGGTAAATGGTATCTTAATTCCTATCAGTGCCTATTTATTTAATAAATATTCATATCGTAAGTTATTCTTAGTTGCGATGACATTATTTACGATTGGTTCGTTAGTCTGTGGACTATCAGAATCATTTACGATTATGATGGTAGGTCGTGTATTACAAGCCATTGGTGCCGGTATCTTAATGCCGTTAGGTACAAATGTATTTATGACAATTTTCCCACCTGAAAGACGCGGGGCAGCAATGGGTACACTTGGTATTGCAATGATTTTAGCACCTGCTATTGGACCAACGTTATCTGGTTACATTGTTGAAAATTACCACTGGAATGTTATGTTTTATGGCATGTTCATCATTGGCTTGATATCTCTAGCTATTGCTTATGTATGGTTTAGAGTATACCAAGTAACAACCAATCCAAAAGCCGATGTACCGGGCATTATCTTCAGTACAATTGGTTTTGGTGCTTTACTTTACGGTTTCAGTGAAGCAGGAAACAATAGTTGGAGTTCGCCAATTGTAGTTATTTCATTAATATTAGGTGTTATATTTATTATTGCATTTGTTATCAGAGAACTTACAATGCGTGTACCAATGTTAAGCATGGAAGTATTAAAATACTCAGGATTTACATTAACAACAGTCATTAATATGATTGTTACGATGAGTTTATTTGGTGGAATGATTCTCTTACCACTTTACTTGCAGAACTTAAGAGGCTTTACACCAATTCAATCTGGTCTATTATTACTACCAGGCGCCTTGATTATGGGTGTTATGGGACCAATTGCTGGTAAATTATTAGACACAATTGGTATCAAACCATTGGCATTAGTTGGTACAGCCATTATGACTTATGCGACTTGGGAATTAACGAAATTAAATATGAATACAACTTATGGTCATTTAATGATTATTTATATTATTCGTTCGTTTGGTATGAGTTTTATTATGATGCCGATTATGACTGCTGGTATGAACGCGTTGCCACATAGATTGATTGCACATGGTAATGCCTTATCAAATACGTTAAGACAACTTGCAGGTTCAATTGGTACTGCGTTATTAGTGACAGTAATGTCTACACAAACAACGCAATATGCTGCAGGTTATGCACAAGATTTAGATAAAACAAATCCATTTATTAAAGACCGTTTACAAGAAATGGCGCAAGCATTAGGTGGAGAACAAATGGCAACTTCTCAAGTACTTGAATTTGTTCAAAAACTTGCTTCTATTAATGGTGTGAATAGTGCATTCTTAATTGCAACAGCACTAAGTGCACTTGCATTTATTTTAAGTTTATTCTTAAAAGGTAAAGAACATTATATGTCTAAAGAACAGTAATTGAAAATTTTAGTTGAATAAGATGATTATTATGGATAAATGAATTGTCCTAATTGTAAACTGCCAACAAAGTCTCTGACTTTGTTGGCAGTTTTTTTGTGCACATTTATCGAGAAAGATTAACATCGGTGTAAACATTCAAGATTATAATAAAATTATTATCTACCATATTTGGATTGTAAAAATTTAATTACAATTAAGCAAAATGGGTTTTATTTTAAATACATTTTGTTATAGTTAGTAGCGCACACTTAAATATATTTTGAATAAATCTGAAATTTTACATCTATTTATAAATACTTTTTAATTTTTAATTTGGGGGATAATAATGGCTAATAGAAAAAGAAAAAGCTCAAAAAAGTTAGATTTTTTACCTAACAGAACCAATCGTTATGCTATACGTAAATTTACAGTGGGAACAGCTTCCATATTAGTAGGGACACTATTATACTTTGGCGTACAAAACGTGAATAATGAGGCGCAAGCAGCAGAAAATGCAACAGCATCTCAAAAAGAAACAGCTGATGGTCAATCTGAGAATGAAGAAAGTAAAAATTCTAATCATACTGAAACAAGTGATTCAGTAGAAAAAAATACAACACGTTCAACATCAGAGAATATATCACAAGAAGATTCAGAGAAACAAGAACAATTAGCACTTAAGGAAAAACAGGTACAGGCTAAGAAAAAATTAAATAATATGATGAATTTAAACGATAGTCAAAAGCTTGAATTTATTGATGATATCGAACAAGTAAATTCAGAGTCTGAAATAGAGCGTATCTTGATCAATGCTCAATCCACTGAAGAAAAAGCTGAACAAGCATCAGAAGAGAAAGCAAACCAAGAAGCAGAAGAAAAAGCCGAACAAGCCTCAAAAGATAAAACAAACCAAGAAGCAGATGAAAAAGCCGAACAAGAAGCTAAAGATCAAGTGAATAAAGATGAATCTGAACAATCATCCGAGGAAGAGAGAAAACAAGATTCTGACGATAAAACTAAGGAAGATTCAGATAATAAAACTGAAAAACAAAATACTGAATTAGCACAAGAACAAGAAGCTAGTAAAGAAGAAATAAATGAAAATAAATCAGATGAAGACAAATCTAATGAATCTTCAAAAGAAGACAATAACTCGAATGAAGTAAATGAAGAAACAACAAGTAAGAACGATAAAACAATAAATACCACTGAAAATAAAGAAGAAAAAAATAAAAATGACAGAGAAGAAAAGAAAACAGTTGAGCAAAATGAAGAAACATTAACAAAACAAACATCAAATGAAGAAAAATCTACCAATAGTGATGCAAAACAACAAGAATCTGTAGAAAAACATGTCGATAACAATGGTGACATTGATGAAGAGACTAAAAAATTAGTAGATGAATTAGCAAATGTAGACACAAATGAAGAAAGTTCACCTGGTAAACATTATGAGGATACATTGGACAAAGCAGACGCTGGTCAAAAAGAAATGCTTATCAACGCAATGTTAAATAGTAACTTAGATTCAGAACAAGTTGAGGAAGCAAAAGAAAATCTAGATATTGATTATAGCAAAGATTCCTCAAAAGAAATTTTGGATGCTGTAACTGCAGAAGCGTTGAGACAAGCGCAAGAGCAAAGTGATTTATATCAACCTGCAGCGACTAAAAATGCAGAAAACACAGCACGTCAACGTACATCATTAAGATCTGCATCTACAACTTCCAGTAGAGCTGCAATACAAACATTAGCTGCAGTGACACCTCCTAAAAATAATACAGATTACAAAGATCTAGTCTCAGTTTCAACGGTAAATAATAATAACAATCTATCAACTAGAGATTTTACATTAACAGTAGATCAAGTTAATGTGACGTACTTATCAAATGGTCAAATAAGATTAAGATTTCCAGTATCTGTACCTAGTGGTATCAACCTAGGTTTTAACGCAAAAACGAGATTAGACATTGGTTTAAGTGATTCAATGAAGAGTAATGTTGTGTCTGTGAAAAACCTTGGTGAAGACATGGCTTATGACAATGCAACAGGTACTTATTATATTGAAAAAGAAAAAGCTCTCTCTCTTTCAGCAGAAGGTAATGAACTGGATGTAGAAATATTATTAGCTGAACAGAATTTTAAACCTACGGACAAAGTTGAGATTAGATATAATAGGAAAGTAAATTTTGGTTGGACTGCAATAGATAAGTCAGCAGTTATTACGTTTGATAAATTATCCGCATTTATTAATAAACAAAAAGCAGCAAACGATAAAGTACAACAGTTTGACACGGCTTCAGATGCAGAAAAACAAAAAATGTTAGCTACCATTAATAATGCTAATACAGATGCGAGCTTAGTATCGGCGACGGATTCCGTGTTAAATACAGCGAAAGAAATTGGTAAGAATAATATTGATGGACAAACAAATCTTTCAAATAATGACAAAACAGGATTCAAATCAAGTATCCAAAATGCAAAAACCCTTGAAGAAATTGATACAATTGTGAACCAAGCAAGCAGTTTAAGTAAAGCGAAAGAAGCAGCAAATAAACAAGTTGATGGTTTAACAGACTTAACATCACAAGAAAAAAAAGGATACAAAAATCAAATCAATGACGCTACAAGCGTAAATCAAATTCAACCTATCGTAGATAATGCTAAGAAACAAGATCAAGCAAATGCATTAAGTAAAGCGAAGGAAGCAGCAAATAAACAAATTGATGGTTTAACAGACTTAACATCACAAGAAAAAACAGGTTATAAAAATCAAATCAATGACGCTACAAGCGTAAATCAAATTCAACCTATCGTAGATAATGCTAAGAAACAAGATCAAGCAAATGCATTAAGTAAAGCGAAGGAAGCAGCAAATAAACAAATTGATGGATTAACAAATCTAACATCGCAAGAAAAAACAGGATACAAAAATCAAATTAACGGCACTACAAGTGTAAATCAAATTCAACCTATCGTAGACAATGCGAAGAAACAAGATCAAGCAAATGCGTTAGCAAACGCTAAAGCGGAAGCAAACAAAACAGTTGATGGATTGACAAATCTAACATCGCAAGAAAAAGATAGATATAAAAATCAAATCAATGACACTACAAATATAAATCAAATTCAGCCTATTGTAGATAATGCGAAGAAACAAGATCAATCGATTGCGGCAGATAAAAAGGCTGCAGCGTTAGAAGGATTGAAAGCAGCACAAGCTGAAGGAAATGCGGTTGATGAAGAAAACTATAAACCAAATAGTTATGAACCATTAAACGATGCATTAACAACAGCACAAGAAATCCTTGATAACCCAGAAGCGTATACACAAGCAGAAATAGATGAAGCCACACAATCTATTCAAGATGCGTTGGATCAATTAAGTGAAAAAGCAGATAAAGCTGAGTTAGATGAAGCTATTTCAGAAGCCGAAGGCTTAGACTTAGATGAGTCAGATGCAGAAGATAAAGCCGTAGCGGATGCATTAGAAAGAGCTCAAGAAGTAAGTGAAGATGGCAATGCGACAACAGAAGAAGTAACTACTGCAACCGAAGCGTTGAATGCAGCAATGGAAGCGAAAGAAACACAAGATGCGGCAGACAAAAAGGCAGCAGCGTTAGAAGGATTGAAAGCAGCGCAAGCCGAAGGTAATGCGATCGATGAAGATAACTATAAGCCAAATAGTTATGAACCATTAAACGACGCATTAACAACAGCACAAGAAATTATCGACAACCCAGAAGCGCATACACAAGCAGAAATAGATGAAGCAACACAATCTATTCAAGATGCGTTGGATCAATTAAGTGAAAAAGCRGATAAAGCTGAATTAGATGAAGCTATTTCAG
>NZ_JACBFD010000011.1 GCF_013391405.1 Staphylococcus sp. GSSP0090
ACTTAATTGATCCAACGCATCTTGAATAGATTGTGTTGCTTCATCAATCTCAGCTTGTGTATATTCTTCTGAATTGTCGATAATACTTTGAGCACTTGTTAATGCGTCGTTTAATGGTTCATAACTATTTGGTTTATAGTTATTTTCATCAACCGCATTACCTTGCGCTTGTGCGGCTTTCAATGCATCTAATGCTGCAGCCTTTTTGTCTGCCGCATCTTGTGTTTCTTTCGCTTCCATTGCTGCATTCAACGCTTCGGTTGCCGTAGTTACTTCTTCTGTTGTTGCGTTGCCATCTTCGCTTAATTCTTGAGCTCTTTCTAATGCGTCTAGGACAGCTTTGTCTTCCGCATCTGACTCATCTAAGTTTAAGCCTTCGGCTTCTGTGATTGCTTCATCTAACTCAGCTTTATCCGCTTTTTCACTTAATTGATCTAAAGCATCTTGTATAGATTGTGTTGCTTCATCAATTTCTGCTTGTGTATGCGCTTCTGGGTTATCAAGGATTTCTTGTGCTGTTGTTAATGCGTCGTTTAATGGTTCATAACTATTTGGTTTATAGTTTTCTTCATCAATCGCATTACCTTGCGCTTGTGCGGCTTTCAATCCTTCTAACGCTGCTGCTTTTTTGTCTGCCGCATCTTGTGTTTCTTTCGCTTCCATTGCTGCGTTTAACGCTTCGGTTGCTGTTGTTACTTCTTCTGTTGTTGCGTTGCCATCTTCACTGACTGCTTGAGCTCTTTCTAATGCATCTAAGACTGCTTTGTCTTCCGCATCATTTTCATCCAACTCTAAGCCTTCGGCTTCTGAAATGGCTTCATCTAACTCAGCTTTATCCGCTTTTTCACTTAATTGATCCAACGCATCTTGTATAGATTGTGTTGCTTCATCTATTTCTGCTTGTGTATATTCATCTGGATTGTCTATGATTTCTTGTGCTGTTGTTAATGCATCGTTTAATGGTGCATAACTATTTGGTTTGTAGTTTTCTTCATCAACCGCATTACCTTCAGCTTGTGCAGCTTTCAATCCTTCTAACGCTGCTGCCTTTTTGTCTGCCGCATCTTGTGTTTCTTTCGCTTCCATTGCTGCGTTTAACGCTTCTGTTGCTGTATTTACTTCTTCTGTTGTTGCGTTGCCATCTTCGCTAACTGCTTGAGCTCTTTCTAATGCGTCTAGAACAGCTTTGTCTTCCGCGTCTGACTCATCTAAGTCTAAGCCTTCGGCTTCTGAAATAGCTTCATCTAACTCAGCTTTATCTGCTTTTTCACTTAATTGATCCAACGCATCTTGAATAGATTGTGTGGCTTCATCAATTTCCGCTTGTGAATATTCTTCTGGATTGTCGATAATACTTTGAGCACTTGTTAATGCGTCATTTAATGGTTCATAACTATTTGGTTTATAGTTATCTTCATCAACCGCATTTCCTTGCGCTTGTGCAGCTTTTAATGCATCTAATGCTGCTGCTTTTTTGTCTGYCGCATCTTGTGTTTCTTTCGCTTCCATTGCTGCGTTTAACGCTTCTGTTGCCGTTGTTACTTCTTCTGTTGTYGCGTTGCCATCTTCGCTTAATT
>NZ_JACBFD010000012.1 GCF_013391405.1 Staphylococcus sp. GSSP0090
AAAGTCAAATTTATCTACAAATGGTAAAAATTTAGTAATAAATTTATCAATGATATAAACAAACGGTGCAATTAAAAGACTAGGATGTGCTGTTGTAGTAACATTATTTTCATCATAATTTAAAACTTGATTTATAGAAGGTTTAAGAGCATCTGAATTTTTTAACATCAAAGAGTAAATCATAATAACAAATAAAGTTGTAATAATCATATTGTGAGCATAATATTCAACTAATAAGCCAATTATTGAGATATTCCAAATGTTAAATAAGTCAACGTTTAGAGTTTTAGTTTTATTCATAAACAGCATAAGTAAATTAACAATGATACAGACAAAAGCAAAAAACAAAGTATAAATAGAACCCCATGTAATAACTGCCATTGGCGCCCAGCCTAAGTCTGTTATGTGTAAATTTACACCTGTAGATTTTACAAAGTCATTTAATGCAGGGCCCAAAGCATCAGTTAAAAGAGAAATAGCGGCTGTCATACCAGTTAAAGCTATAGCCATACGGATACCACTTTCTAAAGCTTTTGAAAATTTCACTTTAAAACCTAATGAAAGTAAAGTAATAATAACAAACATTATAGCGGGCCCGCCTAAGCCGATAAACCATTGAAATAGATTATTTAATTGTGAAAACATTTTAACCCTCCCCTATTTGTAATCGGTTACAAAATAAGGTTATCTTTATGATAAAATACTAATACTATATTTTCAATGTTATTTGACAATAAAAATTTAAAGTTATATAATTTTTGTAATCGGTTACAAAGGGTGTTTTTAAATGGTTACAATTAAAGAAGTAGCGAAAATGGCTGATGTGTCAACAGCTACTGTTTCTAGAATTATTAATAATAAAGCAGGAGCCAATATTGATACTGAAAAAAGGGTAAGAGAAGCAATAAAAAAATTAGAATACGAACCAAATAACATTGCCAGGTCTTTATCAAATAGATCTTCAAATTTAATAGCTTTGATTATTCCTAATTTAAATAATCCATACTTTGCAGATTTAGTGAATATTATTGAAACCTCAGCATATAATTATGGGTATAAATTATATCTTTGCAATAGTAATGATAGCGAAGAAAATATATCAT
>NZ_JACBFD010000013.1 GCF_013391405.1 Staphylococcus sp. GSSP0090
CAATATGACACAACTCAAACCAATGATTGAATAATTAAAGGAAAGACAAAAATGGCCTTTTACATTAACAATTGATTCAGGATAACAAGCACCCTTTAATGCATACTTTTTACATAAAAAAGCAATTGAACTAGCAACACTATATATGAGACTTAAAGAAACACCTGTTTTTTAGAACAAACGATTTTACCAAGGCTGAACATGATGAAACATCATTATATAAAAGAACAATGACTCCAAGACGCAGAAATTATGTATCAGATACCGCGATACGTTGAGCTTAGTCGCTATTAAGTAAATGGATCAATACTGGTCTGAAAGAGTACTACTATTTTAAAAAAGTCGTAAATTGAAAATAGACAAACCCTTCGCTTTAATTGAAGGGTTTGTCTACATTCCGAGGCGTAGATGTATTGCTATTACATCTACGCTTTTAGTTGTTCTTTTATTTATTTGTATATCACATTCACAATGAACTATTGATCAATTTTGTCACTTACATACTGTACAAATGTAGCGACATCGCCTTTTTGAATATCTTTCATAGGCATTGGACCAATATTAAAAGTGAAGTTAATTTTTTCTCCATCATATTCAATTTTTTCAACTTCATTATATGCAATACTTCTATAATAAAATTCACCGTTCATATCAACATTTAGAATGATTCTCTCATTTGTTGCTATAAAAGCACCCTCAAATTCACTAGAACCTTGTACGGAATACTCTATTGTGCCTAGAACAGTTGGACCTTTTTTCTCAGTTGGAAATAAATCATTTGGATTTACATTATCTAATATCATGTACTTTGTTCCCCCTACTATTTCTTTAAAAATAACTATTATTTATATATTTACTTAAAAGTTTGATGATAAAAATATTATAACATTAGTATGATAGCGTTGAATAATTTAACGTTTTGATTTGTTTGAGTTTCAATATAAAGAGCGTCCGGAATAAATTCCAGACGCTCTTTTTCAATCTATTTCCCCACAATTTAAAATATTTCTATTTTTCCATTGCTTTTTCAACTTCATCGATTTGTTTTATCGCTGTTGTTGTTGATCCACTAGCAAAGTACCATAGTTTTGGATCTAATTCATATACTTTATTGTCTTTGATTGCTTTAACATCTTTAATAACGTCATTGCCTAATGCTTTTTTAGCTGTACCGTTGCCACTTATTGCTTGGCCACGATCCATAGCGAAAATAATACTTGGATCTTTCTCAGCAATATATTCATTTGTAACATTTTGACCGTGCTTACTATCTTTAATATTGTCATCTGCAGGAGTGAAGCCCATAGTATCGAAAATCATTGAACCAAAACGTTCACCAGCACCAAATGTTGACAACTCGCCTTCATTAACTAATAAGAATAAGGCTTTATCATTTTTTAGGTCTTTTGTTTTTTCTTTTATGCTAGCAATTTTATCATCTAGTTTTTTATTTAATGATTTAGCTTTATCTTCTTTATCATAAATTTTCCCTAGATTTTCTGCATTTTTCTTCATTGAATTCAATTCATCTTTATTGTCTGTACCAACATAAACAACTTTCGCATCTGGTGCAGCTTTTTTAAATTCATCTAGATTTTTTTGATTTGCTGTACGTCCAGATATGTAAATAACATCTGGTTTCGCTTCTGCAATTTTATCGAAATTAACTTCTTTTAAACTACCAGTATTTAAATACTTATCATCTTTAAAATCACTTAAGAAATCAGGTAATGACTTATTACCTTCACCCTTAGGAAGTGCTTTAACTTTATCTTCAACACCAAGTTCTTTCATTGTGTCTAATGCACCATAATCTAAAACAACTGCTTTTTCAGGATTTTTAGGTACTTCAACTGTTTCTTTAACAGTTTTAGCATCACTACCATCACGCTTTTCACCATTTGCTTTATAATTATTTTCAATTTTTACAGTTTCATTTGAATCTTTACTTTTCGAATCAGTATCTGAAGATTTTTTATCTTCTGATCCGCCATTACTACATGCTACTAATAAAAACATTAACCCAACTACTAATAATAATCCTAACTTTTTCATGTACTTAACTCCTCCTAATTTTTTTAATATGTACGATCTTTTATGTGCCCTAAAAGTTGAACAACGTTACAGTTGCATCACTCCCTTCAAAGTCATCACATTACCTTACATCGACTGTGCAAATGATAACTCTGGTACTTCAGTTACTTCGTCATAATAAATACAAATGCGTTGTCCACGAATCTCTTCAATTTTGACATCCATATCATACAATTCTTTTAATATATCTGTTTGGATGACTTCATTTTTCGTACTTGCTTTAACAAGTTTGCCATCTTTCAAGGCAATAATATCGTCTGAATAACATGAAGCAAAATTGATATCATGGATAACAACGACAATCGTCTTATTCAATTCTTTGGCTAATCTTCTCAATGTTTGCATAATTTGAACTGAATGTTTCATGTCTAAATTATTTAATGGCTCATCAAGTAAGATATAATCTGTATCTTGTGCAATCGTCATAGCTACATAGGCACGTTGACGCTGTCCACCAGAAAGTGTTTTTAAATAGCGGCCCCTGATTTCAGTAAGGTGCAGCAACTCAAGTGCATACTCAACTTGGTCTCTATCCTCTTGCTTTAAACGCCCTTTAGAATGTGGAAAACGGCCAAATTGCACTAATTCTTCAACCGTTATATTTAATTCTGTATGATTGGATTGTTTTAAAATGGATAACTTTTTAGCCAAATCATTACTTTTATAATCCGTAATTGCTTTTCCCTCTATATCGATGGTACCTGCTTCAAAGTCTATTAACCGTGTAATAGCAGACAATAGCGTACTCTTACCTGCACCATTAGGCCCTATCATTGATGTCAGTCGTCCCTTGCTTATCTCTACGTCAATATCTTGCAAAATCACTTTATCTTGAATCGTTTTATTAAGCCCTTGTACTCGTATCAATTCGCATGTCTCCTTTTAATTAATAGATAAATGAAGTAAGTGCCACCTACTAAATCAATAATGATGCTAACTTGCGTTGTTGCTTCAAAGAAATTTTCTACAATTGCTTGCGCTAAAAACAAGCTAATCCAACTTATACAAATGGTTGCCGGTAAAATATATTTATGCTGATACGTTTTCATTAATTCGTGAGCCAAGTTTACTGTCAGCAATCCTAAAAATGTAATTGGACCAACTAATGCTGTTGAAATTGATACTAAAATTGCGACTAAAATTAATAAAACCCGTGTTAGTGTTTGATAAGAAATCCCTAGATTGATCGCTTGATCTCGACCTAATAGCAATACGTCTAAATATGGAATGGCATATACGGTAATCATTATTAAAATGATAAGTATCACACCACATAAAGTGACCAATTTTGTATTTGAGGCATCAAAATTAGCGAACATTGCACTTTGTACAGCTAAAAAATCTTCTGGGTTGATAATTAATTCTAAAAATCCTGTAATACTTCTAAAGAATGTACCTAGAATAATACCAACGAGTAATATTAAATAAACTGAAACATTGCCAATTCTAAAAATACCTTGAAATAATAATAATGAAAAACCAATCATAACGATGAGTGATATAAAGAAGCTAATGTATAGATTCGTAACAAATACTGATTGCACACCAAATATGAAAACAATCAACACTTTTACAAACATATAGACAGCATCCAAACCCATAATAGATGGTGTTAATAGTCTATTTGTGGTAATCGCTTGGAAAATAACCACAGATGCCGCAATTGCACCACCCACTAAAATCATTAGAATAAGTTTACGCAAACGACTTGTAACTTGATATTGGAATATTTCGAAATCAATACCTATAATGAGATACAACCCAGCTATAATCACAGTAGTGGCTATTAATATAAATAGTTTAGACTTAGCACTAATTTGCATAATTATGTCGTCCTTTCATTAGCAAGATTATGAAAATAATAGTGCCAAAGACGCCAATGGTTAAACCGATATTAATTTCATATGGATATACAATGATTCTGCCAAAAATATCAGAAAACATTACAAAAATAGCACCTAGCATCGCTGTATGCGGCAATGCATTTTTCAAATGGTCTCCTCTAAAAATGGATACAATATTAGGAACAATAAGCCCTAAGAAAGGTAATGTTCCTACAGTTACAACCACAAGTGCTGTGATTGTAGCTGTAATAAATAGTCCTATATTAATTATTTTTTCATAATTAACTCCTAAGTTATTACTAAAATCTTTTCCCATACCAGCAATAGTAAAATGATTGGCGAATATATATGTAAGTAATAATAACGGGATGCTTAAGTATAGTATCTCATATCTACCACTGGTGATAATTGCGAAGTTACCATTTAGCCAATTCCCAACACTTTGAACTGTATTGGTTCTCAACGCAATAAACGTTGCAAAACTTGATACGATACCACCTAACATGATGCCCAATAGTGGTATAAAGATAACATCTGTAAAGCGAATATATTGCACTAATTTAACGAAAAGGAACGTACCTGCAATACTTAAAACTACTGCAAAAATTAACTTTATAATGATGTTTTCCTGTGGAAATAAAATCATTGATAATAAAATACCTAGTTTAGCCCATTCCATAGTTCCAGCCGTTGTAGGACTGACAAATTTATTCTGCATCATTTGTTGCATAATTAAACCAGCTAACGCTAATGTACTACCCGATATGATGATACTAACCGTTCTCGGTATTCTACTTGAAACAATGATATTCATCTGCGATTCTGTAAGATGGAAAATGTCTGTGATCGATACCTTGCTTACGCCTACGAATAAAGAAAGGATTGTAAGTATCAGTAAAATAATAGCTAAGACAATACCATTTAATAAAAATTTCATAAATGACCTACCTCTAACCCTTTCGATTATAAAATGCGATACCCAATTAACGTTGGTTATGATAATCATTATCAATACCTATAATAAAATTTTACCATTTTTAATGGTAAATTCAATAGTCTTGAGCAATTTAAATAAAAGTATTTAAATACCATCTATATATTTGTATAGTCATATTTAATATTACAACTTAGAAATCTCAACATTTTATTTTAATTGTTCATTTTTATGTAATTCTATTCTAATGTACTTTATATAATGTATCCCTCTATTTAATTATCTCTCCCCGTTTTTAATCATAGAAAAAAGCCGAGACATAGCGTCTCGGCTTCACTCATTAAATAGTCAGTATCTATTTGAATTAACATGTTATTCCATGATTATCGTTTTTTAAAACAGCCATGTATTTCTAATCTTCAAAAATGAAATCTTCATCTTTTAATGCTTCTACGTTTAGTGCCAATGTATATCCATCACCTTTAACTGAGAAGAAATCATGATTCTTAGTAGTGGTATCTAAGGCATTTTCAATAATTGGATTGAATTCACGTTCTTCAAAATACGGATCGAAACCTAAATTAGATAAGGCTTTGTTCCCATTGTATCTCACGTAGTTTAATACATCTTCAGCTAATCCAATATCATCATAAAGCGAATGCGTGTAAGATACTTCGTTTTTATATAAATCTTCTAATAATTTATACATCTCTTGATCTGCTTGTAGCTTTTCACTTTCTGAAAGTTCATTGCGTAAACTTTGTGCATCCATACCAGTGAATACACCATGAATAGACTCATCTAATAAAATTTTACGAATGATTTCTCCAGAAGTTGTCATCTTACCTTGGCCGGCAAGATAAAGTGGATAATAGAAACCAGAGTAGAATAAAAATGTTTCTAAAAACACACTTGATACACGTGCAATATATTGATCATAAATTGAAGCTTCTTTCCCCCATAATTTATGATAATTATTAATAATTTTATCTGATTTATATTTTAAATGTGGTTCTTCAATCACCCATTTATCCAATAAATAGTTTGTTTCGCTGGAAGGTAGCAACGTTGTAAAGATATGTGAATAACTTTTAGCATGGATTTGTTCCATCATTGCCATAAATGAATAAACGGCTTTTTTTCGTAAATCCGTAGTATGTAACATAATCAACGGCATACCATCATCAGCTTGATGTGTATCTAATCCTGTTAAACCTGCTAATGCTTTTTTAAAGGCTTCTTTTTCAGGATCTGTTAATGTTTTCCAGCTTGCAATATCTTTAGATACTTTAAATTCAGTTTCTACCCACATCTGTGAAATATTTTGTCGCCAAAACATATTTGTCATGTCTTCTTGCGTATTCCAATTGACTGCTTTCATTTAGTTATAGTCCCCTATCCAGTAAATATTTAATTAAGCAGTGATACACAGCCTAATCTAATCTTTGGATAAGGCTGCTTATAACACCGCAGTTCACTTTGTGCTTTTACATTGCTTCTATTAAATTGAACAGCTTGTACACTCTTCTACACTTAATAATTTATTACGTGTATAATATAAAGATTTCAGACCTTTATGGTGCGCATATACATATAATCTTGATAACTCACGTGTTGAAATTTCAGAATTAACATAAAGAATTGTAGAAATACCTTGGTCAATATGTGTTTGAATCGTTGAGATTAAATCAATGAGTTTCATTTGATCTGTATTAAATGCAGACTTGTAATACCACATTGTTTCTGGTGATAAGAATGGCATTGGATAGAATGTTTCCGCATTACCATACGTACGACGTTCGATTTGATCCACGATAGGCATTACAGAACTCGTAGCATTTTGAACATATGAAATACTTTGTGTTGGTGCAATCGCTAAACGATATGCATGGAACAGACCATGTGTTTCCACTTTCTCTTGTAGTGCTTTCCAATCTTCTGGTCTAGGAATTTCTAAGCCATCAAATAATTTACGGACTTTTTCATATTTAGGTTCGAATGTTTGTGACGTGTAAAATTCAAAGTATTTGCCATTAGCATAGTCAGATTGTTCAAAATCTTTGTATACTTCTTGTCTTTCTTTAGCGATTTCCATAGAACGTTCTATAGAATAATAATTCATCATCATAAAGAAGATGTTGGCAAAGTCTTTTGCTTCTTCTGACTCATAACCAATTTTATTTTTAGCTAGATAACCGTGTAAATTCATCACACCTAAACCTACAGAGTGTAACTCTCTATTAGCTTTTCTAACACCTGGCGCATTTTGAATATCTGCTTCATCACTTACGACTGTTAGTGCATCCATACCAGTATGAACTGAATCTTTAAATTTACCTGATTCCATAACATTAACAATGTTTAATGAACCTAAATTACATGAAATGTCGCGTTTGATTTCATCTTCCGTACCGTAATCATTAATGATAGAAGTTTCTTGTAATTGGAAGATTTCTGTACATAGATTACTCATTTTAATTTGACCAATATCAGAATTGGCATGTACCTTATTGGCATTATCTTTGAACATTAAATAAGGATAACCAGATTGCAATTGTGTTTGTGCAATCATATTTAGCATTTCACGTGCATCTTTTTTCTTTTTATCTATATTAGGATTAGCAACCAATTCATCATAGAATTCATCCAAATTAATGTCATCTAATGTAACACCGTATTCTTTATAAATCGTATGCGGTGCAAACATATGGAAATCTTTGCCTTCTTTAGCTAAATCAAAGAATTTAGATGGCACAATTAAGCCAGTTGAAATCGTTGATAAACGTAAATCTTCATCCGCATTCACTTTTTTAGTATCTAAAAATTCTTCCACATCATAATGGAAAATATTTAAATAAACCGCACCGGCACCAGGTCTTTGGCCCAATTGGTCTGCATAGCTAAAACCACCTTCAAGAGATTTCGCAACAGGTAACACTCCTTTCGCTACGCCTTTAATGCCTTTAATTGCCTCACCACGCGCACGTAGTTTAGATAAATTGATTGCAACACCACCACCAATTTTACTTAATTGTTTTGCTGTAGAATCAATGAAATTAATAGAGTTTAAACTATCATCCGCTTCTAATAAGAAACAAGATACGAGTTCTCCACGACGTGCACGTCCTGCATTTAAGAATGTCGGCGTTGCCGGTTGATAGCGTTGTTCAACCATTGCAGAAATAAACTGTTTAGCAGTCGCTTTATGACCGTTAGCTAAATAAAGTGCCACAATCGCAACGTGTTGCTTATAATCTTCTAGATATTGACTTTTATCGTTTGTTTTAAGTGCGTAATCTTTAAAGAATTTACTTGCTGACATGTAACTAGCAAATTCAAATGGAATAGATTTAGCATAGTCTGTTATTTCTTGTAAATCAGCTTCGGAATATTTTTCAAACACATCAAAATAGAAGTCATTATCAACGAGATAATGAAGACGCTCAATTTCAGTGTCAAAATAAATTGTTTTATCTTGAATTTCTTCTAAATAAACTTCGAGTGCCTCTTGATCTTTTTCTAAATTGAAAAAACCATTATCTTTACGTTTCGTTACTTCGTTATTTAATTCAATATGATTGTATTTCTTCTCGTCCATAATCTTCATTGAACTGTCCCACCTTATCTTTAAATTCGCTAATATCATTTTGTGTGCCCTGAACTTCAAATTTCATTAGTAATGGAACCTGATATTTTTCAGAGATAGTTCGTCCAGCCTTCGCAAAATTCTGTCCCCAGTTGCGGTTTCCACTAGCTGCAACGCCTCTTAGTAAATCATGATTTATATCTAAAAATGACTGAACTGGTTGTGGTACTTCTCCAAAACCTATCGTTCCAGTGACCAAGATGAATGGTTCTTCAATTTTCTCAGTGCAATTATTTTGAGTAATTTCCAACATGTTAGTAATTTCTGCTTTTTTTATAAATCTGCGTACATTACCAGAGAATGAAAAATAAACAACCTTCATTGGATCACCTTCTTTCTAATACGAATATGTTATTAAGATTACTTTATCGTGTTTAAATAGTACTTCATCGTATTTATATTTTAAATGTATGATAAGTAACCGTAGCGTAATTTTGGACAACCACAATATATAGTGATTTTATTCAACTATATGTGATTATGTAAAAACTCAATAATTAAGCATTAATGCTTGATTTGTCATGATTAAACGTCCAAATTAGTGTTATTTTACTTAAAATTTGATTTATTATAAATAAATTGACCACGCCCCAAAACACAATATATTGTGTTTTGACCTGGCCACAAATACTATATTATGTGTTTCATTATACATAACTCATAAAGTTATTTAAAGGGCTTTGTTTATGACAAAAGTTTGAATGCCAAACAGAAATGGCACCAATTCAACGTTAACTCGTGCTTTTCGGTTTATAAAAAATTTTTTTCGAAATTTAAAGCTATTTTATTTGCTTTTTTTCAAAACCTTGGAACGATTGTTATAGCGTCATTCCTCTCCAAATTGCTCACAATTCAAATTATTCTTACAATAAAATGATCTAGAATATGTCACGCATTATATTTAATGCAAACAGAACATTTGTTCGTATATTCATGTTACCTCATTTCCCTTTTACTTTCAAGCATATATACATCATCTATATAATTATGCTAATATGAATACGTTAAAAATTAAATTAATCGAGGCGATACATATGAATCCTAAAGTTAAAGGGATCATTGCTATCCTAATTTCAGCAATTGGCTTTAGCTTTATGTCTGTTTTCTTCAGATTAGCTGGTGATTTGCCAGTGTTTCAAAAGTCGCTTGCTCGAAATTTAGTAGCTATGTTTATCCCTTTATATTTCATTTATAAATATAAGCAACCACTATTTGGTAAACTCAGCAGTCAACCGTTGTTAATTTCGCGTTCAACGTTAGGATTAATCGGTGTCTTATTAAATATCTATGCGATAGATCATATGATATTAAGTGACGCCGACACATTAATGAAGCTTAATCCTTTTTGGACCATTTTACTAAGTTTGATATTTTTGAATGAAAAAGTTCGTAACTATCAAATCATAGCGATGATTGTTGCCATATTTGGTATGTTGTTTGTGGTTAAACCAGAATTTTCATCTTCTATGATTCCCGCTATCGGTGGTTTATTCTCTGGTATTTTTGCTGCAAGTGCGTATACTTGTGTACGTGCATTGAGCACCCGCGAAGCACCTTATACGATTGTATTTTATTTTTCATTCTTTTCTATTATAGTATTAATTCCATTTACGATTTTTACATTTGAACCAATGAGTATGATGCAAATCGTGTATTTAATTGGCGCTGGTCTTGCAGCAGCAGCTGGTCAAATTGGCATTACGCTAGCCTATAGTTACGCACCTGCTAAAGATATTTCTATATTCACGTATGCATCTATTATATTTACTGCATTCTTCGGTTTTATATTATTTGGAGAATCACCAGATTTTTATGCAATTTTAGGTTATGTCATTATCATTGCTTCAAGCTATTACATGTTTGAAAAAGCAAGACGACAACCGCTAACAATTCAAAAAGAAGAACAAAAGCCAAAAACATAAGGAGCGTTTTAACATGACAGAAGGACGTAATAAAGAAGAATTAGAAGATATTACTTTACTTGGCAATCAAAATAATAAATACGATTTTGATTATAGATCTGATGTTTTAGAGTCATTTGATAATAAACACCCAGGACGCGATTATTTTGTTAAATTTAATTGCCCTGAGTTCACGTCATTGTGCCCTATTACCGGTCAACCAGATTTCGCAACTATCTATATTTCCTATATTCCGAATATCAAAATGGTTGAATCTAAATCTTTAAAACTTTATTTATTTAGTTTCAGAAATCACGGCGATTTTCACGAAGACTGTATGAATATCATCATGAATGATTTAATCGAACTCATGGACCCTCATTACATTGAAGTTTGGGGTAAATTCACGCCTCGCGGTGGCATTTCAATTGACCCTTATACCAATTATGGTCGTCCAGATTCTAAATATGAAAAAATGGCAGAACATCGCCTTATGAATCATGATCTTTATCCTGAAAAAATAGATAATCGTTAATTTCCAAAAAAATAACTGTTCGGATAATTATTATCTGAACAGTTATTTTTTACTAAATATTAATTTATAAAGTCATTGATTTTATAACTCATCTTTTAACTCTCCACAAACATCTTTAATACCAACTGCCCAACTCAGATGACATCCTGCTTTATAGCCAGTTTCCCCGTCTTTCCAACCACCTCCAGGTTCCTGTAAAGCTTTTTCAGTATTGGGAAGTTTACCTTTAGCATCAATTTCAGTACTATTTAATGTCAAACCTCCTACAGCAGTGAACATAATAGAAAAAGAAATTAATATTTTTTTAATAGTATTCATTTTATCTCACTCCTCTTAGGTTTTTTATAGACTACCATGCAATCTAAATATTGTCAATATTTAGAATATTCTTATTTTGAGAATATTATTGCAATTTAATTTAATAAAGCGTAAAATCTTTTTTATATATTTTTATTGGGAGTAAGAAAGGACGGGAATGTTTTATGCAAGACAAATACATATCACAAGATTCAGCAGTTGAATCTATTCCTCAAAAAGGTTTTTTTGGACATCCTAAGGGACTAGGTGTACTCTTTTTTGTAGAATTTTGGGAGAGATTTAGCTATTACGGTATGCGTGCTTTACTGATTTTTTATATGTACTTCGCTATCAAAGATGGCGGGCTCGGTATGGATAAAGGAACAGCGCAATCCGTTATGGCAGTTTATGGTGCACTTATTTATATGACTTCGGTACTTGGTGGATGGATTTCAGATAGAATCACTGGTACACGTGCGGCGACTTTCTATGGTGGTGTACTCATCATTATCGGGCATATCTTTTTAAGTTTACCGTTAGATATTGTCGGATTATTTATCTCAATGTTCTTTATTATCGTTGGTTCTGGGTTAATGAAACCAAGTATATCTAACATTGTTGGTCGTTTATATCCAGAAAACGATACACGTATTGACGCAGGCTTTGTTATTTTCTATATGTCTGTCAATTTAGGTGGGCTCATTTCACCTATTATCTTAGACCAATTTGTACATACAGGTAATTTCCATGCTGGTTTCTTAATCGCAGCTATAGGTATGGCACTCGGTTTAGCTTGGTATATGATATTTAACAAGAAAAATATCGGTGATGTAGGTACCAAAGCAACGAATCCATTAACTCAAAGTGAAAAGAAAAAATATGGCGTTATCTTTGCAGCAGTCATTTTAGTTATCGCTGCTGTACTTGTTATTACAGGATTAACAGGCACATTATCATTTAATATCGTCAGTACAACTGTATTGATCCTTGGTGTCGCATTACCAATCATCTACTTCACCATTATGATTCGCAGTAAAGACGTTACCGATGATGAGCGCTCACGTGTTATTTCATTTATACCACTGTTCCTTCTAGGTGTCGTATTCTGGTCTATTCAAGAACAAGGAGCTAACGTACTTAACCTATTTGCATTTGAAAGTAGTGATATGAAATTAAACCTCTTTGGTTGGAAGACAGACTTCGGTCCAGCACTATTCCAATCAATTAACCCATTATTCATCGTGTTATTAGCACCTGTTATCTCACTGATATGGGCGAAAATGGCACGACGCCAACCAAGCTTAGCAACTAAGTTTGTACTCGGTGCATCACTAGCTGGTGCTTCTTACATTATGATCGGTTTAATTGGTCACACAGCTGGTAATAACTTAAGTGTTAACTGGGTTATTCTTTCCTACATTATTTGTGTTATTGGTGAATTATGTTTATCTCCTACAGGTAACAGTGCGGCAGTTAAATTAGCACCAAAAGCATTCAACACGCAAATGATGAGTTTATGGTTATTAACGAATGCATGTGCGCAAGCAATTAACGGTACCTTAGTTAAATTGATTGAACCACTTGGCTATAAAAACTACTTCCTATTTTTAGGTGGTATTGCAATCGTAGTCAGCCTTGTTATTCTTGCTTTCGTACCAAGAATTGTCAAAGGTATGCGCGGCATTAAATAGTCTATATCATAACATTCCATTTATTATGATTTTATTTAAAAAGCGCCAAGAGCGCACATACACATGCTCAAAAAAAGTGGTAATCCATATGTAAGGATTACCACTTTTTTCTTTTCTCATTTTTTCACTTTTTAATAATCCATTCATACTTATATCAATGATTGAACATATTTTAATTAAAAAACGGGTACACTGATATATAAACAAATCTAAAATTATAGAAATATGGTGAGTAGCTTGACTGAGAAACAATTTAAACACGGTGTATTATTTTACCATGAACATACAGGTATAAAAGATATCTATAGAGGCTTAGGCGATGTCGCGACCTCTTTAACTACTCTTTGTAAACATTTATCAATACAATTAAGTGAAAATGAAGGTGATATCATTACCTTCTGTCAAAAAATCAAGGATAAACGTTACAGTGATGATGTTGATATTATCTTTATATTAGGTGGCGATGGAACCGTTAATGAATTGATTAATGGCATCATGCAAAGTGAACTACATTTACCTATTGGTATTATTCCAGGAGGTACATTCAATGATTTTGTAAAAACGTTAAATCTGAATCCACGTCATAAAATGGCAAGCCAAGAGCTTGTCAATGCTGAATTAAGACCCTATGATGTCATGAAAGTTAATGGCGAATATGCACTCAACTTCGTAGGGCTTGGATTAATTGTTCAAAATGCTGAAAATGTACAAAATGGCAATAAAGATATCTTTGGTAAGTTAAGTTATGTAGGTTCTACAGTTAAAACGTTACTTAACCCCGAGCATTTTGATTATAAAATTTCAGTAGATGATCAAACGATAGACGGTAATACTTCAATGCTCGTTGTAGCAAATGGCCCATTTATCGGTGGCAGTCGTATTCCATTAACGGATTTATCACCCAATGATGGTTACTTAAATACGTTTGTGTTTCAAGAACAAAGTTCAAGCGTGTTAAATGATATATTCAAACAACGTGATAGTATGAACTGGAACAAGATGACGGATGGCATCAAACACTTACTGGCTAAGAAAATAACAATAGAAACCGAACCACAAATGAAAGTGGATATTGATGGAGAAATTAACCTAAAAACACCATTAGAAATTGAGGTTATTCCGAGTGCCATTCAAATTTTGACACTCCCTGAAGCCCAAGCAACAAACCAAGAGGATGCTGATTAAAGGCTATTTGAACAATCAATATTTCTAATCGCTGTATGTACAAAATAGAGAAACAGGCCAAGACATTTGTCTCGGCCTGTTTCTTATATGACAATAACTAAATATGATATGCACTATCCCCTAAGAAATATTGTTCAACATCTTTCCAGTTATTAACACGTGTAAAGCGATCATCATTAATGTTATGTGTTGCAGTATATATAATTGGCGTCCCTTTGAATATACTCAATTGTCTTGGATTGTCATCAATTAAATAATCCGCATGTACGATATCTTTTCTACCACAAAAAACAAAATGCTGTGGATCTAAGAATGGGAAGTATTCTCTTAACCACGCGTATTTATCATGGAATGACGTTGGCACGTCCATTGCTGCAGTTGCGATAAACACATCATAGTGTTCAGTTAATTTTTTAACAACATCTTGCGCATCTGACATCACCTTTAATTTTTTAAAAAAGCCAGGTTCCCTTAATATTTCAGTTAGCAATCCATCATGCTCTGGCATCGCATGTCTCAATTTAATACCATCTAACATATCAATCGTAATCCCTAAATCTGTGCGTTGATTAACATCTTCTATCAATGCACCTACAGTATCTGCAAGGACTTCATCCATATCAATCGCAATCTTCTTCTTTGTCATGTCTTACTCTACTCCCTTTTCAATTCATAATCTAAAATAAATTACTGAATCTCGGACAAAAATAGATGTCTCAGACTCTTTTAGGCAGTAGATGACTGAATTGAAAATACGCTTATATCAAGCTTTTTTCAATCCTAGTCATCCTTGCCGGGGTGGGACTACGAAATCTCTATTAGAAAAATTGATTTCTGTTCCACTCCCATGTAAGCTGAATCTCATCATTTATGCTTATTTAAGTATAGCAAAAACGTTCAACGAAACCAAAATTGGAATGAAATTACAAATTTAGTAACGTAGAACGTTTCGTTCATACATATTTTATAAAGTAAACTGTTCTAATACATCACGCATTTTAGCATTTTGTTCTGGGAAACCTATGGTAATTCTAACACCATTCGGAAATTCTCGTGTGATGCATCCCACATTAAGTAATGCTTCATACAATTCATGTGGTTTATCCGTCTTAACAAAGACGAAATTCGTTTGGCTTGGGTAAAAGTGATTGCTTTGTGATAATTCAAAGAACTTTTCTCTTTCCTCTGCATTACGTTCGCGAATAGCAGCTAAATAATCTTGATCGTTTAACGCAGCTAGTGCAGCATATTCTGATAAACGTCCTACATTAAATGGTGGACGAATAATATTATACTTTTCAATGGCTTCTTTTGCTGCAATAACATAACCTATACGCATACCCGCTAAACCATATGCTTTTGAGAATGTCCGTAATAAGAATGCATTTTCAAACTTTTGTTGCAAAGCTAATGTGTCTGGAAAATCTTCAGCAGTTACAAACTCTACATAAGCTTCATCTACAATGACCGGAATGTGACTTGGTACGCGTTCTAAAAAGCTTTGCAGTGCTTCATGTGTAAAGTATCTTCCAGTAGGATTATTGGGATTACATAGCCATACTAATTTAGTGTCATGATCTATTTCCTCTAAAATACCGTCTAAATCAAATTCACCATTTTGTAATGGAACTTGAACTACATTTGCAGATTCTACAATCGCATTATGATAATACTGTCCAAATGTCATTTCACTCGTCACGATTTTATCTCCAGGCGTCAATACCGCTCTCGAAATCATTAAAATGACTTCATCTAGGCCTGCACCAAATAAAATGCGTGCTGGATCTACATTTAAATGCTTACTAATTGCCTCTTTGATTGATGGAGAACCTGTTTCTGGGTAATATTGCAATTCATCTAAATGTGCTTGAATTGCTTCTTTAACTTTTGGTGACGGACCATATAAATTTTCATTAGATGCTAATTTATGTAATTCGCCTTTAATACCATAATTTTCTTTTAATGCTCTAGGTGATAGCCCAGGTTCATATGCTGATAATTGCTCTATTTGTTTCTTCATTGTTGTATCGGTCCTCCTTGAATTTACAGAAATTTCAAAACTTAATAACCATTATAAACCCAACGTTCAACGAAAATCAATGTATCCTTATCATGGTTTTAAATTTAAAATATGAGATCAAAACATCCATAGATGTCGTGACCTCATATTTTAAGACTAATGTTTAATTAAATTGTGTTTTTCTAAGTAATTTTTTGCCACTTGATATGGATCTTTTTTCTTAACAGTTACATCATAATTCATCTGTTGCATATCTTCATCTGAAATTTTACCTTCTAATTTATTCAATGGCTTTTTAATTTCAGGATGTTCTTTTAAGTAGGATTCCTTAAACATAGGCGCCCCTTGATAAGGTGGGAAGACGTGCTTATCATCTTCTAATACAACCATATCATATGCTTTAAGTTCTGCATCTGTTGAATAAGCATCGATCAAATTAATGTCACCATTTTCAATTGCTTGATAACGTAATTTAGGTTCCATTGTTTTCACATCGCCTAAATCAAGGTTATATGCTTTTTTAACAGCCGGATATCCGTCGCCACGATCGTTAAATTCCAAGGTGAAACCAGGTTTAATCTGGTCACTTACTTTATTTAAATCACCAATCGTCTTAATATGATGTGCTTCTGCAAAGTCTCTTTTAACTGCTAAAGCATAAGTATTGTTGTATTTCATGGGTTTCAACATGGTCATATCAAATTTATCTTCCAGACTGGATTTTGCTTGTTGATAGACTTGTGCTTCTTCTTTCGATTTCAAATCCTCTTTTGTTAATTCGCCTAGAACTGTACCTGTAAACTCTAAATAACCATCGATGTCATCAGATTTTAATGCATTAAATAAGAATGATGTTTTACCCATACCGTCTTTAACTTCTACAGTATCGTCAGTATCTTGTTCAATTAAAATCTTATACATATTCGTAATAACAGATGGTTCTGAACCTAATTTACCTGCTAATGTGACTTTATCACCCTTTTGACCTAGCATAGGTGCAATAATTACTAACAATAAGATAATTACGATGGCACCAAGCGAAATAAGTAATTTTTTGTATGACATGTTTTGCATATATCTCAAAACAACATCAAATACAATGGCTAATAATGCTGCTGGTATAGCCCCGATTAATATTAATGACGTATCATTTCGGTCAATACCTAACAAGATAAGATCACCTAATCCACCAGCGCCGATTAATGCTGCAAGTGTAGCGGTCCCAATGATTAATACCATTGCCGTTCTAATGCCCGCCATAATGACAGGCATAGCAATAGGTAACTCAACTTTTGAAAGACGTCGTCCAGGTTTCATACCTATCCCTTTTGCCGCTTCCACTAAAGATGGATCCACTTCATTTATCCCTGTATATGTATTTCTTAATATCGGTAATAATGCATATACAACTAAAGCAATCACCGCTGGTACTTTACCAATACCAAACAGTGGTATCATGAGCCCTAATAAAGCAAGCGAGGGTATCGTTTGTAGCACTGCTGCAATATTCATAACAATTTCAGATAATTTACGTGTCTTTGTTAAGGCAATACCTAATGGTACACCAATCAAAGCCGCAATCAACAGAGCAATAAATGAAATTTGAATATGTTCAAATATAGTGGTTAATAATTCACCCCTACGTTGAATGAGTGTTTCAATGAAGGCATTCATTTATCATGACCTCCTTCGCGATTTGATAATATTTCAAAAATATCCTGACGGCTTAAGACGTGTCGCGTAGCTGTTGTAACGTCTTGAACAATAATTGCTTCATGACTTGCTAATGCTGTATAGACATCTTTGACGTATTTGTCGCTATCGATAACAGGATAACCTGCTTTCATATCTTGCTCTTGGATAGGAAGTCCATCAATAACTTCTGATAATTTTAAATCATTTATCGTACGCTGTAATTGATTACCCATAAATTGTTTCACAAAATCATTCTTAGGATGATTGATAAATCCTTCTGGTGTGTCAATTTGTTCTACATGTCCTTTATTTAATAAACAAATTCGATCTCCCAACTTCATTGCTTCTTGAATATCATGGGTTACAAATATAATCGTTTTCTTGATTTTTTGTTGAAGTGCTATTAAATCATCTTGTAGTTTCTCTCGACTAATTGGGTCTAAAGCACTGAACGGCTCATCCATTAAAATCACTGATGGATCAGCTGCTAACGCCCGAACAACACCTACACGCTGTTGTTGACCACCAGATAACTCATTTGGTTTTCTATTTTTATAAATTTCTGGTTCTAGACCAACCATATCCATGAGTTCTTCTACACGTTGATTCGTTGTCTCTTCATCCCATTTTTTCATTTGTGGTACTTGTGCAATGTTTTCTTTAATTGTCATATGCGGAAATAGGGCAATTTGTTGCAACACATACCCAATATCCCATCTCATTTCATAAACAGGATAGTCACTTATCGGTTTATTATTAAAATAAATATAACCTTCTGAAAGTGAAATTAATCGATTAATCATTTTTAACGTTGTCGTTTTACCACAGCCAGATGGACCAATTAATACAAAAAACTCACCTTTTTGTATACTGAAACTGATATCATCTACAGCTGTTTTATCCCCATAACGTTTTACTACATTTTTAAATTCTATCACTTTGTCACCTTCACTCTAATATACTCAAATCACAATTATTATAGTTTATTCCCTATTTATATATTTTTTATGTATTATTCATCAAAAACTCAAAACAATATTAAACTATCATTAGTTTTATATTTTATAAAATCTCCATAAAAATAGCGAAGCTAATTTTCAACAAAACTAAATCTATGACATGTGTTGTTACATAGAGTATTAATTGTTGTCAAATTAACTTCGCTGTTATGTTGTTCAGGATAAACAAACATTTTCATTCATATTAGTATTAAGTATATAGATATATTTTTCAAATTTAAAATGTTTAGCTCATTTAAATTTTAGCTTTGTATGTTTGTATTTTTTCTAAAAACATTGGACAGTAATGTTTGAGTTTATAACTACCCACACCATCAATCAAAATCATTTCTTGTTTAGATTCAGGCTTTCTCTTTGCAAATTCTTCCAATGTAAAATCAGAAAATATACTCACTGGCGGTATGCTTAATGATTCGCTTAATTGCTTACGTACATCAATCAATTCGTCAAATAATGCGCGATCCACGCCTTCAACCGTATTGATATTAACTTTTTCTTTTGTTTTGCGTTTAAATGGTGTTGTATATATATCCACTTGATTACTCAACAATTTCTTGACTGACTTATCGCAAGTCAATATTTCATCATGTTCATTTAAAAAGCCTTTGAATCTAAGTTCATCTATAAGATGACTGAGATCTGATGTTGTATAGTTTTTCATAATACCGTGTGTCGATAACTGATGATAATCACAGTATCGAATATAATCTGAATCCTCGCCTCTTAATACTTGAATAATTACACTATAGCTTTCTTGTTGTTTCATACGTGCAATACAACTGACAATCATCTTAGCTTCATCTGTCATATTATACGTTTTATTTTCAATAACACAGTTACTACATTGGCCACACTCTTCTAATTTTTCGTTTGGCTCAAAATAATGGACAAGTGTCGCTTCTAGACATTTTTTTGTCTTTGTATAAAGAATCATTTTATTGAGCTTTTCACCCATTTTATCTTTATAATCATCGTCAGCTTTTGATGAAGAAATAAAGTATTGGTGTAAGCCGATATCACGTTCACTAAACAACAATATACAATCACTATTTAAGCCGTCACGCCCTGCACGTCCAGCTTCTTGATAATACGATTCTAAATCGCCTGGCATATTGTAATGTATCACAAAACGAACATTGGATTTATCTATCCCCATACCAAAAGCGTTGGTAGCTACTACAACACGTACACGATCATATACAAAATCGTTCTGTGCTACTTCACGTTCTTTGTTTGAAAGCCCAGCGTGGTATATGGTACTATTTACGCCATTATTTTCTAAAGCTTCATGTAATTCTTCTACTTGCTTACGCGTTGAACAATAAATAATACCAGCTGCATTTTTATGTTCTTTCACATACTCCATCACAAATTTCTGACGTTGATATGTTGGATTTACTGTAAAAACTAAATTACGTCGTTTTGTACTCGTTTTAACCTCATCATTTTTACCAATATTCAAACGTTCCATGATGTCTTTTTGAACTTCTATTGTGGCAGTTGCTGTCAATGCTACAATTGTAAAATCTTGTGGTAATGCAAACACTTTATGAATAACATCTTGATAACTCGGTCTAAAATCATGACCCCATTTTGAAATACAATGCGCTTCGTCAAATGCAACTAAATGAATAGATAGTTGTTGTAATAATCTTATAAAATAAACATTATCAAAACGTTCAGGTGCAACATATAAAAATTGAATCTCACCCTTTTTAAGTTGTGCTTCAATTTCTTTTTGTTGCTTTTGCGTTAAACTACTATTTAAGTATGCAGCATGTATACCCATGGCCTTTAATTGATCAACTTGGTCTTTCATCAACGAAATTAATGGACTGATGACAATTGTCGTTCCACCTAACATTAACCCCGGTACTTGATAACAAATTGATTTCCCCCCACCAGTTGGTAACACACCTAGCACATTGTGATGGTTCATGACTCTAGTTATGATTTCTTTTTGACCAGGACGATAAGTGTCATAGCCAAAATAATGTGATAATGTTGACTCCATGTTATAAAATCCCTCATTGTTCTTTTAGTTCTTCAAGTTCGCTCCATCTTGAGATATCTGTTTCATATTGTTCATTTAACTGTTTCTGTTCTTCATTCAATGCTTTTATCTTAGCGTAATCAGAACTCGCTGCAACCATTTCCTCATCAATCTCTTCTAATCTCTGTTCAGTGGTATCAATGCGCTCAATGATTGTTTCATACTCTTTTTGTTCTTTATACGATAATCCTTTTTTCTTTTTCTTCTCAGTATTTGTTTTGCTTTTTGACTGTTGTTTATTTTGTTGTTCTACTTTTTGATCTTGCTCTTTTTTGTAAGCTTCATAATCCTCAAAAGTACCGATGATCCGTTCCATCTTACCATCATGAATATACCAATATTCCTGAGCCACTTTATTTAAAAAGTATCGATCGTGACTGACAGTAATCACTGCACCACCAAACGTTTCAACATAATCTTCAAGAATAGTCAGTGTCTCTGTATCTAAATCATTGGTTGGTTCATCTAGTAGCAGCACATTCGGTTGATGGACTAACAATTTTAATAAATATAGTCTTTTTTGCTCGCCACCAGATAATTTATAGATTTTTTTACCATGGGTTGCACTTGGAAATAGAAATCTCTCAAGCAATTGCGTAATAGAAACGGAAGTCCCATCTTTTTCTTTAGCAACTTCACTTTCTTCTCTTAAATAATCAATCATTCTGATATCGCGATCAAGACGCTCTTCAGTCTGTTTAAAATATGCCACCTTCACGGTTTGACCAATTTTAAGATGACCCTCATAATTTGTATCTTCACCGCTCAAGATATTCAGTAAGGTTGTCTTACCTGCCCCATTAGGACCCACGATGCCTATTTGCTGGCCACTTTGAATGATTTGTGTAATATCTTCAAATAGTGTTTTATCATTTATCCGTTTGGTTAAATTTTCTAGTTCAAACACTTGTTTACCAAGCCTTGAATACGCCAAGTTCAACGATGCCTTATCTTGCTGTTGTTGCCCTTTCACATCCTGTTCTAATTCATTAAATCTGTTCTTTCTAGCTTGTTGCTTAGTAGAACGGGCTTTAACGCCGGCACGCATCCATGCAAGTTCTTTTTTATATAAAGATTGTTGCTTAGCTTGTTGTTTTTGTTCTATAACTTCATTTTCCGCACGCTGGGCAATATAATCTTCATAATTACCCGGATAAGTCGTTAGCTTACCGCGATCAAGTTCAATAATGCGTGATGATACTTCATTTAAAAAGTAACGATCATGTGTTACAAACAATACAGTGTGAGGATATTGCTTTACGTAGTTGATTAACCAGTTGATAGATTCAAAATCCAAATGGTTAGTAGGTTCATCTAAAAGCAGTAAATCAGGTTGTTCTATTAATGTTTTCGCTAAGCCAACTCTTTTTTGTTGTCCCCCAGAAAGCGCACTCACTTCTTTCGTCGTATCATAAATACCTAGTTTTGAAAGAATGGTTTTAATCTCTGCACTATAATCCCAAGCCTGATAATTATCCATTGCTTCTTGTGCATGCATCATTTTTTGGAAATCATCATCGCTTTGTGTTGCAGTATATTGATTTAAAGCTGATTCATACGCACGAATAACTTGTAGTGTTTTCGTTTCTGAAGTTAATACAGCTTCAAAAACAGTCATATTCCGATCAAATTCTTGTTTTTGCGAAGAATATCTAATCCGATAAGCATTGGGATGTGATACTTCGGCATTAAAGTCTTCATCTAATCTAGCGATTACTTTGAGTAAAGTACTTTTTCCTGTACCGTTGATACCTACAAGCCCTATTTTTTCACCTTCGGAAATAGACAATTGTAAATCATCAAAAATGATTTTATCGGCATATGATTTATGTAAATGTTCAATTTTGTATGCTTCCATTGTGCAACATCCTTTTAAATATCGAAAATTATAATTATTTCTGTTAAACTTAATTTCAGTTCTATATATTATACACCTTTTTGAACTCAAATGATACAAAGGAGCGAAGCTTATGTCGGAATTTTTCCAAGACTTACCTCCTTATATCCAAGCATTAATAGCAGGTATTATCACTTGGCTACTAACTGCACTAGGAGCGGCATCTGTTTTTATTTTTAAAAGAGTGAATGACAAAATCTTAAATTCCATGCAAGGCTTTGCCGCAGGTATTATGATTGCAGCAAGTTTTTGGTCACTCTTACAACCAGCTATTGATTATGGTGAAGGTAGCTCATTACCATGGTTACCTGCTGCTATCGGTTTTCTATTGGGCGGACTTTTCATTCGTGGATTAGATTTAGTCATCCCACATATACACCCTAACACCCAAGATACAAACCAATACCACGAAGGTGTAGGCACCAAAAAACTCAATAAAAACACGTTACTTGTTTTAGCGATTACGCTTCATAACATTCCAGAAGGACTGTCAATTGGTGTCGCATTTGGCGGGATAGTATCTGGTAATGGACAAGCTACATTTTTAGGTGCACTTGGACTCGCAATCGGTATTGGGATTCAAAATATACCTGAAGGCGCTGCCTTATCTATGCCTATACGTGCTGCAGGTGCGTCAAGATGGAAAGCATTTAATTATGGACAAGCATCCGCAATTGTTGAACCTATATTTGCAACGATTGGTGCAGCAGCCGTTCTTCTTATAACGCCAATGCTACCTTATGCGTTAGCATTTGCAGCAGGTGCAATGATTTTCGTTGTTGTAGAAGAACTCATTCCTGATTCTCAAGCCAGTAATAATACCGATCTTGCAACATTAAGTTTAATGGTTGGTTTCACAATCATGATGATACTTGATGTAGCACTTGGATAAGGAAAGTCATCATAGACGATTTAAACTTCATAGAATTTAAAAAATTAAAAACCGCCACTGACTTCTATCAAAAATAGTCAGTGGCGGTTTTACTTCTATAAAATTCTTCGCGCGTCGTAATGCATTATTTTCTTATTCATTGTTCAATGTATTCTGATGCATTACATTATTAACACAAAAGCCCGAGACAGCTAAGTCTCGGGCTTTTAAAGGAAATTATTTTTTCTCTTGTCCTTTTGGACCAGGTTTATATTCATATTCTGATGGCTTAATTTTATCGAAATCTGGATTATCATAGAATCTCAGTAAATCTCCATTAAGTACATCATCGCTCATTTGCAAGTCTTTTTCGGATTGTTGTTTACGCTTATCGAAGTCTTTTGGTTTTTCTGTCATAGGTTCATTATTCTTATTATCATAAATTCTACCATTAACATATTTATAGTCTTTGGTTACAAAGTCTCCATTTCTAAATGGTACTGTGTCATTGTGATCTTTAGATAATAAATCTGTACCCATCATGAGATAGTTTTTTGAATCAATACCTAGTAAGTGAAGCATTGTAGGCATTACATCCGCTTGACCGGCATAAGTTTTATCAACTGTACCTTCTTTACCAGGAATCTTCAACCAGAAACCAGTACGGTTTAAATCGTTGAATTTAGCTGGTGTAATCTCTTCACCTAATAATTTTTCCATCGCTTTATTATGATTTTCAGAAATACCGTAGTGGTCACCGTAAATCATAATAACTGAATCGTCATATAGACCTTTTTTCTTCAACTCATTTACAAATTCTTCTAATGATTCATCTAAATATCTTGCTGTTTGAATATAGCCATCTACCGTTGAATCACCAGTGTTTGGTTTTTCAATCGAAGCATCTTCAGGTGACACTGTGAATGGATAGTGGTTTGTTAATGTAATTAAATGATTATAGAATGGTTGTTTTTCTTTGGCTAAATAGTCTGCAGATTCTTTAAAGAATTCTTTATCTTTTAGACCTAAGTTTTCAATGTTTTCTTCAGACATATCATAATACGTCGCATCATAGAATTTATCTATACCAAAGTGTTTGTACACTTGATCACGGTTCCAGAATGTTTTGTAGTCACCATGCATCACACTAGACGTATAACCTTGTTGTTGATCTAATATAGCTGGTAACGATTGGTAAGTATTATCACCTTTTAGTGAATACGCTGAACCTTGTGGTAAACCGAATAAACTGTTATCCATTGTAAACTCTGAATCGGATGTTTTACCTTGTCCAGTTTGATGATAGAAGTTTGGATAGTATCTATACCCTTCATTACCTGTTGAAAGTTTGTTTAAGAATGGTGTTACTTCTTCACCATTAACTTTTTTATTAATTAAGAAAGTTTGGAAACTTTCTAAGTGAATTTTAATAATATTTTTCTTCTTAGCTGCACCAAAATATTCTTTATTTGGTTCAGTTTGCTTTTGTTTAGTGTAATTCAAGACTTTTGTTAAATCATCTTCATTTGCCAATGCTTTTTGTTGGTTATTTTGTATTGTTTTAACACCATCATAAACAGTAAAGTTAAACGGTCCTAAATATTTCACTAAATATTTATGGTCAAATGTACGTGTTAATAATTCAGGACGATCTGATTCAGCAAACGCTAAGTTCAAGAAGAATAACGCGATAGACGCAGCCATAACAACTGGCACAAATTTCTTACTGAACACACGTTTATCAAGCCATTTTTGTTTAAAAATCAACACAAATAAGTAAATGATTGTATCAATAAAGTAAACAAAATCATACCATTTGAATGAAGCCGTCACAGCACCACCCATAGATTCAACATTTCCAGCTTGATTCAATGTGCTAAATGTTAAAAAGTCAGAAAAGAATCTGAAATATACGACGTTGGCATATAGTAAAAACGTTAATATAAAGCCACCAATAAAGATGAACCAAAATGCTTTCTTACCTTTGAAAAATAAGAAAATACTTAGTACTAATGCAATTAAACTGTATGGATTCATTAATAAGATTAAGTTTTGAACTAATCCTTTAACACCTAAAGAAAAATCAACATAGTACGAAAAATACGTTTTTAAAGTAACAGTTAACACTGTTAAAATAAAAAACGCAAAAAGAGTCAATTTCTTTTTGTGTAGTTTCATGTTTTTATCCCCCGATATAGATTAATAATGGCTGGAATACAATCCGAACCTTGTAAAGAATGGCAAAGTTACGATTTCAATTGACTTGTTAGCGATGTTGATATCTCTAACGCAGTCTCTGTCCTTATTTGCTTTGTTTATCATCGTTCTGGCTAATATTTATTAAAATCTTCATATCAGATTATAATTTATCAATAATTGAGTCAGTGTCTTACTTCATTTTTTGAATTCAACTTTAATATATTTACTTATTGAAGCAGCGTATTAAAGTGAAATTGATTTAATTGTCGTTATATTTTACGAGTCATTTACAAACTTAAATAATTTGTAATGCGTTCGTAATAAAACGCACACAGTTCAATTAATAAATATAAAGCAAATTCGGTTGAATATCAAGTAAAAACACACTTTTTTATGTATTTAAGGACTAAATAAATACTTTGTTAACGGCTTATTAAATTGATGTTAACGCGTTATTAATTATTAATATGCCATTTAATTATACGCGCTTTATTCTTTATATTAATCAGACTTGGGTCGTATGTTGTTATCTTGTTTTTTTAAATCTTAATCTTCCTTTTAGATTTAGCTACTGCTTTCAATAAGAAAACTGTAACCCAATAAGCTATGCTTACGGATTACAGTTTTTTAAAGTTTAAATATTCAAGTGCATTATAATCGTTATTTGAGCATTTCTAATTGCATGCGATACTCAATACCATGAAATAGTTGGTTCAACCAATTGGTATATTTAATTAAATTTTTCTCTGCGCTTTCTACATCTATAAATTGGAATTTCAATTTAGTCCCTTGATGTTTTTGACCTAATTTAGTTAAATGATAGCTTGCAATCGTACCAATTTGAGGATAGCTACCCAATGTATAATGATCGTTCAGTAAGATAATGGGTGTGCCATCTCTTTTAACTTGTATTGTGCCGATTTGTACTGATTGATGTGCAGGCATGTCTTCATAGAAAGCCTTCACAGGTTTACCTTCTACATACATCCCTACCCTATTCGCTTTACTCGTCACTTTATATTCGCCAGACGTAAATCGACTGAGTGCCTTTTGTTCAAAGTCTTCGGTTCCTTTGTTTTTAATCACATGGAACACATCCGACATGTAGTTAAAGGACAGGGCATAGCCATCAATACCCCACTCTGTTTGATGCGTTTCTTCTAAATTCTCAAAAAGTTTATGATGACGTTCAGTATAATCACGTTTCATATTGATCTCGTCACCTTTTTTCAAACTTCTACCATGGAAACCACCAATATGCGATTTAAAATCTGTTGATGTTGAACCTAACCATTCATCCAACTCAAAGCCTCCGCCTACTGCTAAGTAAACTCGAGATGTATGTTTCGTTTCAGTAAATGCAAGGACATCGCCTTTTTCCATTAAATATAATTTGTTAGGTAATACTTTCATATGTGCTGTCTCAGCTTTAAAGCTCCCCCCACTTAAAGCAATCAATGTTGGCTCAGTAAAACGAAAGCTTGCCATTCTATTTGTCATTTCCAATGTTGCTTCATGTTTATCATTTGCTACTAATCTATTTGCAATTTCATGCGAAAGCGGATCTAAGGCCCCACCAGGAATAACGCCATCGTGTTCATAACCTTTCCGTCCAAAATCTTGAAAACTAGAAAATAGCCCTTCGCCTTCTATTATGATTGACATGGTTCAAAGCCTCCTAAATCCAGTGCTTCCTCTGTTACTGGCTGAAACACAACATTATCACCGAGTTTAAGTTTGGTGAAATCTTCTAATTCTGGATTAAATAATTTAACTGGTGTATAACCGATGACTAACCAGTCACCATAAGTGTCTGTTGTAGTAATACCTGTCTTTTTACCTTCAATAATAACGGATCCTGCAGGTATAAATGTTTTATTACCTCCAGTATGATTGACGAACAAACGCTTGGACATGCCCGTCAAATAAGGAAATCCTGGTGTATAGCCCATCATAGAAACAAAATAAGTTGGCTGTGTATGTAATTTCACAAACTTTTCGAAATCCAATTTATAATGTGCCAATAAAGCAGCTAAATCCGGTCCATATGCGCCACCATAAACCACAGGTATTTCAATTGAAGGTGCGACAGCGTCTTCGTGTTTTATTTCCAATTGCACAGTTTGCATCAATGCCTTCATGTACAAGAATGGAGATTGTATGTGGTGATGTTTAATCATGTCTCGTGCATCATAGCAAATCATCATATCTGATTCGGTCGGTACAATTTCAGTAATAAATGGATATTGTTTATCCGCTAAATATTTTTTCAAAGCTAATAAATCTTCAGTTAAATCTTTAGAGACCTCTTTTTCTATAGAAACCACAATAGCTTGGTCTCCTTGGCTATATATCTTCATAGGCTCACCTCATAATTTGTTACTATCGATAAAATACATCTAATGCTTGTCCCAGATAATGTACGATTGCTTTTATCAAAAAATATACAATAATAAATTGAATGATACATGACACTGTAATGATAACCCTTGTTAGGTATATGCTCTGACGGTGTATTAATGCATGTACTACATATTTGGTAATGGCAGAAATTATAATAATTACTAATGTCCAAGCTAGTATCATCAATTTGTTTCACTCACATTCTACTATTATTTTGCCTTTATTTTTACATATTTCATTTTCAAATGACTTTATAATAAAAATCATTTAATTTGTTACACGATGTTTATACTTTTTATATTCTATAGATAAATTTCTACATCGGCAACCTCTCTCAAACTATTTATCAGAAAAAGCGATGCTTTACCTTGCGCAATTTTTTCTTTTAATTCTGCTACATAAAAGTTTTTTTCTAATAGTTCACCCTGATCTATCATCTCTTGTCGCTTACAACCAAGTAAAAAATCCGCTTCATAAATCGGTGTGAAAAGTTGATTATTTTCTTTAATAGCCACATTACCAATATCAAATTCTAATATTTTACCCTTTTCATCATATAGAAGTATGAGGTCTGTCTGATGCGTATGTTCTAAATGGTTTCTTTCGGTTGTTTTATTGATTAATAACGTGGTCGGTATATGCTTGGGTAATGGTTGGAATTTAGCTGTAAATACCTTTTTAGCTGACAAATCAGCAACGACATGTTGCATTGTGCCATCTTGATTTAGAATCAGTTTCACTCTAAAACAACCTACTGAATAATTTTCAATTATTGTATCGACTTCATTTTGCCATAAATTGTCATCAAAATTGAACCCTAATTGTTTAGCTGATTGTTCTATTCGTCTTTTATGATATGGCAATCTTAACAAGATGCCTTCGTCCATGCGCAAAGTTTCAAATAGTTGCATTATAATCTCTCCAGTATCTTTGTTTTATCTTTAAATTCTTGCACTTCATTTTCAGGTATAGAATCAATCGTAATCCCAGAACCCACGCCATAAACTGCTTCATTATTTATGTATTGTATTGTGCGGATTGGTACATTGAAAATGGACTTTCCTTCAGGTAACAATAGGCCGATTGTGCCACAATATGCATTTCTTGGCGTCTGCTCTAAATCTTTAATATATTGCATCGTATTCAATTTAGGTGCACCAGTAATTGAACCACAAGGAAATAACGCTGTGAACACATCTACTAAACCGATATGATCACTTGGTTCACTTGTCACCATTGAAGTCATTTGAAATACGGTGCTATATGTCTCAATATGAAATGGTTTATATACCTTAACTGTTCCAGCCTTTGCAATTCGACTCATATCATTACGTAATAAATCTACAATCATCACATTCTCTGCTCTGTCTTTCGCTGATTGTGCCAGTGTCATTTGATTGAGTTGATCTGCGTTTTTCGTTTCTCCTCGTGCAATCGTCCCCTTCATCGGTTTACTTAATAGTATATCTGCATTGTTTTTGAAAGGACCCCGTTGGAAAAATAATTCTGGTGACATGGATGCAATTTGAACCTCTTCTGTATCTATCAGTGCAGCATAAAAGCCATTATTCTGTTGTAATAACGTATAGTATAAATCTGCAATCGGTTGTCGTATTTGATCTGTTAAACGTGTTGTGTAATTCACTTGATATGTATTGCCTTCAATAATAGCTGATTGAATCATTTTAATATGTTGTATCAGTTGAGATGATGGCAGTTTAAATTTAAAATTACATTTTTGTAGTGGTTGGTGTTTAAAATGTTGTTTTGCAATATCCTCAGCATGATCAAACGCGTAAGCTGCCGCGTAAACATATGTTCCTTCAATTTTCACCGTAGGCATTTGAGGATTAAAATATGGTGCTGCCTCATAGGCTAAATAAAGGGCAACATAATGTCCTGCCCTCTGCTTAGCTTCAGCAAATGACACCACTTCCCCAACGGTTTCAATATTCGAAGCTATTTTTTTATCAGTACAATGTGTAAGTTGATATCGATGTGTTTCATGATTGTCTTCATCTAATGTATAACGATAATTAAAGTGTATTTGCATGATAATCCTCCATTATATTTATAAATGTTTGTATTTGGGCTAATCCATGTTCACTTAAGATGGATTCTGGATGATATTGCACACCATATATCGGTAAGGATTTATGTTCTAACCCCATAATAATATTGTCATCATTGATTGCAGCTATTTCTAATGCATCTGGAAAAGTCTGTGAATCTGCCTTTAAAGAATGATAGCGCATGACTTTAAATGTTTCTGGTAATTCCTGAAATATCCCCTTACCATTATGACGAATTTGTGTAGTATGTCCGTGAATCGGTTTATCACTTTTAATAATGTCGCCGCCAAAATAAGTGACAATTTGTTGGAAGCCAAGACAAACACCTAAAATGGGTAAACGCTCTGAAAATGTTTTAATAACCTCATTTAATATTGGATAATCCCTAGGTGCACCTGGCCCTGGTGAAATAACAATCGCTTTAGGTGCTAAGTGATGTATTTTATTTATTGTTAAATTCTCAACATCTATCACGTCGATTGAGCCACGATAATTTTGTTTTATATAGTCTACAATGTTATAAGTAAATGAATCTTTATTATCAATAATTAATATCATGTTGTCGCCTCTTTTTAAAAATCTTCAATAGTCTGTTATACTTATTATCACAAATATTAGCTTGATTTTACAGTTTAAATATATTATTCTGAATCACGTTATAAATGAATATAAAGAGGTTCCTAGCTGATACCCTCTATAAAAAACTAGACACATGTATGTATAACGTCTGTCTTTTTTATAGAGATAGGCGTTTTTTTATGCGCTTATCTAAACCATGTACCAGTTAGTTCGACTATTATTAAGGAGTGCAAGACAAATGTCAGAACAAACATTAGATAGTAATAAAGCCATCGTCGTATTTAGTGGTGGCCAAGATAGTACGACGTGCTTATTTTGGGCAAAAAAACATTTTGAATCTGTAGAACTTGTAACATTTGCATACGGTCAGAGGCATGACACCGAAATCGAAGTTGCAAAACAAATCGCAAATGAACAAGGTATTAAACATCATGTACTAGATATGTCATTACTTTCACAACTAACGCCTAATGCATTAACGCAACACGACTTAGACATCGAGGTCGGTGAGGACGGCATTCCAAATACCTTTGTACCTGCAAGAAATTTATTATTCCTTTCATTTGCAGGCGCATTAGCTTATCAAACCAATGCGAAACATATTATTACAGGCGTTTGTGAAACGGACTTTTCAGGATATCCAGATTGTCGCGATAGCTTTGTTAAATCAATGAATGTCACACTATCACTTTCTATGGATAAAGACTTCGTCATTCACACACCATTAATGTGGTTAGATAAAAAGGCTACCTGGGCTTTAAGTGATGATTTAGGCGTGTTAGATTACATCCGTTACAATACACTAACATGTTATAACGGTGTCGTTGGAGAGGGCTGTGGAGAATGCCCAGCTTGTCAATTAAGAGCCAATGGTTTAAACGCTTATCTCGCAGAAAAAGGAGTGGATTAAAATGTTCCAACAAAATTATCCAAGCATTCAACATCCCTATTGCTTTGAATTAAATAAAGATTTTAATTTTTCTGCAGCACATTATATCCCTAGTGAGGATGCAGGCAAATGCATGCGTACACATGGTCACACTTACTTTGTGAATTTAACGATTGCCGGCGACACTTTAGATCATAATGGGTTTTTAGTGAATTTTAGTGAATTAAAACAGTTGGTCCATGGACAATTTGATCATTATTTACTGAATGATCTACCTCATTTTGAAGGCAAAAGCCCTTCTACCGAAATCGTTGCTCAAACCATTTATGAAATGGTTCAAACGTCATTGGATCAGCGCGATAACCGACCTAAGTGTTTACAAGTCTATGTTAGAGAAACACCTACAAGTTACGTTGTTTATAGACCAAAGGAGACAAAGCATGAGTAAAATACCCGTTTTAGAAATATTTGGACCAACCATTCAAGGTGAAGGTCGCGTCATAGGTAGAAAAACAATGTTTGTGCGGACAGCTGGATTTGACTACCGTTGTAGCTGGTGTGATTCAAGTTTCACTTGGGATGGTAGTGCAAAAGAAGATATTAGAATGATGTCTGCCGAAGAAATATATGACCAACTTTATCAAATCGCTGGTGATTCTTTTAATCATGTCACGATATCTGGCGGAAATCCTGCTTTAATTAGAGGTATTCAACAACTAGTAGATTTATTTGATGACAAGGGCATTCACAGCGCTTTGGAAACACAAGGTAGTAAATTCCAACCATGGATGACTCAAATTGATGACTTAACCATTAGTCCGAAACCACCAAGCTCAAAAATGAAACCCAATTTACCTATTCTAGATGAAGTCATTGAACAATGTGTGCCTGAATCATTGAACTTGAAAGTTGTCATCTTTGATGACGAAGATTACCAATTCGCTAAGATGATCCATCACCGTTATCCTAGCGTACCTTTCTATTTACAGGTTGGTAATCCTTATTTAGATGGCGAACATGTAGAAGCACATACTGAAAAATTATTGTCATTATATGAAACACTCGTAGACCGCGTGATGGTGAGTAGCGATATGAATAATGTATATGTATTACCTCAATTACACACACTGCTTTGGAGTAACAAAAAAGGTGTTTAAATTGAGTATTGAAGGCGATCCGTTGTATAATGCTCTTTGTCTATATAACGAATCGCTTTTTTGTGATGCAAATATTATATAGTGAATCATCACTGTAAAAATCATTTCACTCATTGATATCAAGTTATTTTTATTCAAACTATATTGGATAAATTTTAATTAAAGACATGAAATTAAATGATTAACTTTAACTTAATTGATATAATGTTTCAATGAAGTATCTAGGTTAGGAGAGCATCATGCTGATTAATATCATTATAAATATCGCTGCGATATGCATCATACTTGGCATTGATTTATATCGTCAGAATTTTAAACAACTTAAGTTTAGCTCTATACTAATAGCAATCTGTCTCAACAGCATTATTAATATATTTCTAGTTGGTGAATATGATTACATCGTATTTTACACTTGTGGTCAACTCATCATTTGGACGTTATTACAATTGTATATAGACCGAAAAGTAACAGCTTTTAAGGTAACAGACCAAAAATTTATCGCAGTTGTACTCACAATCATTTTGAGTACGTCACTCATTCTTACATATAGTACGAGTCACGATTCATACTACATGTCTATTCCTTATTTAGCACCTGCTATTTTCCTAATCGGCGCTATTTTACTATTTTATAGTACTTTTCCGCCAAAAGAAAAAGAACAACTTAAACCTATAAATCGTATTAAGCAACCTATTTTTGTAGGTCAATTATTTATTATTCTTTCTTTTACAATCATGACTTTATTAACACCCTATTGGTATGCTTTTATAATCATTCATTTACTATTTGTTGGATTTTTATTATGGCAGAATATATTTTTTTCTCATAAATGATTAAGATATTATATTTTGTGGTATATGATTATAGTTAAATAAGTTTTTATTAAAGGAGGCAAATCATTATGGGCTTGATTCTTATGTTAATCGTCGGTGGTTTAATCGGGTGGATTGCTGGTGGCATCGTTGGTAAAGATATCCCAGGTGGTATTTTAGGTAACATTATTGCCGGTATCATCGGCGCTTGGTTAGGTTCACTTATTTTTGGTGATTGGGGTTGGCACTTAGGCGGTATCGCTGTATTCCCAGCACTTATCGGAACAATCATCTTAGTTGCACTTGCGTCATTTATATTAGGAAAATTACGTAAAAAATAAATGCATTTTTATAAGCCAATTTCGAGCAATCGAAATTGGCTTTTACTGTTTCTATAAACTTTATAATAAATAGGACTGGTGAGAAATTAATCTCACCAGTCCTATTTGACAGAGCACCCACTTGCTCTCTTATTCAAAAAAGACTGAGGCATCTATTTATGCCCCAATCTCGTTTACCAAACTTTAAATGATAACTCATCTGTTTTTAATTAATTCTTTCTCTGATTTACTTGCTTTAGACATTTCATGTTGTCGATCATTACGTTCGATTTCATGGTTAATATCTTGATTTATATTTTGTTTATTATTGTCACATGCGTAATTAAAGTTCGTTGCTTGAACAATATATTTTGGACGTTGTTTCACCTCATAATAAATACGACCAATATATTCGCCAACAATGCCAATGGATATCAATTGTATGCCTCCGAGTAATAATATAGCAGCAATCGTGGAGAAGTAACCTGGTGTTTCTACACCACGAATCATGATACCTACTGAAATATAACCAATATAAAGTAAACTGATAAAGAATACGATAAGACCAAGATATATCATTGCGCGTAATGGTTTATTATTAAAAGAAATTAAGCCATCTATACCATAATTTAGCAATTTGCTAAACGACCATTTCGATTCTCCATCTTCGCGCTCTACATTCTCATACGTAAACACTTTTGTATTATAACCAATCCACTCATATAATCCTTTTGAGAAACGATTATATTCATCTAATTGTGTGAGTGAAATGACAGCACGTTGACTCAATAATCTAAAGTCTCCAATACCATCTTCTAATTTGATATCTTCAACAAAATGATTAATCAATTTATAGTAAATTTTAGTCATAACTTTTCTGGATTGTTTTTCACCAGATCTATCTCGCTTAGCGATCACTTGATCATAACCATCCATATAGCCTTCAATCATTTGAGGAATGAGTTCCGGTGGATGTTGTAAATCGGCATCTATCATAATCACGGCATCACAGTCTTTACTATGTTGGTATCCAGCTATCATGGCCGACTCTTTACCGAAGTTTCGACTAAATGAAATAAATTTCACGCGTTTATCTTTTGTAGCCATATCTTGTATATAATTGATTGTTTTATCCTTACTTCCATCATCTACAAATAATATATCGTAGTCATAGTGATGGTACTGACTATCTTTTAATAAAATCTCAGTCAGTTTTTCATATGTTTTTAAAATTACTTCACCTTCATTATAACAAGGTACTATTACTCTCATTTGCATACCTAAACACCTTCATTTCAATTACTTCAATTTTACTTTATCAATTCTTACCTACAGCACGCTATCTAAACCAATTAAATTTACATAAACTTTATATAGCCTTAATGTTTGCTGGTAAAACTTAATGTATATGCTTAGTTTCTGCCTTAATTTAAGATAATAAGTTAAACGCTAATTCATTATCACAAACTCAGTAAAAATTAATCTTTTACGCATTCATTCATATTGACTAAAATTTAAAGTGATTAAAGTTATAAATTGTTACATTAAGTCTATCAACTATTTGAATTATTTGAAAACAATAACCTTTATAACAATAAATAAAGAGACACTATACCTCATTTTTTGAGTATAGTGCCTCTGCCTCATCTCTCACTTATTTTAATGTACCGATACGCACTTCATCTGGATCTTTACCTTGTCTTTCATTACGATTCATTGCGTCAATCTCAGCAATATCTGTGAGTTCAAGATTAAAATCGAAGATATCAATATTTTCTTTAATGCGTTCTGGTGTCTTAGATTTTGGAATAATAAGTCGATTATGTGCCATATGCCAACGTAACACAATTTGAGCCGGCGTCTTACCGTATCGTTCAGCTAGTCTTAAAATGACTTCATGTTCAAGTAAACCTTGATTTCTCATTAATGGCATCCATGCTGTAACAGCAATATCTTTGCTATCACAGTATGCTTGCAGTTCTTGTTGATTAAAATAAGGATGTACTTCAATTTGATTTACAGCTGGCACAATATCAGTTGCGCGCATTAATTTCTCTAAATGGTGTTGTTTAAAGTTACATACACCGATTGCACGTATGCGGCCCGCTTCATATAATGCCTCCATAGCTTTATAACTTTCTATAAATAAATCATCTGCTTCACATGGCCAATGTATTAAAAATAAATCCAAGTAATCTGTACCTAAATTTTCAATAGATTTAGTGAAAAATTCAATTGTACGATCATAACCTTGATAATCATTCCATAATTTCGATGTGATAAATAATTCTTCACGAGGAATGTCTGATTTTTTTAATGCATTGCCTAATGCGATTTCGTTTTTATAAAAATAGGCAGTGTCAAATGCTCGATAACCCGCATCTAGTGCAGTTGCGACCGAAATATTCATTTCATCATCCGTGATTTTATATACACCTAACCCAATTTTTGGCATTGGATAACCGTTATTTAAATAGTATACATCGTCTAACATTTTTCAGACCTCTTTTCATTTATGCTTCTATTTCTTGTACATATGACGCTTACTGTTATTAAAATACTATACCATCTTTTCATATGCGGAAAAATTAAAAAACCCCAACAAGGTTTGGATGCCTTGTCAGGATTCTGCAAAAATACGCCATCTTCATATGGAAGAGGATTAATCGTTTTCTTCTTCTTCTTCAAGTTCTTCTAAAGTTGGTCTTGTCTTATTATGTTCTAATTCTAATATGACTGTAATAATTTGATGGTTATCAATTTCTGAAATAACCCATCTATCATATTCAGTATCTACATAATCATTTTGCTGTAAATTGGTATTATGTGCTTGTAACCAGCCGCCAATCGTATCTATATCTTCTGAATCCTCAAATTCAATGCCAAGCTGATCGTTTAAATCATCTAATAACACACGACCATTAATTTGGTATCTATTATCTGTTACTTTAACAATATCGTTGACTTCATCATCATCAAACTCATCACGAATTTCACCAACAATTTCTTCTAATATATCTTCCATTGTAAGGATACCTGCTGTACCGCCATATTCGTCAATAATCAAACTAATATGAACATGTTCACGCTGCATACGTACAAGTGCATCACTTATGCGTGTCGTTTCTGAAATCATAGGTAAATCATGAATGTAGTTACTCACTTTAATTTGTTTACCGGAAGCATATTCTGTTAAAAATTCTTTAACATTAATAAAGCCTTTCACATGGTCTTTATCACCATCTGCTGTGATTGGATAACGTGTGAATTGATGTTCTTTAATCGTTTCTAACAATTCTTCTACATTAAATGGCTCATTCATTGTAATCATTTGTGTACGGGGAACCATAATATCTTTAGACTGTCTTTCATCAAAAGAAAAGATATTTTGCATATAAGCTAATTCTGTTTGATTGATTTCTCCACCGTTGTAACTATTATTAATGATTATTTTTATTTCTTCTTCTGACATTGCATCGTTATTTGCATCTGGATCAACGCCGAACATACGAATAATCATTCTTGCTGAACCATTCATTAACCAAATTAGTGGTTTCATAACGACACCAAAGTAATAAAGTGGTCTTGAATAAATCAGGGCTAATTTTTCAGTATGTTGAATCGCTAAAGTCTTCGGTGCCAACTCACCTAATACGACGTGCAAATATGTCACGATAATAAATGATACGATAAATGAAATTGTCGTCGTTAAAGCATCTGGTAAATGAATCACTTCAAATAATGGATGCAATAATTTGTTGAAAGTTGGTTCACCTAACCAACCTAAACCTAACGACGTCACTGTAATACCGAGTTGACATGCCGATAAGTAATAGTCTAGATTTTTGATCATTTTTTTAACTACACGTGCGCTACCATTACCTTCCGCAGCGAGTTGATCGATTCTTGTACTACGAACTTTTACTAAAGCAAATTCCGATCCTACGAATACCGTTGTTAATGCTATTAAAAGAAAAAATATTACTAAATTCATTATGGTCACTGTTTCCAATTAGTTCCCTATTTCTAGGGATTCACCTCCATAGTTCGTGTCACAAAAGGTGACCGAACATAAGTATTTTTATTATGATACATGATTATGTTGAATACTAAATCCTCCCCATTGCGACACCTCCCTAAAAATACGCATTTCTTTCATTTTATCATAATGGATACGATTCTTGTTATTTACATGCTTAATAATTCATTATTCTAACATAACATTTAAACTTAAATAACAACTCAAGTCAACTTTCGTAATTTATGCCTTTTTTAAATTAATTTATAAAACGTTTATGACTACTTTAAAGAACGATTTTAAATTTATGAAGCTTGCCAGATTTAATCGTAGCGAGCACATCTATATCGTCATTGACTATGGCGATATCCGCATCTTTGCCAACTTTCAAGCTACCTTTTTGTTTATCGATATTTAAGGCTATGGCTTGGTTCAGACTCGTTACACGCCATAAATTTTCTAATGTATCACCTGTAAAAGCGATTAAATTTTTCAAACCTTTGTTCATTTTTAAAATACTGCCCGCTAAGGCGCCAGACGCTAAACGTGCCTCAGATCCTTTAACAATCACATTCTGACCACCTAAGTCATATTCACCATCTGGCATGCCTTTCGCTCTCATAGCATCTGTGATTAAAAAGAAGCGTTCATTCCCTTTTTGTTTATATGCAATTTTAACTGCTGCTGGATGTGAATGAATACCATCAACAATCAGTTCCGTACTTAATTGATCATTTAACCAAGCTGCACCAAAAACACCCGGCTCACGATGTTCAAATGATGTGCCCGCATTATAGAGATGTGTGACATGTTTCGCACCGTGTGCAACAGCATCATTCACTTCATCAAAAGTAGCTACTGTATGCCCAATAGAAAATTGAATATCTTTATGTAAAGCCTTTAGTGTGTCGTTCGCTCCTTCAACTTCTGGAGCAAAGGTAATGACTTTAATTTGATGATTAGCTGCAACTTGAAATTGTTCAACTTTTGCTATACTAGGTCTTTGAACATATGCTGGATTTTGTGCACCTACTTTATGTTCAGATATAAACGGACCCTCTAAATGCACACCAACAATCGTTGCCGCATTATATTGATCTTGTACTTTTTGATAATCTACAATATTTTCTAATGCTTTCGTTATATTTTCATCAGATTGTGTCATCGTTGTAGCAAGATAACTCGTAGTCCCTTCTGATAAAAGTGATTCGGATAAATGTTTCAAACCATCATGCGAAGCATCCATAGCATCTTCTCCGTAACCACCATGCATATGAATATCTATAAATCCGGGTAAAATATGTTGACCACGTGCATCAATCGTTGTTAAATCTCCTTGATATTCACCAGGTTCAATACTATCTATTTTGTCATTTTTAATTACGATATATCCTTGCTTTATTGTTCCTGTTTCAGTATAAATCCGTCCATTTTCAATAACATATTCACTCATTTTTTCTACCTTCTTTACATTTATTTACGCTATTCTTCTTTAGTGCACTCTTTATTCATATTTTACCAAAAGCAGTGATATTATTATATTCAAAAGTTTTTAATCCTAAATTGCATAAAACAAAAAAGCCAGAAATCGACTCATTACATGAGACGTTTCTGACTTTGCTAATCTATCGCTATAAACCTTTCTTACTCATTCATAGCTTCTGAAGTTTGTATTTCAGCTTGTGTTAATTTTGGTTTCAATAAACCATAAATGATTGCTGCTACTATCGAACCGATAATAATTGCGATAAGTGATTGCAGTACATGACCAAAGTCTGTACCTAAGATGACGATGATACCTCCATGTGGTGCTTGTATAGAAGAACCAAGTCCTAACGCAATGGCACCAGCCACACCTGAGCCAACCATCATGGATGGGATCACTCTTAATGGATCAGCAGCTGCAAATGGAATGGCACCTTCTGTAATAAAGGACAATCCCATAACATAGTTCGGTACAATAGATCCTTTTTGTTCTTTGGTGAATTTTTTACGGAAGATTAACATCGCTGTTGCAATAGCAAGTGGCGGCACCATACCACCAATCATCGCTGCTGTGATAGGGGCTGCGTTGCCTTCTGTTAACGCAGCTACAGAGAATACATATGCCGCTTTATTAAACGGACCTCCCATATCAATTGCCATCATTGCACCGACTACTAATCCGAGTAACATAATATTCGTGCCTGATAAACTTTGTAAACCATTCAATAATGTATTATTCAACCAAGAAGCAGGAGGATTAATAATGTAAATCATAAGCAAACCAGTAATAGATACTGACAATACTGGGAATATTAATGTTGGTTTCAAACCTTCTAATGATTGTGGCATACCACTTGTTAATTTCTTAATACCTAATGTTAAGTAACCTGCTAAGAAACCTGCAATGATACCACCGATAAATCCAGAATCTCCATTACTAGCAAGTAAACCACCTACAAGCCCTGCAGCAAAACCTGGTTTATCTGCAATACTACGCGCAATGTAACCAGCAAGAATAGGAATGATAAACATGAACGCACTCTTGTTACCTATATTCCATAATTGCTCAGCAAATGCATTATATTCTGAACTTTTTGGATCAAATGAATTAGCGCCAAATAAGAATGCGATTGCCATTAAAATACCACCAGCAATAACAAGTGGTAACATATTAGAAACACCATTCATCAAGTGTTTATAAATCGTTTTACCTACACCTTGCTTCTCATTACTTGCTGCACCTGTATTTGCTGTGCTACCATTTTTAGCTACAAATGGTTTACGTGAAGTATCTTGAGCTAAATGAATTAATTCTTCTGGACGCTTAATCCCATCTGCTACTGGAACTTCCACGACATTTTTACCATCGAAACGATCGGTTTCAACATGCACATCTGCTGCTACAATCACGCCTGTAGCGTTTTTGATATCTTCGTCAGTCAGATGATTCTTAATGCCTCCTGAACCATTTGTTTCTACTTTTATTTTAACGTTCATTTTTTCAGCTTGTTTTTTCAAAGCATCACGTGCCATATACGTATGTGCGATACCCGTTGGGCACGCTGTTACAGCTAAAATGTACGGTTCGTTTGAATCCGTTGTTGAAGCAGCAGCTCCTTGAGCTTCAGCGGCTTCCTCTTCCGTCGCTTCATCATCCGCTTTATCAATAATGCTAAGCACTTCTTCTGGTGAATCAGCATGTAATAATGATGCTCTTACATTTTCATCCATCAGAATGCCTGATAATTTAGCCAAAGCATCTAAATGTGTTTGTGCGCCGCCTTCAGGTGCTGCAATCATAAAGAATAAATGTGCTGGTTGCATATCCAAACTTTGATAATCCACACCTTCTTTAGACTTACCAAATGCGATTGCAGGTGTATTAACTGCAGCAACTTTAGCGTGTGGAATCGCTATACCTTCACCAATACCTGTTGTACTTTGTGATTCGCGATTATGAATTGCTTCTTTAAAACTTGTTATATCATTCAATTTACCTGCTTGATTAAGCTGATCGACTAATACATCAATGACGCCATTTTTGTCTGAAGCTGTTAAATCCATAGCGATTGTATCTTTTGTTAATAACTCAGTAATTCTCATGTGACTCACTCCCACCTATTGTCGTAATAACGACTTGTTTTTTAATATCTTCAATTGCTATTGCTGTTGCCAAATCATCGTTAAATGCTGTTGCCGTCCCAGCAGACACTGCTTGTTTAAAAGCTTCTTTAATTGGTAATCCTGCCTCAAGACCTGCAACCATGCCAGCAACCGTACTATCTCCCGAGCCCACTGTATTAACAACGTGACCATTCGGTACAATTGCTTTCAAGCTCTGTTGCGCATCGACATAAACTGCACCTTCACCACCTAATGAAATGATGACCGATTGCGCGCCTCTTTTTAATATTTCACCGGCATACTTGATAACATCTTGATCAGTTTCAATCGTCGTGTTAAACATCACTTCTAATTCGTCTTTATTTGGTTTAATAAATAAAGGACGATAACTCAATACAGATTCAACTAAATCTTTTTCTGCATCTACGACTAATTTTGCACCCGTTGTGTTAGTAATTTTAGCAATTTGTTCATATGCATCATTTGGTACACTTTTCGGAATACTTCCTGCAACGATAACTGTATCTTCTTCTGAAGTTTTTTTAATTTGTGTTAAAAGTGTTTCGAACTGTTCCTCTGTTATTTGTGGTCCAGGTGCATTAATTTCTGTTTCTTTACCTGTTTTTAATTTGACATTAATCCTTGTATCTTCATTAACTTGTACAAAATTTGTACCTATATCTGATTGTGCTAATGTTTCTGCGATAAATTGCCCTGGAAAACCACCCGCAAATCCAAGTACTGTTGATGGTACATCCAGTGTTTTCAGCACTCTTGATACATTAATGCCTTTACCGCCTGCAAATTTATATGTTTCCGTGGCGCGATTCAATCCATTAAGTTCAAAATCATTTGCGAACATAATGTAGTCAATAGAAGGATTAAAAGTTACCGTATAAATCATAATGTTCCTCCAATAAAATTATATTGACCAGCAAACAGATGAAATTGTTTACGCGCTTGTGCCTTTTTAGAAGTGATAATCGAAACGCCTTCTTCTAAAGGTACATGTGCAAAATAAACTTTCTCGTATTTATCATGGTCTATCAATACATAAACTTGTGTGCCTAATTGCATGGCATGATGTTTTATAATAGCTTCTTGTTCATCTGGCGTCGTCAAACCGTATTGCAAATCAATACCATTCATTCCTAAAAAAACTTTATCAAATCGATAACGATGCAATGTTTCAATAGCACTCGCACCCACTGTCGCAAATGTGGTAGATTTGACTTCACCACCGATAATCAGTGTTCTGATGCCATGCTTTAATAGTTCTTCAACATGTGTTAGGCCATTTGTGACAACAATGATGTCACTTGCTTTGATATAAGGAATCATTTCCAAAGTTGTCGATCCCGCATCTAAAAACACACAATCTCGATCTTCAATTTGACTGGCTGCTAGCCTACCAATTTCTTGTTTTTCTCTTAAATTGGTACTTCTTTTATCCGCCAAATTAGGTTCTAATGCAGATGATTGATTTAGCGTTGCACCTCCATGTACTCTTTTGAGTTTCCCGAATTGTTGTAATTTTGATAAATCACGACGAATTGTTGACGCGCTGCAACCTGTGCGTTCAATTAATTCTTGTAATGTTAAAAAATCTTTTTTTGACAATTCAGTCAAAATTAATTCATGGCGTTTTTCCGTTATCATCGCTTCACCTCATCTCAATGCCATTATAATGTTTACGCTTTCTTATTTCAATCATTTTTTACCAAAAACAATCAAAAACAGTCATAAATACGATGATATCTTCACTTATTTGCCATTATTTTAGTTGTAAAGGTTCTCACTTAAACGAATATACTACTGAGCTAACCTGTATATATCATCACTCACAACATACTTACGTTATATTTCATAAACAATCATTCTGTTTAATATAATGAATCCAATGAAATATCCTATATAGTCAACTCAAAAAATTCCCGCATATACTATGTGTGTACTACTTTATCAATCTATAATCTCTATGCAAAAAAAGACGGAAAACACTATATAAACATAGCTTTCCGTCTTTCACTTATAAATATGCTATTCATGTATAACTTGTACAACCTTTGCATTGGTGGCATTGATTAAATCCGTAATGCCTATTTTAATTTGCGTACCACGTTCACCACCACTTATATAAATCGTGTTGAGGGCCATAGCTTGTTGATCAATTATAGTTGGGAACTGTCGTTTCATACCGATAGGTGAACAACCACCTCTAACATATCCTGTGACTTTTTTTAAATCATCGAGTGGCATTAAATGCAATTTCTTTTCACCAACTGCTTGTGCTGCTGCTTTCATATCTAAAGATGCTCGAACCGGAATGACAAATACAAAATGTGCATGATTGGTATTTTCAAGTACAAGTGTTTTATATACTTGAGTGGCATCAACGCCTACCTTTTGAGCTACACTTTCACCATCCATATGCGTTTCTGAAACATCATATGTATTCACTTCATAAGAGATATTGCTACGATCAAGCATTCTCATCGCATTAGTTTTCTTTTGTTTCATTCTTTGTTCACTCCATAAGACCTTTCTAAAGTTGTGTTTTGCTATCATTTTTCATCACTATTTAAGCAATTTATCTAAGGTTATTTCAAATTCAGATTTTTTATAAAATCAACTAAATCATCATGCATAGATTCATCTTTTAAAGCATATTCTATCGTCGTTTTCACGAAACCTAATTTTTCACCAACATCATAGCGGTCCCCTTCAAAATCATATGCATAGACTTGATCTTCTCTATTCAAGCGTTCTATCGCATCTGTAAGTTGAATTTCTCCACCTGCCCCTTCACCTTGTGTAGCTAAATAATCAAATATGTCAGCAGTTAAGACATAACGTCCCATAATGGCTAAATTTGAAGGCGCTGTACCTTGTTTTGGTTTTTCTACAAATTCATTCACTTCATATTTTCTACCAAACTTTTGCAGTGGATCAATAATACCATAACGATGCGTTTGTGCTTCATCAACCTCTTGAACACCTATGACAGATTTCCCTGTCTCTTCGTAAGCTTCAATCAGTTGTTTGATTGCCGGGCTATCTGATTCAACGATATCATCACCCAATAAGACAGCAAATGGTTCATCACCAATAAATTGTCTCGCTGAATAAATTGCATGACCAAGCCCTTTTTGTTCTTTTTGTCGAACATAAAAAATATTTGCTAGTTCTGTAGAATATTTAACTTTTTCTAATAAATCTGTTTTACCTTTTTCTTGAAGAATCATTTCTAATTCTTTTTGATTATCAAAATGATCTTCAATCGCACGTTTGTGTTTACCTGTAACTATAATAATGTCTTCGATGCCTGCACTTGCGGCTTCTTCTACTATATATTGAATCGTGGGTTTATCTAAAATAGGCAACATCTCTTTTGGCATGGCCTTCGTAGCTGGTAAAAAACGCGTACCTAATCCAGCAGCCGGTATGATTGCTTTCTTTATTTTTCTCAAAACGTTCATCCTTTTCCTATATGTATTTATAGCTACTACATAAAATAAACTATCCAATGTATTGCTCATTCGTTAGTATCATCATAACATTGATATGTATGACTTTATACTGATTTCCTCAATATAAAAAAGCCACACAAAATTTTTGTATGGCTTTACATTTAATCTAATGAAGGTTGTTGTATAACATCCCCTGATTTACTCACAACAACTTTATAATCTCTTTGTGTTTTATATTCATGAAATGTGTAGAACATGCCATCTTTAGATTCTTTAACTTTTTTCAAAACAGCATTTTCACCTAGTTCATCTATTGCGTGTTTCTGTGCAATCACTTCAGATTCTTGAGGAGAGATAACTGAATGTTCCGGTGAGGGTTTATCACCCACTACATACGATTTATCAAATATATTCGTTTGACCGTCTTCATTTACTGTTACTCTGTAATACGTATTTGGTTTATCTTCGTTTTTAAATGTAAAAATATAATAGTATACGCCTTGGCAAGTGCTATCGATACCATAATCATTATATGGATTCGACTTATGATTATCATGATTTACAAGCTTTTGTGCTTTATCTAATGCTTTAGAAAATTGTGGTAAGTTGGCTTGTCCCGCCTCGTTTTCTTTCAAATCGTGCGTCGTTAATTTAGCAATAGGTTGGTAGTTTGTTGCATTATATGGCGCCTCATTTTTTTCTTCTTTCATCGCTGCTTTAATTGAATTCTTATCTTTTTGTTTTGCTTTGTCCTTAGCCTCAGCATTTTGTCCCTCAACTGAAAAACTAGAGATTGTTTCATGGACTTTTGCAAGCGCTTGTTGATTTGTAGCTATAAAAAGAAGAAAAACGAAACAGCAAGCAAGAAAGAACGCCATAATGGTTAACATTAAATTTTTCAAGTTCATCCCCTTACTTACATTTATTACATTGCTTATTATGTTAGCACAGATTATTCTACAATCACTTAAATAGAACACAACTTAAAACAAATGTAATCTTTGTTACATGAATATTACGGAAGCACAACTTATTTAATACAACCGTCATATTATTACCCACCTTATACGATTCGTTTTTACCTTATACAATCCTTAATAAAATGATTCATTTCCTAAAACAGTGGTTTACGATGTTCCCATTACACATAAAAAACCCTTCACCGTTTCTACTTTTTAGTGTTAACGGTGAAGGGTTATACGCATATTCAACTTGATATGATTTAAAATTTAAACATTACTGTAACGTGATCTAATCATTTTTTCTATAAATATAACGAATATCCCTAATACCATAACGAGTACTGACATATATAATGGAAATTCAAAATTGATATCATATAATGTACCTGCTACAAGCGGTCCAATAAAGTTCCCCATACTTGTAAACGTAGAGTTTAGTCCACCAGCAAAACCTTGTCGATTTCCAGCAATATTAGAAAAATAGTTTGTTATGGCTGGTCGAATCATATCGAAACCGATAAACACGATGAAACTAATAACCATAATTGACCAGTAGCTGTGCACAAATGTCAGCGCAAGTAAGATGATGGCAGAATAAAGTAAAGCATAAGTGATAAACGTTAATTCTTTGAAATACTTCATGAATTTATCAAAGAAGAACACTTGGAATACCGCACCTGCAATCCCACCACCAGTAATCGCGAATGAAATATCTAATGGTGAATAGTGTGCTTTATCTGCTGTGTATAATGGGAATAACGTTTCAAAAGCAGATAAGCCAAACGCAAGTACTAGCGTCAAGATAATTGGCGTAAGGAATACTTTCCAATTAATTTTTGATAGTAGCTCTGGTTGATATTTGGTAAAACCATCTTGCGTCGTATTCTTCGGATTCTTGATTAATGTAATAGATAAAATTAATGCCACACATCCACTAAAACCAGCAACATAGAATGGTAATCTATGAGAAAATTCTGCTAAAAATCCACCCATACCTGGTCCTAAGATGAATCCTGAATTAATAATTGCTGACATATAGCCAAAATTTTTCGCTTTATCTCTACCTACAGAAATATCAGCAATCATACCCGTTACACCTGGCATAACCATACCAGCACTAAATCCTCCTAATATTCTAGATACGATTAAAAGTGAGAACGTATGACTTGCAGCGAATAAGAATTCTGAAATTGCAAAAAGACCCAAACCGATACAAATGATCAATTTCTTCCCTAATTTATCTGCCAGCGTACCACCAAAAGGTGATATGATCATTTGCGCTAAAGCAAAGACAGCAACAAGTATACCTAAGTCACTACCTTTTAAGCCTAAGTCTTTTAAATAAACCGGTAAAACCGGAACGACTAAACCAATACCTAAAAAGACAAGAAAAATATTAAAATATAATATAATAAATTGCTTATTCACGTTTCTCACTCCATTCTTTTTTAATAATATAAATTGTTAACTCATCATAACATTGCTAAACCTTAATATTACAACATTTTATAACACTTTTATCACAAATGACAATAAAAAAATATTCGTTATAAACACTATGATACAAACGTTTAAAAAGAACTTGTATAATAGTGGTGTAATCTATTTTAGAATGGAGGCTTCATATGATTTATCAAGTAGACGGTAAGACGATTGTTTTAGTATTGGAACAAGGTGAAGATATTGTAGAAGCTGTTACAGATGTTGCCAGAGAACAGAATGGTAAGTTTGGTACAGTGAGTGGTATTGGTGCTTGTTCAAACGCCGAACTTAACTTTTATAATCTTGAAACACAAACGTATGAGAAGAAATTCATCGATGAACCATTAGAATTAATTGGTTTAATGGGAAATATTTCTCATATCGATGAACAGCCTTTTGCACATTTACATGCAACATTTGGCACAAATCAATATGAAACATTGAGTGGTCATTTAACAAAAGCAGTTGTGTCCGCAACAGCCGAAATTGTCATTAATATGACTAACCTAGATATCAATCGTAAACATAACGAAACAATTGGATTGAATCTATTAGATTTATAAATAAAATTCACTTACCTTTTTAAGGTATGTATTGACTACACAAACCAAATAAGATCGTAGATATTTACTTTTACCACCAATATGTATCATTTGAGTCCGAGACAGATTTGCATGTCTCGGACTTGCTTTCATTTAGCAGTATATGTCTGAATTGAAAATGTAACACCTTCTTTCTTTAAAGAACCCTTTTTTCATTTCATGAAAACGAATCGTGCTTAAATATAAGTTAATCCTCATTTAAACTTGTTAAATAGTCATCCATTCCTTGATTGCAAAAGTAAGACTACGCCATCTCTATTAGAAAATTTAATTTCTTTCCCAATGCCATGTACATACAATGCGATATGGGCTCATACAGTTGATGTTTATTCATTGCGATAGTGCTTTTCATTGAATTTTATGTTCAAAAAATGTATCATGTAGTCTTGTATTTCAACAATATGAACTCATACCTCCCATATGTTATGCATATTAAGGGAGAGACGGAATTTATTATTGTAATTGATAACACTAAAAATAATACATGCATCAACAACGACATACTAAAAGGAAAGTAGGTGTATTTATGACGGCTCGATATATTGCTAGAACGTTATTCCTAATTTTAATCATGATTTCCATATTTTTTAACCATTATTATCCATTTATGACTTTAAATTTATTTCTAGCGTATGTGCCATTTGAACTATGCTTACTCTTGAATTTATTTAAACCTATTTATAAATACGAATGGCCACTTTTTATTATATTCGCGCTCATTTTTGTATTTATGGTTCCTAATACATTATATATGGTTACAGATTTAATCCATTTAAATCAATTTAGATTTAATTTTTACCAAGGTTTATTAATCACTGAATGGGCCTACTTCGCATTTTTAGTTGCAGCCGTATTACTTGCTTTATATCTATTAATTTTAATGTTTTTAGAAATCGAGCAATTTACACGCCATATGTGGTTAAACCGACTGATTATCGTAGCCATGATGTTCCTTAATGGGCTCGGTATCTTTATTGGCCGCTTCTTGCGTTTACATTCCGTTTATCTTATTAATGAGCCACTCCGTATTTTCAATGAAGTAGCCGCAAGCTTAAAATTTGATACTTGGTGCTTCATTCTATTACTTGTTGCATTGCAAGTCATCATATATGCATTTGCGAAAGGAGTGCGTAGTGTAAAATGACTTTCAACATTATAATTTTAATTATTTCACTTATTTTATTGCAACTCATCATTGGTCATTTATTACATGATGTCGGTTTCTCATATACACATAGCATTATCTTAATGTGCCTCCCATTAGGCATAGGTCTATTTTACCTTCAATTATTTTATTACGAACGTCGCTTCCCTAAATGGAATGTACCAATCCATGTAAAAATCAGACTAAAATATATGTATATACTGACGTTTTTTGAATACGTTGCTTTATATATTTGTATCTTTAGAATGTAATCTTTTTATTGTGTTACAAACCTAATACACCTCTAAGATCACATGAGCGTAGGGACGAGCATTAATTTCTAAGATACCAGGAAATGAGTCTGGTATAAAAATAGATGTCTGTCCCACGCCCAAAAAAGCTCCCGCCGAAGTTGTCATTTTTCAATGTCTACTTTGACGGGAGCTTTCTATAATTACTTAGATACGTCATTTTATTCATCAAAATAAAAGACTGAATTGATGAGGTGACATACTATGTTAAAAACAATTTAACTTTCATCTAAAAATATTGGTTATAATATATCTAATCCATTCATCATTGCTTTTTCAAAGCTTGTTTCACTTCTTTAACAGCATCTGCAGAGATTCGCAATTGCGCCTCTTCATTGTCTGAAAGTGCTAACTCAACGATACTTTCAATACCTTTTTCACTTAAAATAGTCGGTACCCCTAAACAAATATCAGAGAAACCATATTCTCCTTCTAACAGCGCAATACTTGGTAGTAAACGGTGTTGGTCCTTAAGTATTGCTTCAATCATTTCAAAAACTGCCGATGCAGGGGCGTAATATGCTGAGCCATTTCCTAGCAAGGCAACAATTTCAGCGCCACCTTTTCTTGTACGTTCTACAATTTGCTCTATTTGTGTTTGATCCAACAATTGATGTAATGGGACACCATTGACATTGGTTGAATTCACTAATGGAACCATTGTATCACCGTGACCACCTAATACTAATCCTCTAATGTCCTTAATAGAAACATTTAAAGCTTCTGCAATAAATGATTGATATCTTGCAGTATCTAACACACCAGATTGGCCAATTACGCGCTCTTTTGGAAATCCAGACGCTTTCAGCACTGAATAGGTCATCGCATCTACCGGATTGGTAAGCACGATAATTTTACAGTCAGGTGAATATTTCACAATTTCTTTGGTAACGTCGAACATCACTTTTTCATTAATTTGTACTAAGTCATCTCGACTCATACCAGGTTTACGAGGACTTCCTGCCGTTATCACAACAACATCTGAATTAGCCGTATCTGCATAATCCACAGAGCCTATTACGTTCGCATCAAAGCCGTATATGGGACTACTTTCCAATATATCTAACGCCTTACCTTTCACTTGTCCTTCATTATCTGGTCTATCTATGAGTACAACATCAGCTAACTCGTGTTGTGCAACAATAAAGGCTAATGTGGCACCGGTGTTACCAGCACCAATTATGGAAATTTTCTTTTTTGTCATAAAAACATCCCCTTAATCAAGCAATTTATAACTCAACCAAATTATAACATGTTGCCGCTTTCAACGATGATTGCAATTCGTAAACTTAGGTTATCATCTTTACTTATGATTACGTTGTCGTTTAAACCATTTCCATATGATAAAAATAACAATAATAATCAGTACAACATATATAATGCGGGAATAGATATCCATATAGTATACAATCGCATGCCAATTACCGCCTACAGCTTGACCTAAATAGATTAAAACAATATTCCATATTAAAGTACCTATCGTTGTAAATAATATAAATAGCGGTAAGTTCATTCTTGTTAAGCCAGCAGGAATAGAAATTAAACTTCTCAACAAGGGTACAAAACGACAGAAGAAAATCGTCCAATAGCCATATTTATCAAACCACTGTATCGTCTTATCAATATCTTTCGTTTTTACCCGAAGGAATTTTCCATAGCGATTAACGAATCGATATAAATTTCGTTCACCAATCCAAGCGCCTATACCGTATAAGACAATCGCACCGATAACCGAACCAAGTGTGGATGTAATGGTCACACCCAAAAAGCTTAAATCTGATTTAGTAGTCATAAAGCCACCAAAAGTCAAAATAATTTCAGATGGTATAGGTGGAAAGACATTTTCTAAAAAAATTAAAAAAGCAATTCCCCAATAACCAAATTGTTCCATAAAGTGCGTAATCCACTGTTCCATGCATTACCTCCTCGTTATAATTGCGCTTGTTCTATAGGTGATTCACTCATGACTAGCTAAAAAAATGATTCGTTAAACCATATAAATAAAATGTAAGTCCAAACAATACGAGAGAAAGTATCGTTAATATTAACGCTAAAATCATTGTGCGTTTAAAATGATGAATAAAAGCAACAAATAAAATCGCAACATTATATAGGAAAAACAAACCGAATAAAGTCATCATGACTGTGATATCAGGGAAAAAGATATTCAATAATGCAATAACCAAAGCAAATCCTAAAAATGGATAATTAATAAAACGCCTTTGAAACATAAGTTCTCTTCTATGATGTTGTTCGTTCTGGGTATTCATTTTTTACACTCCTTTAAAATTAAACTAAGGGATATCATGGCCTAATGAAGCCGTATATATATCAAACCATTCTTGATCTGTTAACGTCACTTCTAGACCAGCGATTGCGTCATCAATCCGTTCTATCTTATGCGTGCCCAACACTGGCATGATTGCGGCAGGATGTTTAGCTAACCATGCCATGATAATCGCATTTGATGTCACGTTATATTTTTGTGCCAATGGTGATATGATCGCCATAATTCTTGCAGCCTTTTCATCAGTTAAATCAAAAAGTTTCCCACCTGCCATAGGGCTCCATGACATTATTTTAACATCATCTTTATACATATGATTGATGATGCCATTGTCAATTGCATCTAACGTGTATGGCGATACTTCTAATTGATTGATCGTAATGTGTAGCTTGTCACATACAAGACATTTACTTAACAAGTCGTATTGTGATTTATTGAAATTCGACACACCAAAAGATTTAACCTTACCTTCACTTACTAAAACTTTTAACGCTTCCGTTACTTCATGAGGATCCATCAACGGTGATGGCCGATGTATAAGTAAACTGTCTAAATGATCAACATTTAATTGTTGTAATGAGCGGTCCACTGATTTTTGAATATGTGATTTACTATGATTATATCTGTGTCCACTGTCACTTTGTTCAGGACTTGATGGTAATACAATGCCACATTTCGTTACAATTTCAATTTCATCACGTAATTGGGGAGATAATTTTAAAGCTTCACCAAAAATACCTTCGCATGTATATTTACCGTAAATATCGGCATGATCCATGGTTGTAACACCACGTTCTACTAATTCATTTAAATAACGATTAAGTTGTTGCGGTGTCCACTGCCAATCTTGCGCTCTCCAAAAACCTTGTATTACTTTTGAGAACGACACATACTGATTTATTTTTACTTTATCCATTTAAAAACCAACACCTTTTATTTTATTAGATAATTAAGTGAACTGTATCATGTCTAATTTGTTGCGTATTTGATCTTCATCAATTTGTTCACCAATTATCACAACCGTTAACGGCATGTCATCATCAATGATTTGATAATCTGGGAGGCCAAATACATATTGAAATTCATATGTTTCATTAGGCATATCACGAAATTTAACATATCCCTTTAATCTTAGAACATTATCTGGGAGGCGTAAAATAAATTGATAAAATAATTGTCGATCAATAGGCCCTGAAAAATGATACGCTACACTATTGATACCATGGTGGTGCGTATGATTCGCTTTAGTTGGTAACGATGTATCGGTAATTGTATCAAAAGTATCCATGTTCATATCGGCATAAGTTGTATAAAATTTAGGCGCATCTGAATTAATTTTATCAATGTCTTTAAAGTCATCATACGCATCACTGTTTAATAAATCCATTTTATTGACCACAATTGCATGACTTACTTCTAATTGTTCTTCCATCAATTGTGTTGTACTATGAGTATATTGGGTTCTGGTCAAAAATCTTGGTGCATCGACTAATCCTATAACCAGAGGTGGTTGCGTATTAGCGACAATTTCAGGATCTTGGCATGCCGCAATAATTTCTATCGGATGTGCAATACCCGTCGCCTCAATTATAATGTGGTGCATTGCACTTTTGTTTAGAAAATGTTTTAATTGTTTTATTAAATCTTGTTGCAAGTCACAACAGACGCAACCATTTAATATCGATGCGACTTCAACATCGTCGCTTAATGCAGTGCTATCTACATCTAAATTGTCGTATTCATTTACGATGATACTCGGGGTTTCATTTTTTCTTAATAAATATTTCACATAGTTACTAAGGAAAGTTGTTTTCCCACTACCTAAAAAACCTGTTACAATTGTAATAGGCGTCTTAGGTTGTTTAATATTTTTCATAAAATCACTCATTTCTTAAACACAAATGTTTGTGTAAAATTTAATTTAAATATATAATCTAACTTTTACTTGATAAAATATTAGATATCTTCTAAACTTTATACACACTTTATTTTAGCATGGCACAGTGCTAAAGTATGATTGAAGAAGTGTCAAACACAACGCAAGACGGATTCAGGTCCGATACAGAGAGAACAAAACGGATAGAATGTCTGGAGGAGAACATATGTCTGAACCACTTAATTTAAAGGAACAACTTTGCTTTAGTTTGTATAATGCTCAAAGACAAGTAAATCGCTACTACTCAAATAATGTCTTTAAGAAATACAAACTGACATACCCACAATTTTTAGTATTAACTATTTTATGGGCTGATTCACCTGTCAACGTAAAGAAAGTCGTAACAGAATTAGCACTAGATACAGGTACTGTATCTCCATTGCTTAAAAGAATGGAACAAGTTGATTTAATCAAACGTGAACGTTCTGAAGTCGATCAACGTGAAGTGTTTATTCATTTAACTGACAAGAGTGAAGCAATTCGTCCAGAATTAGACACGGCTTGTCAAGATGTTGCTGTTGCATCATCATTAAGCCAAGATGAATCTCAAGAGTTAAATCGATTACTTTCAAAAGTAATTAATGCCTTTACAGAAGAAAAATCAAAATAATTTTTCGCAATAAAAGTTTAGGTAATAGCTATTCAAAATTATTCCTTTAATATACTTGATTTATAAAGCGAGCTCAAACACTTATGTGTTTGAGCTCGTTTTATATATTGAACAATAGTAAATATGCAACACTTCTAGTTGACAAGGTTAACATCAATGACCCAGTGTTGTGAGATTAAATGCTTTCGTCTCAACATTAATTTTAGTTGGCATTGATGCTTACCATTTGTTGTAAATAACCGTTTGTTTTATTCAATAACGTCTGATAACTTCCATCTTCTACAATGACACCCTCTTGCATAACAATGATTCTATCAAATTGTGGCAATAGTCTTAAATCATGTGTTGCCACTATCAAAGTTTGTGCATTTTGATGAATTGCTTCCATTACTTGATCTGTATGATATATATCCAATGCTGTAGTTGGCTCATCTAATATCCATATCGGCGCTGTTTTTAAAAATAACCTTGCAATTGCCAATCTTTGAATTTCTCCACCAGATAAGGTTTGACCTGAAAGTGTAACCACTCTGTCTAAATCAATATGCGTCAATCCCAAGTCGTCGAGGACTTTTCTAATTTCACTGTCATGTCTTTCAGTAAATAAATTTTCACGAATCGTACCATCAAACAGTTGTTGTGATTGTAATAAGGCATTGATAAGACTATATTTATCTTCGTCCTTAATTTTTACGATATCCTGTTGATTCAATAATATACTGCCTTGTTCACTTTGATACAGACCGAGCATGAGTTGAAGCAATGAACTTTTCCCTGAACCAGAAGGACCAACGATTGCAATATGTTCTCCTTCTTTAATGCTACATTGAATATGAGATAAAACATTGCTCGATTGATTCCAATATTTAAAATCTACTGCTTGAATATCAAATAGCAACGTATCTTCACTTAAATCGGTTCGCATTTGCTCATTTCCTTGTACCATCGGATGCGCAATCACTTCATTTATATCTTCAATTGCTTCATCAGTATCCGCTTTATAGTACGCCACATTACTCATGGGAATAGCTTGTTCAAATAACGTTAACATCATGAGCACAATGCTTGTTAAATAAACGACATCTAACTGTTGATTTTGTACTTGGACGACACCCAAATATAAAGTAAAAAACAGTGCAATCATTGAGACAACATTTAAACTATACTCATATAAAGATAAAAAACGTTGCTCTTTCGCTTGTGCATCTTCATATTGATCTAATTGATGCAACACTTCTTTTTTATAATATGCTGTTCTATCAAAACGCGCGAGTTCTTCGTAACCTTCTTTATAATCGTAAAAGTGATTTAAAAAGTTGCTTTGTACTTGGTTAACTTGCTTTTTAAGTTGTCGTGCTTTTTTAGCACTCAACCAAGGTATAACCAATAAAGTCGCTAGCATACTTACACAGATGATGATTGCATGGACATATGAAAAATAAATCATCGTTAAAACAGTTATCGTTGCAGTAATACCGATAACAATGGGTGGATAATACACTCTTAAATAAATATTTTGCAGTGCTTCCACCCTGCCAATCATACGTGCAATTAAATCACTAGAATTAAATTTACGATATACATCTGGTATCACGGGTAATAATTTTTTAAAAAACTGTACCCTTATATTTCTCAGCATTGTAAATGTTGTTCTGTGAGATAATAATCGTTCGATATAACGCGCAATCGCTCTTAGAAATCCAAACATTTTTACAGATACAATGAGTATCATTAAGGCGAATAAAGGGGCTCCTAATGCACTTTGTGTAATCATGTAGCCACTTAAAAAGAACATACTGAGCGCTACCAAACTACCAATGACACCAACGAGTATTGATAAAATTAAATCTTTGTCTATTTTAAATTGAATATGTGGTTTCATGTTGCATCACCACCTTGATATGGATTATTCATGGTCGCTTGCTTATCAGATGTAACGTAACCATTTTCTATTAATATACGTTTATCTGCTTTGTTGATCGTATGTGACCTATGGGCAATCGTAATAATCGTTGAACTTTCAAATTGATGCGCGATCACATTTTGAATCGTTTGCTCTGTTTTCACATCTAAGCCAGTAGCAGGCTCGTCAAAGATGATGAGTTCCGGTTGTGTCATCAACACCCTAGAGAGCTCTATACGTCTCATTTGCCCTCCTGAGAGCATCTCACCACCCTCACCTATCCATGTATCTAAACCAGCTGCCAAATTCGTCACTTTTTCTTTTAGACCTACATCATCTAAGACTTTCAATATACTTGCATCATCAACATCTTTAAACATCGTAATGTTATCACGTACGGAAGCATTAAAGATATAAGGTGACTGACTCAAAAAACCAATACTTAAAGATTGATCTTTAAACGTTACTGAACCAGATTGAGGTTTGTAATTTTGTGTTATCAACTGGGCTAACGTTGATTTACCCGCACCACTTTTTCCAACGAGCGCAATTTTTTCTCCTTGATAAATGTTTAGATTAATATTTTTCAATGCGTATGTGTCAGCTGCATCATATTTAAAATCCACTTGTTTTAGTTGAACGATTGGTGATTGGTGTGTATCCACCATTATCTGAGATTTATTTTCTGTTGTGGAAGTATCTAGCACTTCAAATACAACGTCGCTTGAGCCCTCACTTTGTTTGCCGGTATGAAACGATTGTCCAAGATCTTTAATCGAATTATAAAATTCTGGCGCTAAAATAATCGCAATCGCTGCCGTTTTAAAATCTATGTTGTGAAATAAAATCAATCCTAAACCTGCTTCTAATGCAACCAAACCAATACCTAGCATGCTAATAAATTCAAGCATGAGACCAGATAAAAATGCACTTTTTAAAATGCGCATTGTCAAATCTCTAAATGTAGTGCTTTCTTCATATAATGCAGCTTCAGTTTGATCTGTTCTATTAAATAACTTTAATGTAATAAGTCCTTTAACTTTATTTAAAAACTGCTGACTAAATTGATTTAAATAAGTCATTTTATCTTTTGATTCATCACGCGTTTTCAAACCAAATATGATATAAAAAACAGGAATGAAAGGTGCAGTAACAATCATAATCAATGCGGTATTAAGATGTATAAAACACATAGCCACAATAATCATAATGGGAATCATCATGGATTTAAATACCTGTGGAAAATAACTGTTAAAAAAAGGAACGATACCATCTATACTTTCTGTTAATGTGTTTATTTGTGCACCAATAGGCGCTTTTGAACGTTGTAAAATCAGTTGACGTCGCAAATCGCGCTTGACTTTAAAAGCCATGCGATTACCTATCATTTGGTTTACTGTATTAAGTGTTGCACGTGCAATTAAAATCACCAATGTTATAAGTAACAAAGCCAATACATCTTGATTGGTTTTTAATAACATGATATTTAAAATTTCAGCAATCGAAATATTTTGAACTACTACGGTTATGGCTAATAGTGTACTAATAATAAACATCCAAATGGGATATATTTTAAATTTTAAAGCTAAATTTGTTAATCTTTTCACAAAATATCACCTGCCACATATTATAAACATCTTATAACAAAATTAAATGATTTCGCTCATTATCAAGCAACATTTTTTATGTTATTTTCATATTTTAGACATAAATTTTAAATTAACTATTTTTCCGCCTAGTCAAAACGATTAAAATGGTATGTATACTATATTATCTCATTCTTTGGTCTCATATTACGGTTTTAAGTAGCGTATTATATTTTTATTATGCTATTATTGTTAGATGAAAATGTATAAAATTTAATGAGTGCTATGAAAGTAGGTAAATTATGTTAATACTTGAATTAATTAAAGGTATTATTCTAGGTATTGTTGAAGGATTAACGGAATTTGCGCCCGTTTCCTCTACTGGCCATATGATTCTTGTTGATGATATGTGGTTAAAATCTAGTGAATTTTTAGGTTCACAATCTGCGTTTACATTTAAAATTGTAATCCAACTCGGTTCTGTGTTCGCAGGTGCTTGGGTGTTCCGTGAACGTTATTTCGAAATGTTACATATTGGTAAATATAGACACGAACCCATTGATGGTATTGGTCAAAAACCAAAACGTTTAAACTTATTGCACATTATAGTTGGTATGATACCTGCGGGTGTTCTAGGATTATTATTTGACGATGTCATCCAAGAATATCTTTTCAGTGTACCAACAGTAATGATTGGTCTGTTCATCGGTGCAATATATATGATTATTGCAGATGTTTATAGCAGAAAAGTTAAAAACCCACGTAACGTTGATCAAATCAACTATTTCCAAGCATTTGTTATTGGTCTATCACAAGCCATTGCAATGTGGCCAGGATTCAGTAGATCTGGTTCTACAATTTCAACTGGTGTATTAATGAAAATGAATCATAAGTCAGCATCTGATTTCACTTTCATTATGGCAGTGCCGGTTATGCTTGCTGCTAGTGGTTTATCTTTAGTTAAAAACATGGCATATATCCACATCAGCGATATCGGCTTTTATATTTTAGGCTTCTTAGCCGCATTTATCGTAGGTTTAATTGCCATTAAAACTTTCCTATACTTAATTAGTAAAATCAAATTAATTCCATTCGCTATTTATAGAATCGTTTTAGTCATTATTATTGCGATTCTTTACTTTGGATTCGGTATCGGTCAAGGTATCACTGGCGAATAGTTTAATAAAAACAGGTAACCTATCATCAATGGGTTTATCTCAAACTGTCGACAAAGTCTCAGATTTTGTTGGCAGTTTTTTTGCATGGTTTCAGCAGAAAGTATCTTAGCGTGTATGTTTCGGCTAGTGTTGCTTTCGCAGGTGTCGGCCCAAATCACTGTAAATATGATTAGAAAAACAGGATCATATATTAATTAAACAGTTACAGTCTTATATACCTTGAATAAAAATAGATATTAAATCCTATATATCCGCTGTATTTACCGTTTATTTTCATGTAATATGGGGTATGGTGAAGATAGTATAAATTAAATGGAGGCAACGCGTATGGACAAAAAGCAATTAATCAAAACAATTATCACAGTAGCGCCTGTGTTTTTAGTACCACTAATCGTTGAACGTAAACGCATCAAAGATCATCCAGATGTGAAAAAAGCGAGTGATGCGACAGTCAGCGCTTCTAAAACAGTTGCAGATAAATCTGTGCATTTGAAAGACAATGTAGTTGAAAAATCTTCTAATGCCAAAGCATATGTTGTAGATAAAAAACAAAACATGGATCAAAAGCGTGAACTCAAACGCATCGCAAAAGAAAATGATCCTGCATATATCGAGAAAAAAGGCGAAAAGTTAGAAAAAGAAAATCGCAAAGAAGCAGACAAAATGAATAAAATTCTGCAAAAAAATATCGATAAACGCCATAAAGAAGAAACTAAAGCACGTCAAGAAAATGAAAAGCAGCGCATTAAAGATATGAAAAAATCTAACAAACATATGGAAAAAGTTGGATTAACACCAGGTAAACTTGATGATGAAACTGAGAAAAAAGGCGAAAAATTAGAAAAAGATAATCGTAAAGATATAAATAAATTAGACAAATTGTTACAAAAAAATATCGACAAACGTCATAAAGAAGAAGAGAAAGTGCAAGAAAAAAACAAAAAAGCACGTTTATCTGAATTCAAAAAATATAAAGACTATGTGGCTAAAAGCGTTGTAAAACAAAACAACGAAGATAAAGGCAAATAAACAAATGACACAAGTCATTATAGATGGAGATGCTTGTCCCGTAACCAATTCAATCATTGAATTGACTAAAGGGACAGGCATTTTTGTTACCGTTGTCCGTAGCTTTAGTCACTTCTCTACCGTTATTCAACCTGATCATGTAAATGTTATTTATGTTGATGACGGCCCAGATGCTGTCGATTATAGAATAGTAAAACTGGTTCATTCTGATGATCTTGTTGTAACACAAGATTATGGACTCGCTAGTTTATTATTAAACAAAGCCAAAATAGTCATGCATCACAAAGGATTTATATATAATCAAGAAAATATCAATACGCTACTCGAACAACGACATGCGAGTGCACAGTTTAGAAAAAGTGGTGGTCGAACAAAGGGACCAGCTGCTTTTACTGAAGAAGATGTATCCAAATTCGAGTCTGTATTTTCATCTTTAATTCATAATTATTTTTTAAAAACGGAGGACTGAGCATGAAAAAAATTGCTATCTATTGTGGTGCCAGTAAAGGAAATGACCCCACTTATATGAATGAAGCTTATCAACTAGGTAAATATATGGCAGAACACGACTATGAACTTATTTTCGGTGCAGGTTCTGTTGGTATTATGGGCGCAATTCAAGATGGTGTATTAGATCATGGCGGCACTGCAATTGGTGTCATGCCTAAAATGTTAGATGAAAAAGAAATTACAAGCACTAAATTAACAGAGCTTATTTTAGTGGATTCCATGCATGAAAGAAAAAATAAAATGGCAGAGCTTGCAGATGCATTCGTGATGGCACCTGGTGGCGCTGGTTCACTAGAAGAATTTTTTGAAATGTATAGTTGGGCGCAAATTGGTATACATGAAAAGCCTATTGTCATCTATAACATTAATGCTTTTTTTGAGCCTTTACAGTCATTGCTTGAACACATGATTAACGAAGGGTTTATCGATCCAAAATATAAACAACTCGCACCTTTATGTCCCACACCAGAAGCACTATTTGATACATTAAAGGCTTATCAACCTCTAGGTATTAGAACGTATGACTAATTATATTCAGAAAAAGTACGCATCCAAAATATACGGATGCGTACTTTTTTTCTGAATATCGGTATCAATATCACCTAAACTCTGTTTTAACATATAGATATTGATATTTAGCAGCTTTATGTATCTGCCATCAAGCACTATTTGATACATTAGCGTTTGTGTTATAACAAAATTGCTAAAAGTTGCTTTAAAATCATCATAGCTACAATTAGAATTATGACTGATGATAATTTGTTCAAAATCATAATATATTTGCCTGTTTTATCTATGTTTCCAATCAATTTTCCGGCCATTGCTAAAAAAACAAACCATAACCAAGATACAATGACCGTAGCTAAAGTAAATACCATTTTTTCAGAACCTTCATACACTGCCCCACTTGTACCTATTACGCCTATAGTATCCATAATCGCATGTGGATTAAGCAACGACACAGACAAAGCAAAACCAATTTGCTTTTTAGCTGACATCGGTCTATAGGATTCAAGTGTGTTTGGTCGTGCACGCCATAATGACCATGCCATATATAATAAAAATAACAGCCCGATACAATAAATCGTAATTTGTAACACTGGTATCGACAACAATATAACAGAAACACCTATGATGGCTAGTACAATTAAAAACGTGTCACATAAACCTGCTGTAATAATCACAGGTAATGATTTAGAAATACTTCTATGATTCGCACCTTGGTTAAAAATAAATACATTTTGAGCACCTAAAGGTAAAATGAGCCCTAACGCTAATAGAAATCCATGCACTAATGGTTGGATCATGTTACTACACCTCTGACCTTCTTTCAGATAACAACTTTAAATGCATAGAGTTCGCTACCTAGATTCATCGCTTTTTTATTTTATTTTGTTAAGTCTTTATAATATCTAACATGTTTTTTCAGTGGATGGTACTTACTAAGCTCTGGATATTCAAAATAATCAACACGCTTCATTCCAATTTTCTCCATAACTTTGCGCGAAGCTTCATTATTTTCTGAAGTGAATGCGTAAACTTCTTCTAGTCCTTGTTCTTGGGCATATTTCAATACGGCAGCAGCGCCTTCAGTTGCAAAGCCATTACCCCATACTTCTGGAATTAAACGCCAACCAATTTCATAAAATGGCAATTCTTTAAATGTATATTTGCTTTCTTTAGGAACATAATTCAACCCAATAAAGCCTAACCAACCATTTGTTTCTTTTAATTCTACAGCAAATAATCCTATATTATCTGATTGAATCTCTTCATTCATTTTTTTCATATCGTGTTCTGAACGTTTATAGCTTAATAAACTAGGAAAATATCTCCGAACTTGTCGATTCGCATTCATTTGTTGAAATGGTAATAAGTCTTTTTCTTGCCAATCACGTAATCTCAACCGTTCAGTTTCAATATAAACTGTCATTTATTACACCTCTGTACTTGAAAATAAATTTATATAGAAAAGTAACGCGCTATGAGCCAACTCATATCGCGTTACTTTTTTAGTATTTCATAGCATATCATTTACGCTCTTGTAATATAACTAATTAATTCAACGTTTACCGCAATTTCTTTTAAACGATTGCGTTCGCTTTTTGGTGCAGTAAATGTTGCATCGATAAAATCATTTTGATGATTTAGTTTATACGTCGCTACAAATGTGTCCGTATCTGATTCAAAATTAGGTAAATGTGCAATAACACGTTTAATTTCACCTGTTGAATCTTTAATTTGTCTGCCAGTAATACTTTCAATTTCTCTACCTAATTCTGGCAAAGTAATTGAACGACCTTCTAATAAATTGAAATCTTGTTCATGCATAACGGTAACCTCTCTTCTATTCAAGGAAATTGTTAATTGACTTTATCTTTATATTTATTAAGCGATAAACCCTATTTTCAATTAACTTGTATTTCAACTTCTTATTTTAAATGTTTTTATATGTGACGGATGAAAACCTCTAATATCTTATAACGATACCCATTATAACAATTACTAAAACCAGTTTACAATGATTTCCTAGGAAATACTATTTAAGGATGTTTAAATAAGATGATATATAAATTATGATGCCTAATACCCTACGATTACTTTATGTTTTGGCATTAATATCTTTTTCTAAGTTGTCTGATTTATCTTTAAGTTTGTCTTGCTCTTTTTCTAGTTTTTCTTTTTCTTTTTTCAAGTCTTTATTTTGCTTTTCAAGTTTATCGATATCTTTTTCTAAAGATGCTTTTTCATCATCTTTACCACATGCTGTTAGTGTAATGGTTGATGCTATTATGAGTGCCAGCCACTTTTTCATGTAATATCTCCTTTTTCATAATAATATATATTTTATCATTATTTATGCTTATCTTCATTATTTACTAATAAATTTTTGACCATTACAACTTTATCCATGTCATATCCCATGTCAAAATTCATTTTTTGCATTATTTTGTTTGAATAAGCTACAGTACTTTCTATTTTATGCGCACCTTTGTTACGTGCCCATGCTTCTATTTCTTTTTTTAATGTAGTTGCAATACCTTGATTACGATGTGTAGGTACAACGTACAGTATCTCAATCAATGCTGTTTTTAGCGATTTATCATATCGTGCCCAAATAAATCCAACCAATTGTTCCTCTTGTGTCTGAATTAATATGGCATCCTCATTGTATTTCAAACCACGCTCAATCATTTCGATACGCAAAGCCACAGAGAGTTTAGTCTTTTTATATAAAGTATTTTGCCGTTCTAGTTCCATTTCATGTACTTCAGCAATTTGATTAATGAATTGGGTCTGTTCAATAGTTAATCGATTCATATATACTCCTTTTAAAAGCTTGTTGATTTATATTATGATATTAGTCATAATAATCCTTATCTTATAAATATATTCTAAAAAAAGGCAGCGAAATTCAAATGAAATCCACTGATAAATTAATGCGTGAAAATAATGTGAAAGCACTTAGATTAAATAATACAGATAGAGAAACGTTCGAAAACTATATGACTTATGTAAGAGCTGATTTAAGCGTCAATCCACATGCCTCCGAAAAAATGTTGAATCGCATTTTACATCAGTTATTACAAGCTGAAAAGGAAGGCACACTTGCAATGGATTTCTTTGATCATGATCCAAAAGCGCATGCTAAAAACGAAATCAAAAAATTACCTAATGAAACAATAACTAATATTTTCAAATATATTTTTCAACATATCTTACTATTTATAGGTATTTTTTGTTTTTTAAAAGGATTTATTGGATTTTTTATTGGTGCAAAACGGTTATATATTTATACTTTTCCAATAATGTTAATCGTCGGTTTCATTATCATATTCTTATTTATTTGGGTCATATTTAAAACTGTACAAATGCAATGTTTTACGAAATCACATTGGACATGGATTGGCACTTATATCAGCATGATTATTTTATTATTTGCAACATTCTATGTATTTTTTGTTCCACAATCTTTTTTAGCAATCGGTCCCTATCTCTTAATTAGTAACTGGACTTTCATTATCATTTCCTTTATCGTGATTCCAATTTCATTATATATTGATCACCACTTCATTAATAAAGATACCAACACGTCTTTATAAACCTTGCTTAATTATAAAAAGTAGGGCAATGTTATCTTATTAAAACATTCGATAACATTGTCCTACTTTTATTTATGATTTAATATTTCTATATTAAATATTGAGGCCTTCTTTTCTCTCAACACGCACACTCACCAATAAGAAAATAAGTCCGATTGCCGTCAATATAGGCGCTATTAAACTTAATGAGGCTATAGGTAAATTCGTAACTACGACCCCTCCAATAAAGGCACCTAAGGCATTACCTAGATTAAATGCTGATTGATTCAATGTACTTGCAAGTGTTGGTGCATCTTGTGAGATTAAAGTACTCTTATATTGTAATGATGGACTCATACTAAAGCCAATCAAACCAAAGAAGAAGATGCCTGCAACCATTAAAATACTATTCATTTGAACGAAGTATAATAAGATGAAATATAAAATAAAGACGATAAAAATAATTTTTAAAGCTTTATTTAAATTCCAGTCTGCTAGTTTTCCACCAACAACATTCCCCAGCGTAACCCCTATACCAAATATGATTAAAAGATAGGAGATTAAGTTTTCTTGTACATTAGAGACATCTATCAGTACAGAAGAAATGTAAGTAAAGTATGCAAACACACTGCTAAAGCCGAATAATGTCACTGCAAGTGTGAGCCACAAGCGCTTCTCTTTTAAAATTTGTAATTCATTTAAAACAGATGACTTAATGGTTTCACGTTGCATAGGAACAAAAATAATAATACCAATCAGTGCGATTGCACCAATAATTGAAATAATAATAAACGTCATCGGCCAACCAAAGTTCTGACCAATTAATGTACCAAATGGTACACCTAGTATATTACTCATACTTAACCCCATAAACATAAGTGCCATCGCACTCGCACGTTTCTCAGGTCTTACCATACTTGCAGCAAGTATAGAGCCAATACCGAAGAACGAACCATGCGCTAAAGAGGTAACAATACGACTTGTCATCATAAATCCATAATTAGGACTAAATGAAGCTGTGAGATTTCCTATAATAAAGATTCCCATCAATACAAGTAACAAATATTTTCTATTCCATTTTATTGTCAACATGACTATAATAGGTCCACCAATGGCTACACCCAATGCATAACCAGTTATCAATTGTCCTGCTTGACTCACTGTTACGTCGAAATCTCGCGCAATATTAGGTAATAGTCCCATAATTACAAACTCTGTCATACCAATTGCAAACGCACCAATTGCAAGCATCCATATCGCTATAGGATATTTCATTTTTCGACTCCCCTCCCGTTACGTAATTTTTAAACATGATTGTGATTATACTAAAATACAATTGCTTAAAACAAGGGGATTGCTTAATTTTTTATATATTTTATATATAAATCCGCTTACATTATATATACTATTAAATTGAATCACACAATAAAAAATGTTGACAACTCAAATATCAAATAACATCTTGCTAAAGTTATTTCATACGAATCATCAACATGAGGCAATGCTTATTTAATTTAGTTTATGAGTAAAGCATCTACAAAGAACCAAATGACCATAATAATCATAATGACTGCCTGTGCCACAGAACTTGCTAAAAAGGCAACGACCGAACCGAAACTTGCTTTTAACGCTTTAGATAAGTTAGGTTCTTGAATCATTTCTACAACAAGCACTGCAACAAATGGTACGATAATAATTCCGAACGGTGGGAATACAAAACAACCGACAATGACACCGATAAGGGCAACCAGTTCACTTAATTTTGAACCGCCAAACTTATTTACAAAGTATTTATTCATAATAAAATCAGCAACAAGAATAAACACTGTGAATAATATCATCGAAACATAAAACACCCATGATAAGTTACCATTATGAAAGCCGAATTGATAAATTAAAAAACCAACCCATAATACTAACACTGAAGGAATAATAGGTTTAATTAATCCAATAAACGCTAAAACAAAAGCCGCTATAATACATAGCCATAAAATCACTGTCATTATTATCTACTCCATACTTTCTTCTGTAAATTTTTGATCTTTAGTAAAGAAAATCAATATCATGCCAACAAATATTGAGGCTGCTGAAACATAAAATACATTGCCTAAACCAACCCATTGACTCATGATACCACCTAATAAATTCCCACATAATTGACCGATAACCATTGCATTAGCAAATAGTGTCGACGCATAACCCGGAAAATCTGGTAAAATATCTTGGAAATAGCTGATACCTAGTCCAAGTAAAATCGCTAAAAATATAGCTAAGAATAGTTGACCAACAAACATCATTACAAGGCTTTCGAACACCCCGATACTAAAGTAAAATAATCCGCCGAATAAACCACCTAATATCAATAATGTGCGCGTTGTTAATTTAGCAGATAAAATGCCGAGCAGTACCATAAATGGCACTTCCAATCCGGCACATAAACTTGCCAAACCACCAACATACCCTTCAGGTTCATTTAAATAATTCGTAACAAATAATGGCATATTCAACGTATACATCCATTGCCCAATATGCAATAAGATAAACGCTAGAAATGGAACTAATAACACTTTATCTTTTAACATATTTGGTGCAGTCGCTTCGACATGATTCACATCTGAAACGGTATGTTCCGTTTTAATATCTTTAAAAAAGAACACTTGCAACAGTAAAGTGAAGATGATAATGGTAATGGTACCGCCAAATAGTCCAGAATAGCCATTTGCACTTAATAGTAAAGCACCTATTAAAGGACCAAATAAAAACCCAAAAGAGAACATGGATCTCAAAACAGCATTTGCAAATTTGGCTTTATTTTTAGATGCGGAAGCATTAATGGATTCTCTTGCCGAGGCATACATTTGTGGCATTGCAGGTGCAAAACAGCCCTGAAAAATTGCATACAGTGCGATAAAAATCCAAATTTCATGAATATAAAAGTAAATAGAAAAACTAACTGCACCCATAAACAAAGCAGTGACAATAATCACTTTCCTATTTATATTACGCGTATCGGAAAAACGTGCCACAATTGTATTGACAATAAATTGACTTATTGCCGCTAAAGCTAATAACAGCCCATATTGTGAGGACGTCATTCCTAAATCATTTGTAGCAAATAACACTAAATAAGGTACGGTAATCGCAATTCCCATTCCTAAAAGCATCATATTAATTACAAATAATTTATAATTCTTAATATGTAATAAGGCTCTAAACATATAGGCAACCTCTATTCTATAAATAATATGTTCAACAATGTGAAAGTGTTCATTTTTATTTGAAAATATTTCTAACTATAAGTAAATTGTGATGGGCTGTTATTTAAGATTCAACATATTCCATCATTAAATTGATAAAAGATTCTACTTGAGGCAACTGCAACATACTTGAATCATAGCTTAAAAATGTTGATCGAATCAGTGGTTTATCTTCGATATTTACTCGCTTAAATTCAAACTGTTCCCGATCTAAATGTTTCATCATAATTTGTGGTAATATCGTTACGCCAACGCCATTCAACAACATTTCTTTACATGTAGCAACTTGGTCAACCGTAATCATCGCATGGTAATCTTGGCCTATTTGGCTACCATACCACTCTTTTATTTGATTAATATAAATTGGATCAGCTTGAAATTCTATAAATGGCATCTTGTCTACTTCATCATTACGATTTTTAGGATGAATAAAGAAATGTTCATCATTGAAGAGATGTGTATTACTTAAATTCATCATTTTATTACCACGAATAATCATGACATGGTAATCTCTATGATTTGCTTTTATCTGTTCACTTGAACCTACTTGAACTTGAATTTCTACATTTGGAAATTGTCGTGTATATAAGTTTAAAACTTCTGGTAATAAAGTTTGCCCAATTAAAGATGAGCAACCAATTGATATCGTACCATTCACTTCGCCAATATGCGCTTGCATTTTGTCTAAGAATAAACGCTCTCTATTGAGCATTTCTCTCGCATGCTCAATGATCATTGCGCCTTCAGTCGTCGTAATCAGTTGCTTCTTTGTTCGAATAAATACATTGACGCCAAAAGCATTCTCAATGGCCTTTAAACGTTGCGTGACAGCAGGTTGAGAAATATATAATATTTCTGCTGCTTTCCTAAGTGTTTTAGTTTCATCAAGCGTAGTTAACAAGCGATAATCGTCTATCTTCATAATTATCCCCCTATTTTTAATACACTGCGTTATAGTCGCTTTTTTATTACATGATACTTCCAGCCTGCCCATACTGAAAACAAGTTGATTCGCACAGCATATGCGTGGTTTATCTCAATCGTTCACTTCTTGCTCACACAATACTTTTCATTTCGTCTTTGCTAACTTCAATATAAATCATTCATTAAAATAAATAAAAGACATTTAAGTTATGCTTCAAATGTCTTTTTTTCTATGTGCATTGTTCACTATAACACGTTTTACTTATGACTCATATCCAATTTTTAAAAGGAGTTCATCCTTTAAAGTTAGTGATGAAGTTGTCTGTATATCTCAGTTGTTATTTATCTTTTGGTTTAAAAGAAGACTTCTGACTCCATTGTTCAAATGTGCCTTTTTTATGTTGCGGTTGTGTTCCAATTCTTTCATTTTTCGTCTGTTTATTTTGTTTTTCTTGTTTGTGTGATGGCTTATGCTTATGCGTTTTAGCTTTATGATCTTTTGTTTTATGCTGTACTGACGGTTTTGTTACACCTTGCTTGTGTTGCTTTGCCTTTTGCTTAATTTTATAAAAGCAATACATAATTTTATCTTGCATCGATTGAAAATCTGCATCAATTTTAATCATTAATTGATGTGCAATCACATATGCTTCATGATATTGTTTTCTCGTAATTTGTCCTGATTCTAATGCGCGTTCTAAATCGTCTTGATCTACAAGTTCATATTCGCCATTGGGTAATACAAGTACATCGAGACATAAATCGATTGTGCGTGCATTACCTTTTTGTGTAACATTTTTTATATTTATATCAAAATAATATTCCAACGGATTGCCCTTGTCATCTAACATCACTGTAATACTATAGCGCTTTTTTTCAGGTAAAATTTGTAACCATTGATAGTTATCATCAGCAACAATAATATTTTGACCTACTACTGAAACCTCTAAAGGCTCTCGTACTTTATTCATTGTGACCAAACCAATAATGCCTTTGAACTTGTTATTGTTCACTTTGACCTCAGTATATTCTCTATCAATGATGCGACGCCAGTGACGCTTATCGATATATTTTACTTTCACTGTCACCAACTCCTTAACGTTATTATATAAAACTGTCTTCTTTATGTCATCTCATGAATTATATTGTTAGCATTCAATTTGAACTCCAGAAAATTTGATTATTATTATTGTACTATATTTCATAGCGTAAAAGCGAAATTGACAATCTTTATAAATTCTGTTAAATTTTATCTATATTTTTCTGAAAATTCTATAAACAAAGGAGATAGAACCATGGCAGTTATTCAAAGACCATTTAGAGCCGATCATGTCGGTAGTTTATTACGTCCTGAACGCTTAAAACAAGCACGTCAGGATTATCAAAACAACATCATCGATGCACAGGCATTGAGACAAGTTGAAGATGAGGAAATTGAGCATATCATTGAAAAACAACTTGAAATTGGATTACATAGTATCACTGATGGAGAATTCCGTAGAAGTTGGTGGCATTTCGATTTCCTAGAAAATTTAAATGGTGTAGAAGGTTATACCTCAGACCGTGGTTTAGAATTTGAAGGTGTGGAGACACGAAATCACAATGTTAGAATTGTTAGCAAAGTACAATTCAATCCAAATCACCCCCACTTTGAACATTTCAAATTTTTACATGACAAAGTAGATGGACGTGCAACAGCCAAAGTTTCCATACCAAGTCCTAATCAACTATTTCATCCTAATATTTTAAATGAAGATATTTATCCAGATATCGAAGATTTTGCACATGACGTCGCCAAAGCTTACCGCGACAGTCTGCTCAAATTTTATGAATTAGGCGCACGTTACATTCAACTAGACGATGTCTATTGGGCGAACCTAACTTCAGGTACGCAAAAGACACGTGGCCGTGATCGAACTGAAGAAGAAAAAGAAGCAGCACGTCAACTTGCCTACCAAGTTGTCAATGAAGCTGTTAAAGATTTACCAGAAGATTTACTCATTACCACACACATATGCCGCGGTAACTATCAATCCACTTGGGCCATTTCAGGTGGCTATGAACCTGTAGCACCTTATTTATTCAAAGAACAGCTCGGTGGATTTTTCTTAGAATATGATGATGAACGTTCTGGTGATTTTGAACCACTTCGCTTCTTCCCTGAGGATAAATCTGCAGCAGTATTAGGATTATTCACATCAAAAAATGGCGAATTAGAAGATAAAGCTACCATTCTTAATCGTATCAAAGAAGCACAACAATACGTTGAGTTAGATCAAATCTGCTTAAGCCCACAATGTGGCTTTGCTTCTACTGAAGAAGGCAATAAATTGACTGAAGACGCGCAATGGAAAAAACTAGCTTACGTTGTCGAAATTGCTAAAGAAGTATTTGGCACTGCGAAGTAATATAAATATTTTTTCTAGATAACTGTCGTGTATTGGAATCATACAAATCATGTATAAAAAGGTCGTATATTATAATTACTTTTTAATGATATACGCTGACGTATGTGAGACATAGGCTGTCCATTTCTTGAATTTCACAAGATATGGTCAGCCTATTTATATTCACCTATCATTTTATATCACATATCCACATTACGCTTTTAGATGTCCGCAATGGCTACTTTGAATGATTTTAGCAACAAATATTTATATCTGTTGCTAAACATACGAATTGATGTCAATTGATTATTGAATATGTATCTGTACACAAATAATATATTATGTAAAGGGGGGCATGAATATGTCAAATCGCAATCTACAGTCATCAATTGAAAGAAAAAATAAAAAAGTTTTAATTGTAGGTCTAGGTATAAGTGGTATTTCATCAGCCATTGCACTAAAACAAGCTGGTTGGGAACCTATTATTATTGAAAAAGCACCCAAACGTCGTGAAGGTGGCTATTTTCTAGGTTTATTTGGTTTAGGACGTCATGCTGCACGAGATTTGGGTGCACTTAAATACTTACATGATAGACGCGGTTCTGATTCAGTCAATTTCTCAATTAATCGTCAAGGCATAACTGGATATACGTTAGGTTTTGCAGATATACCATTAACAATCGCACCTTGGATGATGTTACGTGGTGATATTGAAAACGCAACCTACAAAGCGCTTCCTGAAGGTATAGATATACGTTTTAACACAGTGCCTCATGACATTTGGCAAACAGCTTCCGAAGCGCGTGTCACTACACAAAATTTAAAAACAAATGAAACCTTCACAGAATCTTATGATCTTGTCATAGGAGCAGATGGGGTTCGTTCACAAGTCAGGGAACTCGCATTTGGTTCTCATGAACAATACATTAAATCATTAGGTTATATGATTTGTGCTTTTAAATTACCTGAGGATCCACCAGGCTTAAAAACAGGACAAGGCGTTATTTTGCACGAAGTAGGTAAATCTTTTACAGTATTTCCTTTTAAAGATCATCCAGCGACCGTTTTATTTACTTATAAAACAGAACAACCAGATATAGAAAGAAAAAAAGATCCAAAAAAACGAATTAGAGAAGTATTTGGAGAGCCTTATGGTCAATATATGGGATATGCAATAGAACAATTAGATCAAGCTGAAGATGTCATATTTGGTACTACAGATCAAGTAAAAATGCCTTCTTGGTATCGTGGTCGTGTCGTACTTGTAGGTGATTCGGCTTGGTGCCCAACACTATATTCTGGAATGGGCGCAACGTTAGGGCTTGGCGGCGCAAATTTATTAGGACAAGCTTTACAAAAATATCCTGATAATCTCGAATATGCCTTAAGTCAATGGGAGCATATACTAAGACCTAAAGTTGAACAATTCCAAAAACAAGGCGCAACAACAGGACGACAAAACTTTGTTTCTATTAATCAAAAAGAAGTCGATAAAAGAAGTAAAAATATTAAAATCAGACAAAGATTTTTAAAAAATCCATTATTCAGCCAAATTATGCGCTACGTTCCTTTTATTAAAAATCGTAATAAAGACCTGACAAAAGCATTATAACCATAAATATGGGGCAGAGATTATGATTAAACACAATCTCTGCCCCATTAATTTGTTTATATATTATTTTTAATTTCGTCGCTTGTTAAAGCATAGCGCTGATTGATTTCTGTTAAATTTGGAAATTGTTTATTGAGCCATTCTTTACTAAGTAATTCAAAATGTTCAAACTCAAAACCTGGTTGACACATACATCCAACCAAAGCATATGCGTTTTCACCTTCTACTGTAGATGCAAAAATCGTACCTTTTGGAACCATATATTGTAATACGTCACCCGCTTCAATATGTTTACCTAATGTCACCTTTTCATATTGACCATTCGGATAAATCATATGAATTGTGAGTGAATCGCCCTCATGATGATACCAGATCTCATCCGCATCGATACGATGAAAATGTGAAATATTATGATAAGTCAGTAAAAAATATATGCTCGTATATGCAGCTCTATTCACGTTATGAATAAGGTCGCCTTTGATAACTTCCTTGTAATAGCCACCTTCTGGATGTGGTTGCAATGCTAATTGTGAAATCCAACGTTGTATTGATTGTTCCATACTATTTCAAATCCACGTTATGGAATACATTTTGTACATCATCTAAATCTTCTAAAGCTTCTACTAAAGTCTCAAATGTTTCTTGATCTTCTGCTGATAACTCAATATCTGATTGTGGTAGCATTTCAAATTCAGCTACTTTAAATGTATCAACGCCTGTTTCACGTAAAGCATCTTGAACTTGAGCGAATTGATCTGGTTCGGCATAGACAATCGTTAATCCATTTTCATCTATAACATCTTTCACATCAATATCTTTATCCATCAATGCTTCTAATGTATCATCTGCTGACTTATCTTCTATTCCAAAAACTGCCATATGTTCAAACATATACGCAACTGAGCCAGAAACACCCATATTGCCACCGTTTTTACCAAAAGCTGCACGCACATCTGAAGCTGTTCTATTCACATTATCAGTCAAAGCATCAACGATGATCATTGAGCCATTTGGACCAAATCCTTCGTATCTAAGTTCGTCATAGTTTTCTTCACCAGAACCTTTTGCTTTTTCAATCGCTTTTTCAATGATGTGGTTAGGCACTGAATAGGTCTTCGCACGCTCTAATGTTAGGCGCAGTGCTTGGTTTGATTCAGGATCTGGTTCACCTGATTTAGCAGCCACATAAATTTCTTTACCAAATTTAGCATAAATTCTACTTGTATTTTTATCCTTTTGGGCCTTTTTTTCCTTAATATTATTCCATTTACGTCCCATAGTTCCATCTCACTTTCTCGATAACTACATTTATTAACATGTTATATTATACAATAATTTCTATTGAGAATATAGATGTAAACCTATCACATGCTTTTGTTTATTAGCATTTCATATTAAAAACAAGCCTGAAACATCTATGTGTGTCTCAGGCTCGTTATTACATTTATATTCTGTTTTCACATAAAATTTTCGTGTTCATAATGAATGATTATTTTACATATGCTTCAATATCATCAAGTAGTGTCTCATATTTCTCTGCGTTGTCGTCATCCATAAATAAGTAGACCTTACGTTCGTCTTCCGTTGAACGAATCTTACTTACTCTGTCTTGATCGATTAAGCGACGGATAGATGCAAGCACCTTAGTTCTACTTAACTCTAATTCCGTTGTTGCAATTTTTAAAAATGGTTGCATTAACATGTTTTGATGACTGCAGTTACTATGTATCAATTCTAAGATTGCTACATCATTCATTGTTAACTTATAAGTTGATTCAACATAATGCATCACACGTTTATACTTTTTATAAATATTTAAAAATTGCGCTTTTTTCTCTTCATTCATTGTTGTTACACCTCCAAATGCTAGTAAGCAATACAATCTAATTATCCATAAATTATAATTGCTTGTCCTTATCATTTGTAATTATAGGTTTGTCAAAATTACGAACAGTAATAAATTAAGTTTTACAACGCTTTTTCAATATCATATTTTATATCATAAATTACTTATCGAAATAAATATCAATAATATGCACTGTATTATAATCTAAATTTAGTGTTAGCGTTTCTTCTTCAAAGTGATGCTCAAACACACTGAATTCTGGTTTATTATATTCATCTATTTTCTTAATAAATTCGTCTGACCATTGATAGTTGTTACGTAAATGTTTAGAAATCGCATAGTTAATATTGCCATAGACATTACTAATTGTTTCATAAAAAATAACATAAGCACGTCTCAATGTAATGTCCTTAAAGTTAATATGAATTTGGATATTTTGTTCTTCATGATCTACAGCATTTTCACTCTCAACGACGCGCCAATCACCCACGAAAATTGTGATTTTATGCGGTTGATGTGCTACCGTATAGTAGTCATAGGCTTTCACTCTAGATTCACTTTTTTCCATTAATCTTTCATACATATTCCCTAAAAGAGAGCGAAATCCATTTCTTTCATACAAATACAATGCATGTTTCTTATCATCTTGTTTAACTAAATCTATCCCGACACCAAAGAAATTTTCACGGGCTTTTTTAAACATCTCCATCAATAATGGTGGGCTTTCTATTAACTCCATATAGTCGTCATTTAATAAGAAATTATTATGCATATTTAAAAGATAATATTTTCTTTCTTCTAACTGCATTTCACTCATTATTTTTTTAATATTACTGAATTTAAACACTTCTTTGGTAAGTAATGCTTCATGATCCACATTAAGATATGGCGATGATAATTTATGGTTATCAATAAAATAGTAGTCAAATCCAATACGTTTCAATTGAGGCTCCATATTTTTAAATGCTTCAGGGTGATTAAATAAGCATGTAATATCGACACCAAATTTCACTTTGCCTCTATAACGTTGTATTTTAATCATATTGCGATATATTTCTTTAAGTGACATCATTGAAAGATCAAATATATAGCTAACTGAATGCATGCTATCTTCCGACAGCTCAGGATGTGATTGTACATATGATTTATATTGACTATATATTTCATCTATATAAATATTTACTTCTTCATCTGTTTGAATTTGGAATGCTATATTAACATTCGTATTCAATATAAATTCTATAAAACCACAGTCTTTATCACCTTTAAAAGCACCTCGTAATGATTTAACATCCATCATACAATAGACTAATACTTTTTGTGTGCCTTCAAAGATATAGCGCATACGCTTGTTTTCAAATAAATTACGAAACTCATCTAAAGAATGAATTTGAATGACGATTGCATCGTTACTAGATGCTGCCATCTCATTGATATCTAAACAAATATAATTATTTTGGACATTTAATTTCTGTAATTTTTCTGCAATGAGTTGTTGTGTTTCTTCCAATTTTTGCTCATCATTTTTGGTTACAACTTTAAAAATTTTATCTGCTTTTGTGAGTTGTCGATATTCTTTAGGCGAATAGCCAAAATAATGTTTGAATTTTTTGCTATAACTTGCAGAACTACTAAACCCATAAGCATCTGATATTTCAGAAATCGTATGTTTTCCTTCTAATAAAGGACCGACCGATACTGATAATTTCAAAGTATCTACATACGTTTTAAATCGCATGCCTAATGTATTATAAAACTGGCTTGATATATTGGATTGCGAAATAAACACCTTATTGGCTATGGACTTCAATGTTAACCTTTTATGTAAATGTGTATTAACGTAGTCCAACATTTCACCTGTAATACCATAATATGAATAATCTGTTTGTTGTTTTAAATAATTAACATCTATCTTTGCTTCTGTCGCAATAATATCAACAATCTTATACATATATGACTCGTATAATTCATTTGTCAGTGTTTGTTCTAAATGATGCTTCGCTAAATTTAATAAAGCTTCAAATAATATGTTTGAAGATTGTATCAACTTTGATGTATATTGATAGTCAAAAAATGAATAACCTCGTTCATGAAACCAATCACTAGAAATATATAATAATAGTGATATTTCATTTCGCTTGATTCGAAACATTTCTGAATTATTTAAGATCAGTAAATCTTCTTCAACTTCTACATTTGTTATAAAATGTTGTACTTCAACGGCACCCTTTAAAGGAAATAATAATAATATGCCATCTGTTACGCGCTTAGTAGTATACCTGTCCTTAGAAATAATATTTAAGCATTGCGCCTTCATAATTTAACCTCTTTCGAATATTGTCATACGCTATGCTTTAAAAGCTCTCTTCATTATTAATTCTATCTCAATCACGTCATACCCCAAATATTTCAATTATTATGCTTTTAGTCTTTAGATAATTTTGAATAAAATAATTAATTTTGTCAACATTTATTTGTATTAATAACACTTAATTTTAAAATGCAGATATTGTATTATTAAAATTTTAAATAGTTTTCACGATTTAAAATTACACTAGATTTAAAAAAGAACACGCTTATACATTACTTCACAAAGCAATGTATAAGCGTGTAATCACATTTTTGAACTATATTTACTTTATTAAACTATCTTCTCATTCTGCTCGCAAGTCTTAACACATATTTTATAATGTGAAGCAGATTAATAAACAGGTTAAAACCCATTTCTCTTGGTGAGAACTGACCTCGTTTCATACGATTAAAGTCATATAGTGTATAGAGTAAGAATAGTAATAACCCTACAACTGTGATGATTGTATGAAAAATAGGATTCTGAATGAACATACCTATTAAACTTGCCACTATAAGTGCAATGAGTGTTACAAAAAGGTATTTACCCATGCTTGCTGCATTTCCAATAACGAAAAATCCAATTAATCCAAATACAATAAAGGCTGATATAGCTAATATAATATTTTTATAAAAAACTTCAGGACCTAAATTCTGTAGATATGCAGTAAACGTGGCATAGGATAGTAATCCAAGTATAATCGCATAGATATGCGAAATCACAAGTCCATATTTACGCGCTCGATTAACAAATAAAGTTATTAATACTAAACCGAGCAGTACCAAAGAAAGTGGCTGTCTCCATGACATAGGTAAGTACTGTCCAAAATAACAACCTATACCAAAAATAATCCAATAATATACAAAAAAGAGCCAAACTTTTCCGTATGCATGTGATTTTGATTGTTCTTTAGTCTTTTTTTGCTGGTTATTTACATGTTGTGCTGCTTCCGCCAACGCAATCACTCCTCAATTCCAAAATCTACTATAATATAAAAAGATATGTGTTTAATCATAACATTAAACGTCTATACAGATAGCATATGCTTTTTAAATTTTTTAGAAAATGCATAATACTTTAATGTTCACGTTTTTTTCAAATAACAAACATCAAATATACTATATTTGCTAATTTTATTGTTTTCTCTTTTTTTACATCCTTATTTGTTACATTTAAAATAAATGTTGTCATAATCCAAAATACAAAAAGTCTTAAAAAAGGCGCAGTTAAAGTATTTATTTTATATAAGCGTTGCATTACGAAATTTTAATAATATTACATCTTGATAACAACGTACACAAAGCAAATGATTTTTGTTAGTATGGAACGTGAATTCAGATTAAAAAAACACTAACGAATATATTTAATACATAACTACAGTTAGATATATAGGAATTGAAGGAGGAGTTCTTTTGAAAAAGTTAGCATTTGCAGTTACAGCAGCTTCGGGTGCGGCAGCCGTTATCGCCAATCATGAAGCCGACGCGTCAACGCAACATACAGTAAAATCTGGTGAGTCACTTTGGTCAATTTCACAACAATACGGTGTATCAGTAGACGAAATCAAACAAAGTAATAATATCAATAACAATATGGTATTCCCGGGACAAGTTATTGAAATTGGTGGTGGCAGCTCACAAGAAAGTAGCTCTACTTCAAATAACACTTCAAGCGGCTCATCACATACAGTTCAATCTGGTGAATCGTTAAACATCATTGCAAATCAATATGGTGTGTCAGTTGATGAAATCATCTCTGCTAATAATTTAAATGGATATTTAATACATCCTAACCAAACACTTACAATTCCAGGTACAACAGGAACAGGTGGTTCAGGTGGAACTGCTACAGAAACACCAAACACAAATACTGGTGGTTCTACAGCAAGTGATGCTAACCTGTATGACTGGGGACAATGTACTTGGCATGTATTTAACCGTAGAGCAGAAACTGGTCAACCAATCAGTACATACTGGTGGAACGCTGATCACTGGGCTGATAATGCAGCGTCAGATGGTTATACAGTAAATAATGCACCAACAGCAGGTTCAATCATGCAAAACTTCGAAGGTCCTGTGGGTCACGTAGCTTATGTTGAACGTGTTAATCCAGATGGTAGTATTTTAATTTCAGAAATGAACTATAATACACCACCAGGTACAGTTGATTACCGTACTATTCCAGCTTCACAAGCTTCAAGCTACAATTACATTCACTAAGTATATGTATACAAACACACTAGATTTGATTATCTAGTGTGTTTTTTTGTCTTCTAATTTATTATTAATACCCCCACCTATGCGCCCTATTGCTGTACAAATAAAAAGAACGAGCAGATAAACACAATTTGTTAAACAATTGGTTTTCTCCCGTTCTTTATATATATCAATTGATATCTACCTGTTGTATGTAAATACCAATCAACTAGAGACTATAATCAAAATATGACTATTTATAAGAAAATATTTATAATGTAGTAAATAATTGCTGCAACAATAGCAGAGATTGGCAATGTAATTACCCATGTAACAATCATACGTTGTGCTGTGTTCCATTTCACACCTTTAATTCGGTTAGATGAACCAACACCTAATATAGATGATGATACAACATGTGTTGTGGATAATGGGAAATGTAATGATGATGCAACAAATATTGTTAATGCAGATGATAAATCTGCAGCTGCACCATTAGCTGGACGTATTTTCATGATATTACCACCAACTGTTTTGATAATCTTCCAACCACCAACAGCTGTACCTAATCCCATTGCAGTAGCACAGGCAACTTTAACCCATAATTGCGGCTCAACACTTGTACCTGTTTGAATATTTGCAACAATCAAAGCCAATGTAATAATCCCCATTGATTTTTGCGCATCATTCGTACCATGAGAAAATGATTGTAACGCCGCTGTGAAAATTTGGAAAAATCTAAAGTTACGATTGGCCTTTGTAAGATTGGCATTTTTAAATACTACTTTTACGATTGAATACATGATAAAACCAACACAAAATGCAATGATCGGTGATACGAGTAAAACAACGATGATTTTTGTAAATCCTTCGTAGTGTAATACTGCAAATGAACCTTGCGAAGCAATTGCTGCCCCAGCAATAGAGCCAATCAATGCATGTGATGACGAACTTGGTATACCGTAATACCACGTAATTAAATTCCATAAAATAGCTGCGATAATAGCTGCTAATACGACAATAAGACCATTTTCTAATTTAAATGGGTCTACAATATCTTTAGTAATTGTTCCTGCAACCCCAGTAAAAGTTAAAGCACCAATAAAATTCATTACTGATGCTAAAAGTATCGCAGTTCTAGGCGTTAAGGCACGAGTAGAAACAGCAGTAGCAACAGCATTGGCTGTATCATGGAAACCATTGATAAAGTCAAATATAAGTGAAAAAATAACGATAGCTACTGTGATGATCAAAATATATTCCATAAGTTAGGACTCCTTAGCTATTTTTCATGATTATTGTTTCAAAATTATTTGCTACGGCTTGACATTTATCTGCAATCTCTTCCATGCTTTCATAAATTTCTTTTATTTTAATAAGTGTGATCGGATCTGTTTCACTATTAAATATATGTTTAATGGATTGACGTAAAATACCGTCACAATTTGTTTCAAATTCTTTTATATTAATAGAATGGATACGCATATGTGATAATTTTTTCTCTACAAGCAAACCAACAGCTAATTTCATTTCTGCGATTGCTTTTTGGATATTATCTACAAATTCTGCCATATATTCATCTGTATATTCAATAGAATACATTTCGAACATACCTGATGTTTCTTCAATTGCATCTAAAACATCATCAATAGCGTTACATAAAGAGAGGATATCCTCACGTTCAATTGGTGTAATAAAAGTTTGGTTTAAATCTGAAATCACTTGATGCATTAACTCATCACCGTGAGATTCATACGTTTTAATATTATCTGAATAGGCTTTAAGGTCTAAATGTGTATTAAAATCCATTTTTCCAAATTCAATTGCTGCTCTGTCTAAGTTGAAAACCATTTCTTCAAGTTTCACCATGAACTTATCTTTTTTCTTGTTAAACATTCAAAAAATCCTCCATTTACAGCGATTGTCATCAATCACCTTCAATAAATTTAAAAAAATTTAAAATCCTTTAAGACAAATTAAGATTGGCAAGATTTACAATTTGCTCATTTTTTTTGCCAGTATAACAGCATTTATTAATTATATGTAAATGAGCATTTGCTTATATTAGTTTAAAAAATCTCACAAATGTTAATTTATCCTTATTTGAAAATAGCACAAAATTTACAATACTACAATTGCATTTACAAATTCTTAACATTTCATTTTCACTAATTTAATAAAATGATTTGATACATGCTAAGTACCACATGTATTATTAGCAAAATAATCATTTCTACTTATGTTTCCAATTTCGTATTATATCTAATGTAATTTTCAAATAAAACTCACATTAGATATAATTGCACATTTACATTTGGGATTCAACAATTACTTTTATAAATACACAATGATTGTTTTAAAATAAGTAACTGTCTGTGACAATAATAAAGAAGCACTCAGATGAATTAGGTACTGAACCCGTAAAGAGGGAATTTAATAAAAACACTATGTTCTAGGCTGCTAATTCTCTGAATTTTATAGGGGATAAGTAGCCTAGTTTTTGTTGAATTCGATTATTATTATAGTTTTTAATGTAATTTTCGACAATATTAATTACAATGTGGTTAGAGCCATTGAGCTCATTGTTGATGTAGAAGGTTTCACACTTTAGCGAGGAATGGAAACTTTCTATCGGGGCATTATCTGCAGGTGTTCCCTTTCGGGACATGCTTCTGATAATGCCTTTTTCTTCGCATAATCGATAGTAAGAATACGATGTGTAAACACTGCCTTGATCACTATGTAGTATGCAACCCTCAGGTATATCAATTTGATTCAATGTATCATTAACTAAACTTTGGTCCTGTTTGCTATCTATTTTATACGCCACAATTTCTCCATTATAAACATCCATAATCGAAGACAAATACAACATAGAGTTACCGAAAGGTAAATAAGTAATATCTGTTGTTAATACTTCCATTGGTTGACTTGCTTTAAATTGCCTTTGTAATAAATTATTTGTTTTATAATAAGGTTTACCTATCCTTTTAGACTTTTTAGGTCTAACTCGGCAGTTCAGATTATTCTCCTGCATGATCCTTTGAACTCTTTTATGATTGACTGGTACTGAAGACAATTGATTAACCAAGGCTGTAATTTTTCGATAACCGTAGGTATAGCGATTCTCTTCACACAATTTAATGACTTTTTGAGTTAAGTTATCATTTTTATTGTTTTTGTTTTTCCATCTATAGTAAGTCGATTTAGGTATTTCCAAAACATCAAGTATCATTTTGACTGAATACTTTTGCTTTAATAGATTAACTAATTCTACGATTACTGCTGGTACCACTTCCTTTCCAATTCTTTGTACTTTTTTAAAATGTCTAATTCAATATCTTTTCTATTATTCTCTAATTTTAATTGTTCTAGTTCTGAGAGCTCTTCCATCCCTTTACCATATGCATATTGCTTGCCGACTTGTTGAGAAAATCTATAAGTTTCTCCATTTCGATACCATTTCCACCATGTGTTCACCTGTGTTCTGTTTCTAATATTTAATGCTTCCATAATTTCTTTTATAGTATAACCAGCTTTTTTCATTTCAATAGTTTTAAACTTTGTTTCTAATGAATAAGACACTCTTTTCATAGAAAAAACACCTCCGTATGATTCATTTTAAATGAATTCAACGAAAGTGTTTTTATTTTATTCCCATTATTTGGG
>NZ_JACBFD010000014.1 GCF_013391405.1 Staphylococcus sp. GSSP0090
TATATTACTTGTCTTCTATATTTTGGTGCGAAGACTATGTGATACTTACAATTCCATTTTGTATGTGCTAAACTGTTTGTGTCGGATGACATTAAATAGCATCTCCTCGTGTTGATTATTTTGGTTGGCTGACCAACATATATTCTAGCACGTAGAGATGCATTTTTTGTGACAACGGTATAACCTTTTCTGAACCATACGCATAGCGTATGGTTTTCTTTCTATAATTAAAAAGCCATAAAGCATTAATACAAAGATGCTTTATGGCTTCATTACATAGACACTCCCTTCGCAACTTAATGTGAAGGGAGTGTCTATGTTCAGTATATAACTATATACAAAATAGTAGTCTTTCAGATTATTACTAGCCATTCACTTGGCAGTGCGCTGTCTCGGCATATTGCGTCAGGTGGTACATAACATCTGTGCCTTGGAGGTATTGTTCTTTTATGTAATGATGTTTCATCACGTTTAGCGTTGATAAAATCGTTTGTTCTGAAAAATACAGGTACTTCTTTAAGTCTTATATATAGTGTTACTAATTCAATTGCTTTTTACAGTAAAAATTATGCATTAAAGAGTACTTATTATCCTGAATCAATCGCTAATGTAATAGGCAACATCTACTCTACTTCTAATCTTTCATTCATTTGTTCTCGTTGTGCAATATTGGCAGTGATTTATACCGACTCCTGCGGGAATAGCACTAGCCGAAGACTACAGGCTAAGGCAGTGCCCGCGGAAAGCGTGCATAAAAAACTGCCAACAAACCCGAAGACATTGTCGACAGTCTAAAGCCATAAGGCATCTATACAAAGATGCTTTATGGCTTTTAATATGAACATAGCGCAATATTAAAATAGAACATTTAATATTAAACTCACTTTAACTATGCTTATTTCTTTTTTATTGAATGATTTCTCGAATCACCTATTAATTAAAATATAAATGTGCCATTAATGAAATAATTGGCAAAGCGATAATTGTTCTAATTAAGAAAATTACAAACAGTTTAAAAATACTTACAGGAATTTTTGATCCTAAGATAACGCCGCCTACTTCTGATAAATAAATTAATTGCGTAATACTCAGGGCACCTACTACAAATAAAGTAATGTCATTGCCGACACCTTCAATTAAAATTGAAGGTAAAAACATATCTGCGAATCCAATTAATACCGTTTCTGAGGCTTGTACAGCTTCAGGAATTTGCAATAATTCTAGATAAGGTACAAAAGGCTTACCGATAATTGCAAATACAGGCGTATAGGTAGCAATAATTGTCGCTAATGTTCCGACACTCATTACTACTGGTAAAATAACAAACCACATATCAATCACTGTTTTAAAGCCAGATTTAAAAAACGATTTAAAACCAGGTGCTTTAATTCCAGTTTCTGTAGCCATATCAAAACCATGTCTAAGTGCAGTTTTATTTTCTGGTAATTTTTCAGTTCTCATATCTTCAGAAACTTCTTTAGAATATTCGTCTTTAATGGCTTTCAACGGCCAAATTCTAGGCAAAATGAACGCACATACTAAACACGAAATAATCACAGTTAAATAAAAATAGAAGAAATGATTTTGCATATGCACAGTTTCCGCAACAACGATTGCAAAAGTAAGTGATACAACACTAAATGTCGTAGCTATGACCGTTGCTTCACGTCTTGAATAGAAACCTTCCTCATACTGTCGACTTGTAATTAATACACCTACTGTTCCATCACCAATAAACGATGCTAAATTATCAACAGTTGATCGACCAGGCAATGTGAATAACGGTCTCATGATAGGTCTAAATACCGGGCCTAATAACTCTAGTAATCCATACTCCATAAGTAATGGTAAGAATAATGCAGCAAAGAAAAAGACAGTAACCAATGTTGGTAATAAACTTTCAAATACAAGTCCTCCTGTATCCGCAGAATATATTACCTTCGTTCCAACTTTTAAATACGTAATCCATACAAACACAACTGCTAATATTCTTAAAATTAACCACACAATCTTTACATTAAACGCATTATACATTAACCCATTAGGTTTTAATTTATTTTTGAATACTGTCGAACATAATATGGATAAAACACCTGATATCGTAATAATCATTACAATAATCAGAGGCATAGCATTTCCAATCAAATCTTTTAAAAGTCCTGCTAAAAATGCTACAGGCAATGTTGTTTGTTTTTCTCCATCTTCAGTCACCGTTATAGGTACTAAGAATAAAATTATTCCAATTAAAGACATAATAATGAATTTAAGGCGGCCACGTGTTACCTGTGCTTTACTATATTGATTCACTCTACTCACCCCTTAGGTGTTTATTTTGAATTATTTTTTTAAAACAACAGCCATAATTATAACTTAAGTTGTATAAATATGTAAATTACTAAATGATGACTTTTTAGTGTCTTCTTAAAAAAGTAGAATCGATTCTATTATCATAGAATTAATTCTACTTTATATGAAAGCGTTTACTTTTGCAATTTTTTATTCAATTTTCTTTTTTTAATTTAAATTAAATTTTTCTTAATAAAAATAAAAAGTATGGTACGCCTACGATTGCCACGATAACTCCTACTGGAATATCAAGTGGTGGGTGAATACCTCTGGCAAGGCAATCACTGATTGAAAGGAGTAAAGCACCAATCAATCCTGACATCAGTGTTATATGAATATGTTTATGACCTACGATTCTTCGTGCAATATGTGGTGCTATCAATCCAAGGAAACTCAGGCCACCTACAATTGATATAGATGCACCAGCTAATATTACGGCTAATAATAGAAGGATCATTTTAATTTTTTTTACTTTTGAACCTAATGCAATCGCAATATCGTCGCCTAGCGACAAAATATCGAGTTGATGACAATAATATAGAATAATTGGAAGTGCGATGATAAACCACGGCAAAACAACCCAAACATGCATCATATTATGGCCATAAAGACTACCAGTTAACCACACTAGTGCCGTATTAGCATCCATTGGATTACGAATTAATAAATACTGAACAATCGCTGTACAGATCGCACCAATTGCTAAACCTATAAGCGCTAGTTTTGATCCTTGAACATTAAATTTAGATATCAGTATGGTTAGTATAATACTAATACACAATGCCCCTGCAAAAGATCCAAATGGTAAGACAAACAATGGTGCAGAAGGAAATAACATAATGATGGTTACTGCAGATAGACTTGCACCTTTTGTAATACCGATAACATCTGGAGAGGCTAGTGCATTTCTAACTACACCTTGAATCAATGAACCAGATATCGCTAAGCTACTACCAACAATAATCGCTAATAACATTCTAGGGATTCTATATTCATTTAAAATAAAATTATCTTGATTCAATAAACTTTTAACCGCTTCGATTGGATTTATAAATACTGCACCAATAGACAATGATGCAATTGCAGAAATAATTAATAAAATCGTTACAATGCCATAACGTATAGTTAATTTCCCCATCATAATCTATCTACTCCTTTAATCGTTATTAATAAGAAGTATAGTGCTCCCACAAATGAAGTCACAATACCAACTGGTGATTCAAATGGAAAAGCAATTAAACGACTTAATACATCCGATAATAATAATAGATCTGCACCAATCACCATTGTCAGTGGAACCATTAATCTATAATCTGCACGTATATAGTGTTTTACTATATGAGGTACGATTAATCCAACAAACCCAATGGGTCCTGCTATTGAAACTGATGCACCAGCAAGTACAATGACTAATAAACCAGTAGATATTCTTACCAATTTAACATTTTGTCCGAGCGACGTAGCTAAGTCTTCACCAAGTTCCATAATTGTTAATTGCTTAGCAATCGCAATTGCCCCTATAAACGCGAGTATAAACCATGGTATGACGCCAATCACTTGTGGCCATTGTATTGAAGATAATGAACCTACAAGCCAAAACATCACCGTTGAAGTCGCATCTTCATTTAAAAGAATAATGCCTTGCGTGATACTAGAAAAAAATAGATGTATCGCCATACCTGCTAATGCAAGTTTAACGGGTGTCATTCCCCTAGTGGATCCTGATAACAGATACACTGTCAGTCCACCTATAAATGCACCTATAAATGCAAGTATTGTTGCATATTCAGATAGAACAGGTACGACCATAGTGATAAAGACAATAACAAACGAAGCACCTGCATTCACACCAAAAATTTGAGGTGATGCCAACGGGTTTCTCGTCATTGCTTGCATTAATAGGCCTGCTACACCCAAGGCTGCACCTATGAATAAAGCTGCCAACATACGTGGCATGCGCACATTATGTATTAAAAATGTTTGTTTCGTGTCGGTATGATGCCATATGTAATCTATGAAATCGTTAAATGTAATATGCGATGACCCTACACTTAAATTAAAGTATATAATGACAAAAAGCGCACACACACTCACAAAGAATGTGAGTGCTGTGCGTTTTCTTGTTTTTTTCTCTATTAAGTTGGTTGGGTCAATGCTATGTGATTTAGTCATTTACCTGTCACCCTACTTTTGTTGAGTATCCTTTTTCTCTTCTTTAGAAATATCCACAAGTTGTTTAGCAATTTCTTCTGAAGAAATGATGCCACGCGCACGTGCCCATGTATTTCTATCTACTACTGAAACGCGATCATTTTTCACTGCGTCTAAGTCTTGCCAAACTGGATCATTTTCTTGTTTTTTAAGATTTGGATCATTTTCACCTTTATCTGCCATGATAAACATGCGTCCTGGATTAATATCTGAAAGTACTTCTGAATTTAATTGTAAATAAGGTCCTTTAAGATATTTAGATAAGTTGTCTGTTTTTGTTTTGTTTAATGCATTATTAAAACCTAACTCTTTTAACAGTTCTCCAACATATGTATTATCAGGATGTGCTAATAAGCCAGATTTTGCTACTACAGCAGGTAATACGGGTTGAGATTTATCCATCGTAATTTCCTTACTGTATTTATCCATTAAATCATTATGCTCTTTTAGTCTTTCTTTACCTTTATCTTCTTTACCTACCGCTTTGGCAATTGTTTTAAAGGCTTCTAAATTATCTTTATAATCACTATCAAAGCTTGGTAACATAATCGTTGGTGCTATTTTTTCTAAATCTTTTTGTATGCTTTTATGCCTATTGCTATCAGCGATAATGACGTCTGGTTTCTGATTACTAATTTCTTCTAAGTTAGGTTGTTTACGTGCCCCAACTGAAGTATAATCTCCAATTTGTTTGCGAATAGGTTCAAGGATTCTTTCTTTTTTACCATCATCCGCGACACCTACAGGTTTAACATCTAATGCTGCAAGTGCATCAACAAATGAGAATTCAAGTGCTACTACGCGTTTAGGATCTTTGGCAACTTTAGTCGTGCCTCCGTCATGCTTAATAGTCACACCGTCTTTGTCGTCATCACCTTTATTCGATTTGCTCGAATCATTATCACTCACACTACCACAGGCAGCCAATATGACAAGTGTTAAAGTTAAAAACAGGATACCCATAATTTTGTAACTATGTTTCATCGTTTTCACTCCTTAGATATGTATCATTACACACTTTATTCTATTGATAATGATTATCGGTGTCAATGAAAACTTTTAAACTTTTTATTAAAAATTAAAAGCGATTTGATTTTTCAACATTAAAATGGCTACACAACTTTTCTATAATATTGTCATGATGATAATCTTTTTGCAAATTAACCATATACATGCTATGCGCCAGCGCTTTATAACCTAAACTGAATTGTATCTTATCACCTATTTGGTAGTAATCTTGATTCATTAAATCAAGCATGACATGATCACTCGTACCGCCTACAATATTTACATGATGATGCAACGGTTGAATATCTTCTACAGCTGTATCTAAATTACCAATATCTACAATTGCCTGTAAGTATTGTTGTCCAGTCGTAATATTCATTCTCGGCTTAATTTCTACGATTTCCGCTTCTAAGGTAATAGCATTTTGATATAAAGAAGCTATAGCTTGGTTCGTAGTGGTTTCTACACCTCTGAATAAGGTTTCTCCTATTCTCAATTCATTAATTCTGCCAAAATCTCTATAAAGCATTTGCGGTATCATGCTGGAATTACCACCAGAAATAATTGAGAATTTCATATTTGTCTCACGTTCTATTGAATCTACAAATTGATTAATTAGAATTACATCTTCTTCTGTTGGTACTACGGATTGAAAGCACATAAAATTAAATGCCAGTCCAACGATTGATACATGATGCATGAATAAAATTTCATTTATATACTCAATGATGTCATAGGTAAGAATGCCCTCTCGACCATCTTTCCAATCTACCATTAGCAATATTTTATGTTTTGTACCTTTTGCTCTAGCGATATCATTTATTCGGCGAATTGTGGTGATCTCTGTTTGTATGCTGATATCCGTATGTTCCACAACATCTATTAATTCATTTCGACTCGGTGTCCGAATCATCATAAATGATAAATCTTCATTCTTACTTTTAGTGATATTTTCAATACGGGCGTCTGCAAAATGCGTTAAACCGATTGCTTTAAGTGTTTCTACAATTCTATGGTCACCACCAACACACTTAATTACGGGTGTAAATCGTATATGATTTTGATTGAAAATAGACGATAATACTTGGGCATTATATTTTATTTTTGATAAATTTATTTTTACTTGCGCCATACGTTACACCTCTTTATATATCGGGTTCCTCAAATCTATCGTTACATAATGTTTCACTTTACCTTCCATTCTCATGCGCAATAAAGCTTTGACAGTAATTGTCGGCCCGAATAATACTTCTTTTAACTTTTTAGCATGTGGTTTACTAGAATCAATCGCTTGTTCAACAATTTCACTTACTACCTCAAACAACTGCTTTTCTTCAACTCCATCGTATTGAGAGAAATGGTGTATCAATTCTGCAATTTGATTTTGAATCACAGCATGTTGAAATTTGGCAATGACTGATTCTATATTTTCAGCAATTAAGCTTTTATTTGTAACCATAATATTCGGTAATTTCTGTTGTAAAGTTGATAAATCTATTCTTGAACCACCTAAATCTCTAATGATAAATTGCATTTGATAATTAGGACCTAAATTAACAATTGTATTTTGCATATGTGCTTCTAACGCAATACCATAATCCTGTATATAAGCGATTAATGGCTCGATCAACGTCTTTGTATAAATGCTGAGAAATTTTTTAATATTGTCCTTTGTAATCTCATCATTGATCCAATTCAAATAGCTATCTACGGTTATTTGGTTATCAACTGGATTTTTATTAACTAAACTTGCTGTCACTAATGTTGTCCCATTGTTAGCCAAATAAGGTTGATGTCTAACAATGCAAGCTAAATGACGTGCTATATCCGGTTCTGTATTTGCATGAATACCAAATGGTTCCATAGCAACCTGTAATTGGGGATATATATCTAACATATCTTGTAATTCATAACTGAGTTTAGGTCCATCAACCGTTGTCACACTAGATACTGTACGTACTGCACTTGTGGCTTGTACATTAACTGGTAACTTTATATGATATGGTTTGCCTATTAACTGCATGGTTCTAAATGATAGTGTTGCTTTTGCTTCAACTTCAAAAGGCGTTGGCAATAGATACTTAGACTCAATCCATTCTGCAAATTTGTGCGGAATAACCTTTTCATATTGCCAAGGGTGTACAAAGATTAAGCTATAATCGTTTAATTCCAAGTCATGTAAATCTAAAAAAGCCTTTAATTTATAACGATATTCAGGGACGATTTTATCTAATATGAAGTCCGTATCATCCTCCATAGACGTTATGACACAATGCTGTTTATGTATGAGCATGATTGGCAGACCAATTATTTTTTCAAATTCTGGTGCATATTGTTTTACCTCTTCATCTGATAAAGGTAATTTGGTCTTAGATAATGGATGGGTTGGATGACCTTCGATTACAAGACTTTCTGAATAACTTAAATCATTAATTTGTTCTGAATCCACCATATGCTGAAGCCATGAAAAGAAATTAATTGTTTCAGGCATTTTTGAAAACTTAAGTGTTGCATGAATGAGCGATTGTCTGTGATGAAAGTGTTCATATGTTAATGCAAAGCCTGTTCGACTAGATATCAATTCTTCAGTCAATCTCTGGCTAATTGGCATATCAAAATGAGTAGCGAGTACAGATAACAGTTGCTCTAATGAAGCAATCTCTGTCTCTACTTTGCCTTTGATATAACAGATTGCACCATAAAATTCATATCGTTCCATAGCACTTTTTCTAGATTTTTGTATTCTCAACACTTGACCATGAATTTGCAATTCTACAAAATGGTCATATTCATTAAAGCACATACCTTCAGGAAAAATTTGTTCTTTAACAATTGCGTTAAATATACGATATTGTACATTTCTATCTGCTAATTGCCATGTTTGATGCCTCATACAATACTGCCTCCATTTTTTCTTTGTCTCGTAATCAAGCTAAATACGATAGCGATCATACATGTACTTAACCCCATGATGATAAAAGTTTCTATAATTCCTATAAATTCTGCCAAAAAGCTCATGATCATTGCGCCTAAAGGAATCATACCTCTGTCCATCATGACGACACTGAGTATTTTACCTCTGTTTTCAGCCTTCACTCGATGCTGGAAATATATTCTATTCGTTGTTCGCGCCCACTGGCTAAAAAGACCTATAAAGAATATAGACGTAAATAATAACCAAGTTTGACTGCTAATCGTACAAAGCAGTGCAATTCCGAATAGAACTGAACTTACATAATACATTTTCACCATGGAGACTTTCTCTAATATATTAGGTAAAATAATCGTTGCGATAATGCCACCTATAGCGCAGCACGTCATAGCACTACCAAAAATAGTCACTTGATTAGGAAATGTCTTATCCGTTAATACGGGTAATAATGTTGTATAGGTAAATCCAGTTGCCATAATCAATAACGATGTCACAAAGATTCTGGATCCTTCAATATTTTCTCTAAAATAAGTCATCACATACTTAATACTTACATCTGTATTTTCCTTTGTCATTATATGCTCACTAAAGTTCAAAGGCAAACAAAGTATGAGTGATATGAAATAGCAAACAGCTTGAACGCCAAAACTAATTTCTGCATTATAGGTAGCCATGATAAAACCTGCGATAGCCGGCCCAATCGATCTACAGATATTTATAATAAATGAGTGATACGCAACAGCTTGTGTTGTCGTTAACCTTTGAGTTAAATCAGGTAGCACCGCTTGACGAACTGGTGTTTCAATAGCACTCATAATGCCTCGTCCAAGTGCATAAATCAAAAATACAATTATAGGTAATTTAGTATGTTGAAATGTTAAAATGCAAAGTATAGCCGTTAAGATAAACAATGCAGTTACGGATATCTTTAAAAGTTTACCCTTTTCGCATCTATCAGCCAAACTTCCCGCCCATACACTTATGAGTAAAATAGGTACGAGTCGGAAAAAGTTAATCAATCCAAGATAAATTGCGTTATGATATAAAGTAAATACATACCAATTCAACGTAATCTGTCCAATCCAATTCCCTAAAAACAGTAAGAATGAGCTTGGAAAAAAATACTTTGCCATGTAATTCCTCCTGTTTTTTAATTGATAATAATTATCATTATCGATATTATGGATTATACAAATATCTTATACGTTTGTAAAATAATTTTTTTAGAGGTGCATTATGAATACCAAAAGAAATGACAACAATTTAATTGACAAACTAACTAATGACGAACAATATGCATTGTCTTATATACAATCTGTTCATCCTGCTTGGGCAGAAGCATTTAATTCCATACTATTAGAAAGTCGCGATAAAATTTCACAAAGATTAATCACTTCCATGCATAGAGAGAATCTAGTTAATTGCCGTGATTACAGTGAAATTATTGATATTAACCAGTTACCTTTCTCGATAGATACACCGCATACGAATGTCTTGAAAATTTCATTCCCACAAGCTCAAAGACAGTTATATGCACCTATTTTAGGTCAACATGCATTCGATAGAATTAACGTTACTGGTCCGTTTTATTTTGCACAAAATAATGAATATGATCGCGTATTACATCCAAGTGAAGTATTATCGTGTATCCTATTAGAAGCGCCTCACTTAGATAATAAAGCAAGTATGCAGTTTAAAGAGGATATGGATAATAGCGTAGCTAATATGGCTATAGCCTTAAGTTACCAAGCGTATACATTGACTGATTATAATGAACCTTTGTGTGAACTGATTTTCTCATCTGATGATCCATATTTAAGATCTGAACAAGCAGTTGTAGAAGGCCATCCATTACATCCCGGTGCCAAACTCAGAAAAGGTATGACACCTGAAACTGCTATTGCTTATTCTTCTGAGTTTGCAAATAACATCAAAATGCAATTTATATTAATTCATAAAAAGATTGCTAAAGCACAAACTTTAAATAATGATTATAATGAGTCAGTCTATAAATGTTTTAATGGGCTACGTGATGCAGCAGTTAGCTCACTCTCTAATGATGATGTTAATCATTATTACGCTATGGCTGTACATCCATGGCAATATGATGAAATTTTAAAACAAGACTATATTCACGAAATTGAACAAGGACTCATTATACCTATTGATTATGAACTAGATTATTTTGCAGGTTTATCATTTAGAACACTAATGCCTAAATTACCTGAAACATTACCACACATAAAATTATCAACGAATGTGCACATTACTGGAGAAATTCGAACTTTATCTGAACAGACGACAATTAATGGCCCACAAGTTACAAAAATATTAAATGATATTAAAGACAAAGACCATCTGTTCCATAACATTATGGCAGATACGATTGATGAACTTGCGGGGATACATTTTTATAACTCGCAAGATGCACAGTCGTTACAAACCATTAAAAGTGAACAATTGGGCACACTATTTCGTGAAAATATTTATAATATCATCCAAAGCAACACCACACCGATGATTCCATCAAGCCTTGTTGCAAACTATATCAACCATAGTGAAATGCCTATATGGACATTAATAAAAAAATACGCAGAAGCGCATCAACTAGAAAATTATGAAGAAGCAAGTATGGCATGGATGCACGCTTATGCTAAAGCGTTAATAGATTTAGCCTTACCATTATATGTCAAATATGGCATCGCTTTAGAAGCGCACTTACAAAATTCAATTGTGACTTTTAAACACGATAGCTCTATAGATAAGATGTATATTAGGGATTTTGAAGGATTACGTATCGATGAAAAATACCTCAATAGCATGGGTTATGCTACAGATACATTTCATGAAAAATCATTAATATTAACGGATCAATCTCAAACAGTATTTAATAAGGTATTCTATTCAAGTATCCAAAATCATCTCGGTGAACTTATAGTAGCAATTGCTCAATCGAGCGAAAGTAAAACTTTAGAGTCTTTAATTTGGTCCATGATTAGTCAAATACTCCATGAAAAACTTCATGAAATCTCACAAACGATGGATAATTCGTCTAGGATTAAATCTATTGAATCTATTTTATTTGCCTCAAAAATTGATTATAAATGTGTGACAACAATGAGATTAGAAGATGAAGCTGACTATTATACGTATATCAAAGTCGATAACCCACTTTATCGCCCTGAAGCTTAATACAGAAGTGCGTTATCATAGATAGTGACAAGTACGTAAGCTTTATAATAATATTCTACACACAAAAAAGTACCGATAAAGCAAATGCTTTATCGGTACTTTATATTTAAGATGATACTCAATTAATTATTGTAAACCTTTGTCCTCATTGTTTGAGCTTTGGTTTTTTTCATTCTTTTGAGACCATTCTTTTTTAGTCATTACGTCTTCAACGCGCATGTTAACTTCAACCACGTCAAGACCAGTAATATATTTAACTTGTTCTTTAACTAAGTCTGTTACTTTACGGAAGATTTTTGGAGCTGATTCGCCGTATTCTAATACAACTTTTAAGTCAACAGCAGCTTGTTTTTCGCCAACTTCAACGCTAACACCTTGTGTTACATTGTTGCTGCTACCGAATGAGCTAGAAATATTATCGACAAATCCGCCTTTCATTTCTAAAATACCACTTACTTCACGTGCTGCAATACCAGCAATTTTTTCAATAACTTCATCTGAAAATGATAATTTATTAGTGAATTCAGGTTGTTGATTTTGTTGCTCTTGTCTTTGTTCTTGTTCTTTCTCATTCACACCTGTTTGGTTATCATACGCTTGTTTCGCTTTGTTGTTATCTACTGCCATAATACATTCTCCTTTGTTAAATAAAATTTATTTTTTATAATTAATTCATAATCACTACTACTTTGTTACATCATTTTAATCGATTAACTCCATCGATTTAGGAAATTTAAAAAGTCTTGCTTACGGTCTTTAGTATACCCGATTCCTATTCCAATCAAACATAATACTAAAATTAAAATCGTACTCCAAAATCCTAAAGTTAGGAATAAAATCGCAATGATTAAAAATGCCAAGAAGCCGATAATTCTCCATTTAAATGTTTTGAAAAAATCAACCACTTCTTGTGTAGAATCTTGTCCGTTTTGGTTATTATTGTTAGCCATGATAACCCTCCCTTACAACACACGTTTGCCTGAAGTTTTTTGATCTCTAACGTTAACCTCTAATTTTGAAACAGGTAATTCTGTAAAATGCTCAACATTTTGCTTGATGTCATTTCTAATTTCTTCTGTTAAAGATTTAACCTGAACATCACCAGGAACAAAGAAATCTGCTTTTAAAGCAATATGTGATTTCTTCTTCTTGTTATAAAGTTTTGCAATTACGTTTGGTTGGCGTATTTGATCATATTGTGTCAGTGTATCGTAAGCAGATTTTTCAACTGCTTTTCTAGATACATAAATATGACCATCATCAAAATCTTTATAAAGTCCAGGTTTTCTATACGTAGGTTTAAACAAGCTGAATACTAAAATAAGACCGATAATAATAAGTAATGCGGCTAATCCAATCAGTGTTGGTTCAAACCAATTAAACTGATTAAAATAATCTTGATATTGCGTTATTCTTGAATCTTGTATATACATAAAGAGTAAAAAGCCAACAATTACTACGATTAAAAGGCCAAGGATAAAATTCTTAAGTCGTTTCACCTCGTATGACACCTCCTATGCTTTGATTATATGTACTTGTCATACAGAATACATACCCTTACAAAAATGCTTAGAAACATTTTTATTGAATTTTATTTTTAACATTTTTTACAAAACAAATTTGGTTGCACCATTATATTTTGCTTATTAATAATTCTATTCTTTATCTGCTTGATTCGCTTTACGATATTGTAAAAGTTTATCGTCTGAAACCATTAATTTATTACTTGGTCTTGGCTTTTCAACAGATAATGATTTAAAAAGTGACCAAATCATAAATATAATGACAACTGAGAAAGGTAATGCTGCGATAATTAATAAATTCTGAATAGATTGTGTACCACCAGTATAAATCATAATCATTGCGAATAATGCTAAAATAACGCCCCAACTTACTTTTACAAAACTAGAAGGATTGATACTTCCTTTAGAACTTAGCATACCTAAGACATAAGTAGCTGAGTCAGCGGAAGTTACAAAGAATATCATAATAACAATTAATGTCACTATACTAAGTACAAACCCTAATGGAAAATGTTGCAACGTTGCAAATGTCGCCGTTTCAGTTGCCTCTTTAGCAATATTTGCAATGCCATGTTGTTGTAAATAAATTGCCGATGCACCAAAGACTGCAAAAAATAAGAAACAAACAACTGCTGGTACAAATAATACGCCTAGTATAAACTCTTTAATCGTTCTACCTCTTGAGACACGGGCAATAAATATGCCTACAAATGGCGCCCATGAGATCCACCAAGCCCAATAGAATATGGTCCATTGTTGTAACCATTGGAATTTTTCTCCCCCTGTTTGTGGGATACGTAAACTCATATTAAAGAAATTCGCAATGTAGTCACCTAATGAATTCGTGAACGTATTTAATATAGTCAATGTTGGTCCAACACAAAATAGAACAACCAAAACAATAAAAGCTAAAATCATATTAATATTACTGAGATTTTTTATACCTTTATCAATACCAGACCATGCTGACCATGTGAATAACACAGTTGCTATAACAATAATAATGACTTGTGTTGTAAAATTCGACGGAATGTCAAATAAGAAATTCAGCCCCTCATTAATTTGTAAAGCACCAAATCCCAGTGTTGCTGCTACACCTGTTACCGTAGCAATGATAGCCAAGACATCGATGGAACCACCTATAGGTCCCCTCATCATTTTAGTTCCTAATATGGGTGTTAATGTAGCACTAACTAAACCTGGATAACCTTTATGAAAATTAAAATAGGCAAATACAAGTCCAACTATGCCATATACTGCCCAAGCGTGAACGCCCCAATGGAAAAATGAAAATTGCATCGCTTCATTTATAGCAGTTTGTGTACCTGCTTTATGTAATGGCGTTAAAGTAAATGCATGACTAATAGGTTCTGCAGTTGTCCAAAATACTAATCCGATACCCATGCCAGCACTAAATAACATTGCAAACCAAGATTTTAAAGAGAATTCCGGATCTTCTCCTTCTTCACCTAATGTAATAGATGAATATCTAGAAAATAATAAATAAACACAAACAATCAATATGAATAATACAAGTAATAAATAATACCAACCAAAATTGACTGCGATAAAATTCGTAATATTTTGCGTAACCATTTCAAGTTGTTTAGGTAAAACTGCACCATATACCACAAATAGCGTACAAATGCTTAATGCTACCCAAAATACAACGGTTAATTTATTTAGATGCATATCAAATTAACACACTCCCTATACTTTATGTATGATACATACCCTATCTTTTTGCATATATTCGTTTACTGTTATCAATATTATAAATTAATAATTATTAAGCTTATCTTTTCGTATAAAAAAACATCTTTTAAATTAAACCATTCTAAATGGTCTATTTAAAAGATGTTATGAGAAATTATTTTAGATGTTTAAATAAAACAAATTCGTTTTACAATTAAAGTTTAATAACGAGCTTGCCGATCATACCTTGATTTTCTAATTTGACATGTGCATCGTATAGATGTTCGGTTGTTAATCCTTCAATCACTTCTGTAACAGTCGGTTTATAAATACCCGCTTCAATCTTTTCAGTTATGTCTGTTAAATAATCGCGATGGATTTGCATATCCTCTGTTTCATGGATAGGACGTGCGGACATGAACTCGTGTGTGAATGTAATACTTTTTGGCTTGAGTAAATTTAAGTCTTGTTTATCGTTAAATGCTACAATCGTTGCGATCGTACCTCTAGGTTTTACTAATTCAATCATCTTTTCATAGTACATATCCGTATCAAATGTACAGAAAATATAATCTACTTCGCTTATTTCATATTGCTTAAATTCTTCAGCTAAATCATTTTTATGGTTAAGTACAATATCTGCCCCCATGTCTTTAGACCAATTAAATGTTTCTTCACGTGAAGCAGTTGTAATAACATTTAAACCATAATGCTTTGCGATTTGTGTAGCGATACTTCCTACACCACCAGCGCCATTAATAATTAGGATAGATTTACCTTTGTTGTCATCTGGGTTAAATGAAATTTTAAAAACGTCAAACAATGTTTCATATGCTGTAAGTCCTGTTAATGGTAAACTTGCCGCTTCTTCATTTGATATATTATTTGGTTTTTTAGCAACTAAACGTTCATCTACTAATTGCAATGCTTGATTTGAACCTTGGTATTTAGGTGATCCAGAATAATATACCTCATCTCCGACTTTAAAATGACTTACATCTGATCCTACAGCCTCGACAATACCTACGCCGTCATAGCCCAATATGCGTGGTGCATGCTCTACTGGTGTTTTCCTTATTTTTGTATCTACTGGATTTACACTTATTGTTTTAACACGAACCTGTAATTCATATTGCTTCGGCTGGGGTGTTTCAGCATCAAACTCGTAAAATAAATTACCTTCATCTAAGTTAAAATTTCTATCTGCACCAATTGCTTTCATAACATGCATCTCCTTATTGATTAGATATTATCCGAAACTTGTATCACTTGTTTACCGAAGTTATCACCAGTAAATAAGTTTCTAAATGCTTCTGGCACATTGTGGAATCCTTCCATTACTGATGTTTTTGTTTTAATTTTATCTTCCTGTACCCACTGAGCAAGTGCTTTACTTGCATTAGCAAAATCATCTGCATAATTTGCTACGATAAAACCTTGCATTAAAGCTTGTGATTTAATAATGATTGGTTGTATACGTGGACCATATTCAATTTCTGTATTATTATAACCTGAAATGGCACCACACACCGGAATACGTGCGAATTGATTTAAATGTTTCATAACTTCATCGCCGACAGTACCACCGACATTTTCAAAGTAGACATCTACACCATTTGGTACTGCTTTCGCCAATGATTCTCCAAAGTCATCTGCCTTATAATCAACACTAGCATCAAAGCCTAATTCATCTATGAGATAGTCCGTTTTTTCCTTACCACCTGCAATACCAACAACATAAGCACCTTTTAATTTAGCGATTTGACCAACTACGGAGCCCACAGCACCAGACGCAGCTGATACTACAACCGTTTCTCCTTCTTGTGGTTTCCCAATTTTTAATAAACCGTGATAGGCTGTTTGTCCTGTCATACCTAATACACTTAAGTATAAATATAATGGTATATTCGTTTGAGTGACCTTAATGGCATGTTTGGCTTTTACATTCACAACTTTTTGCCAAGGGAATGTACCTGTAACGATATCTCCTTTATCGAATCCCTCCGCATTCGTTTCGGTCACTTTACCAACGATGTGACCATTCATTGCTTCATTTAATTGGAATGGCGTAATATATGATTTACTATCATCCATTCGACCTCTCATATACGGATCTACTGAAATATAGAGCGATTCAATTTGTATTTCACCACTAGCTGGTTTGTCTACTTCAACCGTTTCATATTTAAACACATCATCAGATGGTATACCTTCTGGTCTTTTGGCTAATACGATTCTTTCTGTCTTCATTATATTGCCTCCATTCACTCTTTTCTTTTATTCTATAGAGTTAATTTCTTTCTATCAATCAAATCGCTTATTTCGTTTTTCCTTCTCATGTTATGATTTGGCTACAAGCTATAAGTTAAACATGTTACTAGAGATTGGAGAAATTGATTGTGAAACTAAGTATATTAGATTATGTCCCTATATTTGAAGGTCGTAGTGCAACTGACGCACTCAACCACACTGTAGATTTGGCACAATTAGCTGAACAATTAGGTTATTATCGCTATTGGATTGCTGAACATCATCAAGTATTTTCTGTTGCTTCTAGTGCACCTGAAATGGTCATGATGTCTTTATTGGAAAATACTACGTCCATCAAAATAGGAAGTGGCGGAGTCATGTTACCTCACTATAGCGCCTATAAAGTTGCTGAAATATTTAAAATTATGGAAGCACACCATCCTAAACGTGTTAATCTTGGTACTGGTCACTCTCCAAGTTATAAAAATGTAAATCAAGCATTAAATGAATTCAAAACAGAAAAACCAGATTACCTAACACAAATTAAAGATTTAATACATTATTTTAATGATGACATAAATGACGATCATCGATTTAATCACTTACGTGCCACACCCACAATAGACAGCCAACCAGATATGTTCATTTTAGGTACAAGCAAGACAAGCGCGACACTTGCTGCTAAACAAGGACTCTCATTTGTCATCGCTAATATGGGACAAAATAAAAGTCAACTTCAATCAGTCATTAATCATTATCGTTTGTTGTTTAAACAATACCATCCTACAAAATCATCCTATGTTCTGATGTCATCATTCGTCATAACTGCTACTGAAATAAGTCTACGTGAATCTTTAGCACGTGCCTTTCATCTATGGTTACTACGGATTGGCTATTTGAATCAGCCTAAATTTTATCCTTCACTCTCCTATGCAGCCCAACGAAATTATTCGTCTCGTGAATTAGAAAAAATAGATCAACATCAAAGCAGAGTTATCGTCGGTTCACCGGATGAAGTTGTTTCCAAATTAAAATTAATGATGACAGATTTTGATGCGGATGAAATCATGATTCAACCACATGTATACGGTGAATCAAATCGTAAAACATTATTAAGATTGCTAGCTCAAGCTAATGCTTAAAAAGCCATTATCTAGCAAAATGAGGCTTAGGTAGATAATGGCTTTTTTGTTATTTATTGTCATTTTCCCATAGAAATGCGTTAATTTTATCAATTACCTTTTCGTTATCATGTAATTCACTATGTTCTGCTTTAGGTCCTGTCACTTTAAATGTTTCATAACTTGATATGCGATCTCCTAATAAGTATTCCAATGATTTTGAAGACACATTCGTGACACGTCCGTCGGAATGCGTACCATCACCAATGTCACCATAAATATTTAACACATGCGCATCTTTAGGGTATTGTTGTTTCATTGGTAAGAGATCTTTATAATCTCTTAGCATTAAATTAGGTTTTCCTTGGTTATTTAACGTTATGTCTAAATCTAACCCATTGATGTCGACTTCGCCGTTAAAATTACCTGCCAAACTGATTTGTTTGTTTAATGTTGGCAAGTGCTGGTCATTCCCATAATTCAACATATAATAACTGAAAGATTGGTTACCCATCGAATGCGCCACAAAATTAAATTTATCAAAATGATACTGTGTCATAGTCGCTGCGATAACATTACGAATCCACTGTGCATTTTTTGTTAAATCCTTATTTGTATTATCTTCGAGAATAATATCTATGATTGGATTTTTAGAATTAAAATTTAAATCGCCAACAAATGTCACTATTCCATTTCGAGAGACCCTTGCCTTAACAACATCTTTTTCCTTATCCGATTGATAAGCACTGTTCACTAATAACTTCATTGAATTTCCTGTACCTGCATAACCATGTAAATAAAATGTAGGTATATGACTGTGATGATTATCATCGAATTTCCTATTTTCATTCCCTTTGAATATTAAAATTGTAATGATGACAAACAAAATGATTATCATTACAATGATTGCGCAAGTTGTTATTTTCTTTTTCATAGACGTACTCCAAATTAAAAATGATTTACCACTATTATAGATTAAATGAATAGATTAATCATCATTGAGTGAATATATATTATTTATATTAAAAAATAACACAAAAAAGCTCCAGCATATGCTGGAGCTTTAAAACGATAATTAATTTGCACATAAATTGTTGATACAACTTGTGTACCAAATCTGTATGCGAATGGTATATTCGCGACAGTTTCGGTAATATTAACGTTTTGAGAATTGTGGTGAACGACGAGCTTTTTTAAGACCTGGTTTTTATCATTCATTTTTAGTGACTAAAACAAGAGATTATAGAATATTCTATCTACATATCTATTCCAAATAATCTGACAAAAGTTCTTTTTGTTTTTCCTTTTTAAGTGAATCTATCCTTGTAGTAATAACTAATGCGTGAGAAATATATTTCGTATCTCTAAAAATATCTAATAAGTTATTCAAAAAATTTATTTCTTTATCCAATAAAGGTACCAAGCTACCTGTCCAAGTACGATTGCGCATAGTTAAATGCAAATTTTCAAAAAAAGAAGTATCGGTGTCTTTATCTGTAACTAATTCGAATAAATTGATTAACATCTCATCATTAAATATTTCGAGTGATAGATTATATAAACTTACTAATCTATTCTCATTTTCAGTACCAATTACTTCATTTTTTATAAAATCAAAAGCACGTTCAATATTTGCTTTCAATATTTTTTCCAAAAATGAATCCACACCAACATAAAACACACGATTTTCTTGTATTAAAAAGTCTAAATATTTTCTTATTCCTTCCTCTGCAACTTTAGATTCCCATATATATTCAAGTTGAACATCACCTTTTGCAAAACTTAAATTTGATCTCAAAGCATTTAGTTTTTCAAGAAATAAAAAAATAAATTTAATATCTTGTTCCTTTAATATATTCTTGAACATTTCTCCTGAGTTATCAATCTCTTCATTACCTATAATATTCAGATAGATTTGTTTCAATTCTTTGTAGCCCACTAAATTTATAATTCTTTTTGCATTATCTTCGCAAACATAATTAGGTATGAAAAACCGACCAAGTATTTTCCCTTCTTTATACTTAACCTTTAAAAACTCTAAAATAGCCTTATCTTTTTCAATATAATTTTCAAAAGCCAAAACATTTAAAGTATTTAGTTTTTCATAATTTTTAAGTTCTTTTAAATATTTGATAAGCTCTTGTATCCTATCTTTATTAATGCTTTTACATGTTAATAGATTTGAAAGATACCATCTTTCATCGAGTGCTTTTCCAATACTATTTAAAATAGTTCTTCCTTTTTCGAATGGTAATTTTTCCATGTAAAAATCAAAATCATGATAAACTAAATTAAAGTCACTAATCAATAAATTCATCAACATTTTGGATTTGTTATCAACATCTAATCCTAAATACAAGATAGATAAGGATTTTTCTATTTCATGCTGATTTAATAATTCATCTAATTGGTATTTTGAAAGTACATTTAACCATTGCAATAAATCATCAGAATTTTCATCAAAAAATTCTTTTAATTTTTCCGCTCTTAACTTTTGAGATTGCTCATAATTAAATCCTTCTTTTTTATAATCGATAGGGTTAAATGAAAAAATCTTGTAAGTGACTTGTCTTTTTGATGCTTCATATTCAGAAAACAGGTGGGATCCTAACTCAAACTTCTTTGCTTTTGAATTTAATTTAAATAATATTGCTTCTTCCCTAATATTCAAATTACTTAAATCTTTATAAAATAGATCTTCTATACATTTTAGATCTGAACTAACAGTTTTAAAAAAACCGTTCTTTACTTCATATATTGGGTAATTAAATAATAGTTTATCTATATAATTATTTACTTCTTCATATTTCAATTTATAAATTTCAAAAAGCATTTCTAAAATTTTTCTATGAAGTTCAATTAAATAATCTCCATCAACCAATGTGTATCTTTTAATTAGTACATTACGACCATTAGGAATAATTTTTTCGCCAGAAAACTTTAGAAATTCCTCGGCAGTGTTAACAATTAACAATGCCATTGTCTTATTAATATTTTCTTGTTTTGAAAATATTTCAAAAATGCTATATCTTTTTTCTAAATAAGAATTCCATCCATCTTCAATATCAAAATTCGATTTAATCGCTAAAAAGATTTCAAAAACTTTATCCGGTCTTTTTTTTAGGTATTCAATAAGCAAGACAGCAGCATCATTATATTTTTCACTATGTGACAGTGAACAAAGAATTTCAATAATTGGATCCTCTACACTAGTACTTCTTTTTTTCTTTTCAAATTCTTGTTGTGATATTTTACATTGCTTACTTCTAGCAAATTGCATCTTTTCATTAGTATAGGCAAGCGTTTCAATAGGTATCAATATTCCATATTGTTTTAAAAAACGCTCTTTATCAATTTCTGCAATGATTTCATTGTAGACATACTTTATCTCATTCGTTAAATAATCTATCCAATCATTTGACGATTCAAATTTATTAATACGTACAAACATATCAAGAATCTCTTTTTCAAACTTAGGAAATAAACTAATGAAAAAATCTCTTACTCTAAAAACTTTATTATTTACAATAAAATCAATAATCACAAAATCAGACAAGCTTTGATCACTAACTTTAGCCGCTTCATCTTGAAATATATCACATAACTCTTTATCGTGTAGTTCCTTTATTGAAAATATAAAATTTTCAAAATCTATTTTAAAAAATTCCAACACTTCCTCCAGAGATTCCTGTTTGCGCAAATTTAATTTGTCTTTAAAACTTAAGATAAATAGACTAACTTTTTCATTTTTTGAAAGAGCATTTTCTTTGATAATTTGATCATAGTAACTCTCCAGTACTTCTTTTCCATTTTCAATAAATTTATTATTACTTTCCCTCATCATTATAGATGCAATTACTGCTATTCTAGGATTATTATGAGATAATTTCTTTATTTCCCTGAGATTATTATCAGAAACTTTATGTATGCTGTTGATTAGGCATTCAATCTGTTTATCACTCATTAAAGTTACTTCTTTAATTTTTATTTTAAAGTCTCTCATTTGGTTAATGATACTTGAAAGTGCATAGTCTCTTATTGTAATAATCAGTTTCAGTCTTTGGTCATATTCTGCAAACTTTAATAGATCAACAACAGCAGTAAAATTAGTTACTATGTTTGCATCATCTACAAATAAGTAATTTACACTATTGTTATCTAATGTATCCTTAATTTCTTGATAAACTGGCATCCCATTACTTTTAACACAAATTATATTACTATCTGTAGGTAAATTTTTACATACTTCAATAGCTAATCTAGTTTTTCCTGTTCCTGGTTTACCATATAGTAAAAGTATTTGATGCTCATTGATTTGTTTTATTAACTCTTCAATCGTACCATTTTCATAAATGTATGGCGTATTTAAAGGGGCATTAGTTTTGCTTTTATCATGCATTAGAATAAATTGTTCTAAATTCCAAACTTGCTCAGTTGATTCTGATATTCCAAGTAAATCTTTTACAATATCTTGATATTTAAACTGAAGAAGGTCTTGTGATAGTGTATCTATACCTATAAGGGTTAATTCTATTGAGTTTACTATATTTCTAAGTTCTTTATCTTTTTCTACAGTTAAATTAGAAGAAGTGTGGCAGCATATTATTTCTTTAATATCTTTTTCATCAACTTTAAGTTTACCAATTACTTCTCGGATATCTGTTTCTAATTTAGCGGTTACATCTATTCTAGTGCCATACATCACCAAGATATATCTACTAGTCTCATTATCAAAAAAATAAGTGTCAGGTATTCCTCTAGTAGTTTTATCAGTTCCATCCATAGAACCAAGTCCTACGATATTATCCCAACCCCTCTTTCTATAAAGGTACATATCGCATAATTTTTGAAAACGTCCTCCTTCTAATTGTTTAATTTCACTTTGGATTCTATTTAATTTCGACATAAAATACACTTCCTTTACCATTCATGTTGATAGATGTTTGTAGTGCAAATAATTTATTGACATTATGATATTTATATTCAACACTTTATCAGTAACTGATAATCTCTCTAATTCTCTTAAAGACATTTGCTATCCTGTTAACAAATCATTAATCAGCACTTCGACTTTTCTATTACCACTATTTTCATTCATTTATATTTTCTCCCGTATTGTCTGTATAAATATAGTAAATTATAATAATTTTAGACTATTGTTTGTATAAACATGAATTAGAAAACATCTTACATTATATTTATTAATCAATCTTTCTTTAAAATCAATATATTTTTGCTTCGGATGATCTAACATGTAATATATAACTACAAAATGACGGTATTTTATAAGAATATTTATATAGCTGAATATGGTAATATTTATTTTCTTTATACTTTTAAGCAGTATTCTTCTATCTTTTCCTTCTTGTTCACAAACTATATCATTTCCAAACAACTCTAATTAAGAATTATACTCATCTATCCTATTAACGTTCCTTATATTATCATATATACAAAAATTTTATCTTTTATATCAAGCTCTGAGGTATTAACAAAATGTTCAAGCCGTATAATTTCATATCCAAAGTGTTGTCAAATTATGTTATACGCATCTTCAAATGATTTATTTCAATTTGAGTTATAATTTGATAACCTAACTTTCATAAATTACACCCGATTATCTGTACATGCTTTTTAATTATATGATTTTTCATCATATAGATACCTTAATGGTAACATAGTAGTAACTATCGGTATCTATATACAAAAAACGCCCCAGCCAATGCTGGAGCGTTGAAACGTTAATTTGATTAAACACAAATCTGTAAGCGAATGGTACATTCGCGATAGTTCGGTAATATTAACGTTTTGAGAATTGTGGTGAACGACGAGCTTTTTTAAGACCTGGTTTTTTACGTTCTTTCATACGTGGGTCACGAGTAAGTAATCCAGCGCGTTTTAAAGAACCTCTATATTCAGGATCAGCTTCTAATAATGCACGAGAAATACCGTGACGAATTGCTTGAGCTTGTCCAGTAAATCCTCCGCCATGAACATTAACTAATACATCATAGTTACCTTTAGTTTCTGTTACATCAAATGCTTGGTTAATATCTAAAATTAATGATTCGAATGGTAAATAACTACGTACATCACGGCCGTTAACAGTAATGTTACCTTCACCTGGTACTAAACGTACACGTGCTACTGAGTTTTTACGACGGCCTGTGCCTTTATATTCAACTTGTGCCAATGTAATTTCCTCCTTTTAATTAACCACGTAACTCGTAGTTTTCTGGTTGTTGTGCAGCGTGTGGATGTTCAGCGCCACCATATACAAATAATTTTTTACCTTGTTTTTCGCCTAAACGAGTGCTTGGTAGCATTCCTTTAATTGAATTTTCAAGTAAACGTTCTGGGTTATTCGCTTTTAACTCACCAGCAGAAATTGATTTGATTCCGCCTGGGTGGTTAGAGTGACGATAGTACATTTTATCGCGCTCTTTATTACCAGTGAAATGGATTTTTGAAGCGTTGATGACGATTACGTAATCACCTGTATCAACGTGTGGTGTATAAGTTACTTTATTTTTACCGCGTAAAATAGCTGCTACTTCTGATGATAAACGACCAAGTGTTTTACCTTCAGCATCAATAACATACCATTTGCGCTCAATGTTTGATTCATTAGCCATAAATGTTTGACGCATATAATTGTCCTCCTAGAATGAATAAATGTTTCTCGTTTAATAGTTTATACTTTATAAAACCTAGATTTCATTTATTTTATTAATTGTTTGTTTCTACGTGCTTCTATATCGTGTTACACAATAAGATTCCGGGGCTTATCGTGGGTGATATAAAACAATACCGTTAGTAATCGTATAATTTTTCTGTCGTTTTGTCAATCTAATTTAAAGATTTTGTGATGATTTTTTTTGATGTATTTTTATATTATTACCAAAGTCTTGAATTAATTCATTGGGTGTTAAATATATCTTTTCCAAGTACAATCCTTCGGCCGGGGCGGTAAAAGGAACTTGGTTACGATCTTTTGCTTCTAATAATAGTGGTACCTCTTGTGGTTCTCTCTTGCCTTTACCAACTTCTATTAAAAATGCAATTAACACACGTACCATATTATATAGGAATCCTGAGCCTGTGACAATATAGTCAAAGCCACTTTCTGTTTTTTCTATGCGACTTTCATACAATGTTCTTACTTTACTTTCAACATCCGTCTTCTGAGAACAAAATCCTGTAAAATCGTGTGTTCCTATAAAATATTGCGCTGCCATATTCATTTTTTCAATATCTAACTGTTCAGGTATAAAGGTTTTTAAACCACTGAGAAATGGATCTTTATGTTCAGATTGATAAACCTTATATCGATAAGATTTTCCAACACAATCATATCTACAATGAAAATCATCATTAACAAAACGCACATGATTAACGTATATATCATCTGGTAGTGCACGGTTCATTGCATATTGCCATTGTTGTTCTGGAATATTTAATTCCGTATCAAAATGAAAATACTGTTCAATCGCATGTACGCCTCTATCTGTCCTGCTACTAGGATGTATCCTCACATCATGTTTATGCATACGTTTTAATATCTTTTCAAATTGCTGTTGAACCGTTCTGCCGTGTTGCTGAATTTGGAAGCCAAGAAACTGGCTCCCCTGATATGAAATATTAACTAAGACTCGCATCTGTTATTACACTCCTATATATTTTAGACAAAATAGTATGATTGCGATGGGTAGAATCAATATTAATGTAATTGAATCCTTAAATTGCCACTCTAATTTACGATAACTCGTACGTATTTTTTGAGTGTCATAACCTCTTACTTCCATGGCTATAGCCAAATCCTCTGCTCTTTGGAAAGCTGAAATAAACAATGGGATAAGTAAAGGTATGAATGCTTTGATTCTATTAATTAACCCACCCGAACTGATTTCAGAACCACGTGATTTTTGAGCTAAAATAATTTTATCTAATTCATTCATTAATGTGGGTATAAATCTCAGTGCAATAGACATCATCATACTCAATTGATGAACTGGTATTTTAACAACTTTAAGTGGTGATAATAATCGCTCGAATGCGTCTGTCAAATCAATTGGGCTCGTGCTTAAGGTCATCATCGTTGATATCATAATAATAAACATTAATCTAAGTACAATATAAATCCCTTCAAGAATCCCCTGTGTATCAATAGAAATAAAGCCAATTTCGACTATGCGTGAACCGCCTTTAGTTAGAAACAAATGCATAAGAAAGGTGAATATGAGAAATATCCAAATTGGAGTTAAGCCTTTAACTAAGAACCAAAATTTTATATGCGCTAATTTCATAATGCAAATCATTAAAATAAATAACCATAAATAAGTTCCAAATGAATGTGCGAAAAATATTAACACAATAAATAAAAATACAAATATCAATTTAGCCCTAGGATCTAGATGATGAATCATTGTATTTAAAGGAAGGTAGCGTCCAATTATAAACTTATCTTTCATCTTCTTGCCACTCCTTATACATATCAATAAATTCTTCTTCAGTTAAAGCTATTTTACTGAAATAATATTGATATTTGTCCTCAATATCTCTTTGTAGTTTTACAACATCAGGTACATCTAAATGCATTTGATTCACATAATGCGTATCACTAAATAATTTTCTAGGTGAACATGATTCGACAAGTTGACCATGTTTCATTATTTTTATTTCATCCACATATTTTGCAACATCATTCATTTCATGCGTAACAAGTATAATAGTTTTATTTTGCTCTACTTGAAGCTTTTTTATCATTTCCATTATCTGATTTCTACTTTTAGGATCTAATCCTGCTGTAGGTTCATCTAAAATAACGATATCTGGATCCATAGCCAATATGGATGTTATAGCAATTTTTCTCATCTGACCACCAGACATTTGAAAAGGTGATTGTTGCAATATATCTCTACTAAAACCAAAATCGATGAGTAGATTGAATGCACGCGCTTTGACTTCTTCTATAGGCATATTAAAGTTTTTTGGACCAAATAATATTTCCCTTTCAACTGAATCCTCAAAAAGTTGTGATTCAGGAAATTGAAAAACGACACCGATTCTTTTACGAATTTGCTTTAAGACTTTATCCCTCGTTTTATGATTAACAATGACGTCATCAATTTGCAACTTTCCAGTTGAAGGTTTAAGCAAACCATTAAAATGTTGAATTAACGTTGATTTACCAGAACCAGTTTGACCAATAACTGCATAATATTTCCCTTGTTGAAATGTGGTTTCAATATCTTTTAAAGCTAAATGCTCAAATGGTGTACCCTTTTGATATACATAACTTACTTGATTAAATTTGACTGTCATAGTTTTTTTACCAGCCCTTCATAAGTTATAAAATCTGTACTTCCCAACAAAGTACGCGCCATTCGAATGGAAAATGGCAAATCTAATCCAATATCCATAAGGCCGTCGTCATCATTAAATATATCGTGTGGCTTACCAGTTTGATATATCTCACCTTCATTTAGAACAACCAAGTAATCTGCCTCTGCAGCTTCAGTTAAATCATGGGTAATGGAAATGATTGTAACTTCCTTATCCTCTTTCAATCGATGGATCAAATTAATAAGTTCCTTTCTACCTGCAGGATCTAGCATTGAGGTTGCCTCATCCAATATAATAACGTCTGTATCTAACGCAAGGACACCAGCAATTGCAACACGTTGTTTTTGACCACCAGAGAGTGACTGTGGCTCATAATCTGCTCTATCTAACATTTCTACGTCTTCTAATGCTTTGGGCACTATACGCTGCATATCGTCATATGAGACGCTATTGTTTTCAAGTCCAAAAGCCACATCAAACGCTACAGTAGATCCCACAAACTGATTTTCTGGATTTTGAAAGACAATGCCTATATGCTGTCTCAAATCACTCAAATTTTGTTGATTGATACTTTGATCATAAAAATAAATGTTTCCATCAATAGGTTTTTCAATACCGACCATCAATTTTGCTATAGTAGATTTACCAGAACCATTATGCCCCACGATTGAAGTCCATTGTCCTTTTGGAATGCCAAAAGATACGTCATTTAACGCAAGTGGTTCATCACTATTATATTTAAATTTAACATTATTAAATGTAATGATATGCTCACGCGTATCCATATCTTTATCCTCCCAAATCATCATCATGTTTTTTAATATACCTTATCTATTTTACATGAAATAATAATCTAATGAAAGTTTAGATAGTTCAGCAATGAAACAAAATCAAACTGCTATCTAAATTACAAATGTATTCAAAAGATATTCAATAATTACTATTGCTTTACAATTGCATAAGCCCCCCTTAATTCCTCTGGAATTAAGATTTTCGGTTTACTATTGCTTCGCAATTGCATAAGACCCCCTAAATTCCTCTGGAATTAAGGGGGTCTAATAATATAAAAAAGCGCGCACCCCATCACAATTTTGAGTTCACGCTTTAAAGTTTTATTTAGTTTTGATGGGGTACTCTGAGCTAGACAATATTTGTATGTGGCAAACATTATCGTTGCACTCATTTGCTTTATATATAGTAGTACGCATATTTAAATTAAACTAATTCAATAATTACTGATTCAGCACCATCGCCGCGACGAGGACCGACTTTAAGAATACGAGTGTAACCGCCTTGACGTTCTGTATAACGTTCAGCAACTTCACCGAATAATTTTTGCAATGCAGTTTGAACTGTTTCATCTTCGTTTAAGATTTCAACATTACGTAAAGTTTTAGCTGCTTGACGACGAGAAGCTAAATCGCCTTTTTTACCTAAAGTGATTAATTTTTCAACAACACTACGTAATTCTTTTGCACGTGCTTCTGTAGTTTCAACACGTTCACTAACGATAAGTGAAGTAGCTAAATCGCGTAACATCGCTCTACGTTGATCAGAAGTACGACCTAATTTTCTGTAACCCATGAGTTAACCTCCTTTATATTAATCTTCTTTTCTTAAACCTAAACCTAGGTCTTCAAGTTTATACTTAACTTCTTCTAAAGATTTACGACCTAAATTACGTACTTTCATCATATCTGCCTCAGATTTATCAGCTAATTCTTGAACAGAGTTGATACCTGCACGTTTTAAGCAATTGTAAGAACGTACTGATAAGTCTAATTCTTCAATAGACATTTCAAGTACTTTTTCTTTTTGATCCTCTTCTTTTTCAATCATGATTTCAGCATTTTGTGCTTCATCAGTTAATCCAACGAAGATATTCAAGTGTTCAGTTAAGATTTTTGCAGCTAATGAAACTGACTCTTGTGGTGTGATTGAACCATTTGTCCAAACATCCAATGTCAATTTATCAAAATCACTACTTTGACCCACACGTGTGTTTTCTACAGTGTAGTTAACACGTTCAACTGGAGAATAAAGTGAGTCCACTGGAATTACACCAATTGGTAAATCACTAGTTTTATTTTGTTCTGCTAATGCGTAACCTCTACCCTTGTTAGCAACTAGACGGATTTTTAAATGTCCACCTTTTGAAACTGTTGCAATTTTAATCTCAGGATTTAAAATCTCAACATCACTATCATGTGTAATGTCACTTGCAGTTACATCGCCTTCATCTTTAACATCAATTTCTAAAGTTTTATCTTCTTCAGAATAGATTTTTAATGCTAGCTTTTTGATGTTCATAATAATTGTAGAAACATCTTCAACGACATTATCTATTGCTGAGAATTCGTGTAATACGCCTTCGATCTCAATGTACTTAACGGCTGCACCTGGTAATGAAGATAGTAGGATACGACGTAAGGAGTTTCCTAGTGTAGTACCGTAGCCACGTTCTAGTGGTTCAACAACGAACTTACCGAATTTAGCATCTTCACTAATTTCAATTGTTTCAATTCTAGGTTTTTCGATTTCAATCATTTACAAATATCCTCCTTGTTTACGTCGATTGATTTTTACTGTATTTCTCAGTGACCTGCGACAATAACAATAAAATTATACGCGACGACGTTTTGGTGGACGACAACCATTATGTGGTACTGGAGTAACGTCACGAATTGCAGTTACTTCTAATCCAGCTGATTGTAATGCACGGATAGCTGATTCACGACCAGGACCTGGGCCTTTTACAGTAACTTCAACAGATTTCAAGCCATGTTCCATAGCTGTTTTTGAAGCAGTTTCTGACGCCATTTGAGCTGCAAATGGTGTTGATTTTTTTGAACCTTTAAATCCTAATGCACCTGCTGATGACCATGATAACGCATTACCAAATTCATCAGTAATAGTTACGATTGTATTATTGAATGTTGAACGGATGTGTGCCACACCATTTTCAATATTCTTTTTCACTCTACGTTTACGAGATACTTGTTTACGTGCCATTTAAATTTGCCTCCTTTACCTATTATTTTTTCTTGTTAGCTACAGTTTTAACTGGGCCTTTACGAGTACGAGCATTGTTTTTTGTTTTTTGTCCGCGAACTGGTAATCCACGACGGTGACGGATACCACGGTATGATGAGATTTCCATTAAACGTTTAATGTTTAAGTTTTGCTCACGACGTAAGTCACCTTCTACTTTATAGTTGTCAACAACTTCACGGATACGACCTAATTCATCATCAGTTAAATCTTTAACGCGTGTTTCTGGTGATACGTTAGCTTCTTCAGCAATTTTGTTAGCTGTAGTAGTACCGATACCGTACACATAAGTTAATGAAATAACAATACGTTTTTCACGTGGAATATCTACTCCTGCAATACGTGCCATAATTATTTACACCTCTCTTTATTAACCTTGTCTTTGTTTATGTTTTGGGTTGCTACAAATTACCATTACTTTACCTTTACGTTTAATGACTTTACATTTTTCGCAAATTGGTTTTACTGATGGTCTTACTTTCATTTTTAAACCTCCCTATATTATGGAGTGACGATTATTTATAACGATACGTAATTCTTCCGCGTGTTAAATCATACGGAGACATTTCTACTGTTACTTTGTCGCCAGGTAGAATACGAATATAATTCATTCTAATTTTACCACTTACGTGAGCTAAAATTTCATGACCATTTTCTAATTCTACTTTAAACATTGCATTTGGTAAAGTATCTAATACAGTACCTTCTAATTCAATTACATCTTGTTTAGCCATTAATTAACTTCCCCCTTTATGAAATAGTCGGTTATCGTCAAAAATCAACTCTAACCATACGTGTCTATAAGTGTTGTTAATCAGTTTAACAAATATAATGAATTACGTAATCGCATTGTCACTCTTATTTAATTATACCTTTGGCATTACATAGACCGTACAAAGTTGATCTTATTTTAAATCTTCTAAGATATCAATGACGTCTGTTGTAACGACTTTAATATCTCTAGAACCATCAATGTTTTTTAAAACATTTTTATTATCATAGAATTCTAAGATAGGTTTAGATTGTTTTACATTGACGTTTAAACGATTAGCAACTGTTTCTGGGTTGTCATCTTCACGTTGATATAATTTACCACCGTCAAGATCACAAATACCATCAACTTTTGGAGGATTGAATACAAGATGATAAGTTGTTCCGCATTTTTCACAGATTCTACGACCAGTGAGGCGGTTCATTAATTCTTCTTCAGGTACCTCTATATTGATAACAGCATCAATTTCTCTATCTAATTCTTTCATGATATTACTTAATGCTTCAGCTTGTTCAATAGTACGAGGAAAGCCGTCAAGTAAGAATCCTTTTTTCGCATCGTCTTCAGATATTCTATCTTTAACGATACCCACAGTAACTTCATCAGGGACTAATTCTCCACGATCCATGTACGATTTAGCTTCTTTGCCTAAATCCGTTTCATCTTTAATCGCTTTTCTGAACATGTCACCAGTAGATATGTGTGGAATTGGGAATTTCTTAACAATTTCACTCGCTTGAGTTCCTTTACCTGCGCCAGGTAAACCCATTAAAATGATATTCATAAATGCCCTCCTACAATTTATCTACCACCAAAGCCTCTATAATCTTTTTGGCTCACTTGAGCTTCTAGACTTTTCATTGTTTCAATCGCAACACCAATTACAATTAGTAAGCTCGTACCACCAACCTGAATAGATTGCGGTAAGCTCATTACTTTTGTTGCAATAATTGGCAGAATCGCTATTACAGCTAAGAATATTGATCCGACAAAAGTTAAACGATAGAGAACTCTAGTAATATATTTTTTGGTTTGTTCGCCAGGTCTAATACCTGGAACATAACTTCCTTGTTTCTTCAGGTTATCTGCCATCTTTTCAGGATTAACTTGTACAAATGCATAGAAATAAGCAAATGCTATGATGAGTACTACATACACAATCATACCAATGTTATTCGATGGATTTGCAACATCTGATACCTTTTGCGCCCAACTAGCGTCAGGGAAAAACAATGTCAATGTTCTTGGTAACAAGAAGAATGCCATTGCAAAGATAACTGGGATAACACCTGCAGAGTTAACTTTCAAAGGTAAATATGTTGCTTGTGAACCTAATCGTTGTGCTGATTGTTTCTTCGCATATTGAATTGGAATTTTACGAATAGCTTGTAATACATATATCGCACCAACTGTTAATAATATCATTCCAATAATTAAGCCAATTACTTTCAACCAAGCCATAGACGTATCATCTTGACCTACAAAGGCCTGCTGATAAAACTGGATTAGTGATGAAGGTAATGAAGACAAAATACCAGCGAAGATGATAATGGAAATACCATTACCAACACCGAATTGTGTGATTTGTTCACCTAACCAAATTAAGAATGCTGTTCCAGCTGTTAAAACAACAGCGATTAATAAATAACTAAGGACCGATTGATCCATGATCAATTGACCTTTCAAGTAATTATTAAATTGGAATGCCATTCCTATCGATTGGATAAAAGCAAGTATAATAGCAAAATAACGCGTTACGTTATTAAGTTTTTTTCTACCTGCATCACCTTGTTTTGCCCACTCTGAAAACTTCGGAACAATATCCATTTGTAATAACTGCATTACGATTGACGCAGTAATATAAGGCATTATACCCATGGCAAAGATAGAAAAGTTCTTCAAGGCTCCGCCACCAAATGTATTTAACAAGTCAGTGACACCTTGAGAACCTTGTTGACTGTCAAAAGCAGCTGGGTTAACACCAGGTGCTGGAATATAAGTACCTATTTTAAAAATAACTAACATTGCGAGAGTAAAAAAGATCTTGTTACGAACTTCTTTTGTTTTAAAGAAGCTCACAAGCGTTTCAAACATTAGATCACCTCGTGTGCTCCGCCTTTTGCATCAATAGCTTCTGCTGCAGATGCAGAGAATTTGCTAGCTTTAACTGTTAGTTTTTTATCAAGAGAACCAGTACCTAGTATTTTAATACCAGATTTTTCACTCTTAACTACACCAGATTCTACTAATAAAGCAGGAGTTACTTCAGTACCATCTTCAAATTTATTAAGTTGGTCTAAGTTAACAATAGCATATTCTTTACGGTTGATGTTAGTAAAACCTCGTTTTGGTAAGCGACGGAATAATGGTAATTGTCCACCTTCGAAGCCTGGTCTTACACTACCACCTGAACGTGCTTTTTGTCCTTTTTGTCCACGACCACTAGTTTTACCGTTACCAGTAGCTGCACCACGTCCAACGCGGTTACGAACTTTACGAGAACCTTCTGCTGGTTTTAACTCATGTAATTTCATATCGGCACCTCCTTAAAATTATTTTTCTTCTACTGTCACTAAGTGACTTACTTTGTTGATTTGCCCACGAATAGCAGGGTTATCTTCAACAACTACTGAAGAGTTTGTTTTTTTCAAACCTAAAGCTTCAACAGTTTTACGTTGTGTTTCTGGACGACCTATAACACTACGAGTGAGGGTAATTTGTAATTTAGCCATAACTTATTTTCCCTCCTTAATTGTATAATTCTTCTACTGATTTGCCGCGTAATTTCGCAACGTCTTCAGCATTTTTAAGGTTTTTTAATCCATTGATTGTAGCACGAACCATGTTAATTGGTGTATTTGAACCTAAAGATTTACTTAAGATATCAGTGATACCTGCTAATTCTAATACCGCACGAACAGGGCCACCTGCGATAACACCAGTACCTGGTGCAGCGGGTTTCATAAATACACTGCCTGAACTGAAACGTCCAGTTATTGTGTGAGGTGTTGTACCTTCAACACGTGGAACTTCAACTAGATCTTTTTTAGCTGCTTCAACTGCTTTTTTGATTGCTTCAGGTACCTCTTGTGCTTTACCAGTACCGAAACCAACGCGACCGTTCTTATCTCCAACTACAACTAATGCAGTGAAACGGAAACGACGACCACCTTTTACAACTTTCGCAACACGGTTAATTGTAACAACGCGTTCTTCAAATTCTTTCGCTTCTTCTCTACGAGCCATGTAAATGTCCCTCCTTTAAATTAAAATTCTAAACCATTTTCACGAGCTGCATCTGCTAAGGCTTTAACACGGCCATGGTATAAATATCCTCCACGGTCAAATACGATTGTTTTAACGCCTTTTTCACTAGCTCTTTTAGCTACAGTTTCGCCAACTTTAGCTGATAATTCAACTTTTGAACCAGATTCATTTGCTAAATCTTTTTCTTGTGTTGAAGCTTGTGCTAATGTTTTACCGTTAACATCATCAATGACTTGTGCATAGATGTGTTTGTTTGAACGATAGATGTTTAAACGTGGCTTTTCTGCTGTGCCAGCTAATTTATTACGTACACGTGCATGTCTTTTAAGACGCACTTTGTTTTTATCAATTTTGCTGATCATCTTAATACTCCTTTCTTCTGAAAGTTATTTATTATTTACCAGTTTTACCTTCTTTACGGCGAACGTATTCACCTTGGTAACGAATTCCTTTACCTTTATAAGGCTCTGGAGGTCTTACTGAACGAATGTTTGAAGCGATTGCTCCAACTTGTTCTTTAGAAATACCAGCAACAGTTACTGTTGTGTTTTTCTCAACACCGAAAGTAATACCATCATCAGCTTTAATTTCAACTGGGTGAGAGTAACCAACGTTTAATATTAAGTCATTACCTTGCATTTGAGCACGGTAACCAACACCAACAAGTTCAAGTGTTTTTTGGTATCCTTCTTTAACACCTTGTATCATATTGTTAATTAAAGCACGAGTTGTACCATGTACTGTTCTATCATCTTTAGAATCAGTTGGTCTTACAACTTCTAAAGTGCTTTCGTCTTGTTTATATGTCATTCTTTCATTCATTGTTCTTGATAATTCACCTTTAGGACCTTTAACAGTGATTGTGTTACCTTCAACACTTACTGTTACGTCGCTAGGGATGTCAATAATTTTTTTACCAACACGACTCATGTTATCGCACCTCCTTATTATTTATTATTACCAAATGTAACCTAGGATTTCTCCACCGATGTTACGTTTTCTAGCTTCTTTATCAGTTACAACACCTTCAGAAGTTGAAACTAATGCAATACCTAAACCGTTAAGTACTTTAGGTACTTCGTTAGCTTTAGCATATACACGTAAACCAGGTTTTGAAATACGTTTTAAACCAGTGATAACACGTTCATTGTTTTGACCATATTTAAGGAATAAACGGATAACCCCTTGTTTATCGTCTTCAACATATTCTACGTTTTTAATGAAACCTTCACTTTTTAAAATTTCAGCAATTTCTTTTTTAATGTTAGAAGCAGGTAATTCTAATTTATCGTGACGCACCATGTTTGCGTTTCTTACACGAGTTAGCATATCTGCAATTGGATCGTTGATTGTCATTGATTGTTGCCTCCTTTCAGACTATTTTCTATTACCAGCTAGCTTTACGAACGCCAGGGATTTGGCCTTTATAAGCTAATTCACGGAAACAAATACGGCATAATTTAAATTTACGATATACAGAATGTGGACGACCACAGCGTTCACAACGAGTATACTCACGTACTTGGAACTTTTGTTTTTTTTGTTGCTTAGCAACCATTGAAGTTTTAGCCACTTAATTAGCCTCCTTTAGAGATTATTTGTGAAATGGCATACCGAATTGTGATAACAATTCACGAGCTTCCTCGTCAGTGTTAGCAGTCGTTACGATAACGATATCCATTCCTCGTACTTTATTTACTCGGTCATAGTCAATTTCTGGGAAAATTAATTGTTCTTTAACACCTAAAGTGTAGTTACCTCTACCATCGAATGCAGTTTTAGATACACCTTGGAAGTCACGTACACGTGGAAGTGAAACAGCAATTAATTTATCTAAAAAGTCATACATTCTTTCGCCGCGTAGTGTTACTTTCGCACCGATAGGCATACCTTCACGTAAACGGAATGTTGCTACAGATTTTTTAGCTTTTGTAATTAATGGTTTTTGACCAGTGATTGCTTGTAATTCTTCTACAGCATCATCTAATACTTTAGTATTTTGAACAGCGTCACCGACACCCATATTTACAACGATTTTTTCTATTTTTGGAACTTCCATTACTGAACTGTAGTCAAATTGCTTAACTAAGTTTTGAGTAACTTCAGAATTGAATTTTTCTTTTAAACGGTTCACAGTGGATCCTCCTTTCAATTAATTATTAATTATTAGATTTGATTTCTTCGCCAGATTTTTTAGCGATACGAACTTTTTTACCATCTACGAATTTATGACCTACGCGTGTTGGTTCATTCGTTTTAGGGTCTAATAACTGTACATTAGAAACATGGATTGCTGCCTCTGTTTCTAAGATTCCACCTTCAGGATTAAATTGAGTTGGTTTTTGGTGCTTTTTAATTATATTGACACCTTCCACAACGACACGGTCTTTTTTAGGTTCAGTTGAAACAACTTTACCTTCTTTACCTTTGTCTTTACCTGCGATAACTTTTACGTTGTCACCTTTTTTGATATGCATGTGTGGCACCTCCTTAAATTTATATATTTATAAATATTTTATTAAAGTACTTCTGGAGCTAATGATACAATTTTCATGAAGTTGCCTTCACGTAATTCACGAGCAACAGGTCCAAAAATACGAGTACCACGTGGGCCTTTGTCGTCACGAATGATGACACATGCATTTTCATCAAATTTGATATATGAACCATCGTTACGGCGTACACCTGATTTAGTACGAACTACAACAGCTTTTACTACTTCACCTTTTTTGACAACGCCACCTGGTGTAGCATTTTTAACACTTACAACAATAACGTCACCAATGTTAGCTGTTTTACGACCAGATCCACCTAATACTTTAATTGTAAGAACTTCACGCGCACCAGAGTTATCTGCTACTTTTAATCGTGTTTCTTGTTGGATCATGAGTTAAACCTCCTTTATCTTCACTATTTAATTAAATAATTACTGATTCTTCAACAATTTCTACCAAACGGAAACGTTTAGTTGCTGATAAAGGACGAGTCTCTTGAATTTTAACTGTGTCCCCTAATTTAGCTGAGTTGTTTTCATCATGAGTTTTGTATTTTTTAGAGTATTTTACTCGTTTACCATATAACTTGTGTGTTTTGTATGTTTCAACAAGTACAGTTATCGTTTTATCCATTTTATCGGAAACGACTCTACCTACATAAACTTTACGATCATTTCTTTCGCTCACTTTAGTAACCTCCTCTTTCAATTGAATTATTGATTCGCTTTACCTTGTTCAATTTCTCTTTCACGAGCAACAGTTTTTAGACGTGCAATCGTTTTTCTTACTGTGCGAATACGTGCAGTTTCCTCTAATTGACCTGTAGCTAACTGAAAGCGTAGGTTAAAAAGCTCTTCTTTTGAAGATTTGATTTGTTCTTCGATTTCTGAAGTGGTTAAGTCTCTAATTTCCTTAGCTTTCATTTGTTTCACCACCCAATTCTTCACGTTTTACAAACTTAGTTTTAACTGGAAGTTTGTGACTTGCTAAACGTAATGCTTCACGCGCAACTTCTTCGTTAACGCCTGCGACTTCAAATAAAATTCTACCTGGTTTTGCTACTGCAATCCAGCCTTCTACTGCACCTTTACCAGCACCCATACGTACTTCTAAAGGCTTTTGTGTATAAGGTGTATGTGGGAAGATTTTAATCCAAACTTTCCCGCCACGTTTCATAAAACGAGTCATTGCAATACGAGCTGATTCGATTTGACGAGATGTGATCCAAGACGTTGTAGTTGCTTGTAAACCATACTCACCAAATGTTACATAGTTACCGCCTTTAGAACGACCAGTAGTTTTAGGACGATGTTGACGACGGTATTTTACACGTTTTGGTAGTAACATTACTATTTTCCTCCTTCACTAGTGTTCTTAGTAGGAAGAACTTCTCCACGATAAATCCATACTTTGACACCTAATTTACCGTAAGTAGTGTCAGCTTCTGCATGTGCATAACCAATGTCAGCACGTAGTGTATGAAGTGGAACAGTTCCTTCTGAATATTGTTCAGCACGAGCGATGTCAGCTCCGCCTAAACGACCTGAAACTTGTGTTTTGATACCTTTAGCACCAATTTTCATTGCTCTTGTAATAGCTTGTTTTTGTACACGACGGAATGAAGCACGGTTTTCTAATTGACGTGCAATATTCTCGGCAACTAATTTAGCATCTAAATCAACTTTTTTGATTTCGATCACGTTGATGTGTACTTTTTTGTTTGTTAATGAGTTTAATTTGTTACGTAATTTTTCAATTTCTGAACCGCCTTTACCGATTACCATACCTGGTTTACCAGTATGAATAGCGATGTTGATACGATTAGCAGCACGTTCAATTTCAACGTGAGAAACTGATGCTTCTTTTAATGCGTTATCAATAAACTTACGGATTTTTAAATCTTCGTGTAATAATGATGCGAAGTCTTTTTCTGCATACCATTTAGCTTCCCAATCACGGATTACACCAACACGAAGTCCGATTGGATTAATTTTTTGACCCACAGTGTTCCCTCCTTAAAAAATGTATTAAGCTTCTTTAGCTTCTTCTTTACCGTCACTTACGACGATTGTAATGTGGCTTGTACGTTTGTTAATCGCACTTGCACGACCTTGTGCACGTGGACGGAAACGTTTTAATGTTGGTCCTTCATTAGCATAAGCTTCTTTAACTATTAATTCATCAGTGTTCATGTCATAGTTATGTTCAGCATTAGCTAAAGCGGACATTAATAATTTTTCTACTACTGGTGATGAAGCTTTGTTTTTTAATTTTAAAATTGCAATAGCTTCTCCAGCGCTCTTACCTCTAATTAGATCTAATACTAATCTAACTTTACGAGGTGCGATTCTTATTGTTTTAGCAACCGCTTTTGCTTCCATTCGAATTTCCTCCTCTACCTGTTAGAAATTATCTTCTAGTTTTTTTGTCGTCTGCAGCGTGTCCTTTAAAAGTACGAGTTGGTGCGAATTCTCCTAATTTATGACCAACCATATCTTCTGTTACGAATACAGGCACATGTTTACGTCCATCATATACAGCGAATGTATGTCCGATAAAATCAGGGAAAATAGTTGAACGACGTGACCAAGTTTTAATTACTTGTTTTTTCTCGCTTCCGCTTTGAGCTTCAACTTTTTTCTTTAGATGATCGTCAGCGAAAGGTCCTTTTTTAATACTACGAGCCATAGTGGCGCCTCCCTTCTTATTGTGTGCGTGCAGCTATTAAGCCGCACACGCAAATAAGTTATTTTTATTTTTTCTTACGTCCACGAACGATAAGTTTGTCTGAAGATTTTTTACCACGACGAGTTTTCTTACCAAGCGTAGGTTTACCCCAAGGTGACATTGGAGATGGTCTACCGATAGGTGCACGACCTTCACCACCACCGTGTGGGTGATCGTTAGGGTTCATTACAGAACCACGAACTGTTGGGCGAATGCCTTTCCATCTAGAACGTCCTGCTTTACCAACGTTTACAAGTTCATGTTGGATGTTACCAACTTGACCAATAGTAGCACGGCAAGTTGAAAGAATCATACGTACTTCGCCAGATCTTAATCTGATTAATACATATTTACCTTCTTTACCAAGTACTTGTGCACTAGCACCAGCTGAACGAGCGATTTGTCCACCTTTACCAGGTTTCAACTCGATGTTGTGGATAACTGTACCTACTGGAATGAATTGTAATGGTAATGCATTACCTACTTTAATGTCTGCTTCTTCACCACTTTCAAGAACTTGACCTACTTTTAGGTTTTTCGGAGCGATGATATAGCGTTTTTCACCATCAGCGTATACTAATAATGCAATGTTTGCTGAACGGTTTGGATCATATTGTATTGAATCAACTTTAGCGTTGATACCATCTTTATTACGTTTGAAGTCAATAACACGGTATTGACGTTTGTGTCCTCCACCGTGGTGGCGAACTGTCAATTTACCTTGGTTATTTCGTCCCGCTTTTTTCGGTAGCGGTTGTAATAATGACTTTTCTGGAGTAGTTTTCGTGATTTCAGCGAAATCTAAACTAGTCATATTACGACGACCATTAGTAATTGGCTTATATTTTTTTAGAGCCATTGTCGTTTACCTCCTTATTGGTAATGTTTTTTAGTTAAAAAGATCGATTGATCCTTCTTTTAATTTAACGATTGCTACGCGTCTTTTGTTTGTATAGCCTTGGTAACGGCCCATACGTTTTTTCTTTGGTTTGTAGTTGATGATATTTACATTATCAACTTTTACGTCAAAGATTTCTTCAACAGCGATTTTAACTTGTGTTTTATTAGCACGAGTATCAACGTCGAATGTGTATTTGTCTTCAGCCATAGCAGCTGATGATTTTTCAGTGATTACGGGGCGCTTAAGAACGTCTCTTGCTTCCATTATCCGAGCACCTCCTCAACTTTTTTAGCAGCTGATTCTGTAATTACTACACTGTCAGCGCTTGTGATATCTAGAACGTTTAAACCTTGAGCTGTAGTTACTTGAACACCAGGAATGTTACGTGCTGATAAAGCAACGTTTACATCTTCTGATTCTGTTACTACTAATACTTTTTTAGGTTGTTCTAAATTAGAAAGTACAGTTTTGAACTCTTTTGTTTTTGGAGCATCTAAGTTTAATGCATCAACAACAGTTAATCCTTTTTCTTGTACTTTGAAAGATAATGCTGAACGTAATGCTAAACGACGCATTTTCTTAGGCATTTTGTATGAGTAGCTTCTTGGTGTTGGTCCGAATACGATACCACCACCACGCCATTGTGGAGCACGAATTGTACCTTGACGCGCACGTCCTGTACCTTTTTGTCTCCATGGTTTACGTCCACCACCACGTACTGCTGAACGGTTCTTAACAGCGTGAGTACCTTGGCGTAATGAAGCACGTTGTAAGTTAATTGCTTCAAAAAGAACGTTGTTGTTTGGTTCGATTGCAAATACTGCATCGCTTAGTTCAACTGAACCTGATTTAGTTCCATCTACTTTTAATACATCATAATTAGCCATTATGCAATTCCTCCTTTCGTTGTATATTATTTATTACCTTTGATTGATGATGTGATTTCTACTAATCCTTTTTTAGGACCAGGTACATTACCTTTTACTAAAATAACATTGTTTTCAGTGTCAATTTGAACTACTTCTAAGTTTTGAACTGTTACAGTGTTACCGCCCATACGTCCAGGCATTTTTTGTCCTTTAAAGACTCTTGAAGCATCAGATGCCATACCTACAGAACCTGGGGCTCTGTGGAAATGAGAACCATGTGACATTGGTCCACGTGCTTGATTATGACGTTTAATGGCACCTTGGAAACCTTTACCTTTAGATACGCCTGTTACATCAATTACGTCTCCAGCTTCAAATGTATTAACTGAGACTTCTTGACCTACTTCGTATTCATCAACATTAACGTTTCTGAATTCACGAATGAAGCGCTTAGGTGCTGTACCTGCTTTTTTAGCATGGCCTTCAGCTGGTTTGTTAGCATATTTGCTTGATCTGCTATCTTTTTTATAAGCTTGTTTGTCTTCATAGCCTACTTGGATAGCGTTGTATCCATCGATCTCTTCAGATTTCTTTTGTAATACAACGTTTTGACTTGCTTCTACTACTGTTACAGGGATTAAATCACCGTTTTCTCCGAAAACTTGTGTCATCCCGATTTTTCTTCCTAAGATTCCTTTGGTCATCGAAAGTCCACCTCCTAAATTTTTCTATTATAATTTGATTTCGATGTCTACGCCAGATGGTAAGTTTAAGCCCATAAGAGCATCAACTGTTTTTGGTGTAGGGTTAACAATATCGATTAAACGTTTATGTGTACGTTGTTCGAATTGCTCACGTGAATCTTTATACTTATGCACGGCACGAATAACAGTATAAACTGATCTTTCAGTTGGTAACGGAATTGGTCCAGAAACATCTGCACCAGAACGTTTTGCTGTTTCAACAATTTTTTCTGCTGATTGATCGATTACTCTGTGATCATAAGCTTTTAATCTGATTCTGATTTTTTGTTTTGCCATAATTTTCCCTCCTTATATCGTCTACATTTAAGTGATAGACTTCTCCACGAAAACTATCTCACACAGCGCCATGGCAAAGCGGCCGGGTGTGTCAGTAACCTTTCGCTTCATCGCGTGTTCTTAAAGTCCAACATTAGATATGATACATGATAAACAGTGATTTATCAAGCTTTTCTGCAAAAGTTTTGAAACTTTTTGTCTAACACATACTTTGTTATTGTACTTGATTACTAATTGCACTTCAACCTCTTTTGTAAATTTTTTTCGTTCAATGTAAATTTTTTACTGATGAATCTTCATATTATTATTCTATTCGTATAATTTCCTATATAATTAAGTACAGTTAGGTGGTGAATTTTATGAAGCGTGGTATACGTGTGACATTATTAGTATTAGCTGTCGTACTTATTATTAGTGAATTGGTCTATGGTATTCCATTCCTAGGTGGTAGTATAGTTTTAAGTTTAGGTTGGCAGCCTTTACTTATTAATGCATTACTTTACTTTATAATGGTGATTATATTAATAGTAGATAAACAGAACTCGATTAAACCCATGGTGGTTATCCCTTTATTGGGTGTAGTTGGTTCATTCCTTGCTTTCATTCCAATTGTTGGTATGGTAGTCCATTGGATTTTATTCTTTTTACTGTTATTTTTTATTTTCATTTTATTATCAACACCACTCTATATACCAGACAAATATGCAAAGGTTATTTATACGGAAGATCGACGTAAGAACCATTAATCATTAGAGTATATAAGTATCTCAAAGATGGTTTCTTCATTAAATTAGGTTTACTAAAGTTCAACTAAACATTTCGATAAGGTCATTCCATTTTCTCATGATAACTTTTGAATGTATATAATGAAGAAACTAGATTTGTTTAGATAATTAGAAGACATCATTTTATATACACCCTATTTCATTAAATTATAAAAGTAAAAAGCACATTGTTTACTTGAGCTGACCCCAAATAATGGGAATAAAATAAAAACACTTTCGTTGAATTCATTTAAAATGAATCATACGGAGGTGTTTTTTCTATGAAAAGAGTGT
>NZ_JACBFD010000015.1 GCF_013391405.1 Staphylococcus sp. GSSP0090
TATAGTATAACCAGCTTTTTTCATTTCAATAGTTTTAAACTTTGTTTCTAATGAATAAGACACTCTTTTCATAGAAAAAACACCTCCGTATGATTCATTTTAAATGAATTCAACGAAAGTGTTTTTATTTTATTCCCATTATATGGGGTCAGCTCAGTAGCCACTACGCGTTTTTCAGAATTGTTTTTTATTTTTATTTAGTTGGACGAATAACTGTTTTACCACCCATAAATGGTACTAACACTTCTGGAATAGTTACTGAACCATCTTCATTTTGATAGTTCTCAACGATAGCCGCAAAAGTACGACCTACAGCTAATCCACTACCATTTAACGTGTGTGCTAATTCCGGTTTCGCATTTTTATCACGTTTGAAACGAATATTTGAACGACGTGCTTGGAAATCTGTAATATTTGAGCAAGAGCTGATTTCTTTATAATCATTATAGCTTGGTAACCAAACCTCTAAATCATATGTTTTACTTGAACCAAAGCCAATATCTCCAGTACATAAAATAACACGGCGATATGGTAAACCGAGCTCTTCTAAAATCGCTTCTGCATGATTCGTCATATCTTCTAGCGCTTGCCAAGAATCTTCTGGTTTTTCAATACGTACCATTTCAACTTTATCGAATTGGTGTAAGCGAATCAGCCCTCTTGTATCACGGCCAGCAGAACCTGCTTCACTACGATAACATGCTGATTGCGCTGTGAATTTAGCTGGTAATACATCAGGTGCTATGATTTCATTACGATAATAGTTCGTTAATGGGACTTCAGCTGTTGGAATTGTATAAAGTCCTTCTTTTTCTACTTTAAATAAGTCTTCTTCAAATTTAGGAAGTTGGCCAGTACCATACATAGAATCTGCATTAACCAATTGTGGCACCATCATTTCCTTATAACCATGTTGTGTTGTATGTTTCGTAATCATATAGTTCATTAAGGCTCTTTCTAATTGGGCACCGTCACCTGTTAAGAACACAAATCTTGCACCAGAGACTTTCGCAGCTCTTTCAAAATCAACCATTTCTAAGTCTTCTACTAAATCCCAGTGTGCTTTATCTTCAAATTCAAACGTTCTAGGCGTACCCCAACGTTTAACTTCCACATTATCTTCATCTGTTGCACCTTCTGGTACATCTTCATGAATAATGTTCGGAATACGAGATAATTTATCGTTAAGATCTACATCTACTTGGTTTAAAGTATCATCTAACACTTTAATTTCATCACCTAGCTTACGCATAGCTGCGATGGCATCGTCTGCATCTTCTTTATTACGTTTTTTCTGAGCAATTTCTCCACTCACTTTATTACGTTCTGCTTTCATTTCTTCGGCCTGACTGATAAGTTGACGACGTTGCTCATCTAGTTCTAATACTTCATCTACTACTTTTGAATCCATACCACGTTTTGCTACTTTTTCTTTAAGGAATTCTGGATCATTACGGAATAATTTAATATCTAACATACTGGTCATCCTTTCAATTTTTAAAATTTATTGGATAATAACACAAAAAGACCACGTCCCCCTGTACAAGGGACGTGGTCTACGCGTTGCCACCCTATTTAACAGCCTAAAATTAGACTGCACTCTCACTAAATAACGGTTATAACCGATTGTTCTCATATAGTAGGTAGATTCATATTAAATATGATTACTTGTTCACACTAACCACAAGCTCTCTGAAATCAAAGTTCAATACTACTTATCCTACGAACAATAGCTTAATTAAGTTAATTTAAATATAGCAAATAACCTCAGTTATTTCAAGGGCGACAACGTTTATGTCAATTAAAGTTCATACATATAAGCAAGATCTTGTAAGTATTGTGATACCGCTTCAATATCTTTATGGAACTGTCTATCTTCCGTTATAGATGGTACGATGTGACGTAATTCTTGATATTTGTCATATGTTTGCGGTGATAACTTATCAATTTCTTTATATTCGACGGCTTGTAATGCAATAATTGTTTCAATTGCTAAGACACGTCGTGCATTTTCAATGATTTGATAACCGTGACGCGATGCTATCGTGCCCATAGAAACATGATCTTCTTGGTTAGCTGATGATGGTATTGAGTCAACACTAGCGGGATGGGCGAGTGTTTTATTTTCTGAAACTAAGCTTGCAGCAGCATACTGCATAATCATCGCACCACTTTGTAAACCTGGTTGTGGACTTAAAAACGCAGGTAAACCATTATTTAACTGAGGATTTACGAGTCGTTCTAGACGACGTTCCGATACATTAGCCAATTCACTTACTCCTAATTTTAAGAAATCTAAAGCAAAGGCAATCGGTTGGCCATGGAAGTTCCCTCCAGAAATAACAAGCGTTTCATCGTCTTCATCAAATATTAATGGATTATCATTCGCAGCATTCATTTCAAATTCTAATTTTTCTTTCACATAATTAAAAACTTGAAAACTTGCGCCATGTATTTGTGGAATACAACGTAATGTGTATGCATCTTGTACGCGTATTTCACCTTGTGTTGTCGTTAATTCAGAACCTTCTAACCAGTCTAACATTCTAGCTGCAACATCTATTTGTTCTTGGAAATTACGTGCTTGATGGACTTTTTCATTATAAGCATCTGTAATACCATTTAGTGCTTGATGTGTTAAAGCTGCAATCCATTCTGCTTGATATCCTAAAGCTTCCGCTTCAATATAATTAATCACACCTTGCGCAGTCATTGCTTGCGTACCATTGATTAACGCGAGTCCTTCTTTGGCTTGTAATTGTAATGGCTCACGATTTAACTGATTTAAGACATACCGGCTGTCTACTTCTTCACCTTTATAAAAGACATTGCCTTCGCCAATCAAAGCTAAAGCTAAATGAGACAATGGCGCTAAATCACCAGATGCACCTAAAGATCCTTGCTGCGGAATAACTGGTATAATTCTATGATTGATATAATAAGTAAGTTGCTCAACTAATGCCACTGTCGTACCAGAATGGCCTTTCAACAAGGTATTTAATCGTAAGACCATCATTACTAATGCGACTTCTTCTGAAAATGATTTCCCAACACCACAAGCATGTGAACGAATTAGATTCACTTGTAATTGATTGTATTCACCCTCATCAATACGCACATCACTAAATAATCCAAATCCAGTCGTAATACCATAGATTGTTTCTTTGTTTTCTATAATATGTTCCACCGTTTGTCTACTTTTCTTAACACGTTCAAGTGCATCTTCAGTGACTTCTACAGTGTCCTCCTTATTTAAGAACATTTTAATATCATTGATTGTCAGCATTTCACCATTGAGTTGTAATGTCATCTTCCCATCTCCTTGCTTATTCATTTTGTTCAATTAATTTGAGTATACGCTTACATTTCTACACGAACAATAGTATTTGTCACATCCGTAATGTGGTATTAAATTACTGATTTAATAGGATAAAGACGTCTCAAAATGAACGATTATAAAATTAATCATTTCTTAACAGTTTTGCCTATTGACTAATCTCGAAACCAGGTATAATATTTCTTATTGTATTTATAAATGAACAGATGAAAATAAGCTATTAGTCACTTAAAAGAAAATGGTTTTTTAACATTCTATGATATAGAGAATTAAGATAGCCAACTTTGACATTTATCATTTTAAGCAGATGCTTATCTTTTTCAAAACAATGTACGATATTAACGCTAAATGTTTAAAAGGAGGTTTCAAAATGGAAACTTTATCACAAGTAAGCATTCCAAAACGTAAAGATGAAACACATAAAGGCGATTATGGCAGAATTCTTTTAATTGGAGGTAATGCGAACTTAGGTGGTGCCATCATGCTTGCAGCTCGGGCATGTGTTTATAGCGGGAGTGGATTAATCACTGTGGCTACACATCCAACAAACCATGCCGCATTACATTCACGTTGTCCAGAAGCTATGGTGATTGATATTAATGACACTAAAATGTTAACAAAAATGATTGAGCACACAGATTGTATCTTAATCGGACCAGGACTCGGTTGTGATTTTAAAGGCAATAACGCCATTACTTTCCTATTACAAAATATTCAACCACATCAAAAATTAATTGTAGATGGGGATGCTATCACGATTTTCAGTAAATTGAAACCAGACATCCCAACGTGTAAAGTCATCTTCACACCACATCAAAAAGAGTGGGAACGTTTAAGTGGTATTCCTATAGACGAACAAACATATGAACGTAATCGTGAAGCTGCAGATCGCATTGGCGCAACCATTGTCTTAAAAATGCATGGCACTGAAATTTATTTCAGAGGTAAAGACTACAAATTACCAATAGGTACACCAGCAATGGCTACTGGTGGCATGGGTGATACTTTATCTGGAATGATTACAAGTTTTGTCGGTCAATTTAATGACACTGAAGAAGCTGTTACAAGTGCCACATATACACACAGCTATATTGGTGAACAATTAGCAGAAAAAATGTATGTCGTGCCGCCATCTAGACTAATTAGTGAAATACCACATGCTATGAAAGCTTTAGAAAACTAAGCAAAAAAGACCTACCTCAGCGAGGTAGGTCTTTTTGTTTATAGTTATGATCGAACGAATTACTCTTCTTCGTTATCTTCATTGTCCGCATTATCAATATCTTCATTCACGCGGTCCATAAAGTCTTGTCTTACTTCTTGACGACTATCGTCATCTGATACGTCACTATCTTCAACCTCTGTATGAATCGCATTGCCTGGTGCATCGTCCTCTACAACAGCTTCACCTTGTTGTGAATCTTGTGCTATTGATTCAGTTGCTTCAGTATTTTCTGAATCGGAGACAGTTGCTTCACTTTCTGTTTCAGCTTCTTCTTCATCTTCCTCATTTACTTTAGCTACTGTAGATACGAATTGATTTTCACCTAATTTAATAAGTCTTACACCTTGTGCTGCACGACCATTTTGTGAAATATCTTCTACATCGATACGGATAATAACGCCAGAGTTTGTAACGACCATTAAGTCTTCTTCACCCGTTACTGATGTGATACATACAACATTACCATTACGTTCAGTGATTGTGGCTGTTTTAATACCTTTACCACCACGGTTAGATAATCTGTAATCTCCAACTGGCGTACGTTTACCGTATCCATTTTCAGTCACAACGAGTATTTCATCATCGCTTTCGGCTTTTGTAACATCTAAGCCTACTACTTTATCGCCTTCTCTAAGTGTGATACCTTTTACGCCTGCTGCAGTACGACCAAGTGGACGTAACGCAGATTCAGGGAAGCGAATTAATGAAGCATGCGATGTACCAATTAAGATATCTGTTTCACCATCAGTTAAACGTACAGCAATCAGTTCATCATCATTTTTGAAGCTGATCGCAATCTTACCGTTTTTATTAATATGTGAGAAGTTACTTAGGGCAGAGCGTTTCACTCTACCTTTTTGAGTAGCAAAGACTAAATAATCTTCTTCACTTTCTAAATCTTTAACAGCAATCATTGTACTAATGGATTCATCATTATCTAACTCAATCGCGTTGACTACTGGAATACCTTTAGACTGACGTGAAAGCTCTGGTACTTCATAACCTTTAAGTTTATAGACACGACCTTTATTCGTAAAGAATAGGACGTTGTCATGCGTACTTAATGTAACAAGTTGACTTACAAAGTCTTCTTCTAACGTATTCATGCCTTGAACACCACGACCACCACGGTGTTGTGCTCTATATGTTGAAACTGGTAAACGTTTAATGTAATTATTATGACTTAATGTGATTACAATTTGTTCTTCTGGAATCAAATCTTCATCTTCTATGTCATCTAAACCACCAAGTTGAATTTCAGTCTTACGTTCGTCGCCATAACGCTCACGAACATCTATCAATTCATCTCGCACGATTTGTAATAATTTTTCTTCGTCTGCAAGGATAGATTTCAATTCTTCAATATAAGCAATAAGTTCATTATATTCAGCTTCAATCTTATCTCTTTCTAAACCAGTTAAACGTCTTAAACGCATATCTAAGATGGCTTGTGCTTGACGTTCAGATAATTTAAATTGTTCTTGTAAACTTGCCATGGCTATCTTATCGTTATCTGATTCACGAATAACTCTAATAATTTCATCAATATGATCAAGCGCAATTCTCAAACCTTCTAAGATATGTGCACGGTCTAAAGCTTTTTTCAAATTATATTCGGTACGTCTTCTTACAACAACTTTTTGATGTTCTAAGTATTCAACTAATGCATCTTTAAGTGAAATAAGCTTTGGTCTGCCATTCACTAAGGCAATCATGTTTACACCAAAAGATGTTTGTAATGGTGTTTGTTTGTATAAGTTGTTTAAGACCACGCTAGCATTGGCGTCTTTACGGATATCAATGACTACGCGGACACCTGTACGTAAACTTGTTTCATCTCTTAAGTCAGTGATACCATCTATTTTCTTATCACGTGCTAACTCAGCAATCTTTTCTATCATACGTGCTTTGTTAACTTGATATGGTACTTCCGTAACAACAATACGTTGACGGCCGCCACCACGTTCTTCTATTTCTGCACGAGAACGTAACTGTATTGAACCACGACCAGTTTCAAATGCACGACGAATACCACTCTTACCGAGGATAATACCAGCCGTTGGGAAGTCTGGACCTTGTATGTCTTCCATTAATTCGGCAATCGTAATATCTGGATTATAACTTAAACTTAAAATACCATTGATGACTTCTGTTAAGTTATGTGGTGGAATATTTGTAGCCATACCAACGGCAATACCTGATGCACCGTTAACTAATAAGTTAGGGAATCTAGCAGGTAAGACTGACGGCTCTCTTTCGTTTCCATCATAGTTATCGATAAAATCAATTGTATCTTTATTTAAATCTCTAAGTAATTCAAGCGTGATTTTAGACATACGCGCTTCTGTATAACGCATCGCAGCCGCACCATCGCCATCCATTGAACCGAAGTTCCCTTGTCCATCAACTAAAGGATATCGATAGCTGAAGTCTTGTGCCATTCTGACCATGGCTTCATAAATAGATGAGTCACCGTGTGGGTGATATTTACCCATAACGTCCCCAACAATACGCGCAGATTTCTTATATGACTTATCTGGCGTCATACCTTGTTCATGTAATCCATACAGTATACGTCGATGTACTGGTTTCAAACCATCTCTAACATCAGGTAAAGCACGTGAGACAATAACACTCATCGCATAGTCTAAGAATGACTCGCGCATCTCACTCGTTATATTTCGTTCATTAATTCTTGATTCAGGTAATTCAGCCATCAAGATATCCTCCTTCAAAAATTCAGTTCATCGTATTAGAAATCTAAGTTGGCATAGACTGCATTATCTTCAATAAACTGTCTACGGTTCTCTACAACGTCGCCCATTAACATTTCGAAGACTTGGTCCGCTTCAATCGCATCATCCAGTGATACTTGTAACATGGCTCTATTTTCTGGATTCATTGTTGTTTCCCACAATTGATCCGCATTCATTTCACCAAGACCTTTGTAACGTGAAATTGACCATTTTGGTGTTGGTTCTAATTCAGCTTTAAGTTTTTCTAATTCACGTTCATTAAAGACATAGTACTTTTGTTTACCTTGTGTCAATTTGAATAAAGGTGGTTGTGCGATATACACATATCCTGCTTCTAACAATGGTCTCATAAAACGATAGAAGAATGTTAATAACAATGTTCTAATATGTGCGCCGTCGACATCAGCATCTGTCATTAGGACAATCTTATGGTAGCGGGCTTTACTTAAATCAAATTCGCCACCAATCCCCGTACCAAAAGCCGTAATCATTGAACGAATCTCATTATTATTTAAAATTCTATCTAAACGCGCTTTTTCAACGTTCAGGATTTTACCACGTAATGGTAATATTGCTTGTGTTTCTGAATCACGACCGGATTTTGTAGACCCCCCGGCAGAGTCACCCTCGACGATAAAGATTTCACTACGTGACGGGTCTTTACTAGAGCAATCCGCTAATTTACCAGGTAAGCTAGATATTTCTAATGCTGATTTACGACGTGTGACTTCACGTGCTTTTTTCGCAGCAAGACGTGCGTGTGATGCCATGATCCCTTTTTCAACGACAATACGGCCTACTTGTGGATGTTCATACAAGAAACGTTCAAATAACTCAGAGAATAGTTTGTCAACAATTTGACGTACTTCAGAGTTACCTAATTTTGTTTTTGTTTGTCCTTCAAATTGTGGATCGCCGTGTTTAATTGAAACAATTGCTGTCAAACCTTCACGTGTGTCTTCACCTGAAAGTCTTTCTTTATCTTCTTTGATAATTTTACTATTTAAACCATAACTATTTAACACACGCGACAATGCACGTTTGAAACCTTCTTCATGCGTACCGCCTTCATATGTGTGAATATTATTCGCATATGTTAACAAGTTTGTTGCAAAGCCTTTGTTGTATTGTAAAGCAATTTCAACTTCGACATCATCTTTGGTTTGATGTACGTATATAGGTTCTTCATGTAAAGGTTCTTTATTTTCATTTAACATTTCAACATAAGATTTAATACCACCTTCATAGTGATATGTGTCTTCACGAACTTCTTCATCACGTTCATCTCTTAATGTAATCGAAATGCCTTTGTTTAAGAATGCAAGCTCTCTTGTACGTTGTTGTAATGTTTCATAATGATATGTTGTTGTTTCTGTGAAAATTTCGGCGTCCGCTTTAAATCGAATCACTGTACCTGTATTATCATCATCCGTTTCTTCAATGACTTTAAGGTCAAATTGAGGCACACCTTTTTTATAAGCCTGATGATACACTTGGCGATCTTTATATACGTAAACTTCTAGGTCTTCTGATAACGCGTTCACTACGGATGAACCTACACCATGTAGACCACCAGAAACTTTATAACCGCCGCCACCGAATTTACCACCAGCGTGTAATACAGTCAGAATAACCTCTACTGCAGGACGTCCCATTTTTTCTTGAATGCCAACAGGTATCCCACGGCCATTATCTGTTACTTTAATCCAATTATCTTTTTCGATGACAACTTCAATTGTATCGGCATAACCTGCAAGTGCTTCATCGATACTGTTATCGACAATTTCCCATACAAGATGATGTAAACCTCTTTCTGAAGTTGAACCAATATACATACCAGGTCTTTTACGTACCGCTTCTAGACCTTCCAATACCTGAATCTGTCCAGCACCATAATCTTCCGTGTTATTCACATCTGACACTGCTTCCACCTTCACTTTCCATTACTTTATAATTTCGCCTTGATTAATGCGATAAAGTTTAGCGTTTTTCATAATTTCATGCTCTATACCATCTACAGATGTCGTAGTAACAAAAGTCTGCACTTTGTGTTGAATAGTGCTCAATAAATGAGATTGACGTGAATCATCTAACTCACTTAACACATCATCTAGTAATAGAATGGGATACTCACCTACTTCAATATTCATTAACTCAATTTCAGCGAGTTTGATTGATAATGCAGTAGTTCTTTGTTGACCTTGCGAGCCATATGTTTGAGCGTCCATGCCATTCACATTAAAACCTAAATCATCTCTGTGGGGCCCGTATAAACAGACACCGCGATCTTTTTCACGTTCCATATTGTCATTAAGTATCGTTAAGACTTCCTCTAAGCGTTCCGTCTCACTTTTATCTTCACTGTCTAGTTTAATACTAGGTAAATAATTTAAGGACAATGTTTCACGTTCATTTGTAATACCAGAATGAATAGGTTTAGCTAGTGATTCAAGTTCATTAATAAAATGTTCACGTCTTAGCGTAATTTTGAGTGCATATTCTGCAAATTGTTGATTTAAGACTTCAAGCATGGTGCTGTCTGTCTTTTGACCATATTGCAGTTGCTTCAAATAATTATTTTTTTGTTTTAAAATACGTTGATACTGTGACAAATCATTTAAATATACTGCTGAGATTTGTCCAAGTTCCATATCTATAAATCTACGTCTAATCTGCGGTGATCCTTTGACAATGTTTAAATCTTCAGGCGCAAACAAAACGACATTCAAGTGACCAATATATTGAGTCAGTCTACTTTGTTCTAAGTGATTGATTTTAACTTGCTTACCTTTTTTAGTGATGTACATCGTTAAAGGCATCTCACCATATCTATAACTAAGGTCACCCTCTATTTTAGCATAGTCGCTATCAAAACGTATGAGTTCTTTGTCATTTGACGTTCTGTGACTTTTAGCTAATGCCAGCGTATAAATAGATTCTAATAGATTTGTCTTCCCTTGAGCGTTTTCACCAATCAATATATTGACATCGGGATGACAGTTTAAGGAAATTGACTCATAATTACGATAATTTTGTAACTGGAGTGTCTTTAATTTCATTCTTCACCTTGATGTAATATCAAAAATGAACCGACTTCTGGTATGACAATACGATCTTGATGATTTAACTTCTTACCACGACGTGTTTCACGCTCATCATTGATCATGACATCAAAATCTTGTAAGAACCATTTTGCTTGTCCGCCAGATTCGATAATACCTTCTGTCTTTAGAAATTGCCCTAAAGTAATGTCTCCATCAACAATTACCTCTTCAACCAAATCAATCACTCCATTTCTTTTAAGCTCACTTATATATTATACCTTTTTTCGCGAAAAATTTCATGCAAAATACAGTGAGTAAGCGATTTCTTTCCACTTATTTTAACTATTTTTAAATAATTAGTTTCAAAGTTATTTTTAGCTTTGTTTCACATGTAATATTATATCAAAAATAAATACATTATATGGACATTCTTTACAAAAAATATTAATTTTCACTGAATATCAAGACGACGTAAATTTGTTGCGTGATAGATGGACTATATTTATTTTGCATTTAGAGCTATTTTTAGCCGCTTTTATTACTTTTAAGTATTTTTCCCTAAGAAAACATTAAAAGAACTCATATATGTCCTTTAAATGTCTTTAACCATGATATTAAATTATCAGCATTGCTAAATTTCTATTTATCTTTATTAATCTCTTTCTTACTCATCCTGTTTATCTAAATAAAAACAGGAGCAAACCAGAAATCACTAAGATTTCAGAGGTCTGCTCCTGTTAAATTGCAATTTTATCAGAAAAGTTATTATTGCGCTGATCTGTTTAGCAACATGATTAATATGTTCTGATTGGTAAGATGAGTTGTGTAACTGAATCATCATCTTTTGGTTTTAAAATAAATGGTTTCATTGTACCGAAGAATTCGACTTCGACTTCATCGTTATCAATCGCTTTTAAGGCATCCATCATATATTTAGAGTTGAATGAAATTTTTAAGTTACCACCATCAACATTACTTGCTTTTACATCTTCTTTTACCGTACCAATTTCAGGTGATGTTGAAGATAATTCGACAAGTTCATTACCTGTACTTAATTTAATGACATTATTGCCACCTTCACGTGCTAATAAAGAGGCACGATCGATAGCATGATAGAATTCACCATTATCAATACCTAATTTAATTTCGTAATTCTCTGGGAATAAACGAGATGTATCAGGATAATGACCTTCTAATAAACGTGATATAAAGTTTACATTACCAACTTTAAATAACACTTGGTTTGAAGCGAAGAAAATATCAATGTCTTCTTCACTATCTGACATGATCTTATTTAATTCAGATAATGCTTTACCTGGAATGATGACATTTTTATTTTCGGATTCATCTTCTAATGCTACTTTTCTTACAGCCAAGCGATGTGAGTCGGTCGCTGTGCATATTAATTCATTATCTTGTATAAGCCAGTTAACACCTGTTAGTACTGGGCGTGTTTCTGAGGTGGACACTGCGAAATTAGTCTGTGCAATCACGTTTTTAAGTACTTTGACTGATAATTGAATCGCATCATCACGAGATACTTGTGGTAATAACGGATATTGATCTGGATCTAAACCACTTAAGTTAAATTCAGAATGTCCAGATGTAATCAATGTTTGGAATTGCTCATTTGTAGAAAGTTTAACTTCTTTACCTGGTAATTTTTTTATAATATCTACGAAGAAACGACCAGGAAGTACAACTGCGCCCGTTTCAGTAATATCAATGATGTCTTCTCCGTCTACTTGTTTAGGGATAGTGATTTCGATTGAGATTTCTGAGTCAGAGCCTGTTAGTATAACTTCGTTGTTTTTAACTTCAATTTTGATACCAGTTAAGATAGGTAATGTTGTTCTTGGTGAGATGGCTTTAAGTGTGTCATTTAATTGATTAATAAAATAATCTCTTCTTATTGTGAATTCCATCTTTATTAAACTCCTTCCAGTCGTTTATATATTAAATTATATAGGTTTTAAAACAGTAGTAATAGTAGTAGGGCTTGTGGATTAGGGGATAACTTAAGTTTAGTGAACAGTGACGTTGATTAAAGACTGTGGATAACTTGTGCACAGTGTGTATGACTTTTTCACATTATCCACAATATCGTTATCTTCCACTCTATTAACTATTCCTCAAATTGCCTATGATTAATCTGTTATAGTACAGTTTATTTTATTGATTTCGTATTTCTTTTTCTAAATTTTCTACTTCTTGTTTAAAGGTTGGGTCATTTTGTATATCTTTAACGATTTTTTCGTGTGCATGAATCACAGTCGTATGATCGCGACCGCCAAACTCTTCACCAATTTTTGGTAATGAAAAATCCGTTAACTCACGCGATAAATACATTGCGATTTGGCGTGGATAAGCAATGGATTTCGTACGTTTTTTAGCGCTAAAATCTTCAATTCTCACACTATAATATTGACCAACAATTTTCTGAATATCTTGTATTGTGATTTTCTTAGATTTAGGTGCCTGAATAATATCTTTAAGTGCTTCAGCTGTTAATTCAGTCGTAATAGGTTGACCCTGTAATTTTGAAAAGGCTAAGACACGTGTTAATGCACCTTCCAGTTCACGAATATTAGATTGAATTTGATTAGCGATATAAGTAAGTGCCTCTGTTGGAATGTTAAGGTTTTCTTCGCCAATTTTCTTCTGTAAAATCGCCATTCTTGTTTCATAATCAGGTGGTGTAATATCAACAATTAACCCCCATTCGAAACGTGAACGCAAACGATCTTCTAACTTTGCAATTTCTTTTGGTGGTCTATCACTAGAAATCACAATTTGCTTATTTGCTTGATGCAATTCATTAAAAGTATGGAAAAATTCTTCTTGCGTTTGTTCCTTATTTTGAATGAATTGAATGTCATCAATCAGTAAGACATCGATATTACGATATTTTTCTCTGAAACGCTCAGTTTTGTTATCACGAATAGACTTGATAAATTCATTAGTAAATTTTTCACTAGACGTATAAATGACTTTAGCGTCAGGATTATTATCTAAGACGTAATGACCGATCGCATGCATCAGATGGGTCTTACCTAAACCAACACCACCATAAATAAATAATGGATTATATGCTTTTGCTGGTGCTTCTGCTACAGCAAGACTCGCAGCATGTGGGAATCTATTACCCGGTCCAATGACGAATGTTTCAAACGTATTATGTGTATTGAACTGTTCACCGCCAATGACAGCTTCATCTACACCAGGCGTATATTTTTTAGTGGGTTGAGTAGGTTGATTTTCTTCTTTTTGCTCACTGGTATGTAAGCTTTTTAGCTCTTCTTCTGTATAAAACACGGGTGCTATTTCGTGACCGATTGCTTCATATAAAGCTGCTTTAATAATTTCTGCGTAGTTCATCTTTAACCAATTAGCAACAAAATCATCATCGGTAACTACAATTGCTTGCTCATTCTGTAGTTTATATAATTTTGTATCTTTAAGAAATGTTTGGTAGCTTGCACTACTTACTTTTTCTTGAGCCAAGGTTAGGACTTTTTCCCAAATTTCTTGTTCTGACATAATAACAAACTCCAACTTTCGTAAATTTTAAAGTTATACACAAAAACAACAGGTACAAATAAAAATAATCACAGCCTGTTGATAATTATCCACAAGTTACACACAATCAGTGGATAACTATTACGTTACTGTGATTTATACACAGGCTTTTGTTATATAATTTATTAATTTAAACCCTGTATGAATCAATATCTACATAACTTATCCACACAATTATACTTTTTAACAACAACCTCTGTCAAATGGGTGTGAATATGTTGTTAAATGCTGTGGAACTCTGTGAATAACATATGAATTATCCACAAAATCGAGTTGCATTGTTGTGTATAAGTGGATAACTTTGAGCAATAGACAGTATACCAAATTTAAAGCAGTTTGTGGACTTGGGAAATAATTTATAAAGATTGTATGAAAAATGTATAATGCAAAACAGGTGATTATAAGCCGTGTTAGAAAGGATGAGCGGTGGGTATAGAAAGAAAGATTTTTAGTACCGAAACTATTGCAGGTGTAAATGTAAAATAATAAAACGAGTATACGATGTAACATATATGTTTTAAAACACGCACTTAAATTGAGGCTTGCTTTATAAAATAGATTTTGTTATATTGTAGTAGTTGCTTGAATTATGACTAGAAATTAATAACAGTTAAATCAAGACTTGAAGCAGAAGCGTATATTAATTTATCTATTATAATAGTATAGAACCGAATAAAGATGGAGGTGTTTTTGCATGGTAAAACGTACTTATCAACCAAATAAACGTAAACATAGTAAAGTTCATGGTTTCAGAAAACGCATGAGCACAAAAAATGGCCGTAAAGTGTTGGCGCGTCGTCGTCGTAAAGGCCGTAAAGTATTATCAGCATAAGATCACTGACTCATCAGTGGTCTTTTTTTTGGTTTCAGTGAAGTAAAACTACTAAAAAATACGCAGATTTCTACTATTAATTAATAAATAGAACGAAGTATAGGGTTCGTTGATATACGAAATGAAAAGATAAGTGAGTGATGCTTGGTGGAGAAAGCTTACCGAATTAAAAAAAATAGTGATTTCCAATTTATTTATAAGAAAGGGAAATCCGTTGCAAATAGACAATTTGTAATATATACACAACCAAATACAACATTGGATCATTTTCGTTTGGGCATTAGTGTTTCTAAAAAGTTAGGTAATGCAGTCGTAAGAAATAGAATTAAACGTGGTATTCGCGAAAATTTTAAAATCCACAAAGAGGATATCTTACCCATAGATATCATTGTGATAGCACGACAACCAGCGAAAGATATGGATACATTACAAATACAAGCGAGTTTGGAACATGTGCTCAAAATAGCAAAAGTATTTAACAAGCGTGTTTAAATAGGGTAGGGGAAGCGAAAAACTAGACGCACCTCAGTCTTACCTCATACAAACCGAAGTCTAACTTTGAGAAAAGAGTAAACAAGATACTCGCTTTTTAATAGGAAACTATTTACAATATTATAATGATAAAAATGAAGTAGAGAAGGAGGCGAGATGGATGATGGATTTAGATACGATAACGAGTATATCCACGCCAATGGGTGAAGGTGCAATTGGTATTGTACGTTTGTCTGGTGTAGATGCTGTAGATATTGCAGATAAGCTATATAAAGGTAAAGAAAAGCTTGAGGATGTAACTTCTCATACGATTAACTATGGTCATATTATTGATCCTGAATCGAATGAAGTAGTGGAAGAAGTTATGGTTTCCGTATTACGTGCACCAAAGACGTTTACACGTGAAGATATTGTCGAAATTAACTGTCATGGCGGTATATTAACAATTAATAGAATACTAGAATTGACGATGACTTATGGTGCGCGAATGGCAGAACCAGGTGAATATACAAAGCGTGCTTTCTTAAATGGCAGAATAGATTTATCTCAAGCAGAAGCGGTCATGGATTTTATTCGTTCTAAAACCGATCGTGCGTCTAAAGTTGCAATGAATCAAATAGAAGGTCGTTTAAGTGATATGATAAAACGACAGCGACAATCCATTCTCGAAATCCTAGCTCAAGTCGAAGTGAACATAGATTACCCAGAATACGATGATGTCGAAGATGCGACTACCGAGGTGTTATTGGGTAAATCAAACGAAATTAAAACTGAAATAAATAAATTACTTGATACAGGTACACAAGGTAAGATTATGAGAGAAGGGCTTTCTACGGTGATCGTTGGTAAACCCAATGTTGGTAAATCGTCGATGCTCAATAATCTCATTCAAGATAATAAAGCCATCGTGACTGAAGTGCCTGGTACCACAAGAGATACTTTAGAAGAATATGTCAATGTCCGTGGTGTACCATTAAGACTTGTCGATACAGCAGGTATACGTGAAACAGAAGATATTGTCGAACGTATTGGTGTAGAGAGATCAAGGAAAGCATTAGGCGAAGCGGATTTAATACTATTTGTACTTAATTATAATGAACGATTAACTGAAGAAGATCGTAAATTGTATGAAGTGATTAAGAATGAAGACGCAATTGTCATTGTTAATAAGATGGATTTAGAAAAACATCTAGATCTTGATGAAGTAAAAGATATGATTGGTGATATGCCATTAATACAGACATCGATGCTTAAACAAGAGGGCATTGATCAATTAGAAATTCAAATTAGGGATTTATTCTTTGGTGGCGATGTTCAAAATCAAGATATGACTTATGTTTCTAATTCAAGACATATCTCATTATTGAAACAAGCACGAAATACAATTCAAGATGCGATAGATGCAGCAGAATCAGGCGTACCAATGGATATGGTACAAATCGACTTAACGAGAACTTGGGAAATTTTAGGTGAAATTATCGGTGAATCCGCTAGTGATGAATTAATTGACCAGTTATTTAGTCAATTCTGTTTAGGAAAATAATAAGGAGGAAATAAAAATGGCTCAAGAATATGATGTGATAGTAATAGGAGCCGGACATGCTGGTATTGAAGCTGGATTAGCTTCAGCACGTCGTGGTGCCAAAACGTTAATGCTGACAATTAACCTAGATAATATTGCTTTTATGCCGTGTAATCCATCAGTGGGTGGCCCAGCAAAAGGTATTGTCGTACGTGAAATTGATGCATTAGGTGGTCAAATGGCGAAAACCATTGATAAAACGCACATCCAAATGCGTATGTTAAATACTGGTAAAGGTCCAGCAGTAAGAGCTTTACGTGCTCAAGCAGATAAAGTCTTATATCAACAAGAAATGAAAAAAGTAATTGAAGATGAAGCAAACCTTGATATCATGCAAGGAATGGTAGATGATCTTATTATTGAAGATGATGTCATCAAAGGCGTAAGAACGAATATTGGTACAGAATACTGGTCAGAGGCAGTAATCATTACAACAGGTACATTTTTACGTGGTGAAATCATTTTAGGTAACATGAAATATTCAAGTGGGCCAAACCATCAATTACCTTCAATCTCTCTAGCAGATAACTTAAGAGGGTTAGGGTTTGAAGTCGTAAGATTTAAAACAGGTACACCACCGCGTGTAAATGCGAAAACGATTGATTATTCTAAAACAGAAATTCAACCTGGTGATGATGTTGGAAGAGCATTCAGCTTCGAAACAACAGAATATATTTTAGATCAATTACCATGTTGGTTAACTTATACAAACGGTGACACACATCAAGTCATCGATGATAATTTACATTTATCAGCAATGTATTCAGGTATGATCAAAGGTACTGGTCCAAGATATTGTCCTTCAATTGAAGATAAATTTGTAAGATTCAATGACAAACCACGCCACCAACTGTTCTTAGAACCAGAGGGTAGAAATACAAACGAAGTTTATGTTCAAGGTCTATCAACAAGTTTACCTGAACATGTGCAACGTCAAATGTTAGAAACCATTCCTGGTTTAGAAAAAGCGGACATGATGCGTGCAGGTTATGCCATCGAATACGATGCATTAGTACCAACGCAATTATGGCCGACACTTGAAACTAAAAAAATTAAAAACTTATACACAGCTGGACAAATTAATGGTACATCTGGTTATGAAGAAGCAGCTGGACAAGGTATCATGGCTGGTATCAATGCAGCAGCGCGTGTTCAAGGCAAAGATGAAGTTATCTTAAGTCGTTCAGATGCATATATTGGTGTACTCATTGATGATTTAATTACTAAAGGTACGAATGAACCATACCGTTTATTGACTTCTCGTGCAGAATATCGTCTATTATTAAGACATGATAATGCTGATTTACGTTTAACAGATTTAGGTTATGAATTAGGTATGATTTCAGAGGAGCGCTATGCACGCTTTAATGAGAAACGCGCCATGATCAAAGCGGAGCAAGAAAGATTGAATGAAATACGTGTTAAACCACATGATCGTGTTCAAGAAATTATTGAGGCACAAGGCGGTTCTCGTTTGAAAGATGGTATCCTTGCTTTAGAATTATTACGTCGTCCTGAAATGACATATGATTTAATTCTAGAGATTTTAGATGAAGCACATCAATTACCTTCAGACGTAGAAGAACAGGTTGAAATTCAAACTAAATATGAAGGCTATATCAACAAATCCTTACAACAAGTTGAAAAAGTTAAACGCATGGAAGAGAAGAAAATTCCAGAAGACTTAGATTATAGTAAGGTAGATAGCTTGGCGACTGAAGCACGTGAAAAATTAGCAGAAGTAAAACCGCTTAATATTGCACAAGCTTCACGTATATCTGGTGTTAATCCAGCCGATATTTCAATTTTACTTGTATATCTTGAACAAGGTAAAATTCAAAGGGTGAATAATTAAGATGAGTGTAGCATGGTTAACTAAGCAACTGAGTACACATGGAATAGAACTTTCAGATAAACAACAACAACAGTTTGAAACGTATTACCAAATGCTTGTTGAATGGAATGAAAAGATGAATTTGACGAGTATTACTGAAGAACATGAAGTATATTTGAAGCATTTTTATGATTCAATTGCGACAAGTTTTTATACGGATTTAACTAAAGAGTTAACGATATGTGACGTGGGTGCTGGTGCTGGTTTTCCTAGCATTCCTTTGAAAATCATTTTTCCGAATTTGAAAGTTACTATAGTAGATTCATTAAATAAACGTATCCATTTTTTAAATCAATTAGCGGAAGCTTTAGCGTTAGATAATGTAAGTTTTGTACATGATCGTGCCGAAACATATGGTAAGGGAGACTACAGGGCGTCTTACGATATCGTTACAGCACGTGCAGTTGCTAGACTTTCAGTACTAAGTGAGCTATGCTTGCCATTAGTTAAAAAAGGTGGCCATTTCATAGCACTAAAATCATCTAAAGGTGAAGAAGAATTAGAAGAAGCACGCTTTGGTATTGGTGTATTGGGTGGTAAAGTAGTTGATACGATTTCATATGAACTACCTGAAGATGCAGGTGAAAGACAGATGATTATCATCGGTAAGCGCAGTCAGACACCCAAAAAATATCCTAGAAAACCAGGAACACCAAATAAATCACCGTTACTTGAAAAATAGTAATATTCAATACAATTAATTTAGAGGGAGCGCATAGTAAATGAAAAAACCTTTTTCTAAATTATTTGGTTTAAAGAACAAAGATGACATCGTTGGTTATATTGAAGAGGATTATAATAATAGCGTTGAATCTATTCATACGGAACGTATTGTGCCAAACCGTTATCAACCAAGACAAGTATTTGAGCCAAATAAGATTAAAGAACTCGCAGAATCTATAGAAGAACATGGTTTGTTACAACCGATTGTCGTACGTCCAATTGAAGAAGATATGTTTGAAATTATAGCAGGTGAACGTCGATTTAGAGCATTACAAAGTCTAAGTAAAACCCACGCAGATGTAATTATTAGACATTTAGACGATGAGGAGACTGCTGTAGTAGCACTCATTGAAAATATTCAACGTGAAAATTTATCTGTTGTTGAAGAAGCTGAAGCTTATAAAAAGTTACTTGAAATCGGAGATACCACACAAAGTGAATTAGCTAAAAGTGTCGGTAAAAGTCAGAGTTTTATCGCGAATAAACTCCGTTTGTTAAAACTGGCACCTAAAGTTATAGAACGTCTACGTGAAGGTAAGATTACAGAACGTCATGCACGCGCGATGTTGAGTTTATCAGAAGAAGATCAAGTTGAGTTAGTTGAAACAGTTATTAGTCAAAAACTCAATGTTAAACAAACTGAAGCACGTGTTAAACAAAAAGTAGGTCCAGAAAAAGTAAAAGCACAAAGATTTGAATTTGAAAAAGATTTAACTGATGCGCGTGAAGCGGTTGGTAAAAGTCTAGATTCAATCGAAAAAAGCGGGATTAAGTATGAACATCAAGCCAAAGATTATGATGATTATTACGAAATTAAAATAAAGTTATTTAAGCATTAATAAGTGATAGAGGTTTACCTAAGTTAAAACGAGGTAAGCCTCTATTTTTTTATAGAAAGAAAACCATACGCTATGCGTATGGTTCAGAAAAGGTTATACCGTTGTCACAAAAAATGCATCTCTACGTGCTAGAATATATGTTGGTCAGCCAACAAAAATAATCAACACGAGGAGATGCTATTTAATGTCATCCGACACAAACAGTTTAGCACATACAAAATGGAATTGTAAGTATCACATA
>NZ_JACBFD010000016.1 GCF_013391405.1 Staphylococcus sp. GSSP0090
TTATGGAGTTCAGAACGTCTAATATATTCTGGATAAGCAATAAGATAACCAGACATGAGCTCCTCAATGACATTATCTGGATTATTTATCATTTTTTTCATTTTTGTAACTCTCCTTTTACGACGTTATGTTGTGACAACTTACCACTATGGTACGAGAACCACTTTGAGCGATTGATCTCCTTTTTTCATCAATTCAAATCCTTCTTCAAAATCTTTTAACGGCAATTGATGTGTCACTACACCTTCTGTAGGGAAGTCATCTTTTTGAATGCCATCTATAACTAATGGATAACAATATGGTCCTAAATGGCTACCCATTAAATCTAATTCTTTACGGTCAGAGATAATACTCCAATCTACTGTAACTGGATCGCCGAATACGGAAAATTCTACAAAACGACCTAGTTTTCTAATTGCACTTAACCCTTGTTCTACAGATTTAGGATGTCCTGTTGCTTCAATATACGTATCACAACCATAGCCCTCAGTCATATCTTTAATTTCTTTTACGACATCTACTTTTGATGGATTCATAACAATATCGGCACCAAATTTTTTGGCTAATTCTAGACGATCGTCTTTCATGTCTAAGACTACTAATGTTTCAGCACCTGCCTTTTTAGCTGCGCCTACCATACCTAAACCAAGTGTACCTGCACCTGATAAGACAACAAAGTCACCTAATTTGATATTGGCACGTTGTACAGCATGCAAACTACATGCATAGGGTTCAATTAAAATGGCTTTTTCTAAAGGCATATCTTCAGGCACTTTGTAGTTAATCGCTTCTTTCGTGAATTTCATATATTCTGCCATGCCACCGTTAACATTATTTTGGAAACCATAAAGATCATGTTTCTCACACATCCAATATTCTCCACGGTTACAGAATCTACAGTTCCAACAAGGTACAATTTGTTCTGAAATCACACGGTCACCAATTTCAAAATCTGTAACATCTTCCCCTTTTTCTACAATACGTGCTATAAATTCATGTCCCGGAATCATTGGTGCTTTAATATATGACGGTTGTGTTTCATCACCCCAAAAACTAGGTGCACCACCATAAGCCTTAATATCACCAGCACATATACCACATGCTTCAACTTTTACAATAATTTCTTTAGGATGCTCAATCGTTGGCGTTTCGACTGTTTCATATTTATATTCTCCAGGCGCGTATGCGACTACTGCATTCATTGTGTCAGGATAATTAGTATTACTCATTATTAACAGCTCCCTTTTCATTTTTAGAAAACGCTTTCATCTATACATATAATTCTAATACATTTTTTCATTTACCACAAATATTTTTTCGTTTGTTTTCGTTTTGTTTTATTTTTATTCCCTTATACTGAATTTATGTTAATATAAAAGTGATACTAAAGAGGATGTGATTCACATGAAAATGTATGCAGATGAGCGCAGAGAACATATATATTCGTATATTAAATCTCATAAACGCGCAACAGTAAAACAATTATCTGATTACTTAAGCGTGACTGAAGCAACAGTTAGAAGCGATTTGCGAAGATTAGAAAGCGAAAATAAATTAACACGTACCCATGGTGGCGCCAAAGTCACTGAAAATATAGGTTCTAAATTCAATTTTTCTTATCGCTTAACGCAAAAACATACTGAAAAATATAAAATAAGTAAGTCTGCTTTAAAAAAAATCAAACCACAGCAATGTATTATGATTGATGCAAGTTCAACTACTTATGAATTAGCCAAGCTACTTGCAGAAACTACGATGGAACTGACAATCATTACAAATGGACTAGAAAATGCTGTGCTATTAAAAGAAAATCCACATTTAACTGTCCTCGTAGTCGGTGGTTTTGTTTCACAAGACTCAAACGCGATAACAGGAAATATTGATTCTCAAATTCTAGAAATGTATCACATTGATTATTTCTTTTTATCTGCAAATGGTTTCACTTTAGAAAATGGCTTAACTGACTTTTCATTACCTGAAGTTCAATTAAAAAAACAAATGGTACAAGAAAGTGAAAATGTCATCGCGCTTATCGACAAAAGTAAATTTGGTGTTTCTTCAACACTTTCCTTTGCCAAAATTTCAGATATTACTGAAGTCATTACTGATGAAAAACCAGAACATAAATGGCTGAAACATGTCCCTTTTTCAGTAACTGTGGCAGAATAAATTAAGCTTGCATTCATGTGCTATCTTTAGCATTCCTATATCTCCTAGCACGTTAACATTAACTCAATCGCGACACATCAAAGCGCCCAACAAAGTTTACATGAATTAATGTCTACTTTGTTGGACGCTTTTCATTTATGTGTCACATACTTTCCCTACTTTCCCTTATACACCACCGGTCCATCCAACCGCTGTAAATATATAAAGCACAATGGAGCCAACGACTAGCCATACGATGAATAGTGGGATCATAAATTTAAACCATGAACCAAAATTGGCTTTAGCAATCGCAATGGCCCCTATTGTAGCACCTAAAGTAGGTGTAATTAAATTACCTAACCCACCACCAAAAGATAAAGACGTTAATAAAATTTGATCGTTAACGCCTAATGTTTCTGTTACAGGTTGTAAGATTGGGATCATTACACTCATGAGTCCTGAGCCTGATGGTACTAAAAAGTTAAAGACCGTTGCTACTAAAAATACGATTACGGAAACAATACCTGAAGATGCACCATCAAGTTGTGTTGTAAGTGTATGAACAATTGTACTAAGTATTTGCCCTTTTTCCAAAATAACACTTATCGTATTCGCCATTATGATAGCAAACGCAACGACCAGCATTGGCTTTGCACCTTCTAAAAATCCATCGACCATTTCGCTAGGCGTTTTATTTTTTACAATATAAGCCAATACAAAACTAATCCCAAATATAGTAATAAATACGCCATTACCGTATTTTTCTGTCCAGTTAAACAAACCATTTCCTAAAGCTAATACAATCGGCGTTAAGACAACTAATGCAACGACGATATTGTCTCTCCAATTGACTTGTCTATCCTCAGTAGCCATTTCATGATGGTCGTCTTGAGTTATATCTTGTTGCCATTCACTTGTATTCATCACACTTTTATCAGGATCTTTTATGACTCTTCTTGCGTACCAAATAACATATAATAAAGTAGCAATTAAAAATATGCCATACATGATTGCTCTGCCACCATAACCTGAATATAGTGCTACATCAGGATAAACAATTTGTCCTATTTTTGCCATACCCGATGGTGATACTGAAAAAGCCATGTATAAGGGTAAAAAAGTAATTGCTAATGCCATGATTGGATCTAATTTTAATCGATTCACTAAGATAACACCTAAAGTTACAAATACAATCATTTGATCCCCACCAATAAAGAAACCAATAAATGCCATTAGTGAAAACAAACCAATGATAAGTGGCAATGCGCCGGCATGTTCAAAGCGATAAATCATGTAATTCGTTAATTTTTTTACAGAATCAAGATATAAAATACCTCCCATTGCACCACCGATAAACAATAATAGCGTTACTGTTTGTGCTGATTGAATACCCCCATTTAAAATGAGTGTTATAGCATAAATGGGATTCACTGGATTTTGATCAATAGCATGATATGTCCCTTGAATCATTGAACCATCTTTATTGGTATCAAATGCACCAGCAGGAATCACATAGGTCAAGAAACAAGCAAACATCATCATGATTAACATCATTAATAATACGTGTGGTAATTCGAATTTTTTCTTTGTTTTTACTACTGTCGTATCAGAAGACTGAGTGGCATTTTGATTACTTACATTTTGATATGATGTCGCGCTTGATTCTGACATATGAATTCACTCCTTTTATAATAAAAAATAGACACAACTGGATATAACATAGATGTGCCTATCTACATACGAATCTAAATTTAATTATTGCGTTACCTCTGATTGACTATATCTATTTTCTTTGAATGGAATACCTATATGGTCACGTAATGTATCACCTTGGTAAGCTTGAGTATAGTAACCTTTTTGTTCTAGTATTGGTAAGACGTGATCGATAAACTCATCATAAACTGCACCATAGATATGTGGACCAAATATAAAGCCATCTGCTGCACCATCTTCAAACCATTCAATAATTAAATCGGCAACCTTTTCATATGTACCCATGAACGGAGAACGACGGACAGTTTCTTCTAATGCCACTTCTCGTAAAGTAAGATGATGTTCCTTAGCACGCGCTGCGATAGCATCTGCAGTAGCACGGAAACTATTTTGTCCGACTTCGCCAAGCTCTGGGAATGGTGCGTCTAAATCATATTGACTAAAATCATGATGATCATAATATCTTCCTAAATAATCTAAGGCTTCATCGATATTAGCTAATGATTTTATCTCTTCAAATCGAGATTCAACTTCCTTTTCAGTTTCACCAATAATCGGTGCTAATATAGGGTATACTTTCACTTCATTAGGATTACGTCCAAAAGCTTTTGCTTGCGCTTTGATACTGTCATAATTACTTTGAGCGATTTCTTTGGATTCACCTAGCGTAAACACTGCATCCGCATATTTTGCCGCATAAGCCTGACCTTTCGGAGAAGCACCAGCTTGGAAAATAACCGGTTGTCCTTGTTCAGAACGGCTTGCATTGAGTGGACCTTTGACTTGAAAATACTTACCTTTGTAATCCAAAGTATGCATTTTATTTTTATCAAAATACTCACCTTTTTCCACATCAAAAGTAAAAGCATCATCTTCGTATGAATCCCATAGGCCTTGAACGACTTGAATATGTTCTTCAGCAATATCATATCTAATATCGTGTTCCGGATGGTCACCTTTACTATAATTATCTGCGCTACCCGCGAGTGGCGATGTAACTACATTCCAACCTGCACGTCCATGACTAATTCGATCTATCGTTGCTAACTGACGCGCTACCGTAAATGGCTCACTGTAAGATGTTGAGATGGTACCAACTAAACCAATATTTTTTGTAACTGGTGCAAGTGCAGCCAGTAATGTGAGTGGTTCATGACGATCTAAAAAATGGGGAATGGATTTCTCATGTATATATAAACCATCTGCAACAAATACAAAGCTAAAGCCAGCTGTTTCTGCTTTCTTAGCAATTTCCAATTGAAAATCAAAATTGGTACTCGCATCATCAGGAACTTCATTTGATTTCCATGCATGCATATGACTACCTGGACCATTGAGCATAATTCCAAAATCTATTTTGCCTTTACTCATACTATCCCTTCTTTCTCTTTAATCACTTGCTCTGAGGGTGACAGTTGTTTAACAGTTTTCATGCGTAATTCATGATTTTGTACTGGTATGTGCAACATAAATTCATCAATTAATCCATCGGCATTTAACTGATGCAACTGTTGTTTTACTTCTATAGCTGAACCTTCTAACACTTCAATCTTTTTTGTTTCTACTTCAAATGTTTCTGTACTTTGTTCTTTAAACGTCTCTAATTGTTGCTTCGTATTGACTGTGATTTTTCGACCATCTTTAAAATGAAGCGCATAATTTGTACGTCCTTCTTCTACCAGCGCTTTATCTGCTTCATTATCAGTCACTACTGTAGCTACTCCGACGATAACTCTGCCTTCAGGATATTGTGCTTTATACGCTTTAACGGATTGATGCAACACTTCCAAATTAGAATTAATAAAATAGGCATATACAAACCCTACTTTTTCATCAGCGGCAAATTGTGCTGAATTTTCACTTCCTCCAAGTAAGTAAAGTTCTGGTGTTGGAATTTCGTTATTGCGTATAGATGTTTGTAGTTGACTGTATGCTTCTTCGTTTGAAAAGTCATTTTTATTAAAACGATTTAATAAGTGAAATTTTTCGTTAAAAGTTGCTTGCGGAGATTTTAGCTCTGATTGCAATGCTTGAGTTGCTAAAGGAAAGCCACCCGGAGCCTTTCCTATACCTAAATCCACTCTTCCAGGTGCAATATTGCTAATCAAATGAAATTGCTCAATCACTTTAAATGGACTGTAGTGTTGTAACATAACTCCACCTGATCCCACTCGAATTCGTTTCGTTTGATTAAGTAAATGTGTTACCAATATTTCTGGACTCGTTCCAGCGACTTCAGGTATATTGTGATGCTCTGCAACAAAATATCTTGTGTAATTTTCATTATCAGCAAGTTGTGCCAATTCAACTGTACGTGCAATACCATCTCTAACCGTTTCATCAGCGTCTATTGGACTTTGATCTAAAATACTCATCGATGTCATATATGAACCCTCCCAAACAATTTTCTGAATATTATATTAATAGTCATATTATGCCTATCTCGTGTTTTTGTCAAGTATTCCTATCGTTTTAATAAGGATTTAAATAAAACTAAAAACAAGCCACTAACCAAGTGCTATGATTTGATTAATGACTTGTCATAAAACGATTTATTTAAACACATATACTGTGTTTTAAATATTAAATAACCCTTAGCTGCTTTTACATAAATAAATCTAAATAGTTTATATTATAATGCTGTATAACCGCCATCAATCGTAACAACACTTCCTGTTACAAATGATGATGCATCAGAAGCTAAATACAATGCGGCACCTTGCAATTCTTCTGGAACACCAGGTCTGCCAAGTGGTGTGAATTTCATCCACGTATCAATCATGTCTCCACCTTGTGCGAAATAGTCTTTTGTAAGTTCCGTCTTCATGTATCCTGGTGCAATAGAGTTTACGCGAATACCATGTTCAGCCCATTCGCTTGCTAAACTTTTCGTAAACATGATGACAGCACCTTTCGATGTATTATAGGCAGCTTGTGGTTGTGGTGTATTCACGATAATACCTGACATTGATGATGTGTTAATAATTGATCCTTTTTTCTGTTCAATCATCACTTTACCAACTGCTTGTGAGACTAATACCATACTGTTAATATTCACGTCCATATTTTTTACCCATCGATCGTATGGCATATCTTCAAATTTAACATGCTCATTAATGCCTGCATTATTAAATAAAATATCAATACGTCCAAAAGTGTCCATGACATCCGTAACCATTTGTTCAACATCCGATACACTTGTAACGTCTACTTGACAAGCAATGGCTTTGTTACCAGTTTCACTTTCAAATTCAGCAGCTGTCTCCTTAGCCAATTCTAAATTGATATCAGCAATGACCAAGTTTGCGCCCGCTTCGGCTAAACCTTTGCCCATAGCTTTACCTAAGCCAGAAGCACCACCAGTAACAATTGCTACTTGGTTATCTAATTTAAACTTATCAAAAACACTCATATTGTAACCTCCATTATTTCTTCATGTTATTACTCATTGTAGGACAAAATAGTTAATTATGATAGTGGAAACGCTTACTAAAATAAAAAATAATAAAGTAGGACTGAAATCAAAGTTTCCACTAAAGATTTCAGTCCTACTTGCTTTTCTTCACACGTAGCTTAATTTGACCATCCTAATGCCTGTTCAGGCTCTTCGTTTGCATCAATTTCATCGATATCAATCATTGATTCTGAAATATTTCTTGAATGATACCCTATACGCTCTAGAATTGCAATCATGTCAAGATATAATAAACCACCCTCTGGTGTACATTCACCTGAGCTTAGTCTTTTAATATGTTTTTTTCTTAAATCATGTTCTAAACGATAGGATTCATTGCTTATTTTCACAATTTCATCGCGTTTTACTCTATCGTAAACATCAAACATGTCGATTGTTTTATCAAATGAAGTGATCACATGATCATACAGACGATTGATACTCTCTTCTGCTTTTTGAGAAATTTGAACGTGATTCGTTTGTTCTTTTTTCTTATCTAATAAATAAGCTTCAGATAATCCTGCAACCTTCAATATTGTTCGATTAACATCTTGGAGTACCGTCATTCGTTCAGCATCTTTTTTAGATAATTTCTTTTCAGATATCTTAGTTAAATATTGACGCACATTATCGTACATATTATCTATAGCTGCATGTTTTTGTATGATATCTCTTTCTTTTTTATCATCATATATATTAACACCTTTAAGCATAGCGAATGTCATATGACCAATATTTTGAATTTCTTCTTGTGCTTCTTGTAAAGCGATACTAGGTGCTCTATTAATAAGATTTCTATCTAAATTTCTAGGTTTATATTTTTCATTTAAGTCTTCTCCTGGAACAATTTTTGTAACTATCCAAGCTAACACAAAAATAAACGGCAATTGGATTAATGTATTCGTCACATTAAATGTACCATGTGCAAAAGCAATAACCATTTCTGGTTTCAAATTAAGCACGCCTTGCATCCATTCAACAGCCATTTGATATAAAGGCATTATTAATAAGAATATTGCTGCACCTATGACATTAAAAAGTACATGAACTGCCGCAACACGCTTAGCTGCAAGTGAACCTGCAAGACTTGCTAATACTGCAGTGATAGTAGTACCAATATTATCACCTAATAAGACCGGTAATGCACCATGTAAACTAATCAAGTCATTCGCAAAGAACCCTTGTAATATACCAATAGTTGCACTTGAACTTTGGATAACAACAGTAACTAATGTACCTGCAATCACACCAAAAATTGGATTTGAAGACATGTCTAGCATTAATTGTTTAAAGCTTTCTAAATTTGCTAAAGGTTTAACTGCACCACTCATCAGTTCTAAGCCATAAAACAGTGCACCGAAACCAAATAAAATCATTCCTACATTTTTTACATTACGTTTTTGTATAAAGAATATTAAAAATGCGCCAATTGCTAAAATAGGAAGCGCATAAGCACCAACGTCTATACCTATAATAAATGCTGTAACCGTCGTACCTATATTGGCACCCATGACTACCCCTATTGCTTGTCGCATGGTCATAAATCCTGCACTTACCAAACCGATCGTAATAACTGTTGTTCCTGAACTACTTTGAATTAATATCGTTACAATCATACCTGCAAGTACACCCATGATTGGATTGCTTGTAAATGTATTTAATATATTTCTTAAACGATCACCGGCAGCGGCCTGTAAGCCATCTCCCATTTGCTTAATACCATATAAAAATATACCTAATCCACCTATAAAAGCAAAAATAATCTCCATTACAGAAGAATCCATCGTTACACCTCTTTAAATTATTTGTAAACTATGTGAATTATAACTGATTTTTGTTAAGTGAATGTTAATTATATATTAAAATGTGAGGTCGCTTACTCAATAAAACTGTAATATGATTGCAAAATAGTGATATAACTCCTTAAAGCATTGTCATAATCGTATTTTAAGCAGTGGTTTATTTTACTTTAGATTAAATCAATGTTTTTTATAAGTAATAATTTTATTGAAATCAATATATCTATTTAAGTTTTTTTGATATCAAGCGTATATTTAACTCCGAAATATTCATCATTAACCCTATTATTGCGATGATTTATGCCTACTCGTGTAGCAATAGCAATAACCTAAGATTACAGACATATGGTATTTGGAAGAAACCATACATAAAAAAAACTGCCAACAAAGTCAGAGACTTGTTGGCAGTTTGGCAGTTTGACACTTAGCCATTTTATATCTAAGCGTAAGAAAACTATTTCGTTCATCTTTATGCTGGAATTTCAGTACGTTTGCCCTTATGTTTTCTTATTATAGCAGCACTAATGGATGATACAATACCGAAAATAATAAATCCAACAAACATCCACATCGTCGCATTCATTTCTAATGGTTGATTCATATAAAGTAATTCTCTTAAATACTCACCATAATGCGTAAACGGATTCCAACTTACAATATAATCTTGATAGAACTTCGGTAGCATTTGTTTAGGGAACATGACTAATTGCATACTAAAGAACATGGCTATAAAGAATATTGGTATGGATTTCATTCCTATCCAAGTCATTACACCTAAAATAAGTCCAATAAATCCTAACAGTGCAATGGAAACATATATGGCAATTTTATTAATGTCAGGGAAATCAAATCCTTGGACTGCAGACATAAAGTATACATATCCAAAACCACCGATGAACGCTGTTAATACACCGACAGCTAATTGGCCTAATGAGGCAATCAAACGGTTTTTAATTTTAATATTATCCGTTGTTCTAAACGCAAAGAATAATAATATAGATGCTACGATAGAACTAATCCAAACCGGCATAAACATTAAGAACGAGGCATTACCATTGCCCTGATGATCTTTAATTTTATGCACTTGTTTATCTTCTACTTTTACTGGATTCGTAATACCTTCAATATCGTTCGCATTGACTTTAACATCCTGTTTTTCTAGAGTGTCTAAACTTTGTTGTGATATTTGTTTATTTAAATTATCACCTACACCTTTAAGTACGTTAGATGAGATTTGAGATGCTTGCATATTGGCACCATCATTGACTATAGTTTTAAATTCTGCAGCTTTAACTTTAATATCTTGTGATCCACCTGATTTAGCCATTTGGCTTTGCATTTGCTTAGCTTGTTCAGGAGGTATGTCTCCTGATTTAACTTTATCTTGCATTTCTTGTTTTTTGCTATCCATCACTACTTTTTGAGTTTTGCTCATAGCATGTTTTGAAAAATCTTTTTCGAAAATTGCAGCGCCATAATATTTCTGTTCATCTAGCCCTTTACGAACTTCTTTTTCATTATCAACTTTAATCCATTTTACTGTATCAGAGTCGCTATCCAATAGTTTGTCTTCTAAATTTTTACCAATATTCATATTTTTATTTTGTATTGACGTACCCTCATCGTGGTTAACGATTGCTATAGGGATTTCCTTAGGTTTCGGGTTATATGCTGGGTAAAATGCAATTGAAAAAATTGCTAGTATAATTAAAATTGCGATTGGTGCAATCCATAATAATTTACTTTTAAAAATATTCATGATTAACTTTCCTCCTTATCAAACACCTTGTTGATTAATAACTACTTTGTCTATTATAATGAGGTTGTTTCAATAAGCAATATGCAATGATAATCGTATTGTCCTTTTTTGAACATATTCCCTTAAATTGTCTATTAATATACAAGGAGTTAACCATACATGACTGAAGATCGACGTGTTCGTAAAACGAAACAAGCAATTAAACATGCATTGATTCAATTATTAGAAGTAAAAGATTTAGAAAAAATCACAATACAAGATATAACAACATTGGCGGATATCAACCGCGGAACTTTTTATTTACATTATGAAGATAAATATATTTTACTTTCAGATATGGAAGATGAGTATGCCAGAGATTTAACAGATGATATGCAATTACTCAAAGATATGATCAAAGAACTCAACGTTGAAGATTTTGCTAAAGTCTTTGCAGAAAAAGTGCTCAAAAATATTATGATTCATATCAAAAACAATATCGAATTTTATCAGATTATTATTAAATTAGAACGAAAAAGTCATATAGAAGAAAAAATATCAGAACTCATGTTTGAGAATATGTCTAATAATGCTAATGATGACAATGCCATCGCTGGTATACCACTAGATTACTTTCACAGTTATGTTTTTGGCGCTACGATTTCTTTTATTAAACACTGGGTTAGTGACACAAATAGAATGGAACCTGACGAAGTCGTGGACTATTTAATTAAAATCATTTTTAATGGTCCATTACGCTTAATGGTAAACGGACAATTAAAATAATGAATGGTATGCTTGTCAATATAATATTTCTTCGCTAATATTAAAAAGAATTTCAAAGAAAGGACATCATTGTATTATGATAACTGCTTACAAGCATTCAGAAACCCAAGAAATCATTCATACTGATTTGAATCACACAGCTTCATGGATTAATGTCGTTGATCCAAATTGGGAAGAAATAGAAACTTTAATCGACCGTTATGATATCCCTGAAGATTTCATTCGAGATCCACTAGATTCAGAAGAAAGTGCTCGTGTGGAATATGACGAGGACACACGTTATTCACTTATCATACTAGACTTACCTGTTGTCAATGACACAAACTTAAAAGTATTGTCATTTATTACAATTCCATTAGGTATTATTATCGGTAATAAAAAAATTATTACTGTTTGTAATGTTGAAAATGAATTTCTTGATAATTTTGCGCGCCAAAATATTAATCTACATTTTCACAGTCGCTTTGCCTTAAATATATTGCTTACCATTTCAAATCACTATAACAGAAACTTAAGATTACTTAATAAAACGCGTTTACGTATAGAACGTGACTTAAAAAATAACGTTACAAACAAACAATTATATAATTTAATGGAAGTAGAAAAAAGTTTAGTCTATTTTTTAGCTGCGCTAAAAGGAAACGAAAGCATTATCAAAAAATTATTCAGGCTGCCAGCAATTAAACGTTTTGATGAAGACGAAGATATTTTAGAAGATTTAGTAATAGAAAATAATCAAGCATTAGAAACAACAAGACTTTATACAGATATCTTAGAAAGTATTACGACATCGTATGCTTCCTTACTATCGAATGAAATGAATAATACAATGAAGACATTGACACTTTTTACAGTATTTTTAACTTTACCAACCTTAGTATTTAGCTTTTTTGGGATGAATGTCCCATTACCAATCGATGATCACAGCTACATCTCTTGGATTATTGTCATTGGCATTTCACTTATTATTGTATCTATTGTAGGCGCCTTTTTATGGCGAAAACAAAAGTTATAACGTTGGGCGCGGGACAAAAAATCGAATTTTCTAATAGAGATTTCATAGTCCCACCTATGCAATCAAGGCAAGGAAGACTAGGATTGAAATGTTTACCTGAGCTGAAACTCATGCATAAGTCTCACTAAAATTTTTCTGTGGTATACATAAATTTTAACTCATGCATAAGAACGTCTCATTTTCATAAAATGAAAAAGTAGTTCTTTAAATCAGTGAGACTTTACATTTTCAATTCAGTCATCTACTGCCTAAATGTTAAAGCGTCTGAGACATCTATTTTTGTCCCAATTCATTAAAAAAAAGGAAATATCTATTTATGCCTGATGTTTCACGTGAACACTTAAATAGCTATGTAGTTTTAACATGAGTGGTTCAATTTGATAGCCATACAAAAAACGGTCATTTCTATTAAATTCAATAGAAATGACCATTTTTTCTTATTTTATATTTTAAATACATGATTGCTAATAATATTAAGAGGTAATTTATTTATTTTGAAATAGCCTTGTTACTCTTTTTATAAGATAAGCCATATGTTAAACCAAATGCTACGATAAAGGCAATTAACATACCTATTCCATAATGTAACCAACCATTATCTTGACCACTGATAGAAATAAAACCAGGAATCCCTGCTGTTCCTAATGCAATTGCTTTCACTTTGAAGAAAGAAATATAGGCGGCTCCTACACCTGAACCTACGATTGCACCTATAAAAGGATATCTAAGTTTTAAGTTAACACCAAACATAGCTGGCTCTGTAATACCTAATAGCGCTGATATACCAGCTGCAGATGCGACACCTTTAAGTTTTTTATTTTCTTTAACAATAAAGAATGCTGCTAGTGCTGCGGCACCTTGCGCAATATTCGACATAGTCGCAATTGGGAAAATAAACGATCCACCTGTGGATGCACTATCTGCAATCAGTTGCGTCTCAATTGCTATAAAGCTATGATGCATACCCGTAATTACAATTGGTGCATATAATAATCCAAAAATAAGACCACCAATCGCACCACCAAATTCATACAACCACGTTAAACCATCGGACAACCAATACCCTAATGTACGTGTGATTGGACCTACAAATGAGAATGTGATGAACGCAGTCACTAATATAGATAATAATGGTGTCAATAAATTGTCTAGGACAGTGGGTACTACTTTGCGTAATGCTTTTTCAATTGTGGCAAGGATATATGCAGCCACTAACATTGGAAGCACTTGCCCCTGATAACCAACTTGGTTGATGTCTAAACCAAAGAGATTCCAGTGAGGAATTGCTTTACCTGCTTCTACTGCTTTTGGATAATCATAAGCGCTCATTAAATCTGGATGCACCAATATCATCCCTAATGCCGCACCAAGAAACGCATTCCCACCAAACCGTTTCGCAGCACTAAAACCTATTAATATAGGTAGTAATGTAAATGGCGCATTAGCAAAGACATTAATCATATCAGCTAGGCCTTTGAACTGATTATGTACTTCAATTAAAGATTGACCATCATAAAAAATACTTGGTGCTGTTAAAATATTATTAATCCCCATTAATAAACCACCAGCCACAATAGCTGGTATAATCGGTACGAAAATATCCGATAACATTTTCACAAAACGCTGAAATGGATTCATATGTTTATTACCTTGTGCTTTAACCTCAGAAGTTGTAGATGCTTCTTTACCAGTAATCTTTTCCAATTCATTAAATACTTTATTGACAGTTCCAGAACCAATAATAATTTGATACTGACCACCTGTTGAAAATGTCCCCTTAACGACATCCATATCATTCAATACTTTCTCATCAACAATACTTTCATCTTTAAGAACAAGTCGTAAACGTGTCGCACAATGTGCCATTGCGTCTACATTATCTTCTCCTCCTATTGCACTTAATAGTTCTTCCGCAGATTTTTTATAATTCATTTAATTCCCTCCTTATTAACGGAACCGGTACCAAAAATCATTACCTTTATTGTAACCGGTTCCATTAAAGAACGCAATAACATCCTTTAAATATTTATAATAAAAATGATGTGATACCTCCAAAGGATTATCCTACAGTTTCTAATTCATCATCCGATAAACAACGATCATGTGACTTAATCCTTTCAATAAAATAGTCCTGCAATTTTTCTATCGTTTTTTGGTTTGTAGCTACATAACCTAAATGAATTTGCCATGCGCGGGCAGGACATTCAGTGTCAAAAAATTCTTTATGCAACCTCACTGTTTCACGATTTATGGGTAATCGATATTTTTTTAAAATGAGTGCAGCCATTTTGAAACTTGCCTCTTCATTTCTCATAAAAGCTTCATCATCTAAAATGCCATTAATTTTTGATTGGCAACGTTCTATACCTACATAATGTGAATTAGCAAATGTATGGCCACAATGCCACTCTATATATTGAGACGGATGAAACCAGTAACAGGTATTTGCATCTACATAGAGACATGCCCATCCTTTCTCTAATTCTTTTTTATTTATCCTACACTTTAACCATTCAACGTATTCCTCAGCAGTATAATTTTCTGCATCATCATGAAGTACTATGCCTAATACTTTTGGTTTGGGTTCTGTGATTTTTTCTGATTGCCTATAAAATTCAGAATAAATATGATTCATGATTCATCCTCCTTTACATTTTTGAAATTGATTTAAAAATTAACTATCCACATTCGAAAAAATTATCTAACAGCAAATTTAAGTTGTATCAAATTTAATTTTTAACATCAAATCACTTTGTGATATTTAAAATTATTTATATTTAAAGGATTAAAATTCTCAACTTTTTATAATATAATGTATTTTATTCAATATATTTATTACATTTTAATTTATTATCAGGAGTTGCTTTTACAATGGATAATACAACTTTATGTATTCATGATTATCTAAACACTGTTACACGCCGTTGTATCAATCAAGTAATATTATTATTTTCCTTGAGTAATCATTTAGATATAACTTTAAATGGCAGACAGATTTCGGCTGGAAGTAACATCATCATCATTAATCATAGTGATTTATATCAAATATCGAATGCGCAACAACTCGTTGAAATATGCATACCTATTAGGCACCTAATGAAATTAGAAAAGGATTTTTTCAATTCCAATTATAATTTTAAATTACTAAATTCTGAACCATATTTAAAATATCAAATTTTGACAATCGCACAACAATTAAACCAATCATATACCATTGATTCTACCCAAATAATAGAAATCTTCACAAAATTAAACAAAGAAGCCAGAGTTGAAGATGATTATACTTATATTCCAACGATAGATACTGAAAATAGTTTACTCAATAAGATGACTGAATACATCAACGCTAACATTTCACTACCACTCTTATCTAAAGATGTGTCCAAATCATTTTTTATCTCACCATCTTATATCTCAATTTTATTCAAAAAACATTTAGGTATGAGTTTTAAAAATTATATTTCAAGCTTGAAAATTGCACTTTCACTGACGGAACTTGTTCAAAATAAACAAACTATTTATCAGGTTTCAGAGCAGTTTGGTTTTAATCATTATTCAAACTATACCCAGCAGTTTAAACATTTTATGCAAATGACACCAAATGAATTCAGAAAAAATTTCCAATCCAATCCTAAAATGACCATCCAACTTATTAATGAAGATATTAGTTCATATCAAAGTGTTATAGATACTTATACTTCAGATAAACCACAAACAATAAATCAAATCACTATTGAGTTAAATCAATTAACATTTAATGATGTAATCAAATCCCCTACTGTCTTTATTCATGTTGATAATTTGATGGATATCGTGCAATCTGATTATAATACAAAGCTTAGCTTTAAAGATTTAACCAATGCCTATATTTTAATAAATAATAGTCGTCATTTAGCATTAGAAAATTTAAGTCTTACAGGTATGATTGACTTTATCGATGCATTATTTTCAAATTATGTTGGTATTGCTATAAGAATTAAATCATTAAATCAATTTGATATCATCGAAGAAAGTATTATTCAATTTTTAAAATATAAGCCTGAATACGTCAAACAAAACCGTGACTATAATTTCTTATTGTTACTAGATGCCACACATTTATCTTTAACAGAAGTCAATCGTTTATATATTAAAATCAAAAATTTCAATGTGAAATTAAATATCAAAGTTGGTATCACAGTGGAAGGTGTATTAGAACAGACAAATTCATTAAAAAATGCTTCTAAATTATTAAATAGATTTGATTTTGATTTTCATTTTATAGATATTGAACAGGATCATGTGCAAACCTTGCTCAACAAAAAAAGTACGCAATTCAATAACACTATGAGCCATTTTGAGTACTATAATAAACTCATTGAAGAAACCCAAATTGATGCTTCAAAATTTGTTTATACAAAGCTATCGAAAAAAGGTTTTTTACTTTATGATGGCAAACATCCCTTACAACTTACAGATTTAATGTGTCACATGCTGATCATGTTAAAAAGAGGCAGCGGCGTCGGTTATGAGTTGATACGTAAAGAAAAATGTGACGTTGCATTAATGAATAATCACAGTATATATGAACCGTTAATGTACTTATATCAATTTGTTAAACCTTTCATTAGTAAGTCTACAGCTATTCATCAAAACTATATTATTCTAAATGAAGATCAGTCTATTCATCTTTTATTATTTAACGCACCATATCAAAGATTATCATCACAAGATATTCAAAAATTCATTTTGAAAGGAAATCACTTACCAACTCAAACAACCTTGTTCATTCAAACGCTAAACAGAGAACATGGATTTATCGATTACGCACTCCCTGCTTCATTTAATGATACTTATATCGAAAGATCATTATTGCGTTATATTGAAGATGCCACAATACCCAAAGCTGAAATAAGGCACTACACTTGTTCAGATTCACCGTTACACTTTACTTTACATCATGACGAATTGAAATATATCCGTATTTTACCGTCTTAGAATGACATCGATGTTGCACTTAACTCGATATATGTCTTCATGCATCAATATGAAACAGCATATAATTGATGTATCTAAAAATTTCATTTTAACGTGGATTGTTATAGAATATGAGTCATAATAAAAGCAAATCATGCAAAAAGGAGCGTTAGAAATTGAAAAATAGTAAAGTGTTCGCAATTTCATTAAGTGTAATCATGTTAGTTCTGGCTGTTGTGTTAGTCATAATGATGGTTTCAAGTGGACAAAAAGAAACTTATTACGGATACATGAAAGATGCTACCACCGCTGATAAAGTCATAAGTGAAAAAGATCATAAAGTTGAACAGAATGTTAAGCTTCCATCAAAATCTGATTTTTCACCTAAAAAAGGAGACTTTGTTAAACTAGTAAAATCAGATGGTGATGACACTTATAGCAAAATGGAAGTTGTCGATCACGACGATATTCCACATGGACTAATGATGAAAATTCATGACATGGGTGAAATGAAAGGTATGTAACATATATTTTGATATTCGCCATAAATAAAATAGCTATGACGCATTGGATCATTGTACTGAATCCCAACAGTTGTACTTGGGTTAGTATAATTTGATGTGTCATAGCTATTTTTATATTTTATCTTAAATGTCGCGTATTACTAAACTATTAAATTCCTTTTCATAAAATGAAAAAGTCGTTCTTTAAAGCAGTGAGACTTTACATTTTCAATTCAGTCATCTACTGCCTAAATGCAAATGTTTCTGAGTTATCTATTTATATTCTAGACTCACTTTATTAAAACTTCGATTTTTGTTATACAATGTACAATTATTATAATTAAATCACTTAAATTGAATTTAAATAGGCTTGTCCTTTTTCTTTATCATAAGCATTTTCCCATTTTGCTATAACAACTGTAGACAAGGCATTTCCCATAACATTCACACAGGTTCTAACCATATCTAGTATACGGTCAACCCCTATAATTAATGCAAGACCTTCTGCTGGCAGACCCATAGAAGTTAATGTCGTAATCAATACTACAATAGAAACGCCTGGCACACCTGCCATACCTTTGGAAGCTACCATCAAGGTAACCATCAACATGATTTGTTGTCCAATGGACATGTCTATACCGTACATTTGTGCTACAAATAACGCTGCAATCGATTGATATAACGCTGATCCATCGAGATTAAAGGTATACCCAATGGGTACGACAAAAGATGTAATGTCTTTTGGTGAGCCAAAGCGTTCCATTTTTTGCATAATAATAGGCAGTACGGATTCTGAACTAGAAGTTGAAAAAGCTAAAATTAATTCGTTTTTCAATATTTTCATTAAAGCAAAGATACTCACACCACACATTTTTGCAACAATACCTAATACCACAATAACAAAAAATATCATAGCACCTATAACGACCAGTAATAATTTTAATAATGGTATTAATGCTGAGGCGCCAAACGTCATTATTGTTGTACAAATAAACGCAAACACCCCTATTGGTGCAAGTTTAAGAATTTTGTTAATCATCCAAAAAACTGCTTCCAATGTACCTGATAAAAAGTTTTTAACTGGTTCAGCTTTTTGACCTATTGTCGATAAACCAATACCAAAAAATACTGCAAAGAATATGATTGGTAGCAATTCACCGCTTGTCAAAGCTTCAAATATATTGGTCGGTACAATATTGACAATCGTATCAATAAAATGGTTTCCATATGTAGATTGTTCAGCTACTTTTGCAGAGGTTTCATAATTGCTTATATCCCCTTTAGGCAATTTGTTGGGGTCTAATCCTACACCCGGTTTGAAAATGTTAGCAAATACAATACCTAACCCAATTGCAATGGTTGTTATAATTTCAAAATAAAGTATTGTTTTGAAACCGTAACGACCAACCGTTTTAGATTCACCAACATTTGAAATAGACAAAGCCAATGAACAAAATACTACTGGTATCACAATCATTTTTATTAAATTTAAAAAGATGTCCCCAAATGGTTTAATATAATTAGCGATTTCACTATGTCCATAGAGTAATAATCCTACGATGACACCTAATACCAAAGCAATCATAACTTGCATTGGTAAACTTATTTTCTTTAGTACCTTCATGATGTTTCTCCCCTTTTCTAATATCGACTAATTATACCAAATTAAATCTTTTTCACATATCTATTTTTTCTACATATTAAAACTTAATACGCTAAAAATAACATAATACATATTTATTTTTTATTTAAGTTACATGAAATTCAACTTATGCATAAGAACCCTTTATTTTCTTAAAATGAAAAAGTATTTCTTCAAAGCCTTGGGACTTTACATTTTAAATTCAGACATCTACTAACTAATTGAAAAAGCTCTGAGACATCTATTTACGTCCAGTTAAATAAAGTAATTAGTTGTTTAAATTGAATTTTTATCATTACATTTCATATTTGAGTAACATGAAATAGTTGTGCTACTTCTATATACAAACAAAACATTTTAACAAAATGATTTATTCACAAAATAAGAGAACGAATCCAAAATATACGGATTCGTTCTCTTATATTTACACATTTAATTTTGAATATGCATGATGCCTAAATGCAATCGACATATCAAATCATTTATGTCCATTGTATTTCAATATTAAGCCTCTTCATACTTCAGGTTAACTATTAGTTAATCTTTGGGTTTGTAATCTTCTTTAAATGCATTGTGTTTCGCATCTTTAACATTCTTATTCGTTTCGCTATCAAAACCTTGAACTAATATCCCTTTATTCGTACTAATTGGTTGAACAACATACGTATACTTAGGATCATCTTTAAACTCTACTTTCTTATAATATAATCCCTTTTTGGCACTATAAAGTGTTTTTTCTGACTTAATTTGTTCTGTTAAATGCTGTTCGTTCATATAATGGTCAACTAACTCCAAATTTTTATGGCCTTGATACGTTCTCATACCAAAGAAAAATACGATAGCAATAATCAAAGATAAAACCAATAGTCCCATGATTTTAAAAAATGTTTTCATTATTAAACTCCTTCTATTAATACATAACCTTCTAGCAACAATTACAACTCATAACTGTATCAATCTTTTCCACCTAAACGATAGGTATATATTAAAATCCATAATGTTATTATTATGACTGATTACGATTCATTAATAAAGCATTAAAGCACTTTTGTAACAAAATCTTCTTAAATTCAATACGGTTTTTGAGTAAGCTATATCTGTGTATTAAACGGATTTTCTAAAACGATTATTCATTTAATGGGACACCGATAAAATGACCAAGCCTGAGACTAATCTTAGCTTTAGATTAACCAAAAGTGCCACTAACTTATATATTTGATAAGTGAATTTTTACGCCAACCATAAACTAGCACTTAAGGTTTGAGACTGCATTATTTATATACCAGTCTATGAATTATCTTTTTATACTTTATTTTGTATTATGTATTACATATAAAATATTATAACAATCGTTCAAAAGAGGCGCACAACCGTTGCTTGACAATAGACATGGTTCATAATAAGGTTAACTTTCATAAGGGGTGATTTATAATGGAGGAAAAAGACAACATGCTTGAGCGACAACTATGTTTTCTTTTTTATGTTTCTTCTAAAGAAATAATTAAGAAATATACATCTTATTTAAAAGAATTCGATTTAACATATACAGGATACATTGTTCTATTGGCAATCGGAGTAGAAGAAAAATTAAATATTAAAACATTAGGCGAACGCGTCTTTCTAGATTCAGGTACACTTACACCATTATTAAAAAAACTAGAGAAAAAAGGGTACGTGACTAGAACACGTGAAATTGATGATGAGCGAAACTTACAAATAGCGCTTACGTCACAAGGTAAGGATATTAAAGAACCACTTTCTAACATATCTAAACAGGTCTTTGGTGAATTTGATATGGAAATTGATGAAGCCATTGATTTAAAAGAAACATTACAACATTTTGTAAACAAGCATTTCCAAAAAAATATTTAATCTACGATGGATAAGTTAAAGTTAGAAGTACATATTATATTTATTTTTGACTTTACTTATCTTTTGTAATTACCACTAAGCTATCATTTTTACGGTAGTATTTTATAAATTAATATAACTTTATTTGATAAGCGCCCTATTCTAAGAGGTGTTTTTTTATGTTCAATGCTTTGACTTTGACTTTCTTTGACTATTGTATTATAATACAGTTGTAAGGTTAAAGGAGAGGTGATTAGAGATGATACAAACAACTAACAATCTACCCCAAGATTTATTAAACAATTTATTATCAGACCATCACGAATTCAAAGTAAATGTTTATCAATCAGATAATCAATACACAGTGGAAGCTGAACTTCCTGGTTATCAAAAAGAACAAATTTCAATTAACTATGAAGAAAAAACACTAACAATTACTGCAAAACAATCAGAAACAGAAACAAGTGAAGTGACGTATCTAACTAAAGAGCGTATGAAAGACGAACAAAGTAGACAATTTATATTCAAAAACATTGATACCAATGGAATTAAGGCGTCAATGCATGATGGCATATTATCTGTGACGCTTCCAATCAAACAAACAAAAACACAAATTTCAATTGACTAAATTTTTATAAAATAATATTTAAAGGAGAGATGTATGATGGCTTTTGATATGAGACCATTTAACAATTCATTTTTCGAAGGGAATCCTGGCGATTTATTTAAAGATTTTGGACGTCAATTTTTCGAACAATTCCCAGATAGTACAAGCATAACCTCAGATGTAAAAGAACTCGATCATGCTTATGTCGTGGAAGCTGAACTTCCTGGTTTCCAAAAAGAAAATATCAGTTTACAATTTGAAAATAATGTTTTAACTATTGAAGGTAAACAAGTTATTGAAAACAATGAGCAAGATGAAGCAGGTCGTCTAATTCATCAAGAACGTAGTACGAGCAATGTCAAACGTCAATATCCATTTGAAAATGTTGACGAAACTGCAATTAAAGCTTCGTATGAAAATGGTATGCTAAATGTAACATTACCTAAAAAAGAACAAGAAGATCGCACTTCATCTAATATTCAAATAGATTAATGAGCATATACACACTCATTAGAAAATTGTTGATAGTATAAATCATAACGGCAGAGACACCACTTAGGTGAATCTGCCGTTTTTTCATTATATTGATAAATTGAATTTTTCACGTTTCGTAATATGAACCATCGTAATTAAAGCAATGACTCCGACAATAGCTAATAAAATAAATGAAAGATGACTTGTACCTGTAACACTTGTCACATAGGATATGACTAACGGTGGGAAAAATCCTCCCAATCCTCCCATCATAGACACAATACCATTCGCCGAACCAGCTTCTTTGCCAAAATAGAATGGCACCAATTTAAATATTAATCCATTACCGATGCCAGCACACATGCTAATGAGTAAGCAGCCTATTGTAAATAAAACAATATGGCTTGATAAACCGAGCATGATCGCCCCAACAATCATCAATATAAAATCAAAGATGAGTAAAGCTACGGCATTAAATTTATCCCCTAAAATACCACCTAATGGTCTTAGAAAAGTTGCTAATGCAATGAAGATACCCGCTCTGATACCTGCATCAACTTCACTTATACCAAAATTTTGAACTAAAAAGTTTGGTAAAAATAAACCAAAAGCAACGAATGAACCAAAGGTAATAAAATACCAAAGCGATAAATAATATAACCTCAAATCTTTCAATAATTTTTTATATTGCTTCATTAATGGTACTTTTATTTTTGGCTCTTTGGCATCACCTAATAGAAACATAAATATTGCAAACAATAAGATGACAATTAAGTAGCCTCTAACCGTTGTTTGCCATCCCACAATTCCTGCAATCGGAGGTGCTAAAAAAGAAGAAATTGCGGTACCTATATTCCCCATTCCATAAATACCATTTGCTAACCCAACTCTTTCTTTAGGAAAATATTTAGGTATAGACGTTACACCAACAGAAAATACCGCCCCTCCAATACCAAGAAAGAAGCCAGAAGCCATCAACATACTTGGTGACTGCGCTTGACTTAAAAAATAAATGGGAAATAGTAATATGATAAAACTACAGAAAAATACCCATTTCGCGCCAATAATATTTGTTAGATATCCAAATGGCACTCTTAAAACAGAACCTAATATCACAGGTATCGCTAAAATGATAGATAATTGACTATCTGTTACTTGGACGTCCTGTGAAATGTATGGCATGAGTGGCGCAATGATACTCCATGCCATGAATCCCACTACAAGGCTTAAAGATTGCAGTGTAAGCTGAAAACCACCACTTGCTTTATTCATTCAATTCACCTTCATTTTAAATTTATGATAATGACCAACAAACTACAAATGTTCTAGTTGTTTTACGTTCATTTATCGACTAAACATTTAAACGGGTGCAATATGATTTAGTCAAAAGTGTTGTTCTTTGCAGTATGTTGGCTACAATTACATTATAAAATCATTGTGAAAAGTTGAACATAAGGAGTATCCCTTAAGCCATTGCATATTTCCCCTTATTTAAAGTACCTTTTATATATTAGTTTCCCTTTTATTTTCAATACGTTAGACGAAGGACATCAATCAAATATATGATCGTATCCACTTTATTTAGTAAGCAATGATTTCATATCAATCCCTTTTATCCAATGATTTATTTAACAACATAAGCACCACCATTACTCAATCGAAATATTATTGTATTGGGTTGTAATTTACACCATTGCCTAAGAGAATAATACTGGGACAAGATTAGAGGCTGATGTGTTACCCTTGGAAAGCAGACAAAAAAACTGCCAACAAAGTCAGAACCTTTGTCGACAGTAGGAATCTCAGATATACATATATATTTGAGTCTCAATAGCTGTATTCGTAATATATGATTGTAGTAAAAAATACAAATCTGTATACTTCATATGATGCTGTTCATAAATAAAAACATACGCGTATTTATGCATGTTTATTTGATTTAGATTTCTTGCTTATTCGCTTTTTCAATAAAGTCTTAATTAATCATCACTTTAAAAGTCAACCAACTTTTTCTTCATAGCATATTCGACTAATTCTGGTTTTGATTTTAATTCTAATTTTTGCATAATATGTGTTTTATGTGCTTCTACTGTTTTCACCGATACAAAAAGTTTTTCAGCAATATCTTTATTCCCATACCCTTTGGCAATTAATGGTAAGATTTCTATTTCTCGTTTAGACAAAATTTTAAAAGGATCTGTAGTAGCTGAATGATCATTTGCTGAATTATTTACAAATTCATTTACCAATGATGTCGTCAGTTTCATATCCACATAAGTTTCACCTTTATAAACAGTTCTAATTGCCAATATCAATTGCTCATCTGGAGCATTTTTTAATATATAGCCCTTGGCACCATTTTTTAAAACGTGAAATAGGTATTCTTCATCATCATACATGGTTAAGATTAATATTTTCGTTTCTGGAAAACTTTCTGATATTTTGCTTGTTGCGATCAGTCCCGACTCACCTGGTGGCATACTTAAATCCATAATAAGGACATCTGGTTTATGCTTTAATACTTTTTGATAAGCTTCTACACCATCCGCAGCAGTTCCAACTACTTCCATATCATCTTGATAATTTAATATCATTGAAAATCCCGTACGCACAACTGCATGATCATCCGCAATAACTATTCTCAAATTAATTTCTCCTTATCACCTAAATTGGCACCTCAAGTGTCACAATTGTACCTTTACCTAATTGTGTGTCTATAGTAACTTCTGCATTTACGAGCTCAGCGCGTTCTCGCATGCCATAAAGTCCTAACCCAGTACCTTCAGGTTGATCTGTCTTGATAAATCCTCTACCTCTATCTATAACTTCGGCGATTAATTTCTGATTACATACATGCACTTCTATATCAACTTGATCCACATTTGCATATTTTATCGCATTAAATAAGGCTTCTTGAACGATTCTATAGACAACTGTTTCTATCTCACTATCAAACCGATTCGTCGCTAAATTGGACAGATAAGTAATTTTAATACCATAATTTGTTTCAACTTGTTTAAAATACGTTTTAAAAGCCGCATCTAACCCTAAATCATCTAATGATGAAGGTCGTAATTCCACTGATAAATTACGAATATCATCAATTAATTTGGACATTAGACCTTCAATACGCTTGGAATCACTTAATAATTGATCAATGTCTTGTTGATATTTTAAAAGTCGTAATTCAACATCAATATTTAATAATTCTTGAACAACACTATCATGTAACTCTCGAGAAATACGTTTTCTTTCATTTTCTTGTGCGAAAATGGTTTTCTGCATCATTTTACGTTGATACATCTTGTCATGTCTCTCTATTTGTGGTGATACATTTTGAAGCGTAAATGCTTTAACACCATTGACCTCATCAATCATTTGATACGTTGCGGTAAAAGGTTCAACTGTACCATATATTGTCTTCATAAATACTTGAAAACTTGTATTACCTACTGTTTCAGCTTCTAAAAAGCATTGTTTACAAGATTGTAAATCAAATTCATTTGTATAACCTTCACAATGATTGCAAATCGCATTGGTCATACCTTCATAATCATTATCAAGCGCAATGATATCATTTGCAGCCTGATTCATAGCAATAACCTGTCCTTGATTATCTACAAACACTATTTTTTCACTGGTATGATTAAAATATTGCATCAATAAGTTATTCATATCTAATTCATGATTGACATTCATTACCATCACCTAATCTTCTTCGTTAAATATACCTAATTTACTTTTAAGTGATATTGTTTTATATGTTTGTGGCAAAGGCTTGTCATTTCTTTGACCCAATAGTAAAACACCATATACTTGGTGCTGATACCAAAGCGGAATGGCAATCATAGAAGTTAACAGTTCACATAAAACAATAGGATATTTATGTTTGTCCTCTGCTGATAATGATTGGGCTACATTTTCAATTACCATTCGTTTCCCAGTTTTCATAACATTGCCAGCAAGGCCTTTTCCCTTACGTAAAACAATAAATTTATAACGTTGGTTCAAATTACCAGAAGCATAACACCATTTTATTGGTGAAATATGGCTTTCCTTTTCATAAAGTGCAATCGCGGCATAGTCAAATCCTTCTTCTATTCTTATTGAATCTAACACAGCTTGATAATCCAAATGTTCATTTAAAGATAATGCATTCAACTTATCGCCTCCATTCAAACTTTGTGTTTACGATAAATAATATAGCTACGGCTTACATACGTAAGTGGTACACTCCATACATGCACAAGTCTAGTAAATGGCCAAAATGCCATAATTATAAATCCTAAAAGGATATGCATTTTAAAGGCAAGCGGCACCTGTATCATCAAATTGGCATCTGGAGAAAATATAAATAATTGTCTAAACCAAACGGATATGGTCTCTCTATAATCAAATGATGGTACCGTTGCATTCGTGACTAAAGTGGCATAGCATCCCATAAATACAATTGCTAATAATAAGAAATTAACAATGATATCGGATGCAGAACTTAGCCTTCTTATATTTTTTTTAGTGACACGTCGTGCCGTTAATAGCAACATACCAATCAATGTTATTATACCAAAAACACTGCCAACATAAACAGCACCGATATGGTATAAATGATCACTTACACCCACTGCCGTTAGCCAATGAGCTGGAATAAGCAAACCTACTACATGGCCCATTGCTACGGGAATGATGCCCAAATGAAACATTAAGCTGCCCCATTTAAGTTGTTTCTTTTCTATAAATTCACTAGATTTTGCAGTCCAAGAGAATTTATCAAACTTAAATCTAGCAAGATGACCGAGAAAGAATATAGCTATGCATAAATAGGGCATAATGACCCATAAAAATTGATTAAACATGGTGTTCCACCTCATTTGCCGGCTCTAAACAAGCTTTCAACGTTTCTCTTAGTCCCTTTATTAGGTAATAATAAGGACTGTTTTGTTTTGCTAATTGATTAGCCATTACATATGTGCCATCCTCAATAATCATGATGACAAATTCTATGTTACCTTTTGCTCTAGGATCATTTTGCCACTGTGCAATATATAAAAATTCAAGCATCAGTGGTAGGTAATCAGATAATTCATTATCCGCCATCTTCAATCCAAACATTTCATATAATACCTTTAATTTAGCTAATAATTGCCCTCGTTCTTTTTGAGTGTCAAATTTATTATATGTCATATAAAGAGGTGCTGTTTTATTGAAATCAAACGTATCTGAATATAATTGTTTTATTTGTAATAAATTCAATTCATACATTTGTTCACGATATTGAATTAGATTCTGATATGCCGGATGTTCCGTATGAATAACTTCTTCAAACGTTTTAGGGTGCAATGTTAATTTATCTGGAAACATTAATTGTTGCGCAAAGTATCCTAATGCCTCTTGGTGTTTATTAAAATAGGTTAAATTAATCACGGAAAATCCCTCCATAGAAATTATCATTATAAATTTCTTGTCCTGATTTTCCAGAAGCTGTCGCTACAGGCACACCACATCCCTCACAATTGGATCCGAAGTATTCTCCTCCATATCCTTCGCTACCTTGGGCACGATAAGTGTCCATATAAGTTTCTTTGTGCGATGTTGGAACCACAAAGCGATCTTCGTGTTTTGCAATTGCCAATAAACGATACATGTCTTTAGTTTGTCTTTCAGATAATCCAAGTCTTGCTAATCTATCAACATCAAATGTTTTATTGGTTACCTGAGCACGCATATAACTTCTCATCATTGCCATGCGTTGTAATGCTGATTTCACAGGTTCCGTATCACCAGCTGTAAATAAATTAGCTAAATACTGAATCGGTAATCTCATTTCTTCTATAGCTGGGAAAATCATATCAGGATTTCTATTTGCTTCTGTTGCTGTTTTCCCTTCAAAATAACTCATAATAGGACTAAGTGGTGGACAATACCAAACCATAGGCATCGTGCGATATTCTGGATGTAAAGGAAATGCAAGCTTATATTCAATGGCCAATTTATAGACTGGAGAATTCTGAGCAGCTTCTATCCATTCTAATGAAATTCCATCTTTTTGAGCTTGTTCTATTACCGCTTCGTCATACGGATTCAAGAATAAATCCAATTGCTTTTCGTATAACTCTTGCTCATTTTCAGCTGTGGCTGCTTCTTCAACTCTGTCAGCATCATAAAGTAATACACCTAAATAGCGCATTCTACCTGTACATGTTTCAGAACATACTGTTGGCATACCTGCTTCAATACGAGGGAAGCAAAACGTACATTTTTCTGCTTTATTTGTTTTCCAGTTAAAGTATACTTTCTTGTATGGACAACCTGTCATACAATATCGCCAACCACGACAAGCCTCTTGGTCTACAAGTACAATACCGTCTTCATCACGCTTATACATTGCTCCAGATGGACACGATGCTACACAACTTGGATTCAAGCAATGTTCACACAACCTAGGTAAATACATCATAAAGGTCTGATCAAATTGAAATTTAATATCTTCTTCAATGCGTTTAATGTTTGGGTCTTCCGGTCCTGTAACATGACCACCTGCTAAATCATCTTCCCAGTTTGGTCCCCACTCTAAATCTAATTTATCTCCTGAAATTAATGAATGTGCGGTAGCGACTGGAGAGTGATTTCCTGCTTTAGCTGTTGTAAGATTTTCATAATTATATGTCCACGGTTCATAATAATCTTTAATAACTGGCATATTAGGATTGTAAAATATTTTACCTAATGCAATTTTCGATAACTTACTACCTGATTTAAGTTCTAACTTACCTTTTTTATTTAAATACCAACCACCTTTATATCGCTCTTGATCTTCCCATTGTTTCGGATAACCAATACCTGGTTTTGTTTCTACATTGTTAAACCACATATATTCCGCACCAGGACGGTTAGTCCATGTACTCTTACAAGTTACACTACAAGTATGACATCCTATACATTTATCTAAATTTAACACCATTGCAATTTGCGCTTTAATTTTCAAGCCAATCAACCTCCTTCAGCTTTCTTACTGCTACATAAACATCTCTCTGATTCCCAATTGGTCCATAATAATTAAAGTGATAACTAATTTGTGCATAACCTCCAACCAGTTGCGTTGGTTTTAAATGTATTCGCGTAGGTGCATTATGTGAACCACCTCTCGTATCTGTAATTTGTGATCCTGGTGTTTCAATATGTTTATCTTGGGCATGGTACATAAACATCGTACCTCTTGGCATTCTATGAGATACTACCGCTCTTGCTGCTACAACGCCATTTCGGTTGTATATTTCCAACCAATCATTATCTTTGATATCATGTCTTTCTGCATCTTCATTAGAAAGCCATACCGTTGGTCCACCTCTAAATAAAGTCAACATATGTTGGTTATCTTGATAAGTTGAGTGAATATTCCATTTACCATGTGGTGTTAAGTAACGTAAGACCAGTGTACTTTCATCACCTGTTACTTTCTTATCTCTCGTACCGAATACCATTGGTGGTAAAGTCGGCTTATACACAGGTAAACTTTCACCTAATTGCTGGAACACTTCATGGTCAATATAGTAACTTTGTCGACCTGTTAATGTTCTAAACGGTACAAGTCGCTCTACATTCGTAGTAAATGGTGAATAGCGTTTACCATTTTTATTTGAACCTGGAAAGACAGCTGTCGGAATCACTTCTCGTGGTTGTGCAGTTATGTTTAAAAATGATATTTTTTCTGATGCACGTTCACTTGAAATATCTTTCAACGGCATACCGGTTTGTTGCTCTAAATCTTCATAAGCTTGTTGTGATAGCTTACCGTTCGTAGCAGAAGATAAATTTAAAACGACATCTGCAGCACGTCTTGCAGTATCTATTCTTGGTCTATCGTTTTTTACAGAGTCCTCATCTGCTTCATTCCAAGTACCAACCATACTTTTTAACTCTTCATATTGTTCTGCTACCGAGTAACTCACGCCATGCGCACCTATTTTAGCTTTCTCTAATGAAGGGCCTAAGGTAATATATTTATCAAATATTATAGTATAATCTCTATCCACTACTGTAAAACTTGGCATCGTTTTTCCAGGTATAGCTTCAATTTCACCTTTCGTCCAGTCTTTTACAATCCCATTCACATTAGAAATTTCTTGTTTTGAATCATGCGCAAGTGGTGTCGTAACGACGTCTTTATAAATACCTTTCAGATGTGTTTTAGCCATTTCTGATATCTCTTTACTCAATGTTTTGAAAATATCCCAGTCTGAACGTGATTCCCATAATGGATCTATCGCCGGATTAAATGGATGTACAAATGGGTGCATGTCTGTTGATGATAAATCGTGTTTTTCATACCATGTTGCAGCAGGTAAAATGATATCAGAATACAATGGTGTTGATGTCATTCTAAAATCTAATGAAACGAGTAAATCTAGTTTACCTTCTGTATCTTCTCTCCATTGAATTTCTTCTGGTTTCACTTCTTCATTAGGCTCAGCCAACAGACCTGATTTTGCACCGAGTAAATGTTTCATAAAGTATTCTTGTCCTTTAGCAGAGCTGGAAATTAAATTAGAGCGCCATAAGAACAACGTCTTTGGATGATTTTGTTTTAAGTCCGGGTCTTCAATTGCAAATTTCGTTTCTCTAGATTTCACGGATTCAATCGCACGTTTTATAATAGCTTCATTATTATATTCTCCAGCATCTTTCGCTTCCTCACTAAAAGACAAACTATTTTTATCAAATTGAGGATAAGATGGTAACCAACCACATCTTGCTGCTAACACATTATAGTCAGCAGGATGTTGGTGCTTAATATTTTCTGCTAATGGTGATTTTAAGCTATCGATATTTGATTCTTCATATTTCCATTGATCTGTTGCAAAATAGAACCAACTTGTGCCATTTTGTAAACGTGGCGGTGCTTGCCAATCTTTCGCGAAGGCAATGGTATTCCAGCCTTCAATTGGGCGACATTTTTCCTGACCAACATAATGTGCCCAACCCCCACCGTTGACACCTTGGCAGCCGCAAAGTAATACTAAATTTAAAATGGAACGGTAAATCGTATCCGAGTTAAACCAATGATTAATACCAGCTCCCATGATAATCATTGAACGTCCGTTAGTATCAATTGCATTTTGTGCAAACTCTCTACCAACTTGTGTCACAACACTTTGTTTCACACCTGTGATTTTTTCTTGCCATGCTGGCGTATAATAAGATGCTGCATCATCATAGCCTGATGCCTCTAATTCATGATTGAAACGTTTCACACCATACTGACTTGTCATCAAATCAAACACTGTAGTCACGTATTTCTCTTCACCATTTGCTAATTTAAGTTTTTGAACGGCAATTGGACGCTCAAATATGCCGTTACCTTCGTTATTAAAAAATGGAAACTGTATGTGTTTTAATTCATATTCATCTTCGGCAAAACTCATTGCAGGTTCAATCTGATTGCCTTCTTCATTTTCAAGTTTCAAATTCCATTGTTTGCCTTCTTCCCAACGTTGACCCATCGTACCATTAGGCACTGTTAATTGTTTTGCTAATTTATCAAAAACCACAGGCTTCCACTCGCTATTTTCAGTAGCTTGACCTAAATCATGTGCCCGTAGGAAACGCCCAGCTTTTAGTCCGTTTTTATCTTCATCTAACATAAGGACAAATGGCATATCCGTATATTGTTTTGCGTAATTAATAAAATAGTCATTAGGTTCATTGACATAATGTTCTTGTAAAATAACATGTGTCATCGCTTGTGCCACTGCCGCGTCTGTGCCAGGATTTGGCGCTAACCAGTTATCCGCAAATTTAACGTTTTCCGCATAGTCAGGGGCAACTGACACCACTTTGGTACCTTTATAACGTACTTCTGTCATAAAATGTGCGTCTGGCGTTCTTGTTAATGGTACATTCGAACCCCACATCATAATATAAGCTGCGTTATACCAATCACTTGATTCTGGTACATCTGTTTGTTCACCCCATATTTGTGGTGACGCTGGCGGTAAATCAGCATACCAATCATAAAAGCTCAACATTTCTCCACCTAGCAAACTCATAAAACGCGCACCAGAAGCGTAACTTAACATTGACATTGCAGGTATTGGTGTAAAACCAGCCAATCTATCTGGTCCATATTTCTTAATTGTATATATGATTTGAGCTGATATAAGTTTAGAAACATCTTTCCAATTTGTTCTAACTAATCCACCCTTACCTCTTGCTTGTTTGTATATCTTAGCTTTTTCTTCATTTTCAACAATTGAAGCCCAAGCAGCTACGGTATTGTTTTCATGTGTCTCTAATGCTTCTGTCCATAATTCCCATAACTTCCCGCGAATATAAGGATAACGAATGCGTAAAGGACTATATTCATACCAAGAAAAAGAAGCACCCCTAGGACAACCACGTGGCTCAAATTCAGGTAAGTCTGGTCCACAACTAGGATAGTCGGTTTGTTGATTTTCCCAAGTAATCACACCGTTTTTCACAAACACCTTCCAAGAACAAGACCCCGTACAATTCACTCCATGTGTCGTTCTTACTACTTTGTCATGACTCCAACGTTCTCTATACATTTTTTCCCATTCACGACTTTTACTTTCCAAGATTGACCAGTCACCATTAAATTTTTCTGTTGGCTTAAAGAATTGTAATCCAAATTTTTTCATAGTTATCTCCTTCTTACATAATTAATAAAACTCATTGCAGAACCTTATATATTAATTAATGCAACTTCTTAACTTAATTGTACATTTTTTCACATAGTCTAAATATTAGGGATTTACCTAATTACACAAAAATACCCACCAATTTCTTAGTGGGTATAAACAAAAACTTCCCTTACACTTTATAGTGAATATGCTTAATGTTGATATTGATCAACCATGTGTCATACTCATAAATAGCGTAAAGGAAGCTTTAACTCTTAAATTTCGATTATTTTAAATCTTTATGTTTCATGCTTTATACTGCAACGTTTTCCTCATCTTGCTCTTCTACGCGCATTAAATGATCGACGATGCCTGTATAAAAGGCTTCTAATTCTTCACCTGTTCTTTTGCGATCTAAGTCATCAATGCCAATAAAGTCTACATGATCCCAGTTCTTTTTAATAGGTAATACTTGCCATACACCTTTTTCTGTTGCTTTTGAAATATCATCTACATTTTTAGCTTTTTGACCAGTTGGATTGAGCGCAGAAATGATTGGTACAACACCGTCGTTTTCTTTCCATTCTACTTTGTTATCTGAGCCAATGATATTACTTGTCAAATTCATTAGGAAATATTGACCAATATTAGGACGGTGATTACCTAATGGTCCAGCATGTGAAGCTTGACCTGCATAAGATGTATAGACAATATTAGGATTAATAGATGTATTTAAATTTAAATCTTCTGCACCAAAAGTTGTTAAGTCTCTTACCGCATTGTCTTCTGTATCCCATAGAGGACTGTCTTTAACTCTTTTTACATAATCTAAATAACTTTCATCTGGTTTTTGTTTTAATCCCCAGTGTCCAAATCCTAAATCAACATTTGATGCTTTATTTCCACCTAATTTACCAACATCATTCATTAACTTCTTGGCAAAGTCTCTATTCGCTAATTTATCTGATGCTTGAGAACCTTTATGAGGTGTTCCTAATGTTGTTATTGAAGATATCATATTATCTTTTTGACCTTGGAATAAAGGTGAAATCGTACCGCCATGTTCTTTTTGATATTTGATTTCTTCTGGGTTACCAAAACGTAAAAATTGTTCTAATAAACGAATCGTTTGTCCACCCATACTATGACCTATTAAATGTACTTTTTGTCCTGGTTGCCAATCTGGCATAACACCTTCATATTCATTGCCATATCTATCATGTCCGTATTTGGCTGCGTGCGCTGCCCCATAATCGACTTTACCACCTTTTATAAAGTGATATAATTCAACTGCACGGTCATAGTTACTGCTAAATGCACCTACGCTTGCTTCATAAACTTCGTAGCCTGCTTTTTCTAATTCTTCTTTTACTTTATATTTTTTGCCACCCCAATAATTTGGATATACACTAGGTTTATTATCACCTACTAAACCTAAAAATCCGTGTACTAATATAATAGGATGTTTATTGATATGTTCACCTTGTTCCGCTTTTTTAGATGATTTAAGTAATTGTTTTACTTCACTTTGTTGCACATGCGCACGTTGGCGAGCATTAGATTCTTTCATGTTTTTATCTGTTGCAGCTGTTTCCTGCTCTTTTTCTTGTTTCGCTTTGTCATCTGTTGCTTCTTCTTTGTCTGTTGCTTGATCTTCATCTGTTTCTACTTCTTCTGTTGCTTGATCCTCATCTGTTTCTACTTCTTCTTTATCTGATGCTTGATCCTCATCTGTTGCTTCTTCTTTATCTGTTGCTTGATCTTCGTCTGTTGTTTCTTCTTTATCTGATGCTTGATCCTCATCTGTTGCTTCTTCTTTATCTGATGCTTGATCTTCATCTGTTGTTTCTTCTTTATCTGATGCTTGATCCTCATCTGTTGCTTCTTCTTTATCTGTTGCTTGATCTTCATCTGTTGCTTCTTCTTTATCTGTTGCTTGGTCTTCATCTGTTGCTTCTTCTTTGTCTGACGCTTGATCTTCATCTGTTTCTACTTCTTCTTCTGTTGCTTGATCTTCATCTGTTACTTCTTCTTCTTCTGTTGCTTGATCTTCATCTGTTACTTCTTCTTTATCTGATGCTTGGTCTTCGTCTGTTTCTACTTCTTTATCTGATGCTTGGTCTTCGTCTGTTTCTACTTCTTCTTTATCTGATGCTTGGTCTTCGTCTGTTTCTACTTCTTCTTTATCTGATGCTTGGTCTTCATCTGTTTCTACTTCTTCTGTTGCTACCGCTTCTTCAGATTTCTGACCTTCATCTGTTGTTTCTTCTTGATCTGCTGTTTGATTTTCATTTACTTCTTCTTTAGCAAATGTTTTTAATTGTTGGTTTTCTTGTTCATTTTCATTTTGTTTTTGATTCGTTGACTGAGGTATTTCAGATTGTAATTTGGACGTTTTATTTGTATCTTCTGCTTGGCCATTTGTTAAAGATGTATCTTGCTGATGATTTGTTGTTAATGTATTACTTTTTTCATCATCAATTCCTTTGTTTACCTCTGTATAGCTAGCTCCATGATCATTATTTGCTTCACTTGCTTCTGAAATATCACCATTCATTAAGAAAAATGTCCCTGCTAATACAGATACTGCACCTACAGCATACTTTCTGATACTAAATCTTTGCTTGCGTTCTCTTGTTAATTTGCCGAAATTCTTGTTCATTAAAATCACCTCATATTATTTTTTTGAATATTACACTCCTCAAAATAATGTTGCGTCCCCAATTAATAACTGTACAAATACACAATAACACATTTTATATTGTAATAAATTAATTTATTTTAAATTTTTAAATAACTATATATTTATATTGTATTACAATCGTTATTTTTTACGAAAAATACTTTTTATCATAAGATTTCCATGTTTGTATAGAAAAGTATAGTTAATTATGGTTTTTATATTAGTATGTGCTTTATATAAAAAGATAAAGTAATAAATAATATTTTTCTTAAAGTTGTATCAATCAACTTTTAACCTATTCAAACTTCCTTGGTTTCCTATCTCAAAATAGATCTATGCATATATGCCATTTTTCTATAAATAAAATAAGCATCTGAGATATAAATCAATCTCAAATGCTTATGGTAACGCTATCTTTATTAGAAAATTTAATTTCTACTTCTCTTTATTTAATATTAGCAATCAATCATTATTAAAATTTATTAGATAGGATTTTTTGAATAAGATTTGCCTAGTTCAATAACTGCATCAAACGCCCATTGATCTTGCAATTGCTCATATAGCATAAGCTGACTTTTATGATAAGTGATATTGCTATCTGGTTGTAACAAACAGTTATTTCCTGTTTCGCAAAGTTCGAATACTTTTTCAATTGCTTTATTTCGAGGGCCTTTAATTAAGTAAGTTTTAGTGCTATTATCTTTTATATTTTCACACCTAATATATTGCTCATCCAACAATTCACCAATAAGTAAGATACCAGGTTGATGCCACTGTTGTTCATTCATTTTTTTAGCAATTGTAGACAGTTTACCAGAAATTACTTGTTCATTATCTAAAGAAACATGTTTTAATATAGCCACCGGATAATCTATCTTCGTTTCTGTATAAATATAATCTAAAATATTCGATAACTTTTTCATTCCCATGTATATGGCTAAAGTCCCACCATCCATAAGACTTTTTAAATCAAACATTTGAGTTTGATCGTTACAATAAGAACCTGTAGTGAATATGACACTTTTGGCAATATTTCGTGCTGTTAATCCTACACCTAAACTGGCTACTGCTGCACTTGCAGTCGTAATGCCGGGCACAATTTCGAACGCTATATTTTGTTTAAACAGTGCATGCGTTTCTTCTTGCACGCGCCCAAATATAGATGGGTCTCCACCTTTTAATCTGACGACACGCTGGTGATGTTTAGCTGCAAATATGATTTTCTCATTGATTTCTTCTTGATTTATATGTTTGTGATATGGTTTTTTACCAACATCGACAATTTCTGTAAGGGGATCTGCAAGTTGTAATATAACTGGATTAACTAACCGATCATAAAATATAATATCTGCTGTTCTAATTAAATATTCTGCTTTTTTGGTTAGCAACATAGGGTTTCCTGGTCCAGCACCAACAAGAAAAACTTTTCCTAAATCATTTACAGGCATAGATACACATCTCCATTATGAACTTCCACATCATATACCGTAACGCATTCTAATTCAGAGTCCACTAACTCACCAGTCTTTAAGTCTACTTTTTGGTCATGCAACGGACAATAAACATGGTTTCCACTTACAGTGCCTTCTGAAAGTGGACCTTGTTTATGAGGACATATATTATTTACCGCGTACACTGAACCATTTTCCGTTAAAAAAATACCGATTTCTTTATCTTGAATGATCATTTTTTTACCAATGAGTGGTGTAAGCTCATTAATTGAAGTTACTTTCACTTTGTTTGTTGTCATTATACATTCACTTCCTCTACTTCAAATATACGTTTAACTGATTGATGATTTAAAATGTGTGACCATGGTTCTTGTTCTACTGCCTGCTTAGCTTCCATAATGCGGTTGAAGAGTTCATCTTGTCTTGATGGATTTAATAACACATCTTTGACATTGTCAAAACCTAAGCGATTTATCCAAGGTGCTGTGCGTTCAGCATAGATACCGGTTTCTCTGTAGTATTGCATCAATGCGCCACATAATCTGATAACTTCTTCCTCAGTTTCTACAGTTGTTAAATGTTGTCCGATACTCACTTCTGTACCACCATTACCACCTATATATATTTGAAAGCCATTTTCCACACCAATAACTCCGAAATCTTTAACACCTGATTCTACACAACTTCTCGGACATCCAGATACACCCATTTTAAATTTATGCGGTGTATCAATGTATTCAAATGTTTTTTCCAATTTCATACCTAATTCAGTTGTATTTTGAGTACCAAAACGACAAAAAGCTTTACCTACACAGCTTTTAACGGAGCGCGTTTTTTTACCATATGCCGAAGCTGATCTCATACCTAAATCTTCCCATACCTTAGGCAAGCATGCTTTCTCAATACCATATAATCCAATCCGTTGTGAGCCCGTCACTTTAACCAGTGGTACATTATATTTTTGCGCAACTTCACCTAAACGTATTAACTGTGCTGCATCCGTCACGCCACCACGCATTTGAGGAATAACTGAAAATGTACCGTCTTTTTGAATATTAGCGTGGTAACGTTCATTTGCAAATCTTGATTCTATTTCATCTTCGTGTTCGAAAGGATATACCATATTTAAATAATAGTTAATCGCTGGTCTACATTTAGGACAACCATGTTTATCTTTAAAATTTAATTGTTGTCTCACAGATTCAGATGTTTTTAACCCTTTTGCTCTAATTTGCGTTACAATCTGATCGCGTGTTAAATCCGTACAGTCGCATATACCTGTAGCTTTATTAGCAACAAAACCTTCGCCTAATGTATGCTCTAATATTTGACCAATAAGACCTTTACACTTTCCACATGAATTACCTGCTTTTGTTACTTTTGTAACCTCATCTACACTTGTCAGACCTTCTGCATGAATCGCAGTGGTAATGACACCTTTTTCAATACCATTACAGCCACAAATCGTTTCATCATCTGACATATCTGCTATATTAACGCCTATCGCTTCTCCATCTTTGTGCAAGAGAGAGACTCTTGTATAATCTTCAATTAATGCTTCTTGTTTCATCATATTAAAGAATCGAGAGCCATCTTCAATATCACCATATAAGACTACACCTACAATGACATTATCTTTAAAAAATATTTTTTTATAATGGTTGCTTTGACTATCAAATGTCTCCAGGGCTTTAACTTCATCACTTTCTATAATGTGACCAGCACTATATAAATCACATCCTGAAACTTTCAGAGAAGTAAAAGTAGTTGAACCTTTATAACCATCAGTATCTTTATCTGTTAAATAATCAGCTAATACTTTACCTTGTTTATATAAAGGTGCAACTAAACCATATACTTTCCCATTGTGTTCTGCACATTCTCCAACTGCATAGATAGATGGATCGCTTGTTTGCATATAGTCATTTACTTTGATTCCTCTGCCAACGTCGATACCACTCATTTCAGCAACTTTAGTGTAAGGTCTAATTCCAACTGCCATGACAACTAAATCCGCTTCGATCGTTGTCCCATCAGCTAAAGCAATACCAGTAACGTCTTCTTCACCTAAGATTGCTTTCGTACTTGCCTGTAATTTAAATTTCATGCCTTGTGCTTCTAAATCCGATTTCAAAAGACGTCCTGCCTTTTCATCTAATTGCATTTCCATGAGCCATTCAGCCAAGTGTACTACTGTGACGTCCATGCCTTGATCCATCAACCCTTTTGCACATTCCAAACCAAGCAATCCACCGCCAATCACAACAGCTGTTTTTTTGCTTTGAGCAATTTCGATTAATCTTTCAGTGTCTTCAATCGTGCGCCAACCAATCACGCTTGGTAATGATGCACCAGGTATAGGCAAGACAAAAGCTTTAGAACCAGTAGCAAATATACAAAGATCAAATTCAAATATACGACCTTGTTGTGTCGTTACCAATTTTTGATTTCGATTCACTTCAACAACAGGGTCATCTGTAATCAACGCTATATCATTTTGTTTATACCAATCAAAATGATTCATAATCGTTTCTTCAATTGTCATTTTCTTTTGAAGTATATTCGATAACATAATTCGATTATAGTTGGGGTATGGTTCTTTCCCAATGATTGTAATATCAAATTTATCTTTATCGCGTTCTAATATCTCTTCAATAGTTCTTAAACCTGCCATTCCATTACCGATCATCACAAGTTTTTGTTTTGACATGAATTTTCCTCCTCATAAAATTCTGTTAAAAATCTTTCTACTTCTTGTGCCATTTTTTTCATTTTGTTGTAATCTTGGCCTTCCGATCTAAAATTTATTTTTATATTTTCATATGTGATCTCTAACATGTTAAAAAAATCTGACTGCGCCTTGTCTCCACAGTGGTTGACCCATTGTGAGCTTTTTGCATCATCTTTAATTTGGTTGTTTATAGATTGATGATTGGTTGCCGCAATAACTAAATCAGCATGCTGAATATCATGTTTGTCATAACACTTTGTAATTAATTTAAAGTTATGATGCTCAAGTTCAAAAAACTCCGGTAAAAATTTTTTACTGATTATGGTTAAAGATTGTGGATTTTCTTTTAAAATATTTTTTGCCTTTCTATAAGCAATGCTACCGCCTCCTATAATGACAATATTTTTATGCATTAAATTAAGTTGTACTGGATACACAACAAAGCACCTCTGTTTCTCGAATTCTTTCTTCAATTATTTTATGGAGTTCAGGCGGAAAATTGATCGCATTCGTATAATGAATGTCGCGCGTCCTACAGGTATGATTGATGTTTGCTTTTATTTTATTAACAATATAACCGTCATAAAGAAAGACTGGCACAATCAATACACTGGTATTTTCTAACAAATATCTTTGTATTTTTTGACGATAATTGTACTCGCCATAAACAGTGAGCATTTGCATGGGTAAATCAAAAACATCACATGCCTGCATTAATTTTTTCAATTCATAGTCAGGTTCTAAATAAGTAGAACTGCCATGCGCAATCAATACAATCTGTTCTATATGATTTATATTTTTTAAAGTATCTAAAATATTTTGCTGAATTATTTTAGGCATCTGTTTATGTGTACCAAGTGTTTTCGAAATACCATAATGCATCCCAGGATATTTTGATTTCAATTTACTTAAAATAGAAGGAATATCTTCGTAATAATGTTTAGCTGGAAAGATAAGTAACGGTATAATAATGAATTCCGAATAACCTTGCTGCAGCAATTTTACAACTACACTTTCTAGCGTTTGTGATTTACTCTCTAGAAAGGCAACATAAACCATTGTTTTACTTCGCTCCATTAATTTAGAAATAAAATTATGAAGTATTTCATTTTGCTTTCCGCTGCGCATACCATGTATGACGATTATATTTGCCTTCATAATAAACTCCTTCATCTACTTTATATTTGCATTGTAATATAAATAAATGTATTTTTGTGAATTAATTCACAATTATAAATAAAAATAGGGAATCCCCTTATTTATAAAATAAAAGAATTCCCTTAAACTTATTTTTAAATTTTAATGAAATGGCGGCATGCCTAATACGTCTTCATCAAATCTTTCTGGTATTAACACCTTACGCATAATGACACCTAGATCGCCGTCATCATTTTCATGTTCTGCGTATACTTCGTAACCTCTTTTTTTATAAATATCTAAAAGCCACGGGTGTTTTCGAGCTGATGTACCTAATGTTACAGCAGGCACTTTAAGTGTATCTCGTAAAAATGTTTCTTCCACGTATTTTAACAATTTACTACCTATCCCTTTTCCATCATACGATGGCTTAGTAGCAAACCACCATACAAATGGATAAATTGAAATACGGCGTTTACTTTCCCATGGGAAGCGAACTGTTATTGTAGAAATGATTTCCTTATCATCTTCTAATACAAATGTCGTATTTTTTGTTAAATTATCTTTTACCAATGCTAAATCAGCATTAACAGATGGCCAATCTATTCCCAATTCTCTTAAAGGGGTAAAAGCCTCATGCATCAGTTGTTGTAACACTTCTGCATCTGACTCTGTTGCAATTCTTATATTGTAATCAGACATGTTGTCACTCCTATCAATTCATTATTTATCCCATCATTAAAATTAGATAATTAACCATAAATATACTTTTAAATTCTATAAATACAATATGTCTTGTTTATATTCGAGTCAATTAATATGTTTTAGAATATTGCGCACAATTCAAACTGATGTCGTATGCCCTATATTTTTCAAATAAAATACCAATAACAATGCTCATTATAATGGCTCGAAAAATATGATTTAGATGTTATGCATAGATAAACTATTCTAGAATTCATACTTTATGATCGTATCCGTTACCCTTCTAGCGTATTTTAAAGATTAAGATTTACTATGCAAACTATCTCTTCTACCATTTAAGTATGCATAAACTAATCCTACAAAGATGCCACCACCGATAAAGTTACCAATAAAAGCAAAAAAGATATTTTTCAATACATGCAACCATGCTACCGCGTCAAAGTCATAAAAAACCATACCAGAATATAACCCTGCATTAAATACCACATGTTCATATCCCATAAATACAAACACAATCACACCACATGCAATAAAGAATGCTTTTGATAATCCATCTTTAAATTGAATTGATACGTAAATGCCGATATTAATAAAGAAATTACAAAAAATGGCCTTTACTAAAATCGCATACCAAGTACTATCTATCGTTTTGCCATCGACCATACTGGTTAAACTACTGATCATTTCCGGTGTCATAATAGGTGTGAATTTCATTAATGCGAACAGTATAAAACCGCCAATAATATTAAATAAGAAACAAACTAACATAATACCAAACGCTTTATTCATACCAATGATTTTATAATACCAACCCACTGTCAAATACATAAAATTACTAGTTAATAATTCTGAATTTGTTAGCACAATCAGTACTAATGCTAAACTAAAAGAAATAGCTCCCATTAGATTGACTAAACCTTCATTGGCCCCTGCAAATTGCGTTTTGATACCTAGCATAAATACAGTCACAATAGCTAATAAAAACCCTGACATGATTGATTTTAGTGCATACCGTCCTGGAGTTTGAGTAAACATGACTTCTTTCATTTGAACCTGATTATTAATATTTTCAATTGTTGCTTTTGATGTATATGTATCTTTTATAGACTTGTCATTGTCTACCATAAAAAATAACACTCCTTATATCTTTTTTAATATTATTTTGCTACCAATGCCATTATATGAGTTTATAACTATACTTTATAGTGTTTTTAATATATTTTCTTTGCTAAATGCATTGCACGCTTTTATAATATAACGTAAACTTTACTTGTAACTATTATATACACAAGTGTGATTTTAAAAGGAGTCTTAAATTTGAATACGCAATTTTCCGTTTCTATACACATTCTTACACTATTAGCCACTGAAAAAGAACCGGTGTCTAGTCAATATATTGCTGATAGTATTAATAGTAATGCCACACTAGTTCGTAAATTATGTCGTTACTTAAAAGAAGGACATTATATCCAAAGCAGCCAAGGTATTTCAGGTTATACACTAAGTACTGCTGCAAATGAAATCCACTTAGGTGACCTATATCAACTTATCTTTTCAGATACGATGCATTTCGCAAAAATTCATAAGGATACGAATCAACATTGTCATGTAGGCAAAAATATTAGCCATGCGCTGGATGAGATTTACAGCGAAGTGGATACAACCATGATTAATAAACTAAATACGTATACAATCCAAACAGTCATTGATCGTTTTTAAAAACGCTAATGTAATTAAAACGAATGGTAAATCACTATATTTATATGATAAATAAAAAGATAATGCTTTAAGGCAATGGGACTTTAAATTTACAATTCCGACACCTATTGCCTAAATAAAAACGAGGAAATAAAAATGTTCGTAAGCTATTGTTTTGGTTGTAATGAATATCATTCGTGGTCAGTGACATAATGATATTCACTTTATTGATTATTATTATAAATTAAAAAAGCAGTCTCATGAGAAACCCCATAAGACTGCCATGGTAGCTTGTATGAATCATTTATTGAAAACAATTCACTACTTAGTTACCAACAATAAACAATATGACTATCAAATGTCCCCACATTAAAATAATCATAATTATAAATATAGTTTAACACCTTATTTAAAAAAATAAAATTGAACTGTTTATTTAAGTATGCTTAATTTATTTTAAAAGCACTTGACTAATCGTAGGAAATAAAGTCTGGGACAAAAATAGATGTCTCAGACTGTTTTCCATTTAGGCAGTAGATGACTGAATTGAAAATGCGCTTATATCAAGCTTTTTTCAATCCTAGTCATCCTTGCCTTGATTGCATAGGTAGGACTACGAAATCTTTATTAGAAAAATTGATTTCTGTCCCACTCCCTCTTAATTATTTGAACAATGATACTATTGCTTAAATTTACTTAAAAAATGTAGCCCATAGGCAAATATACCGTATCCGGCTAATGTACGTAAGAACCATTTAAATGTATGACTACTTAAGCTTTTTTCATTTAATAATAGTGTAGGAATTAATGTACTAAATGAATATAAACCAAGTACTTTCAAATAACGTTTATTCAATACACACACCTCTTTTCACCACTATTATATCGAAAAATGCTCGATAATTACCAAGTCAATTCTAACATTTTTTTGACTTTTTCATTTATAAATTTTCTAACAATGCTTCTAAGTTATCAAACGTACTATTCATACCTTCTTCAACACCCATATCTAATAGTTGTTGTGCAGCTTTAGGATCTGGTAATACAGCAACTGAAGTAAGCTTAGCTGTGCCATGCCCCGCTTCTTCTATATAAATCGTATTATGCATTCCAGCCATTTTTGGATCAATATTGCCTGCTTTATCTGCAAAATAGTCATTATAATCAATCAGTGTCGGTTGAATCACTTCATTATATTGCGTTACGGTGTAGCTTGTACCTTGTGGTGCCCGTATAGCAAAAAAGGCGTTTCCTCCTGTTTTTACGTCAAATTCATACACTTCTGTAGTGGCACCTTGTGGGTGAAACCATTTTTCAAATAAATTTTCTTCTGTATAGGCTTTAAAAATTTGTTCTGCTGTTGCCTTAAATTTTCTAGTAAATATAATTTTATTTTCGTCAATTTTAACACTCATTTATGATGCTCCTTCATTCATTATGATATAAGATGTAATTGATTTAACTTTGGCATCTTTGCGATGACTTGTAAATTCAAACATATCTGCAAAATACATTGTCGTACCATTTTCTAGAATCTGTGTACCATGTAGCGCCCCATATTTACCATGACTTATATTCATTTTTACATCTATAGATACAATCGGTTCTATATGGTCTTCGAGTTCTTTATAAAATGCATCAAATCCAACTAATTGAAATGCATTGACTACTTCCCATTTAAAATCTTCTGCAACCAATGCTTGCAATTTTTCTTTATCTACAAGTGCTGAACCAATAAAAAAATCTAGCATGGCTCTTCTCTTAGGTGCATTATCACATTTCAAATCACCTGTTAAATGAAACGGTACATCAAATTCATTATTTCTTTTAAAATTCATACCATGTTGATTTAAGGTATCTTCCAATATATCAATTGCTTTTGGTCCTACACCATGTATAGCTAATAAAGTCGTTCTATCATATTCAGCAACATCTTCTAATGTTTGAATACCTATATGATGTAATGCATTTGTTGCTGGCTTCCCTATTTTAGGTAGATTCATAGTCATTTCACCCCTTCTTTTAAATTACTATACCCAAATTGAAAAGTACTTAATGTTCAACCAATTATCTTTCATTATAAGATTGTTGACCTAAATCAAAATATATACTATCTTTTATTATAAGATAGTGAAAAGAGGGATTACATGTCAATATCTGATCAAATGATGAAAGGATTATTAGATGGTGCCATTTTAGGTTTAATTGCACAAGGTGAAACATATGGCTATGAAATATTAGATAAATTAAAAGCACAACAATTTCCAGAAATCAGTGATGGCAGTATTTATCCAGTGTTACTACGCTTAAATAAAAAAGGCTATGTTACAAGTATTTCTAAAAAATCAATAACTGGTGGACCTAAACGTAAATATTATTCAATTACTGAAACTGGTCAAAATGAATTAAATCATTTTAAAGAGAAGTGGCATTATTTAAATAATGGCATGAATAATTTGATGAGGAGTGTAAACGATGTTAACTAAAAAAGCTGAAGATTTTTTACTAAAGTTGCGAATTGAATTATTATTTCGTGGTAAAAACGAAAAAGATGTAAATGCAATTGAAGAAGAATTACGAGACCACATCGCCACTGCTGAAGCACAAAACGAAAATGTCGATGACTTATTGAATACACCTATAAAAAAATATGCAGACACTTTTTCAAAAGAGCTGAATTTAACACAAGGTATTTATAAATATATATTTTACATTATTTCTTTTATGAGTTTTATGGTCATCATTCCTAGAATGCTTGATAACTCATTCCAATTAACATTAGCGCTTATACTCTATATACTTTTTATAGTTATAGGTTCTTTGGTATTTATTTTATTCTTTATAAAAAAATTAATTATGGCATGGGGAGACAGTAAGAAAACATATATTGCCGTAGGTTGTTCATCTGTAGCCATATTCGGTATTTATATTTTAAGTGAATATTTATTACGTCATTATCCAATATTTACGTTTTGGTCACCTAGTCAAACCTCTAATTTTATTGTTGGTATCATACTTTTATTATTAACAATAACAATTTGTTTGCTATTAAAGAAAAAATATTTTGCGACACTTATTTTAATTCTATGTCTTCCTAACCTAGTAGGTCTCATTTTTACTGGTGGAGATTATACTAATAAAAATTTCTTAATCATTTCATCTATTGTGCTAACACTTATCTCTTTATCTTTCATTGTTTATATCGCTGTACAATATTATCGCGAAAAAAAATCAACAGATAAAAATTAAACATAAAAATACTACTCTAAAATCAATTCGAACTAAAAATAGACCAAGCTATCACACTATTTTGTGAAGGCTTGGTCTATTTTTGCTTATTTCGGTTAATCGCTATGTTAAACAACACTGATTTTTTTATATCCTATCAGCAACCTTTTGGGACAGCACATGCGAGAAGTGGCCTACTGAATTCAAAAAGCTTAGATAATACACACCGAAAACATGAAAAAAACTGTCGGCAAAGTCACTAACTTTGTCGACAGTCTAAGTCTTAATTATAATCAAGCCTGCTTCTATACAATTTAGTCTTCTAACGCGAATTCTAAACTAACTTGGAACTTCACATCTTTACCAATCATTACGCCGCCAGTTTCAAGTGCTTGGTTAAACGTAATACCGTATTTTTCACGGTTAATTGAACCATTAACAATAAATCCAACCGTTGTTGCATCGTTCATTGGGTTTTTACTTTGCCCTTCATATGATAAGTCAAAAGTTTCTTCATTTGTTTCGCCTTTAATTGTTACATTACCAGTAATAGATTTTTCATCTACTTTAGTAATTTCAAATTTGATTTCTGGGTTATTTTCTACATCTAAGAAATCGCCGCTACGTAAATGTCCATCACGGTCACTTACACGTGTATCAATAGAGCTTGCATTAATTGTAAAATCACCTTTCAACGTGCTTAAATCATTAATATCTCCATCAATGTTTGCATCAAATTCTGTAAATCTACCTTTGATATTTGAAATCATTAAATGTTTTACGGAAAATTCTACTACTGAATGTGCTGGATCAAAATTAAATTTTGTCATTATGACTATACCTCCAAAGTATTATAAGTTTTATTGATACACTTATTATATCAAGTATATAAAATATATCAAGTGAAAAACTTATATATTTCCTTCTTAAGTAATTATTCCCATTTTCGAACAAAGTATTCATGAGATCATATAAACGGTGATAAAGCATTTATTAAAAATTTCTACTTTAATGCGCTAACATTTCTTCTTTAATTTCCTTGCTATTGAGCGATGTAGGATAGTAAGTTGGCCAATTATCTAATTCTTTTAATATTTTATCTTTATTGTTGCCAATAAAAATATGGAAGTGCTCTGTTTTTTTCGGCGCAATATTGTGGTCGCTAAACTGTACATACTTAGGTAAATGACTATGATGACCAACTAATTTATAAGTATATCTCACACCTCTGTTACCTTTTTCATATTTTAAAATATCTTTGCCATCATATTTATATTTTCCTGTTTCTTTTTTACCATCTTTTTCAAAAGTGATCGTATTGTCTGAAATACTAATATGGTTTATATCGGTTTTATAACCTTTTTCATAATAAGATTTGTATGCTTTAGCAGACATTGAATCATCATTTTCTGCTTTATGTTTCATAACTTCATCTAATGTACCATCTTTTAAGTAAGGATAAACTGACTGCCAATCGCCTTTATAGTCAGACAAAGTTCTGTCTTTAACTTGGTTATCTTTAAAATAGCCGTCTGAGATAGCTTTATCATGTTTATCTTGCGCTTTATCGTCTTTGGTTTGAATAGTATCACTTAATGCTTTATCCATATTTGTGATATTTTTCTTCATTAATGATTGATAACTCAATGTATGATCTTGTTGCTGTTCTTTATTTAAAGATTCCATATTATAAAATTTTAAAGGTTTGGCATCTGTTTCTTTACGTATCGTATCTGTAACTTTATTTGAGACATTATCTTCATATAAAATATACTTAGCTCCAGAATCTTTTATTTCTTTTACAATTTTTGACAATGATTTTTGTGAAGGATCTTCAGCATTCATATTTTGTACACCTTTTTGAACAAAACCATATCTATCTGCAAGATATCCTATAGATTCATGAGATATAAATATTGTATTACCTTTTTTCTTTTCAGTAATAGCTTTCAAATCATTATCTATTTCTTCCAAGTCTTTGTTTAATTTTTTATAGTTTTTTTCATAAGTCTGCTTGTGCTTAGGATCTTTCTTTATTAATTCATCTTTAATCGCTTTAGCAAATGTTTGATCAAATTTAGGATCTAACCAAACATGTGGATCATAACCACCGTGATGGTGATGTTCATCGTGATCATGTTCATGTCCTTCATCTTCATGACTATGTTGATCTGTTAGCAATTGAGATTTATCTAATTTATCATCAAGTGCTAATTTTTTATCATCTTTTTTAATTGTACTTGCTATTTTTTTAGCAACCGGATCTAAATCATCACCCGTATACAGAAATAAGTCAGCTTTTGATGCGTTAATGATGTCTTTCTGTGTTGGTTCGTAATTATGTAAATCAGTTCCAGCTGGATAGATAGAATTCACCTCTACGTGCTTACCACCTATTTGTTCAGCAAATGACTTCAAAGGGAATACCGTTGTATTTATTTTAATTTTTTCATCTGATTTTGTATTATCCGAATCACCTTTTCCACAACCAGTTAGAACTACGATGAATGCCAAAACTATAATACTCATGTATGTAATTTGTTTCAATTATAAAACCTCCAAATAGTAATTGTTACGATTTATAATTATATGCTTTCTTTTACATAAAAACAATAGCCATTATAAATTTTTCGTAATTATTACGATTTATAATAGGGTAAAATAAAAAAGCACAGACAATAAAATCAAAATGTGATTCTACTTGTCTGTGCTCATTGTCAAATTTAATTAAAATCTAGTTTTTTTCTAATATTTTTTTGTAATTGTCAAAATCATAGGGATCTTCCAGCTTTTCACCATGGACAAAAACAGTAGGTGCCGTTTCAATATGGTTCGCTTTATACTGCTTTTGATCCTTTTTAGCTGCTTCCCATGATTTGCTGTTTTCTTTTTTATAGTCATCTTTAATTTGATTTTTAAGCTGTTCGTTTATTTTAAGCTTATCTATTTGTTGGTCTACTACTTGGTGAGTAATCCATTCTTTTTCTGAATTAGGTTGTTGTTTAAACATTAATTCTTGAAATTTTAAATATTGATCTGGTGCCAATCTTTTTACGGCATGACCTGCTCTTGAACCAATAATAGAATCATCACCTAAAAAAGCCATATTTACAAATTGATAGTCCACTTTATCTTGATCAATATAGTGTTTCTTCAATTTTGGCATCACATTGCTTTCTACTTTTTTACAATAAGGACACTTAAAATCCCCATATTCAATAATCTTTATTTTTCCATCTGATGTTGTTTTATCGTCTTTATGTATATCTTCTGCGTTTGTACAGCCAGTTGCTATTATAAGTGTAAGCACTAGCATGATAGATAGCCATGCTTTTTTCATTTATTACACCTCAATTTCATTTACACTTTATTCGTCTATATCCATATTTTCTTCTTTATAGTCAGGGTCATGTTTCTGTAGATAGCCTTTGGAATTGAAATCTTTGTTGAATGTTGCTTTTCCATCTTTAAATTCATAAGTGTAATAATGCACTTCTTCATCATTTTTAATAGGTTTATAGGCGATAATGACAAATTTACCTTTATCATATACATAAATATTGGCATCTTTTTTGTCAAATTTGCGTTCAATATCACCTTTATGTTGATCAGCAAGATTTTTTTGATATTGTTGTTGTTTGTTTACTGCTTTATCTATTTTATCTGCATATTTCCCACTACTACATCCAGCAATGATCAATGTAGAGATGACCACTAATGTGATTAGTTTTTTCATACTTTATTTCACTCCTAAAACGTTCCTCTATTTATATTAAATACTTTCATATACATTATAACCGTAAGTAATATCATACACTGAATTAGTGAAATGTACTATAGCCTTTTTAAAAGTATCCATAATCTAAGTAGTGCACATTATGTATTAAAAATAAATTTAATGTTAGAGCTTATTTTTTGTAAATCGTGGTATTTAATAACAAATTTGGTATACTATTTATAAGTTGTCCAATTTAATTTCAAAATAAACATTGCCATTTAAGGAGGCAAACTATATGTTCTTTGTGAATCTTACCCCTGAAGAATTCCAAAAATTCACACAAAATCATTTTTCACATTATACACAGTCACGTATTAATTATGAAGCGCAATACAATGCACACTTGTTAGGTGTTAAAGACGACAATGGCGAAGTTATCGCTGCTGGCATGTTTACGGAAGCACGCGCGCTAAAATTCTTTAAATATTTTTATAGCCAACGCGGACCTGTTTTAGACTATAACAATATAGCACTGGTGGATTTTTACTTTAGCGAATTAACAAAATATCTTAAACAACACAATTGTCTCTATGTTTTACTTGATCCATATATTTTAGAAAACTTACGAACTGCTGATGGCGAAATAAAGCAATCTTACGATAATCGCATGCTTATAAACACTTTAGAAAAATTAGGTTATGAACATCAAGGTTATCCTGTTGGTTATTCAAAATCGAGCCAAATTCGTTGGTTATCTGTTTTAGATTTAAAAGATAAATCAGAACAACAATTACTTAAAGAGATGGACTATCAAACACGTCGTAATATCAAGCGCACTGAAGAAATGGGCGTTAAAGTTCGACAACTTCCTATTGAAGAAACCAATCGTTTTTTCAAACTATTTAAAATGGCTGAAGAGAAACATGGTTTCAGTTTCCGTGACGAACCTTACTTTGAACAATTACAAAAGGATTATCAGGGTTATGCTTCAATACAATTAGCATATATTGATTTAAGCGAATATGTTAATAGTCTAAAACAAAAATTAGACACATTAAATACCCAAATGAAAGACGTAGAAACTGCACTACAAGAAAGTCCAAATTCGAAAAAACAAAAAACGAAACAAACACAACTTAATCAACAAATAGCCAGTACACAACGTAAAATTGACGATACCAATCAGACCATTGCAACAGATGGCGCAATCTTAGACTTAGCCGCTGCTATTTATATTTATAATGACTACGAAGTATATTATCTATCTAGTGGTTCAAATCCAGACTATAATGCCTATATGGGTGCTTATAAGCTACAATGGGAAATGATTAAGTTTGCAAAGGCACATAATATTGATCGTTATAACTTTTATGGTATCACTGGCGATTTTAGTGAAGACGCGATAGATTATGGGGTTCAACAATTTAAAAAAGGCTTCAATGCAGATGTGGAAGAATATATTGGAGATTTCGTTAAACCAATCAAACCGTTCCTTTATAAATTAGGAAAACGTATTGGGAAATTATAAACATACTGCTAAAGTTATAAAAGGTTCAGGACATTTATTGATGTCCTGAACCTTTTTCATGAAAATGCAGCATGTTACTATGGAACTAAATGCATCTCAATAGCCAATGCACCCATATTAAGTTCGTCGGTTTGATTATATATTTGATAGATAGATGCCAACTTTTGAGATAGTTGCATTTCGTCATTAAAACCAACTTCCTTATTTGAATAATGTTGCAGTAATGCTTGAAATGAATCGTATACTTTAACATTATCCACCACTACCTTCATTCGAGCATCAGATGCTAAATTGGTAAATGTTATAAAATCACCTTTTTGCACCGCTTTTCTTTTGTCATCATACAATCTAACTTCTACAGTTTTTGAACCATTATGTACTAACTGAAAAGGTTCATCGTATAAACTCATTGAATGTTCTATAAAGCTCCTCACTCCATTTCTATTGATCATATAATTTAACAGTAAAATACCATAAATCTGTAAATTAAAACAGTATATTCAACTCAATCGTTATTTATATAAAAACTGCCGGCAACGTACACGCTGTCGACAGTTATATTCATTATATAATTATTTACTTTGTTCTTGTTCTATTTTACGTTTACTTTTAAGCATGAACACACTGATAAAACTAATAATAGAAATGATGACCGCAAACCAAAATGCTGCATGATAACCACTTAATAATGCTTCATGTTGAATTTGCATTGTCATTTCTTTTTTACCCATACCTTTATAGTCACTCATATTAGGTGAAAAGTTTTTGGCAACTTGACTCATAATTGTTATTAAACCTGCAGTACCTATTGAAGCTGATATCTGTTGAACCGTATTTGTCATTGATGAACCATGTGCATTCATATCACGTGATAATTGATTCATTGTATGCGTCATCAATGGCATTAAGCCCAGTGCGATACCAATCATTCGGATAGCGTAAATTGTCGCTAATATGGCTGATGACGTATTTTCATCCATAAATATAAAGTAAGAGCTTGTCACAACAACAATCAGCATACCTATAAATGCAAGTATCTTCGCGCCATATTTTTCATAGAGAAAACCAGAAACGACTGACATAATCCCCATTACAATCGCACCAGGTAATAATATTAAACCTGATTGTAACGCAGTATCTTTCATAATATTTTGAACAAACATTGGTAATACGGTTTCTGAACCGATCATAGCAATCATCGTAAAGGCCATGATGACAATACCTACTGCAAATTGACTGTTTTTAAATACTGAGAAATCAAGTAATGGTGTTTCCAATCTTGTCTGACGGAAAATAAATAACACGACTAAAATTAAGCCACCAATAATGGTTATAAGAACTACAGGATCATTCCAACCATCACGTGATAAAGAACTTGTACCGTAAAGTAATCCACCAAATCCTAACACTGATAGGACTATAGATAATATATCAATAGGTGCTTTCTTATTGGTTCCGACATTTTTTACAAATTTTATCGCACCAAGAAATGTTAGTGCTGCAATCGGTGCAACGACGTGGAATAGAGAACGCCAATCAAAATACTCTACTAAATAACCTGAAAGTGTCGGACCTATAGCAGGAGCTAAACCGATGACTAAACCAAAAGTTCCCATGTATTTACCACGTTCATGTGGTTCAAAAATATCTAAAATTGTAGTCATCATTAATGGCATCATAATACCCGAGCCCATTGCTTGAACAATTCTTGCACTTAATAAAACCGTAAAATTTGGACTAAAACCTGCAATAATGGTACCGATAAAAAATATAAAAATTGCAGTTAAGAAAACTTGTCTTGTTGAAAATCTTTGTATAATCATTGCTGATAACGGTACGACAATACCGTTTGTTAATAAAAAGGCTGTTGTCAGCCATTGTACTTGCGTATAATCTATATCAAAATCTTTCATTATACTTGGTAATGCTGTTGTCAAAAGCGTTTCATTTAGCAATCCAAAGAAACCACCAAACAACATCATCAATATCATTATAATTTTTGTTTTTTGCGTCATTTTTATCTCCTATTTATACATTCGTCATTACCACATTTATTTGTCGCATTTATGCATTATACATATAAAATGTTTATCTTACATTAAAATAACTCAAAAAAATGGTAATTTTTACAAACTCGGGTAAAAGACAATACACAAACAATAAATCGTAACGATTACTATTTACATTTTCGGATTTTTACTTCATAATCAAATGTTATAAAGGAGGTTTTATTTATGAAATTAGATTTACAAACTGCACGTAGAAATTTGAATAGCCCTAATATCAAAACACGTAAGCGCGCACGTAAGATTATCCAACAACATAAGCGCAGTAAATAAAGTCATCACCATATCATTTCTCTACTATTTAAATATGTCCTGTGACTTTCTAAAATCTATTATTTTCCACAATTAAAAGAGAGTTTAACAGAAATCAAAACTTCTAATAGAAATTTCATAATGCATCAACTTTAATTTATGTTTTTTTCATGAAATAAAAAAGAATGCTTTAAAGCAGTGTGACTTTGCATTTTTAATTCAGTTATCTATTGCATAAATAAAAGCGAGTCTGAGCAACTATTGATGGCCCAGACTCGCTTAATTATATGCGTAGCAATATTTCCACTTTGACAATGTATTTGATTCGCTATATATGTCATCCTACTACTACGAAAATCTATAAAAATTAATTTTTTATCCGCTTTCTCTTTTAACATTGATTGACGATTACGTTCAATTATAAATAATATTTATCAATAACTTGTAAGTCATCTGTAAGTTCATAAATTAAAGGTGCACCTGTTTTAATTTCATATCCAACAATATCTTCGTCAGAGACATTTTCTAAATACTTAATCAACGCACGTAATGAATTACCATGTGCGGATACTAGCACTGTTTTACCGTCTAATAATTGCTGAGAAATTTGATCATTCCAATATGGGATTACTCTTACTAATGTATCTTTGAGACTTTCAGATTCAGGCATAACTCGTCTATCCAAATGTTCATATTTACGATCATTTAAATAACCTTCCCGTTGCGTTTCATCTTGTTTTGGCGGTGCAACATCATATGAACGTCTCCAAATATGTACTTGATCTTCACCAAATTGTTTACGTGCTTCATCTTTATTTAGACCTTGTAAACCACCATAGTGTCTTTCATTTATTCTCCAAGATTTAATGATTGGAATAAATAATTGATTAGATTCATTTAATAAGTGGTAAGTCGTTTTAATCGCACGTTCAAGCAAAGATGTATATACCATATCGATTTCAATACCTTGTGCTTTTAATTTTTTACCAGATGTTATCGCTTCATTTTCACCTTGTTCTGATAAATCTACGTCCGCCCAACCTGTAAAAAGATTTTCTGCATTCCACACACTTTGTCCATGTCTACATAAAATTAATTTTGGCATAATATTCCTTCTTTCATTAAGTAAAATTAAATTTTTTACGATATTTACAGTAATATTACAATCAGCTTATTTAAAACATAGCACATAAACGCTTGAATCATCACATTTATGCTATCGTCATTGCTTTAATATATTAAAATTATAACAATTTACAATAATTTTTGAAATAATTGTATTCCTTTATTCACAAAAGATACTTTCTTTTTATTTTACTGTAACCTACGTTATCAATTTAGGTGTTATAGTTGGAATCGTTGAAAAAAGCAAAGCAAATAAGGTATTTAAATTAAATAAATAGCACTTTAGATAATTAAAACACAAACCTGTACAACACATTAATATATACAGGTATATTCATTAGGAGGATTTTTTAACTATGAAAAAATTATTATTAGCATCTTTCGCATCAATTACAATCGCAGCTACAGGATACGGTGTAACATCAACAGCAGATGCTGCTGAAACACCAGTACAACAATCAGCTCAATCTACTGGAGATGTATATAGTCAATTCATCGAAGCTGGTGGCACAAAAGCATTATGGGATAATATTGTAATGCCTGAATCAAGTGGTAATCCTGATGCAGTTAATGAATTAGGGTATAGAGGTTTAGGACAAACGAAAGAAGCTTGGGGAACAGGTTCAGTTGAAGAACAAACGAAAGGTATGATTAAATACGCTGAAGACCGTTATGGTTCAATAGATGCAGCAATCGAATTCCGTTTAGCTAACGGCTGGTGGTAAGTAACCTGTCACAAGCGTGACTTTGATATAAAACATATTTAAAACAACATAGACTAATGACAAACAGCCATCACTATTTTATCTCAAATAGTGATGGCTGTTTTAATATTATAAAATCAAATCGCAATGGCTTCTAACCATATATTCGTTTAACGCTAATCCCCATCGTATACCATTATATAACTATAATTGGTTTTGGTTAAGTTTACTATTTTCAAAATAATCTTATCGTCATATAAATATACGACAGAATTCAATAATAAGCATAGATATTGATACCCCTGGCAATATCACCGTGGACCACGAATCAACGATAGCTTTCTTATTGTATCGATACTGGTTCTGGATGTACATAAACTGAAGAAATCCCTTTTTCATGCATATGCTGTTCTACTTTGTCACAAATATGATGTGCTGCTTCCAATGATAAATCAGATGCTACAACTATAGTGACATCTACAAAAATACTACTACCATGATATCGACCTTTGATTGACTGAACATCAATAACCTCTTCTATTTCTAACACATAATTTTTATATGCTTCTAATTCTTGTTCATTGAATCCATCACTCAAAGTGAAGATAGATTCTCTAAAAATGCCAAAGCCCGTATATATAATAAGTAGCCCTAAGATTGTCGCTAATATGATATCAACAATTGGAAAACCAATTTGTGTGAATATTAAGCCTATCGCAGTTCCAATACTGACCAAAGCATCAGATAAGTTATCTTTTGCCGCTGAATTTAAGGAACTGCTATTAGTGCGCGTAGCTAATTTTTGATTAATAAAGAAAACAATCAACATGATGGCACCACTGATCACACTGACATAAATTGTGATTGCATTGGGTGTTGCATGTACTTTTGAAAAAATTCTAGGGAAATTTTCTATAACAACTTGGATACCAACAAACATGATAATAAATGAAACAAGTAATGTGGAAATATTCTCTGATTTTAAATGACCGTATGGATGATTTTTATCCGCAGGTTTAATTGATATTTTTAATCCTATAATTACTGCTAAAGAAACGATAATATCAGTCATATTATTTAAACCGTCTGCTCTTACTGCTGCTGAATCATATATATAACCAACAAAGAACTTTACTATAGACAGAATGATATAAACAATTAAACTAAGATATGCGCCTTTTTGAGCGATTTTTAAATTCTCACTTTGTGTCATGTGTGTTTCCACCTTAATAGATATTGGATAATATATTATGACGCATCAAAACAACATTTACAACATTTTTTATTATAAAATTATTTAATATAATTATTTTAATTATTTATTTAGCCTTTCCTAAATTTTACTATCAAACATCATAAAAATAAAAGAAACATCAAGTGCCTTTGACGTAAAAAGATTCAACTAGGGCTGTGCTTGATTTTAGAACATTCACTTTATATCCTATTAGTCCCTTAATATATATTTTGATAAGACAAAGGTAATTGGGATTGTGATGATTAATCCTGCAAACGGTGCGATGACTGACGAAATATGAAACCATTGGACAAAAACGTATAATAATAGTGTTTGCATACCCATATTTACAATCTGTGTCAGCGGAAATTGGATAAATTTGCGCCATGTAGGTTGTACTTTATAAACAAAATAACAATTCAAATAATATGAAATAATAAAGCTGACCACAAAGCCGCTCACATGACTGACTAAATAATTAATATCCAATAATTTTAATAAGATTAAATAGACCACATAATAATTGAAAGTATTGATGCCACCTACTATGATGAATTTAATTACTTCATATTGCGTTTTACTTAAGCTCATTCATTTACTCCTTTATATCCTAATTAATTTTATGTATTTTATCATTCATAAGTGCAATTTAAATGGTTCATACCATCATTTATTGCAAATATACTCATTTAAAAATGTTTTCATAATCTATTGTATTATATAATAATGTTGACCTCATGCAACATACATTGCATCTCTTGAAGATTTTTTCTCATTGCATTTATCTTTACATATGGGATAATAATCTAGTTAAGAAATCATACGCTTTTTCACATTACACTTTAAAGCGATTTTTAAGGAGTACTATATATGGACAAAACTTCAAATCAACGATTACCCATAACAGTTATTATTATGCTGGGCATCATGACTACTTTTGGTCCTTTAACGATAGATATGTATGTTCCGTCACTACCAAATGTACAGAATGCTTTTGAAACAACGGCTTCTCAAGTGCAACTTACACTTTCATTCGCAATGATTGGTCTGGCAATTGGACAATTTATCTTTGGACCACTATCTGACGCTTATGGTCGCAAAAAAATAGCTTTAATTATTATTTCATTATATGTTATTGCTTCATTCATTGCTGTATTCACTACTTCGATGGCCGTCTTACTTACCCTTCGTCTCATACAAGGGTTAACAGGTGGCGGTGCCATCGTTATTGCTAAAGCATCCATAGGCGATCAACATAAAGGGAAATCGTTAGCTAAAGGTTTAGCGTCTCTACTTGTTGTTAACGGGATTATCACTATTATTGCGCCATTAATTGGAGGTTATGCTCTGACTGTAGCAAATTGGAAAGCCATATTTTTAATATTAACCATTATAAGTTTTGCGATTTTATTATTCGCCTTTTTTAAAATGGAAGAAACAAGAAGCTCAAACCTTTCGAAGCTTAACTTTTCAGCCATTTTTAAAGATTTCGGTTCTTTATTAAAAAAACCAGCTTTCATTATACCTATGTTATTACAAGGGTTAACATATGTGATGCTATTTAGCTTTTCATCAGCTGCACCTTTTATTACTCAAAAAATTTATGACATGACACCACAACAATTTAGTATTTTATTCGCAATTAACGGTATTGGTTTAATCATTATGAGCCAGTTAACTGCTATGTTAGTAGAACACATTAATCGCTATTTTTTATTAATATTACTAACGCTTATTCAAATTGCTGGTGTCATCTTAATTTGCTTCACATTAGTATTCCACTTACCGCTATGGGTACTAGTCATTGCATTCTTTTTAAATGTTTGTCCTGTTACTGGCATTGGCCCTCTGAGCTTTACTTTGGCTATGGAATCTCGAACTGGCGGTAGTGGTAATGCTTCAAGTTTACTTGGTTTATTCCAATTTATACTAGGTGGCATCATGTCTCCACTGGTTGGATTAAAAGGAGAATATAGTGTTATGCCTTACTTAATCATTCTCATCATAACGACTATATTCATTATATTACTCGAAATCTCATTAAAATCATTTATATCCAAAAAGCAGCTCTAATTTAAAACAAAAAAATGAGACCACGACTATTTTTTAATAAATAGTCGTGGTCTCTTATTTTATATCAAACAATAGGTAACCATATCTCCGTAACATAGTCATCTTCTCTAATCGGTCCTTCTTTATATAATTCAAAAAATGGTGCATGTCTTATTTCATAATCCAATTGGGGTAAAATATCTCTGTTAATGTGTTGCATCGCTTTTTTAATTGATTCAGGTACAGGCCCTTTAGCATCAAATACTAAGTATCTACCGCCTTCCAATTCCGTGTTACGCCACTTGTCATCTTTATGCTCACTGGTTACACCTATTAAGTAATGCATCTCCCCACTATCGTGTGGCTTGCAAACACCAAGTAAGCCAGGTAATTGATTATTTCCTAGCTCTATTAATTGATCTTTTTTGCCGCTATCATCAAACTCCATCCAAAACATAAAAATATTTTCTTGTGCTTTTTGTCCAGTAGCATATATCTTTTTCTCGCCAATCACTGATAATGTTGGTAGAATCTCAATTCTATAATTCATTCATATTCCCCCTCATCCTCTTTTTTGCCATTATACCCAAAACATCTATAAAATAGCCATGACAAACTATTCATTTAATATTCAAGCATCTTAATAGGAAACTTATTATGAATAGATATATAATAATAACAATTAACTTCAATCACACTTTTGTTGAGTAAAATTTACTAGGAGATTTTCAATATGAATTCAAATATTTTATCTGTAAAACCCATCAGTCAATTATTTCCAATTCCTATGATTATGGGATGTGAAGGTGTTTCAGCAGCAATGATCTTACAATTTAATCACATCAATATACCAGCAACGGAAATTATGCGTCACTGGCCAAGACATAGAAACAATCCTTACAAAGGTTACGTAGGGCATCATTTATGGATAAAATTAGGCCATCATCAGACTATTTTTCCAACTGCACTCGTACCACATCTTAGACGTTATTCGAATCATGTGGTTGATAGTACGGGACAATCATTAACTGATTTATGTCACATCATTGACCAAGGACAGCCTGTAGTCATTTATCATACTGTACTGGGTAAAAGACCTTATCGCCGTACTTATAAACTGGACAACCAACCAACAAAATTAGTGGCCAACATCCATGTCACCGTTCTCGTTGGTTATGATGCACAACATTATTATTATATTGATCCGTTATGGTCACACTTGGGGAAATCGTTCGTATTACCAGCTATGATTCCAAATAAATATCAATTGATAAAAATTGAAAAAACAAAATTAGAACAAAGTTATGATGCGCCTGGACGTATGAGTTTCCATTTATCACGAGCTGATAATAAAATGGCTTCTCTATCAAGAATACAATAGCAATCTGACTTATCATTTAAAGACACACTTTATTTGACTGAGTGATAATAACATTAAAAACATTACTCTAAATACAGAGTCTGTTAGCTTTAAATACGCATTGTATATAACGCTTGATCAATTTCTTGAGTAATATCATCTGAACGCCACTCTCGTTGATACCCAAGGCAAGGACAAATATAAGTAATACCTTGTTCCTCAAAACGATTTCTAAAATGTACATGACCCATAATACTGTAACGGATAGGATACTGTTTATAAATTTCATCAAAATCAGATGTTCCAATAAAGGCATTAAAATAATCAAATAATCGATGTGGCATCGGCACTGCAAATTTTGGATGTGTCACGATATGTGTCATTAAAATAATATGTTTATCTTTCACTTTTTCTATATCTTTAAGCGCTTGCTTTGCTGCAATTTTTGATAATTTTCTATCGGGTATCGGCCAATCAATTTTCACCTTATCTTGCCAAGTTGCACCGTAGTATTTTCTACGTTCAATGCGTTCAAGAGAAAATTCGGGACTTGCATAAGAATAATCATACCAACCTGTATTGCCTACAATTGCCCATTCGCCATTTAAATTGTATGGTTTACCAATTAAACAAGATTCCATATTCATATACTTGTCTAATATTTCAATTGACGTCGCATTGGTATCTGATGACCAAAAGTCATGATTACCAGGAATAAACAAAATTTTTATTTGAGCTTGCGCTTCTACTGTTTCAATAAAAGTTTGAGTTAACTTGTAATGATTCGAGATATCTCCAGCAATTAATAATAATTCTATTTGTTTACGCTGTATTGCCTTTATAAGTTCATATTCATAATCCTTGGGCTTTAAAGTCTTATGCCTATCAATATGTAAATCCGAAATAACACCTATGTTCATATTTATCACATTCCTCTATTAACTTAACATCACCATTATGACATATTCCGTTAAGTATTATTAAACGATGCGCCTAATCTATTTTTTGAAATAAATATTTAATTTAGCAACATTCTATTTATGACTATCTATGCTTTTTATATAATGATAAGATATAATAATCAAAAAAATAACTAGGAGTTTATATGCTATTACTAGAAGCTTTTTTAATCTTTATTATTGCTGTGATAATCAGTTCAATTATTCATAATAAATTCCCTAAAGTGCCCATGGCATTTGTTCAAATTGGTTTAGGTGTATGTCTTTATGTCCTTCCTATCCCTTTGCATTTTGAATTTAACTCAGAAGTATTTATGATGGCAGTCATTGCACCATTATTATTTGTGGAAGGCACACATGTATCAAGAACTAAGCTATTAGAATATCGTAAACCCATCATTCTAATGGCTATGGCGCTCGTCTTTACTACCGTTATTGGTGTTGGTTACTTTATTGCATGGATTTGGCCAGAGCTTCCTATGCCAGCAGCATTTGCAATTGCTGCCATTCTTTGCCCGACTGATGCTGTGGCAGTTCAAGCGATAACTAAAGGAAAGATTCTGCCTAAAGGTGCACTATCTATACTGGAAGGTGAGTCCCTTTTAAATGATGCTGCTGGTATTATTTCATTCAAAATTGCAGTAACAGCCTTAGTTACAGGTGCTTTCTCTGCATTTGATGCAATTGAACAATTTATTATTTCTACTATACTAGGCGTTATCATAGGTATTGTTATCGGTATGTTAATCGTGCGTTTACGTATTTATTTATCAATGAATAAAGGGCTTAAAGATAGTAACACGATGATCTTTATTCAATTACTGACGCCTTTTGCAGTCTATTTCATCGCTGAAATCTTGCACGCTTCAGGTATTATCGCAGTCGTTATTGCTGGTTTAATTCATGGATTTGAACGTGATCGTTTAATACGTGCTCAAACTGAGTTACAAATGAACTACAATCAAATTTGGAGTACCTTAAGTTATGTGCTGAATGGTTTTGTTTTCGTCGTATTAGGTTTCATCATTCCAGAAGTCGTTTCCGAGATTATCAATAAAGAACCTGAAAATATTCAATTTCTAATCACGACAACATTACTTATCGCTCTAGCTATTTACGTATTTCGTTTTATTTGGGTCTTTATCTTGTTTAAACAATTTTACTTTCCAAATAACATTCAATCGTATTTAAATGACAAGCAAGAAACACCACCTAAAAGGATTCATTATGCATTTATCATGACCATGTGTGGTATTCACGGTACGATTTCATTATCAATGGCTCTGACCTTGCCAACTTTACTTGCTCAGCAACAAACATTTATCTATAAAAATGACTTACTATTTATAGCATCATTAATGGTAATTATTAGCTTAGTCATGGCACAAATCGTACTCCCATTGATTACACCCTCTGAGCAGCGCGTAGCTTCAAATTCTATGAGTTACGTTGCTGCAAAAGCATTTATTGTCCAGAATGTAATTAAACATTTTAAAGTTAAATCTAAGGAAAATGAGTCTATAAATTATACGACTGTGATATCCGAGTACTATGATGAATTATTCTTTTTACTTCAGATGTCACCAGAAGATAATAATGCTAAAGAAATGAAACGACTCGAAGATATTGCCATTGAGGAAGAATCTGAGACATTGGAACGCTTAGTTTCTCAAAATAAAATAGATCGACAAACTATTTTTAATTATCGGTCTGCATTAGAAACATCAAGACAGTATAAAGAATCAACTGCACTCCATAAATTCAAAGTAGTAATAAAGATGCTTATTTTAAGATTTAGAGCTAAAAAGCATACAGATACATCACAGATGGAACAATTTAAATCTAATTTCCAAGAAGTTAAAAAAATTATGCGTATTGTAAATCACAACGTAGCATTACGTTTAAAGTCTGAACAAACGAGTGGCAATGTATTAGAAGTAAGTATCGTTTTAAATCAGTATTACAATAGGTTACACAGAATTAGAAAAAGCCAAAATAAACATAATCAAACACCCGCTTCTATTACAGAAGAACACAAGCTTGAAGGACTATATATGCAAAGAGCCTTCTTAGACAAACTTGTACAAAATAATAAGTTGGATACACATGTAGCCGCACAAGTTCGGGAAAACATAAATTATAACGAGATTGTTTGGGCATCAAAATAAAGACATAGACTAGAAATCTAAATGTTTTTAAAATGTGCGTCGTTTTCATCCTGCAACTTAAACCGCGTATGTTAATCCAGAATTATCAACTTTATACTAAAGACACCACATTAGTCATCAATCAGTACTAACGTGGTGTCTTTATTTTATGCTTATGAATATTTTGTCATTTTCATATACATAAATATAATGTTTCCAATTTTCACTATTTTAAAAATACTTAAAAAACACATTCAATTGTGTTAAAGTTACATTTGAATCAACACTGACTGGAGGGATAAATGATGCGTTTAAAATGGCTATTAATTTTAATAATCCCCCTTTTCTTAACTGCATGTAGTGGGTCACAACAAAATAACAGTCACGAACATGGCATCTTTAATACGATTTTCGTACAACCTATCGACACATTACTACATGTCTTAGGGCATATCTTTGGCGAAGATTATGGTTTAGCAATCATTACCATTGTTTTAATGATACGCGTGCTTTTACTTCCTTTTATGGTACTACAAGTAAAAAATATGCATATGATGCGAGAAAAAACTAAAGTTGTACAACCTCAAATTGATACTTTAAAAGAAAACGTAAAGCTTGCCAAAACTCAAGAAGAAAAACAAGAAGCAAACAAACTATTAATGGATACTTATAAACAATATGACATCAATCCATTAAAGAATATGATTGGTTGTTTACCTATATTAATTCAGCTTCCAATCTTATATGGTTTAATTATCACATTAAAATTCCCAAGTGAAGGTGGCATTGACAGTCATCCCCATTTTCTTTGGTTTAATTTAACTGAACCAAATCTATGGATTTCTTTAATTGCAGCGGTAGTTTACTTTTTCCAACCTTTAGTAAATGCGATTCACTATCCGAAAGACCAAAGAAAGACACATTATGTCTTAATGATACTATCACCCATATTCATTACATATATTTCATTACAATCCGCTTCTGCTCTAGGGCTTTATTGGACTGTAGGTGGTTTATTCTTAATCATTCAAATGCATTTTGCACACGCATATTATGGAAAACAAGCACGAACTGAAGCTACAGCACTTCAGGAAGCAATTAAAGAAGATTCGAAAGCGTAGATAGTATTTACCTTTGATTGATGATGTCATACATCTTCATTTACATACATAATTGAATTGAAAAATTTCTTTTTCAAAAATAATGATGCTATAATAATATCAATTTAGTATGTAAAGGAGGCATTCTATGGAATTTACAATTAGATCGTTAGTTGAAGAAGATAGACATAGTAAAGCAAATGTCCATTACGAAAGTTGGTTGAGTACTTATAATCATATATCTGTAAACGACTATTTAGAAAATCTTGATAAAGCACAATTTATTAAGAAGTCCTCCTTGCATAACTTGCCCACATTAGTAGCAATTGTAAAAGATGAAATCGTAGGTTTTATCACATATGGTAAAACAGAATCTATTTCAGAATCAGATGACTGGAGCGAAATTTATGCGCTCTATCTATTAGAAGCGTATCAACGTCATATGATTGGTTATGCATTAACACAACGTGCTTTAGAATTATCATATCCTGATAATGTGACCTTATGGGTAGTTGAAGAAAATACAAATGCGATTCACTTTTATGAACAAATAGGTTTCAAAACAACAGAGCATAAAAAGCCAACCTACTTTGGTAAAACATATAATGAAGTGCGAATGGATTATACGCGTACAGAACATGACCAGTAGGAAAGCAATCAAAATCATTTGGTTTGTACCACTTTAAATCAGGTAGATACTGTGTATGGTTTAAAGATATGACAAGTATCGGCGCATTTGCTTGGTTAACCATTAATGTTGCTACTGTTCTATTAAAGTATTAGACCGAGACATCAACATTTGTCTCGGTCTAATTTATTGTTTCATATGATTTAATGTGTTTCACCTAATGCGATTTTTATATCCTCGTCGGATTCAATCATTGCTTCCAATGCAGCATATAAACCTATTCGCATTGTTTCTAATGACATCGAAGGCTTCTCCGGTTTATCAGTAACTTGTTCAGGAACAAATGGCACATGGATAAAACCAAATTTTATTTTTGGAAATTGTGTTGCGTGTAAATAACCTAACTGATATAAAATATGATTACAAACGAAAGTGCCTGCAGTATTAGATAACCTTGCTGGAACACCTTGTGCTTTAATTGCTTCTGTTATACGTTTTACCGGTAAATTTGAAAAATAAGCAGCGTTCCCATCAACCTGTATCGCTTCATCAATAGGCTGATTACCTTCATTATCGGCAATACGGGCATCATCCACATTTATACCAACACGCTCAGGTGTCAATTCGTATCTCCCACCTGCTTGACCTATTGCCAAAACGATATCATATTCATGCTGCTTCATTTGAGATAAAATGACATCTTTACTTTTATGAAAAACAGTAGGTATTTCTAATTTATCAAGCTTGTGTGTGCCAATGTTGTCAGGTAATAATTTCACAGCTTCTAGTGCTGGATTAACGCGCTCTCCACCAAATGGATCAAAAGCAGTTATTAAAATTCTCATATCAAATTTCCTCCTTAATTATATTTTTCTAAAAAGCCCATACATACATTAAAGCGATATGTATCATAATCATTATGATCGCAATGGGTGCCTGTGCTTTAATAACACCAAATTCTTCTTTCATCTCTAATAATGCTACTGGTAACGTGTTAAAATTAGCAGCCATTGGTGTTAACAAAGTACCACAAAAGCCACCTGTCATTGCCAAGGCACCTGCAATAACAGGATCTCCGCCTTGCGCAATCACAAATGGAATACCAATGCTTGCAGTAATCACAGTAAACGCTGCAAATGCGTTGCCCATTAGCATTGTAAATAACACCATGCCCAAGACATAGGCAGTTGCACCAATTAAATGATTACCTTCTGGCAATATTGTCGAAATGCCTTTAGATATGACATCTCCAACACCACTCACTGTAAACAGTACACCCAATGCTGCAAGAAATTGTGGTAGTATCCCTACTGTACCAATTTGTTGTGTTAACCGATCACTATCATAAAAAATATATTTCACTTTAGGTTTAATCACTACATAAGCTGCAATTAATCCCAATATAGAAGAAATACCCAAACCAATTGCGCCACCTAATGGCGTCCAGTTTGAAACTGCAATGGCAGCAACCGCTAAGATAAGTGCTGGTATAAATAATTTATTACCATATTTTTGTGCACCGTTATCTCCTTCTTTTTCTGTACCATCAATAATATTATTAATGGTAACTTGTTTAAATAAAGTCAATGCACCCATCATTAATATGAATATGCCATTAAATACATTTGGTATATAGGGCCCTGCGATAAATGTAATCGCTAATAAGACCCAAAATAGTGCCGTACCATATTTCTTATGATGCTTAGAAGATTTAAGTATGCGAAATGCAGTATAAAGTAATTGTAGACCAATTAATATGTAAAAAATTTCTAGAATATGATTTAAAGTACTTTCACTCATCTTTATTCACCTGCTTTGTACCATATTTCTTATTTAAATATTTATCAAATCTTATATTATTTATCCATACAATGATAAATACGATAATGGATATTGGTACAGAAGCTAATACTAGTTGAACTGCATCCACCTTAATCCCTAAAGATTGAAATGTACCAACCATCAGTAGTATGCCAGCCGCTCCAACGAATAAATTTTGACCAAAGAAATTACCATAATTTTCCATTGCGGATGCTTGTGCTTTTATTTTCTCAATATCTTTTGCATCAACATCACTTTCTTTTAAATTATAACGTGTTCTAAGCGCACCCTGTACCATTGGATTTATCAAAGGACGTACAAACTGAGGATGACCACCTATACGAATAGATGCCACACCAGCGAGCTCCCTAATAATTAAATAAATTGTTAGTAACCGTCCACTTGTCACTTGTTTAACCTTTCCGATCATATTAGAGGCTTGTTTTTTCAATCCGAATCTTTCAATAAGCCCAACCATAGGCAACGTCAGTATAAATAATGTAACTAAGCGATTATCTACAAACGCCTTTCCTAAAGTGTCTAGTATGGCATACAAGTTCAAACCAGAAACCAACCCTGTAACAACTGCTGCAATTAAAATCACTGCAATTGTATCTATTTTAAGTAAAAATCCTAAAATAATAATTAAAATACCTATTAATTTTAACCACTCCATAAAATCCCTCCTTCATGTATATTATAGTTTTATTTTTTCTAAAAACAATGAATTTTCAGAAATTTTAAGTTAGAAATCATACTTCTTTTATTTTTTATTAATATAAAAAAGCATGAACCTAGAAATCACAATTGTTCATGATAATTTCCATGTCCATACTTTATTTTTTATAACCATTTTAATTGTGATTCATCGACATTTTTCGATGGTAATAATGTTTCTATCACTAATATGATTGTACAAATCATTGAAATAATATTTAACACGACTGCTACACTATCAACTTGAATAATATCAAACACAATATTCACTACTACAGATAGAATAATTAATATGATCGCTGTTGTCCGCTTGCGACCAGCATCATAAAATCTTCGTAATGTCACTGCAGCCATCGGAATAATATTAGCTAATCCAAACAACCCTACTAAAGCTGACAACACTGCTGCTACAATGAATACACCAACAATAAAACTAAATGCACCAATCAGTGCAATGATAAAAATACTTATAATATGTACCAATACTGGCGTCCAAAATTCTAAGCGATTCGATTTACCTTTAAAATCTATATATCTTTTCCAATAATCTTTATACGCCTCTATCATAGCATTACCTCTCTATTTATATTATATGAATCTTCATTTGTATATGACCTTAATATATCGCAATGACGATGTCACACTCAACCCATAGCGTATCATTGAAAACTAAATATATGATTTGATCAGTCTCTCTAATACAAATGGTAATTCTTCAAAAGCACTTTTTTTATGCAATCGTTCACTCACTTTATGGGCATCTTTACCTATAGGACCACAAAGCAGTGTTGGCGCACTAATCTCTTTAATTGCTTTAAAAGGGATCGTATACGTTTTATTAAAATTCGGTGTGTTTTTTTCATACGTTATCATTTGATCCATATCTCCATCGATATTTAAATAACTACTATCACTGATACCATTAAAATAGTGAATACGTTCACTCTTGCGTTGAAATGCTTCTTGGAACGTCTCTTTAACTAATTTGATTGTTTCTTCAATTTTTTTATCATACGAAACATTTACTGCAGGATAATATGGTGTAGCAAAAAATGTCACAACAGCCGGTGCTATATTACGACAAATTTGCATTAAGCGATCTGTCACATAAATACTTTGCATATGAAGTGCTTGTGTTTCTTTAATAACCTGCTCTATTTCTTTATCGATGAAGGATTCACCATGTTGTTTAATCGCATATTGTTTTAACTGTTCAAATGTTAGTACATTGATTTTTGTTTCAAATTCAATATCTTCGTTCTCTAATATATTTAACCAATCACTTTCACATCGTTCTGTTGCACGTATGACCGTGTCTATAAATTGTCTATATACATCGGCTGGCTTTTGCTTAAACAGAAACATGTTATATAAACCCATTGTTCTAAATGGTGTTTGAACGTCATAAGATTGTTTAATATCTCTCGTCATAAGTGAAACAGGTAGTGGAGTCGTTTCATTTTCAAATACTTCTTTAAATAAATGATTATATTCGATTGCTTGATTCATATAACTCATCATAAAATTAGAACTCAAACCATCTAATGGATTACCAACATGCGTTTCTTTTCCATAACACAACACACCTGGCATCATTTTCCCTATAGAACCGGAGTAGATATAATGTTGTTCATCAGCACTTGCTTGTTGAAATGTTGGCTCACTATTCAAATGTAATTGGATATCTAATTGATGTGTTTGTTTTAAAGAAGCTATCGTTTCGACCGCCTTTCTCATACCTGATGAATTCACTTCTTCATCGGGAACAGTCACTAATATTAAATTGATATCCCATGCTTCGATACTTGCTAATTCAATTAACGATAAATGTAACATTAAACCTGCTTTCATATCCATCACACCACGACCAAAGAGGTACGTATCATTTTTTAGATCTTCAATAGCATCCGCACTTAAATAACTACTATATTGTGTGAAATCGTATTTTAGTGCATCCGGGTCAAACGCATCTTCACGAAATGAACCGTAATCCTCTACATTTACGGTATCGAAATGACTGACTAACACAATCGTTTTAGCCGATGATGGTGCCTTATAAAATGCAACAACCGCCTCTTTCTTATCTTCTGTAGTCTCAAGTAAAATTTGTGACTGATTTTTTTCAAAATAAGGAATCTGCAATAATAATTGCTTTATAAAACTCGGAAAAGTTAATTCACCTTTTGTATTCGTCACTGTTGGATGATTTACCAAACGTTTTAATAAAGTCAATCTGTCTTCATATGTTTGCCATAGTAATTTAGTCAATTGGTTACCTCCATATGTAAGCGTTTACTAAATTATAAACTGTTTTGAATTTCATTATCAATGTATTTTTAATTAAAATTTTCAATTTACTTAATTATATTAACCTAAACGATGCACGCATGAATATGATTGATTATAAAAATAGAACGGAACAACACACAAGTCGTTTACAAATGATTGTGCTGTCCCGTCCTAACAAAAATGACGTATTAAAAAGATAAGCTTCAAGGATTAATTAATATCCCAGTTACCTTTCTATATTAATTATTAAATTGATGTTTAGGTACGAGCAATAGAACAGCTAAAAATGCGATAATAGCTAATGTTGCGTTGAATAATAAACCAAACATGGCACCTACATGTATATTCGCAGTCGTCGTCATTACAGTGAAAATTGTACCTGACAAGGCAACACCAAACGAATTACCTAAAGAGGATGCCATTTTATAGACACCTGAAGCGACGCCCACTTTATCATCCGGTGCTGTCGTAACCGCAGTGTCTGTAGATGGTGTGGCATACATACCTAAGCCGATACCGTAAATCAAGTAACCAAGTATACACATGGCGATATACATTGGTGTAGGTAAGAATGTAAGTGAGATTAAAATAATACCAATTGCATTTAATCCTGCACCGATTAACATAGGTCGTTTAGGTCCAATTTTTTGAAGTACTTTCTCTCCAACTCTAATCATTACAAGTACAGCCACAAGATAAGTAATCGTCATTGCACCTGATTGAAACGATGTAAAATGAAGTCCCGATTGAAAATACGTATTCGCTACAATTAACGTACCAGCAACAGCGTTTAATAAAAAGTTAGAAACTGTTGCACCCGTATAACCTTTGTTTTTAAATATTTTAAAATCAATAAGCGGATTACGAACCCTTGTTTCATAAAATAAAAATCCAATAACTGCAATAATAAAAATAACGATCAATGATAAAATCAGAGGTGAGAACAAGCCATAATTTGAAGCTTGTGTAATAATCAAATTGACACTCAACATTGCAATAATTAAAATGATTAGTCCAAGCGTATCAAATTTGGCACGTTTTGTTTCTTTTGTTTGAACTGCCTTCGTTTCTGGCACATGTTTCATTAAATACATGGCAATCAGTGCCACCATAATAGAGATAATAAAAATCGATCTCCAACCAACAAACGTTGACATCATACCTCCGAATAATGAACAAATACCTGTGCCACCCCATGAACCAATTGACCAATAACTCAAGGCACGTTGACGTCGACTTCCTATGTAGTATTCGTTAATGATTGCTAATGTTGATGGCATAATACATGCAGCAGATAAGCCTTGTATCGCTCTACCAACGACTAGCAAGGGTATGAATCCAGGGATAATAATCAGTAATGAACCTACAATACTCAATATCAACCCTATATATGTCATTCTGACTCTACCATATCGATCAGCTAACCCACCAGCGCCGACGACAAATAGTCCACACAATAATGCTGTGATACTAACTGCCACATTGATTGTGCCATAATTTGTATCAAACGATGACTGAAGGTCTGGTACGATATTCACAAGCGATTGTGCAAATAACCAAAATGTAATAACTCCTAAAAATATGCCTATGAGAAGCCTATTATCTCCTTCAAATGATTGTGATGACTCCATATTCTTTTTTCCTCCTATATCCCCCAAAAAGCTAAGCACCACTTCAAAAAAGATATACACTTTTTTAAACTCAAATTACACATATTCTAAAAAAGTCTATATCTATTTCAAAATGATTCTTTTAAAATGAAATTAAGCTTTGTTTATTTGTGAAAATATCAATCAATTGATAATTATTAAATTTCTTTCACTTTCACAAAATATTTAAAAACCCAATATAATCAAAATAACACTTAGCTATAGATATTGCTAAAAAAACAGCGCTAAATGTGTATTTGTAAACTCAAAGAGTAATTTTGTTTCATTATTTTATTGAGTTCATTTATATTTCAGTACTTTAAATGCTTAAACTTTTTATCATCATTTAGTAATGAAAACTTCTGTATACTATATAAAGACAAACTATAACAAGGGTGGATTATGTTAAATTTATTTATACTTCTACTTGAACGTGTAGGCTTAATCATACTGATTGCCTATATACTCATGAATATCAATCATTTTAAAACAATGATGAATGAGCGTGAAAAACGACGTTCGCAATGGCAATTAATTATTATTTTTGGCTGTTTCTCTATGATTTCAAACTTTACTGGAATTCAAATCCGAGGGGATGAAATTATTAATGGCACCGTTTATAATCACCTAGACCCTGATGCTTCTTTAGCTAACACACGCGTTCTGACTATTGGCGTATCTGGACTTATCGGTGGACCATTTGTAGCTTTAGCAGTTGCAATCATTTCAGGTATGTACCGTGTGTACATTGGCGGTGCTGATGCATATATTTACTTGATTTCATCTATCTTCATTGCTTTGATTTCTGGTTATTTTGGTTATAAAGCGATGCGTGCTAATCGTTATCCAACGATAGTCAAAGGTGCTTGCATTGGTGGTACCACGGAAATTATTCAAATGCTATGTATTCTTTTATTTTCTGATAATACTGAACACGCATGGACTTTAGTTAAACTCATAGCGATACCTATGATTTCTATTAATTCCATCGGTACTGCCATCTTTTTATCAATTATTTTATCTACTATTAAACAAGAAGAAGAAACACGTGCGATACAAACGCATGATGTGTTACAGCTTGCTAATCAAACCTTGCCTTATTTCCGTTCTGGCTTGAATGAGCAATCAGCGAAAAAAGCAGCAGAAATCATACTTAACTTAATGCGTGTATCTGCGGTGGCAATCACAAACCGAAAAGATATTTTGACTCATGTTGGTGCAGCAAGTGATCATCATGTCGCCCAAAAAGCGATTATCACTAATCTATCTAAGAGAGCCATACAATCCGGTACTTTGAAAGAAGCTTATTCTAGTGAAGAAATCGGTTGTAATCATCCAGGATGCCCTTTGGAAGCAGCAATCGTAGTACCACTAAGAGTCAAAAATGATGTTGTAGGGACATTAAAATTATATTTTACTAACAAATATGATGTGAATTTTTCAGATAAACAATTAGCAACTGGACTTGCGGAAATTTTTTCAAGTCAACTTGAATTAGGTCAAGCTGAAACACAAAGTGCATTAATACGTGATGCTGAAATTAAATCACTTCAAGCACAAGTTAATCCACATTTTTTCTTTAATGCGATTAATACGATTTCTGCACTTGTACGTATTGATAGTGAAAAAGCACGTGAATTACTTTTACAACTCAGCCAATTTTTCAGATCAAATTTACAAGGTGCACGAAATAACACGATTTCTTTAGAAAAAGAATTACAACAAGTTGAATCCTATTTATCACTAGAACAAGCAAGATACCCTGATCGTTTCAATGTTTCTTTTGATATAGATCATACTTGTTATGGTGCACTTGTACCGCCTTTTGCAATACAGATACTTGTTGAGAATGCTATTAAACATGCCTTTAAAAACAGAAAGTATAACAACGAAATTATCGTAAAAGCACACAAAGCACAAACAGGCCTAATCATTTCTGTCACTGATAACGGTCATGGCATTCCTTCTGAAAAACTTGATAAAATAGGCAAAACCAGTGTGCATTCAGAATCTGGTACGGGCAGTGCGTTAGAAAATTTAAATCGCAGGTTAGATGGTTTATTTGGTTACGAAGCAAGTCTGCAAATTCATTCTGATCAGAATGGTACAAAAGTGAGTAGCACAATTCCATATCACAATTTGGAGGAGGAAAAAAATTGAGAGCAATCATTGTAGATGATGAACCCTTAGCACGTAATGAACTACACTATTTACTAAATCAAATCGACCATTTTGAAAAAATAGATGAAGCAGAAAATGTTTCTGAGACTTTAGAATTGTTACTTTATGATGACTATGATGTTATTTTTCTTGATATTAATTTAATGGATGAAAGTGGCCTTGATCTTGCCAATAAAATAAAGAAAATGAAACATGCCCCTTTTATCATCTTTGCCACCGCGCATGATACTTTTGCGGTAAAGGCTTTTGAATTAGATGCCATAGATTATATTCTTAAACCTTTTGAGCAGCAACGCATTGCACAAGCGATTCATAAAGTGGAACAAGCAATGGGCCAACATCTGGAACATCATAATGATGCAGATACAACGACTTCAATGTATGACCAAAACACAGAAGTCACTAAAACAAGTAAAGTGCTCCCGATTGAGGTTGACGAACGCATTCATATTATTAACTTAAATGATATTATTGCAATTTCTGTCAATAACGGCATTACCACAATTCATGCCACACACAACAGTTTTGAAACTTCAGAGCCCTTGAGTCATTATGAAAAGAAAATTGAAACACAAAATTTCATGCGTATTCATCGTGCAACATTGATTAATAAATCACATATTCAAACCATTGAGCATTGGTTCAATTATACGTATCAACTTACCATGACCAATCAATTAAAATTTCAAGTGAGCCGTTCCTATATGAAAACATTTAAGCAAATAATGGGACTAAATTGATAGTCACATTTCAATTTATGCATTTCAGCTCTAACGTGTGGTAAGTCACATCAAATTCGCACTTCCGTAATCGTTTTCATTTTATAATTGACTCAAGATCAATTTGGGAGGCAATTTTAAATGGAAGCAGAAAAAGAACAACACAAAACACAGACTAAAATTTCTAAAACATATACTTTTTTCCATCAAGCACTTGTTATAGCTATCATTATGTTTATATCAAACATCATTGAAAGTTTCATGCCCGTGCCTATGCCCGCTTCAGTTATAGGACTTGTACTATTATTCGTTGCTTTATGTACTGGTATTGTAAAACTTGGACAAGTAGAAACTGTTGGTACCACATTAACCAATAATATTGGCTTCTTATTCGTACCCGCAGGTGTTTCAGTCATTAACTCATTAGGTGTATTAAGCACAAGCCCAATCCTAATTATATTATTAATAATCATTTCAACATTACTCTTGTTGCTATGTACAGGGTTCTTCTCACAAATGCTTATTACAAAATCCTTTATTCCGAAAAATTCAAAACACAAGCAATTAGCGGAGGATAAATTATGATTGAACATTTAGCAATTAACACACCTTATTTTGGTATTCTACTATCACTCATACCTTTTATCATTGCAACGTTTTTATTCAAAAAGACAAATGGCTTTTTCTTATTTACACCTTTATTCGTCAGCATGGTTGTAGGGATTGCCTTTTTAAAATTAACAGGTATAGATTATGCAAATTATAAAATCGGTGGCGATATCATTAATTTCTTCTTAGAACCAGCAACGATATGTTTCGCTATACCATTATATAAACGTCGAGATGTTTTAAAAAAATATTGGAAACAAGTATTGGGCGGTATCACATTAGGTACAACTGCTGCACTCATTTGTATCTATCTCATTGCAGTAGCTTTCCAATTTTCTGATGGTATTATTGCATCCATGTTACCACAAGGTGCAACAACTGCTATTGCCTTACCGGTATCTGCAGATATTGGTGGTATCAAAGAATTAACATCATTAGCAGTTATTTTAAATGGTGTGATTATCTACGCATTAGGCTCTAAATTAATTAAATTATTTAATATCACCAACCCTATTGCGCGTGGCTTGGCACTTGGTACAAGTGGACATTCATTAGGTGTTTCATCTGCTCAAGAATTCGGTGAAACCGAAGCGTCTATGGCATCTATATCACTTGTCCTTGTTGGCGTCATCGTTGTTGTTGTAGCTCCAATATTAGCAACCATTCTTTTATAAATTGTACTAACCCACAAATGATTCATTTACCTTAATTGGAATCATTTGTGGGTTTTAATTTATTAAAATTTAAATTCATTTATAGCATTTTTATTTTGATACATCTTCCAAAAACCGCTAAAAATCAGTCCTTAACTATATACTATTTTTATAATTTATCAGAAAATTTAAATTACTCGTTATTATATCCTTGTAATCCGATAAGGTTTATTGTATTATACACCTACTATTAATATTTGGAGGTTAAGATTTATGACACTATTTTTACTAGAAGCAAATGATTTGGCTTTTGCCTCAAATAAAAAAGAATTAGAAGAAAAAGCAGCTCAATTAACTACTGGTGAGGTACCTACCTTAATTGAAGTTCAAGCTACTGAAGACTTAACACATGGTTATTTTATCGTAGAAGCAAATAATGACACGGAAGCAAAACAATTTTTAGAAGATGCTTCAATCAATATCAATTTAGTTAAAGAAGTACGTCTAGTAGGTAAAGAATTAGATGAAGTTAAAAAAGGCGATCCTAAAATTGACTATCTTGTAACGTGGAATATTCCAGAAGGCGTTACAATGGATCAATATTTAGCGCGTAAGAAGAAAAATTCAGTTCACTACGAAGAAGTACCAGAAGTGCAATTCCAACGCACGTATGTTTGTGAAGACATGACAAAATGTATCTGTATGTATGATGCACCAGATGAAGACGCAGTCCGTCGCGCACGTAAAGCTGTAGATACACCAATCGATGACATCGAGAAAATATAGAAAAAATTATGAGTTTACTCATTAGTTTTTCTTAATGCAATAGCTTTAGCTATTGTAATCCTTATACAAAGTGATCTTTAATCATTAGTTTTTCTTAATGCAATAGCTTTAGCTATTGTAATCCTTATTCAAAGTGATTTAAAATCACTAGATTTTCTAAAAAACTAATTTCATAATCAACCACTTCACGGGCTATGTGTATGCATAGCCCTTTAGTGTAAATGCAATTCTTATTAAAGCGATAAGAATAATTGAGGTGCATACCATGATTCATATTAATCAAGTCCATCATCAATTTGGCGAGAACACTGTCATTAATAATTTCGAACTAAATATAGACAAGGGCGAGATTGTTACTTTCATTGGGAAGAGTGGATGTGGTAAATCAACTTTATTAAATATTATTGGTGGTTTCCTAACCCCCTCATCTGGTTCTGTTAATATCAATGGTCAAATTAAACAAGTACCCTCGCCAGATTGTTTGATGATATTCCAACATCATAATCTTTTTCCATGGAAAAACATCTATGACAATATACGCATTGGTTTGAATAAGCCTATGAGTAATGAAGAAATTAACCATCATTTAAAAAGTGTCGATTTAAATAATAAAGGCGCTGCATTCCCTGAATCATTATCTGGTGGAATGAAACAACGTGTTGCACTTTGTAGAGCACAAGTACATCAACCCAAAGTCATTTTAATGGATGAACCACTTGGTGCTTTAGATGCATTTACGCGTTACAAACTGCAAGATCAATTGATTCAGTTAAAGCATCAAACTGAAGCTACTATTGTTCTTGTCACACATGATATAGACGAAGCATTATATCTTTCTGACAATATCGTCTTACTTGGAGATGGTTGTGAAATTATCGATCAATATAAGATTAAGCAATCACATCCTCGTAATCGAAATGATAGTCATTTATTAAGTATCCGTAATACGATCATGGAAAAGTTCGCCTTAAATCATCATATGGCAGAACCGGAATATTATTTATAAGGAGGCAACATATTGAAAAAACTATTTATCCTTACTCTAATATTCCTAGTTTTACTTTCTGCTTGTTCACAAAGTAATAGTCAACAACATGACAGTAAAAAAGAAACTATAAAAATCGGTTATTTACCTATCACACATTCAGCGAACTTGATGATGACTCAACAAATACAGCAACAAACGAAAAACACGAATTACAAATTAGAGCTTGTAAGATTTAATAATTGGCCTGACCTTATGGACGCTTTAAATAGTGGCAAAATCGATGGTGCATCTACCTTAATCGAACTTGCGATGAAATCAAAAGCGAAAGGCTCAGATATTAAAGCGGTTGCCCTAGGTCATCATGAAGGCAATGTCATTATGGGTCAAAAAAACAAGACAACTTCTGATTTTCATAATAATTCAGCTTATAGCTTCGCCATACCACATCGGTATTCGACTCATTACCTACTACTTGAAGAAATGCGAAAACAACTTCATTTAGATCATGATACCTTTAGCTATCATGAAATGGCACCTGCAGAAATGCCCGCCGCTTTAAGTGAAAATCGCATTTCAGGATACTCAGTAGCTGAACCTTTTGGTGCGCTTGGAGAAAAACTTGGCAAAGGACATACGCTTAAACACGGTAGCGATGTGATACCCGATGCATATTGTTGTGCCCTTGTACTCAGAGAAGATCTAATCAATCAACATAACAGTACAGCTAAAGCGTTTATAACGGATTATAAAAAAGCTGGTTACAAAATGAATAATAAGAAACAAAGCGTTGATGTCATGAGTAAACATTTTAAACAAGACAAAAGTGTTTTAAAACAATCAGCAGAATGGACTTCTTATGGAGATTTAACAATTGAAAAAGAGGGCTATAATAAAATCACCCATTTAGTCAAAGAACATAAATTATTTAACACACCTGATTATAAAGATTTTGTCGATTCAACATTATATAAGGAGGGCTAGTACGCATTGACACATACATTAACCAAAAAATTCACTTTACCCATGATGAGTTTCATCATTTTCTTATTTATATGGCAATGCGTCATTTGGATTGGAAATTATCAACCTATCCTTTTACCTGGTCCTATACTTGTTGCTAAGAGTATTTGGCAGTTTATCATTTCCGGGGAAATATTTTCTCATTTGTTTATTAGTTTATTTCGTTTCATAGTCGGATTTGTGCTCGCCATTTTAATCGGTGTGCCTATCGGTTTTTTATTAGGTCGTGTAAATGCGTTATTCCATGCCATTGAACTACTTTTACAATTAATTAGACCTATATCACCTATCGCTTGGTCACCTTTCGTCGTGCTTTGGTTTGGTATCGGAAGCTTACCAGCGATGGCAATTATTTTTATCGCTGCTTTCTTTCCAATTGTTTTTAACACAATTAAAGGCATTAGACATATTGAACCGCAATATTTAAAAATCGCTTCAAATCTTAACTTAACTGGTTGGAAGCTTTATAAAAATATCTTATTCCCAGGTGCCTTCAAACATATCATGGGCGGTATTCATATGGCTGTTGGTACAAGTTGGATATTTTTAGTTTCTGGTGAAATGATTGGCGCACAATCTGGATTAGGCTTTTTAATCGTAGATGCGCGAAACATGTTGAACTTAGAAGATGTATTAGCAGCAATATTTTTTATTGGTTTATTCGGCTTCATCATAGATAGATTCATTAGTTATTTAGAGAAATTAATCCTAAAACGATTCGGAGAATAAAGGAGAGGTTATTATGAGTTTACAAACACTTATCGAAAATGAATTAGACCCGTATTTAATTGAAATAGATGAAGGTACACACTATCCTAAAGAATTTATACAAACATTATTTACAGAAGGCTATTTTAAAGAAAATGACTTAAAAAATAATTTAGAGGTTATTGAGGAAGTATCCAAATCTTGTTTAACTACAGGATTTTGTTTATGGTGCCAGCTCGCATTCTCAACCTATTTAGAAAACGCCAAGCAACCGCATTTAAATCATGATTTACAACAATCATTATTAAAAGGCGAGATTTTAGGTGCAACTGGTTTATCAAATCCTATGAAATCATTCAATGATTTAGAGGCTTTCAATTTATCTCATCATTATAAAGATGGTCAATTTTACGTAAACGGTAGACTTCCAGCAGTAAGTAATATAGGTTCTGACCACTACTTTGGTGCTATTTCAAAATCTGAAACGGATGATGAATTAGTGATGTTTATTGTACATGCCAATCAAGATGGTATTACGCTTGATGAGAAGTCGAATTTCTTAGGTGTCAATGGTTCTGCTACATTTGCTATAACTATGGATGATGTACTTATTCCTGATACACAGATCATCACGCATGATGCAAAATCATTCGCATCAGATATTCGCCCAAAATTCGTAACACTTCAAGTTCCTATTGCCTTAGGTTCCGTCCGTGCTTCACTTGATTTAATTCATAAATTCTCTGACGCACAAAATGGCATCAATAAATATTTAGAATACGATATTACAGATTTTGAATCACGCTATAAACAGATCAAGCAAGATTTTTACAATCTTGTTGCAAAAAATGATTTGGACAATCAATTTGGTGAACTGATTCGACTTAAAAAAGAAGCAGGCTATTTACTATTAGAAGTCAATCAAGCATCTATGGTCAATGGTGGTTCAAGAGCGTATTCTCCAAAAGCACCACAAGCACGTAAGTTAAAAGAAGGATTTTTCTTTGCAGCACTGACACCTACCTTAAGACATTTAGGTAAATTAGAAGAAGAATTAAATACATCGCCTTCTAAAGTGTAATAATTCGAACTTTTCTTTATCATATACCTTGTGTCATATTGGCCGTGATTTATGCCGACTCCTGCGGGAATAACACTAGCCGAAGACTACAGGCTAAGACAGTGCCCGCGGAAAGCGTGCATAAAAAAACT
>NZ_JACBFD010000017.1 GCF_013391405.1 Staphylococcus sp. GSSP0090
AAGCAGAAGCGTGTAAAGATCATATTCACATGTTAGTTAGCATTCCGCCAAAACTAGGTGTGTCATCATTTGTTGGATACCTAAAAGGYAAAAGTAGTTTAATGATATTTGATAGACATGCCAATTTAAAATATAGATATGGAAATAGAAAATTTTGGYGTAAAGGATTTTATGTAGATACAGTAGGAAGAAACAAAAAAGTAATTGAAAATTATATTCGAAATCAATTACAAGAGGACATCGTTGCAGATCAACTTTCAATGGAAGAATACCTAGATCCTTTTACTGGAGMAGAAATCAAAAAAGGGAAGAAAAAATAGAACCCCCTTTAGGGGTGCTGGAAAAGTAGTGCAGTTGGCTGACTTGTCAGTGCCCTTACAGGGCTGGCCAGTAAGGAAGGCTTACAGCCGCAGAACAAACCACCCGTTCACACGGGTGGTTTTGATTGTGGTTTTGGAATTTGAAAAGTTCGCAGAGTGTGGATTGGTAGTTCTATATTTTGAAGAAGTGCAAATAAAGCTATGCCCAAAAAGCTATAAATTTCATATGCTTAGGTGATGTATCAGGATCCATTGATTTTATTACTATCAATAGCATCTCTGATTATACTTGAGCAACTGATGATTTTTTGAATTTAAAGCAAAGTGATTTCTAAGAGTTTGATTGGTAAGACTTTCTTTTTCTATAAACTTTAGACAAGCATTCATATAAATGATATATACTTTTTCTTTCTTGTTATCATCCTAAAAAGTAAAAGAATAGACAGCTCGATTATTATAAAAACTAAATCAATCGTCATCCTCTAATAAGTTAGATACATTTACAGTAATTTCTTTAGTAACAGGATTAATACTTACATCTTCGTTATAACCTAAAGACTTTACTTGTATGGAATCATTTTTTATCTTTAATGCTATTTCAACGTGTTGGTAGCCTTGTAAAATTAATAATGTATCTTCATTGGCAACAACATCGTGTGAACCTTTTCCATTTATAGTGACATTCCAATCATTAAATTGCATTCTGAATTTCCTCCTTTTATATTAGTCTTCTTTCTCTAACCCTATAAACAGGGTTATTACAACTGAAATAAACATGAATAGTACGAAAATAGATGTTACTAAAATCCACATATCATGATTAGATAAAATTCATCAAATTTTCATTTGTTGAATTTCATAATACTTTAATTAATTGTTTCTTCTGTGTTTTAAATATGCTCTAATTTCTAATATTGAAAAAAATATAAAAACTATTAAACTCAGTATTGATAAGCTTAAAGCAATTTTATTGTCTTTAGTCAATATATTTTGAATTGATAAAATGATGAAAATAAAAATAGAGGTAAGGACGATAAATCTTGTGATTGTAATTTTTTAGAGTTTTCACTTATAATTTTATCTTCCTTTTTTCTGGCAAGTCTTATTAACAGAATAGAATTTATTAAAATTAAAAGTATAATTATTATTGCTATTGCTATTGTTAAATTGATAGTATTGAAATAATCTAAAAATAATAAGAGTATCATTAATAAAATATTAATTGTTTGGTGTATATTTAATGCTTTTTTCATTATACTCCAACCTTTGCTCACTATTTAATTAACATAATACTATATATTGCTCAATATTATAAACGAAAAGGTGAATGAGTTATTTACAGTGATTGCTTAGAAAGTTAAAACTAAAGTCATAGATGACAACATCCTATCTGTAAATTAAATACTGGATCTATAGTCTAATGCAGCCTTAGGGGGAAGAAATAAACCTAAAAGAAGTCGTTACTAAATGTGGCGAATATGCTAAGAACCCAGACACAGGCAAATAAAATATTATTTACAATGAAGTTGTTGAGATGGTGGAAGCTCCTATAAAGATAAATGATCGTTTAAAAGCAAGAAATATATTAGGTAAATACCACACTCTATTTACTAATAAGAAAGAAATTTCGAGAGATACACCTATATTTATTAACATTGATGAATGGGATAGCGATGATGAAGAATTGGATAATGAGATAGAAAAAGCTACTGATAATCATAGAGGTAGTTCAGTAATTGTTGATGATTACTCGTTAGAAAATCAGACGATGTTATGCTATTGGTTAATAAAGTATGGAATGATAAAATATAAATTAAGTTGTGTTGATCTTTAAATTCTGAATAGGTATAAAGGTGAGTGAACATGAAGCAAGAAAAGAAGTATGAAAACTTAGAGGATAAGATTGATATGATTTCTATTGCTCTTTTTAGCATATCTATTTTCATGTTTATAGTCATGATGACTATATCTTTATCTATAGATGTGATGCCAAGTGATATACCTTATGTGGTGCTAGCAGGTAAACTACTTATTTATCTATCGGGTATAATACAAATAGTTCCAATGATTATAGAGAAAAAACATATGCAAGCGTTAGTTCTTGCATTAATAATAGGCGCTTGGATTTTATTGTTTGAAGTATTGTAATAAAAAAACATTTTAATCACACCCATCAGCAGAAATGTTGGTGGGTGTTTTAATTTAATATTCACGATATTTTAATTGAATTAATTTTTAATTGTGTTAGTCTTTTTGTTGTGAAGAATATTGTATAAATGGAGATGTAATATTGAATAAACAAATTGAAAAAATTGTTACTAGAGCATTGATAGCAATTGTATTGTAGGTTATATATATGAGTAATAATAAAAAAATCTATTTAGCTTTTTTAGTAATAACGTTTGTAATTTATATATCCTTGTCAATTATTTTCGATAATAATTCTTTTAATATACGTTTGTTTGTCATATTTCCTTTATTATTTTTGGGTGCATTTTTATTTTCTTCTAACTATAATGATAAAAATTAACGTGGACACTTCTATTCAAACTTTTCACATTAATGTATTTTAGAATTTAGATCAATTTTTATAAAGATGCCTGATAGTATAACTTTAATAGTTGTGGTTATATTTAACACATTGTCTTTAAAGTGTGAAATGAGTTTGTTAATTATGTCTATATTATTGGTAGAAGACTACATAACACTACAAGGAGAAGTCTATGTTGACTATTGAAAAATCTTTTATTGTAAGAACGCTAAAGATATTCTTATTTAGTTTAAGCATAATGATTTTAACTTCTGCAATTACATATAGTATTGATATAAATATGAAAGAAGTAATCAAAAGTATAGATAACGGTATACCTGAACCTGTTAAGAAATCTTCAGGCTTGGATAGTGTTTTTAAATATATTGTGAATAATGGGCTTATAGTTCCATTACAGATGTTTGTACTTTCATTAATACCTATCCAATTTTTATATTTATTTAATTTAATATATAGTTCAATATTACCAGGTATAGTAATTGGTATTGCAATAAAAATGGATATATATAAGGCTATCGTTATCATTGCACCTACAATACCTCATACTATATTAGAAATATTAGGATTTTGTATATTTGCTAGTGCGTTGTATCAATTCAATAAATCAATAAGAAGAAAGATTAGTGAAATATTTAAAAAGGATATCATTGATAGAATTTCTATTATGAAATCATTTTTTAAAACAGTGAAAATCTACTTATCTATAGTCTTACCAGTAATAATATTAGCGGCATTTTGTGAAGAATATTTAAGAGATTTTTTATATTCATTTCTTTCGAGTATTTAAAACAAACATTTCTATTCCGATAGTAGGATCAAGCATGTCAATCGAAAATATTTCTGACATAAATTTGATAATAAATTATCTTAAATAGTAGTAAACCTATATATAAGTATACAGATAGATCATTAATTGTTAATGATTAATCGGCGGAAGTTAACAAACAAGACAATTATCGATGATAGTGGGCTTGTTAAATTAGTGATTTTATTAAGAGTTCTGATAAATATGTTTCTGTGAAAGCTGCTAGAATTATTAAAGGTAAAGCAATATATACATAAATTTTCAAAAAGTTTATTATAGCTAATTTTAAGGATAGTTTCTCTTTTTTATTATTTCTAAAAAGGTTACTGATTTTTCTAATGATAGATTGATTAACTTTTAATAAACCACTAGCAACAAAGCAAAGGCCCAATATTTCTAGTAAAAAGTGAGGCATAGCAGAGATAGTCATCATACTTCCTTTATATAAATCGATGTGAATTGCAAAACCTAAAACAATTGCTGGAAGTATTGTTGTACTTAAAATATTTAAATAGTATAAGAAGGGTATCGGTATGACAGCGAGTAATAACATTTGGATAGGCACTCTAAAGCCATTGTTTAATACATATTCCCAAACCTTTTGTAATCCTTGTGCTTTGTCTAGAGCTGCTGGCGTACCATTTGTTACATTTTTAAAAGTTTCTGGAGAAGGGCTGAATATAACAGCCAAAATAAAACTGATTGCGAAAATCAATAATGTTGCAGCTAAAAATTTAAACGTCCTTTTGATATAAATATCATCTTGTATCTTAAGCATAAGCGCCTCCATTTAATAAAGGTTATCTATTTAACTAACATTACACTATCAAATATTTATTAACATTAATAGCTGATTTGAATAAAATTATAGAACGATAAATCGCACGCATCAATAGTAGTGTTGGTTATGTGATATTTAATACTTTATAAAATGTAGGATGAGAAACTGTTTTGAAAGAGGGATTATTATGATTGAAATATTGAATTCTATTGATGAAGCGCCAATTGACCTAATGTTACTTGCAGATCCATCCAAAAAATTGATTTTAGAGTATTTAAAAAATGGAAAATGCTTTGTATACAAAGAGAATGATGAAATTATAGGATGTTATGTATTACAAGAAATTAATACAGATAAAATAGAATTAGTTAATATTGCAGTTTTAGAATCTAAACAAGGGTCTGGGATTGGTAAAAAGTTACTAGCAAATGCATTTGACTATGCAAAAGAGATGGGTTACAAAGAATTAGAGGTTGGGACAGGTAATTCTAGCATAGGACAGATTGCATTTTATCAAAAAATGGGTTTTAGAATATGTAATATAGATATAGGATTTTACGATAGGACTTATAATAAAAAAATTTATGAAAATGGCATATTATGTAGGGATATGATTCGTTTTACAAAGATTTTATAATTAGCTAATTAGGAATTATTTAATTTAGAAAGATAAACAGTACACCTTGGTGATTTGTGTAACGCACAATATATATTTTGTTGTGCTTATGTTAATATATAATTAAATTGCCGGAAATATTTAAGGGGGAGAATAGTGAATCAAAGAGCGGAAAAGAATAAATTTAAAATATTTGAGACTATTGCAGATACTTTAGGTATTACAGCTTTGGTAATAATACTTTGCTCGTTAGTTCTAGTTATCATATTCGATTGGCATTTTTTAGATTATATTGTTAAAGGTGCTGGTGTTCTTATGTTACTAAGTATGATAATAAGTACAATACCATATATTTCGGAAAGAAATATAAAGAAAATACTTTTTAATATACTTTTTATAATAGTGATAGCATATGTATTTTTTAACTAATGATGTGTGTTCGAATGGTAAAATCAATTTTATTAAATAAAAAGAGGGAATTGATATGTGGAAGAATATTGAAATAACTGTATCATTAATTATTTTTATTGCTGCACTTATGTTTGCAATATATTCATTCTATAATCATGCTGTGACAATGGGCTTTGGTGCGCTAATTGTTTCTGTTGTTAATGCATATTACTTGGTTAAAGAGGTTAAAGAAAAGAGAGAAGAGGACTATTAAGCAAATATATACTATGCAACAACTTTAAACTGAAAATCTGAAAGGCTGTGTTTATTTGGTTTTCGTATACATCATTGTAGCGGCTATTTTACTTTATTATGCTATTAAATATGGAATTAGAGATGGTTTGATTGATCGTGATGCTAACAAAGATAAGTTAATATACTTACAAAAAAGTGCTGATTTATTTGAAGAAATTGGTAATATACACAGAACAGTGGGTGAAGAGAACAAAGTTAAAGCCAAGAGCATATATGATGAGTCATTAGATGTATTATTGTCTGAAATGGAACCTAGTGAAAAATACAACACTTTAGTGCAATATAAACAGGATATTGATCATATTAATAATGGGTAATGAACAGATAAGATTAATACTTTTAAGATAAGAAAGTGGTATACAATTTTTGGTTCTTATCTATTTATCTGCTAAGTGTGTTATAGCGATTATTAAAAGGGGTGCTTTTTTGAATATTAAACCAGAATTAGATAATGGCTATTTTATAGCAACTATATTAAATGTTTTCTTCTTGCTTGGGCTTATTTTTATTATGCGTTTTGAGAATTTATTTATATTAGTTCCTTATACAATATTAATGGGGATAAATGCTATATATCTAGTTGTTAAATCTATGAAAATTAGAAATAATCGAAGTTTATAGAAAATATTGATTAACGAATTTGTATTTTATAATCACCTGCATGTTTTTTTAGGTGGTTATTTTTTATTGCTATTAAATCTTCCATATTGTTTTTCGATAAGCTAAGTGATAAAATTCTATAAAACTATAACTTAGGTGGTGGTAAATTGGACTATATGTATAAAATATTTTATAAAAACCCTCATGGTTATGAAAAAGAATATAAAAAAAGAATAAATGCGCCTAATGTAGAGTTATTAGATTTAACAATTAAACCTTATAGAACAAATGCTGAATTCGTATTATACTATATACCAACATCAAAAATGTTGAATTTAGTTCAGGAAATTGAGAAGAATAACTCGAAACTAATAGAGTATACAATGAATTTACCAGAAGCAGCAACTGAATCTTTGCATAAAGATATTATTGTGAACGAACTTTTTTCAACGAATCAGATTGAAGGTGTCAAAAGCAGTAAACAAGAGATAGTTCATAGTATGAAAGAAATTAAGGAAAACCCTAAAAAGGCAGTTAGATTTAAGAGTATGTTAAACTCTTATTTTGGAATATTGTATGAAGAAAATGATTTGCCTAAAGAGCCTAAAGATATAAAAGAAATTTATAAGATGATTGCTGAAGAAGAAGTAAATGAAAATGATAAACTTGATGGTGAGCTATTCCGTAAAGTGGCCGTTAAAGTTGTCACTTCAACTGATAAAGTTATACATGAGGGTGTTACTCCACATAGTAAAATAGTAAGTCATTTACAAATGCTATTGGATTTATTAAACAGTCCCAGTGATTTAGTGCCAGTAATTAAAATTGCTATTTCGCATTATTATATGGGATATATTCATCCATTCTACGATGGTAATGGAAGAACTGCTCGTTTTATTAATAGTTTATATCTAGATAAAGCGTATGATAAACTTACTGCGATTTCATTATCGAGAGCAATAGATAACAATAAAAAGACGTATTATGACATGTTTGAAAAAACAAACAGCGCTATGAATAAAGGAGAATTAAATTATTTTATTGGTAATTTTTTAACCTTTATTAAAGAAGGGCAAAAAGGTTTGATTGAAGAATTATTGATAAAAAAGGCTCAGTTATATCATGCAAGTGAGAAAATTGAGAATGATCATGTGTTAAATTCAATGACCGAAAATCATAGAAAAATTATGTTTATTCTAGCACAAATTCAATATTTTTCATTAGAAGAAACTACAACAGTGCAAGAATTATCGATTTATTTAAAAGTAACGCATCAAACAACTAGAAAATTGATGAATGACTTAATCAATTTAAAATATGTTGAGAAAAGGGGTATTAGACCAGTACTTTATAAAGCAATTGAAGGTTATTTTTAACCAATATGTACTGATTGATAGATACTTGTAATAATAAAATTGAAATTTTGATAAGTGAGCGTAAACCGTATCTTAATTGATACGGTTATTTTAAATGTGGAGAAAAGTATGATATATGGATTTTTGAAATTGTTGGGTATTAACTATTTTTAAATGTTGTTTAATGAGTTGCTAATTAAGTGTTTTGTTTAATGATTTTTTGTACTTATTAAACGTACGTTCATCTATTTCACCATTCATTTGTAGTAAATAATTATTCTTTTTATATGTGTGTGAATATAGAATAGTGCTAGATTTTCCTAACTCATCATAGTATTTTTTAGTTTCTTGCAAATCATCATCACTTGCAAACATGAAGAGTCTGGCATGTTTACCATCTTTAACTTCAAACATTTTAGCTTTTTCTGCTTTCATAGGTGCAGGTCCATAATCTTCTATATTCATATCTTTTAGATTTTTGACAGTTAAACCATCATCTTTAAATCCGGTAATTACTTTGCTTGGTTCAATTGTTTTACCACAAGCACTTAATACTAAAAAACTAGCCAATAATAAACATAATAATTTCTTCACACTAAAATACCCCATTTTTATATTAGTCTTCTGTTTTCTCAAATCCATAAATCAAGCAAATAACAAATACAATAAAGACCTCGGGTACAAATATAGATACAACAACAAATGGCAAAGATAAAATAATATAGTTGTAATCGTATGTATATTTACCTAACTTCATAATAATCCTCCAATTTCTACTTATTATGTTTTTTATAATTAACGTACGTGTTGTGTGCTACAAGTGTTAACATAGAGGTGAAAATGATTAAACTAAATATAGATAGGCAAATTGCCCATATATTATCTTTGGTGATTATGGTGTGAATTGATGTAATGATGAAGTATAGAAATATAGGAAAAGTAGTTAAAAATATTGCAGTGATATTTTTAGTATTAGGTTGCGAATGATTGTTATTCATAGGAACACTCCAATTTAAGCTATTTTATTTCTGTTTATAGTCATCTTTAGTAACACTGTTATTTTTAATGTGCTTTTTGTTTGTAATTATTGATAATAATGTATTTATTACAAATAAAATTGCTAATATGACTAACGCCACAGTACCTCCTAAATGAGTGAAGTTTAATATGGATAAAATAATAAAGAGTATAAGGTTTATGATATGATGTATTCTCGTAGTTCTATCCATTATAATTACTCCTAGCTATTTAATGTGTCTATGAAGCACCATGATATGGAAATATTCTTGTTACCACTTTCTTTATCAATTACCTAATTCATTTATAAATATATATTCCTTGGTTGAATTAGGCATAAGTATACAAATACATGTAAGGGAATGATGCTATTTGTTCTGATCATCATCATTCATATCCCCATATTTAAATAAGTTTATAATATATATAAAAATTTCTGGAATTACACTTAATATGAAATCTATGATTTTAATTACTAAACTTATAATGTATTCCATAATGCTCCTTTGTGTAATGAGACTTATTCAAATTTTGAACATTAAACATATCGAAGGTTGGTAATTATTGGGTTTTCAGAATATTGATTTATAACTCCATCTTGTCACGGTAATAAGATATAAAATTGTGTTGTTATTTAACTAAAATAATTAATATAAATTGCAATGAAAATGAAGATTGCTGCACAAATAGCGTGCACGATAAAAATTGAATAGAATGTGCTTTTTCTCATTAACTTTAATTTGTTACCTTTAGCTTTTCTATTATTATCCCAACGAAATATTGATGCCCAAAAATAAGCGTAAAGAGGGATAGAGATAATACCGACTATAATAGCAACGGGTAAACTCATAGATATACTCCTTTTTGTATAAGGCTAGCATAGCTATTTTAATTTGTTAATAGTTTACCTAAAAAGGTAGGTTGTAAATGAATATCAATATAAAATCAATAAAAATATACCAGTAGCTATGAACAAATATGCTAGATACAGTTTTAGTTTTCCAAGTAATTGAGTGAAACCAGCCAAAATTAAAAAGATTCCTATCGATATTTGAGGATGTAAAACTAATTTGTATAATTTGAAAGTTATGCCAATATAAATGTATAAGCCTAACAAAATCGAAAGGAGTAAAAAAATTAAAAATAATTGCTTTGTCATAGTTAACCACCTAATGAATTAGTATTTACAAGGTTATTAAAGATTTAAAACTCAAAAAACACATTAATCATCTTTACTATTATCAAAAATCGAACTTTAGTTTTGTTAATGATATCTATAATAGTGTATGGGTGTATATGATACATAGGCTTATTAATAATGTATAGGGAAACTAAAATTTATAACGATATCAAATAAAATAACCTAAATGAATAGTGATGATTAAAGGCTTTAGATCATTAGTGGTTTTGTGGTTTTAATATATAAAGGTAATATACGAAAAATATTATAATTGATGGCGGTATGCTGATAGCTAATGTTTTTATAAATTCGCTACTAAGTAAAGTAAGTGTTTTGAGAAAAGGAGCATTCATAACATCATTAATTCCAATTTCTGTTGGTCTAAAAAGTATCGTTAGAAAAGTGATGATTAAGAAAAATATCATTGAATATTTGAAACTTCTTTTTAGTCTCATAAAGCACCTCTGTTTTTTAGATTATAATAAATTAACGACATTCAATATAATTTTTGGCAGCAACGTTAAAAGAGACACTATTACCGTAATTTAGTGAATTAGGTGGTTATAAAAGTATTTTCTAATTTAATACTGATTCTGCGTATTGATTATTTTTTAAAATAGCAAGTGTAACTTTCCCAATTTTGAACGTCACCCTTTATCCCACTTCAGCTATACTGCTCTTCTTACCTATCTTGTGGTCCATTGTCTATTTCATTTGCTAGATAGAGTAATTTATTTTTAACTTCTCTTAAAGTGTGCGTATCTGAGAAAGTGAAATGAAACTTAGCTCCCTTATTCGTTTCGGCAAAAATGGTTACGACTTCATTAAATTCATCGTGCTCTAAATTGTAATTCAAGATTTGCATAAAAATATCCCCTTTGATTTATTCAATTTTTTCTTCCTTAACCCTTAAAATTAAAAATAATGACTAAACAAATGATGGTTGATTAATATCAACTTTATCAAATTTCATAACCTTCCCCCAATTTAAGTTTTGTTATTTCTTATTATAGTCGTCTATCGTCACACCATCACGTTCGACTTGTTTCTTGTTTGCTCTGATTAATAGCGCAGCATTTATTGTAATAATTGATGCTAATATTATAGAAACAGTCAAATTACTAATGTTGAAGTAATTCAATATTAGTAGAACAAACACGAAAACTAAATTAATTGTATGGTGAACAGCCATTGTTTTATTCATTTGCATCTCTCCTTAAATATTAGCTTTTCTCTGCTTACTTTTGAAAAATTTACTCAATAACTTTGACGCTTTTCTTTCTGAAACGCTGATAATGGCAACCATTACATCAATAATCCAATCAGTATATCCAAAGTAAATCTCCTTTGTTATTGCACTTTAGCTAAAATAACTGATATAAATTGCAGTAATAACCATAACAATAGCGCAGATTGCATGAACAAATAAAAGGAAATAGAATGCTTTTTTTGACATAGGATCAAAATTGTTACGCTTAACCCTTCTATTATTTTCCCATTTAAATATAAATGACCAAAAATATGCATAGATAGGTACAAAGATGATGCCTAAGACAATAGCGACTGGCAAACTCATTTCAAATCTCCTTTTTTGTAAGCGTAGCATAAAACCTATATATTGTGAACGATATAAAAATGATTATTTTTGTCTTTATACCAATATATGAAAGCGTAACATTGTATTTTAAAAACACTATGATATCAATATGATTATATGTTGTGAAATATGGTATGTATATAGTAAAGGAGCATGCTATATGGATATTATTGGAAAAGTCATAACTTTTATTATGAGCACCATCTCTAATTTAATAGGAAGCAGATCCGCAATTGATGATATTAAAAAAGGTTTCAAAGAAAATTTTAAAAAGAATCAATGATTGAACTAGCGCCTATCAACTATAAATGCTGATAGGCTTTTCTTACACACAATACATATTTAATAACATTTATGTTAGTATGTAATTGAATTGTAAGCGTTATATTAAAGAGGGGATATAATGAATCAAGAAAATGAACAGGAATGATATAAAAAGTTAGCATCTATTGCCAATGTTATCGGAATAGGTGGTTTGATATTAGCATTTATATCATTGATTCTAGCTATCGTATTTGATTCGAATTTCTTTGAGTATGCCATTAACATTGCGTGTGTATTCATTATAGTTAGCTTGATGATAAGTACCATACCATACATTTTAGAGAAAAATATTAAGAAAGTTATGTATAGTGTGTTTATTATTATAGTACTAGCATACCTGTTTTTTAGATAATTTTTTAATTGAATAATGGAGTGCTTTTGTATAGGCATAGCTTTTTTAGCATTGTATTTAAAGAATAAAAATGCAAACAAGTAGATTCGGATAACTAAAATTTGCTATATGAGGTGGTACTATACCTAAGAGTCAACAAATCATACTGGGCATATTATTAATATGTATTGTGGTCAATTTTTTATACCAATTATTGGCGAGGGATTTAATATTGAAATATTAAAGTTTAGTTCGATATATGTGAAAATATTCGATGTAGTCATTTTGATTCTAAGCACTATATTTGTCTATAGACAGATTAAGCGGAAGGGTTTTTAGATATAATTCTGCTGATATTTTAAAAAATAATAGATGATGAATGGAGTTTGAGTATGTTTAATCCGGATACAATCATGCTTATCCTAACAATAATGGCATTATTATATATATTGGTTTTCGGTTTAATACTTGATCAACCAGTTATTTATATGTTTATTGCACTTTTCATTCATTCAATACTTTTATTTAGTATACGTTATTTTTGGAAAGGTCAATCTTTTGATAACGCTATTACACACTCGTTTGATTTACTTACCATTATTGTAGTCATCATATTTGTCATATATAAAGTGAATAAAGATACAACGAATGAATAATTGACAGTATATGCGTTGTTTTTAAATATAGAAAATGATCGAAAGGATGTGTTGCAATGAAATATAGAGTAATAAGTGGACTTAAAGATGGACTTTTTGTATTGATTGGCGCTATATTCATTGCGATTTTCCTTAATTAAACGGGAATCCAATTTGGTCAAAATAGACTTTGGGGTAGTTTGGGTAATTTAAATTTGATTAATAAATTTGAAGATAAAGCATTAAATGGGTTACTTGTTTTAGGCGTAATATTAAGCGTTATTGCGTTTATATTAGGATTCAGTTCTCCAAGCAAAAATAAAAAGACTAAAGCACTTAAAGAGGAATAATATTGTTAAATAATGTTTATTTAACAATTTTTGTAGTTGATATTATAAGTTATTATGCTGATAAATATGGCATTGAAGTCAGTATGATTGATCGTGATGCTAATGACGAAAATCACATTGGCATGACTCATTTTAAAAAGATTCATGATACAGCGTAATGATGAAGCATGACATAATTTGATGTAGGAGGTGGATGGGATGGATATAATTAAAATTATATTTTTAATGTTGTTTGTAATTTCACTGATACTTTTTATTGCATATTCTATCTTTACTTTTTATTTTATTTTAAGTAAAAAGAAACACGAAATCTCTGATAATGAATATAATATGAGACTTAAAAAAATAGGTGTAAGAAATATTACACTACTTATTATATTGTTGTTAGTGACACTTATTTATACGATGCTTTCTTAATAAAATAACAAAGATTTTTTTAAATAATTATAGGATTTTTATTATTTTTCAAGATATTTAATATCCTTTTCTGTAAAAAATATGATTAATAAAAAAAGAAGTAAGCAAACTAAGCATTGTAAAATAATTGAAATTGTATTCTTTTGGAAAACTAAATCAATGGGAGACCAAAATATACCAATAACTGTAAAAATCATGCCTAATTTTTTACAATGTTTAATAAAAGATTTTTGAGCGTTATTCCAATTTTTGATATTCTTCATGGAATTTGGTGTTCTATATCCTAACAAGTTATTTATGTCTATATTTCCTTTTTTAAAAGAAGATTCAAAAATTTTAACAGTTATTAAATGACTGATGGATAAAATAAATAGTATGATTTGTTATTCCTCCTACTCTCATTTTATTATAGTCAATACTATTAAATATAAAATAGGTTGTTAAAATAATTAAATTTTAATAGTGAAGCTTTAAAAATATGCATATATACAATCTGAATTATTGATGAGTAATTAATATGGGATAGTGTTAGATTAATAAATACTGCAATAAAAATAATTTCAGTGAACTTATATTTAAATTCACTGAAATTCATAAAGTTTGCCACATGTTTCCTCGTATAGTTATTTTCACTGTGTAATTGTGATATCTGCTATTTTTTACATATAACAAAGTAATCTATTTTGTTTTTTTAATAAGCTAAGTTAATAAGTAATCAAATATTTTGTATTATGACAGGAATTAAATAGGCTCATCCTAATATAGAATGGAACAATATATAATTTTTGAAAATATGATAGTATGTATATAAAAGTGTGAAAGCTATTATTTATTAATAAGGGGTGTTAATTTGTTAAATAAAAAGATCAAATATCCTAGAGCAAAGTTATTAGTCGATTTAATCGGTATATGTGCGTTTATAGGTATTTTCTTTTTTGCAGCACTTCATATGTCTATTAAGGCTAATACTGACGAATGGCATATATCATTTAACTTAACTGGTGAATCGATCGCAGATATGGTTGCATTTGTGGTGTTAGTTGTAATCGTTATTTGTAGTGTAGTAGTATCAACAATTTTAAAAAAGATGCGTAAGGTTTAATGCGGTAGTTTTAATTTTTAAAATATCAGAAAGGGCGTAAGACTATGAAGATTTTTGCGGTAATCATAGGTATATTAGTGATATGTTCTTGGTTGTTCGTCATGAAAGATTATAAAAATGGAACTCAAAATACGGACAGAGCTAAAAATATTATGCTGTTGGCGTGTTTGTTAACGTTGATTATGACCATCATGCAATTCTTTTATTAATTAAATGAAAAAATCGTTTCCAATTAAGAGATGAGGTGTCTTTTTGCCAAAATCACAACAATATTTATTGGGATTAACGTTCGCACTTTTTATATTTAATATAGTCATCCCGGTTGTGGGCACGATGTTTGGTATAGATGCTTTAGATTTTAGTTCACCATTAATCAAATGCACACAAGGTTTGTTTATCTTAGTTTTTGTAATTTTTACGTAAAGACAAATTAAACGTAAAGGTTTTAAATAATATTAAATTAAGCCACTATCTTGCAATCAGGTAGTGGTTTTTTCTATAGATGACAACTTTGTCATATGATTTGGAATATATGTCATGTATATCAAACGAAACAACATGTAATGAAGTGTTATGATTTTAGTATATACAAAAGGAGGATAAGTCATGAAAATCATATATACGATATTGTCGATCATTGTAGTCATCTTTTTGGCGTTACTAGGGTGGAAATTTTACGCTGAATCACATACAGACAGTCAAAGTGTCAGAGATTTAGCAGATTTTAACCCCTTAATTAGAGGAGAAAATTATTACGTTGAAACGAGTACACCTAAAAGTGCTGAAGATTTAGGAAAAGGTACTCTTTATAAATATCAAGCGAAAGCTTACAACGAAGATGGAAAAGAAAAGGATTTGGAATATACGGCTACTAAAAAACTGAAAAAAGAGCGTTATTTAAAAATAAAATATAAAGTAGGAGAAGTGAAAAGTTTCGAGGAAGTCAGCTTCTCTGATATACCCAAAAAAGCAAAAGCGCAATTAAAATAATATAGCGAACAATTAAAACAAGTCTATCGTGCTGCAACGATAGACTTGTTTTAATTAGTATAAATTGATTGTGGTTAATGAAATTTATGATTCTGTCAGATCTCTTCGATTCATTTTTCTTCTGTTTATGTACTTAACATATTAGACTTTGAACAGGTTTACAGTCTTTTTGTTTCGCTATACAAAATACCTACACCACAACCACTACTCCCCATTTGGTAATCAAATTTAATGATTTCAATATACGGATTTTCTTGTAAAAATTCATTCACTTTTTTGTTTAACCCTTTTTCAGTCATTGTATTAAAACATATAAATTTCATAGTCAATCCTTCCTTTTCTAAGTGATTTTAATTATTTCTTAAATGTTGATTTATATGTCACGTCGCACGCATCAATATTAGGATGTTAGATATACATATATTATACCCAATAATTAGCAATATTTTGCAAGTTTAAATATTAACATAATTCACTTATAAAAGAATATATATGTTATCTTTGGTTATGTAGTGAACTATATAAATTCAGAGGTGTTTATTTTGCGAAGAAAACTTATCAAGGCAGTCATTGAATTCATTATGATATTAGGGGTTACTTTTATAATTACTACTATTTTAAATTTAACTGGGACAGATATTGGGTTGAATAGATATGGAGAAAAGTTAGCAAACGTAGAGTTGTTAAACATTTATGATAATAAAAAGTTAAATGGTTTAATCACCATTGGTTTAATCTTAGCGGCTATTTCATTTTTATATACACTATTTGTTGAAAAAGAAAAAGATAAGATGGATTGAATGTGAAAAAAATCAAAGTGTGCATACTCATTGCTTTGTTTGAATTTAATTTTTATGAAGCATTATGATGATTCATAAAATTATCAATTTTGCATTTTAGTTGCGTATCATTCACATTTGTAAATGCTGTTTATTAAGTCATCTATAATCTAATGAAAAAAGAATCTGAGATAGCTATTTATATCTCAGATTCATTGTTTAAATTTTTGGTTATCTTCAATAGTGACGCCTTTTTCTTTAACATGCTTACTATTAGCTCTTATAAAGCCTATGGAATTAATTAAGAATAATGCTAATAGAACGATGGACGTTGTTAAACCACCAATTTCAAAAAATTGTAAAATAATGAAAACAATCATTAATGCTAGATTGATTGTGTGATGAATATACAAAGCTTTAGACATATACTTTCACTCCTTTAATCACATATATAAAATGAATAATCAACTGTTTGATAATAGATAGCGAACAACTTGTTGTGTGTTTATAATATAACATAGTTGATATATTAATATAAGTGAGTATAAACCGACCATTTTCGCTCAAACTAGTTTGTTAGAAACAAAGTATCGTACTATTTGAAATGAAGGTATAGCATGAAAGAAGGTCATTATACATAATGACGATTGCTATATAAATAAAATAGGTTAGCCATCATAGAACAATCTAATACGATGGCTAACCTATTTTATTATTATTGTTGCGATTCTAACTTTTTCAAGGGTTTATTAGGTACGTTATCTTTAGAAACCTCATTGTATGATTTTGCTTCGCCTAAGAATAATGAAACCTTTAAATAAGCGCCTTTTTTAAGTTTTTTCATTCCATTAAAAGTAACGGTATGACCTACACCGTCTTTATCGAAACCATCCGTCATATAAGCATATTCTCCGATTTGATTTTTACCATTCTTTTTAAGAGGATCACTTACTTGGACATAATAGTCAGTTTCTCTAATCAAAGGATTGAATTGCGCATAATCTCGTACATTAGCATGATCACTATGTTGCTCGGCATACGCTTTCCAAGCAAATAAGACGATAAAGATGCACGCTATACCAATGATAATACTAGTAATTGTGATGATGAATTTTCTAGAAATGTTCACTTTAGCAACTCCTTAACTCCTCAATTTATATATTCTTTTATGTGACTGGGTTTTGATTATTTTGTTAAAAGTTTTATACCGCGAATTAAATTAATGATAAATAGAATAATGACGAAAATAGCAAAAAGTAAACCCATTGCTATAGAGACATAAGAAATCGTTTCAGGATTATCAAATGTTTTTTCATAGACCTCTTTAGAGAATATAAATGCAAGACTACTTAAAAAATAAAAAATAGCTATAGCAATATGGTTTAATAGTGCTTTTTTAGCATGACTCGTTATAGGTTTATGTGTGAGTATCCAAACGATAATTGGAAATAAGATTGGTGCAAAAAACACACTAAAATAATTTAATGAGGATAGAACATTTTGATTGTTTTGATTATCCATGGTGTTTCACCTCCGATAATCAAAGTAAAACACAAAAAAATAAGATGATAAACAATACAATGTTGAAGTGACAACATTGTAAGTCATATATAAATTTTATGTAAATTTATTGAGGATATAAGATAGTTGTATATCTTTAGTTGTTGCCATAAACTATAATTATAAATCAATAGGCGTCATTTTTATGATTAAGGGTGTTACATGGGCAACTTAGTTAAATTAGAAAGTACCTTTGTTTTAATTCTAGTACTCAGCATCTATGCTATATTTGATTTTTCTTTTTGGATCTTTTTAATATTTTTATTAGCGCCTGATTTAACTGCTATTGGCTACGTATTTAATAAACGGATAGGTAGCATGGTCTATAATGTGGGGCACATGTATGTGTTGTCAATCTTAGTAACAATATTATATTTATGGGCTAAAGCGCCTGTTTTATTGCAAATTGCACTTATTTGGTTAGCAAATATTAGTATCGATCGAACGCTAGGTTATGGGCTAAAGTATGCTTCAGATTTTAAAATAACGACCGTACAAAAACTTTGAGAATCTAATTTCAATTAAAATATGGAGGTATTTGATGAATAAACAATCATTAAAAACACAAATTGAAAACTTATACCAAGATATCCTAATTAATTTAAGAACTGAAAAAATAGATGATTATTTTGCAGCTGAGTATATACAAGAAACAGATCATGATACGTTAGATTTAACAGAGTTTAAGGCGCATCTTAAAAAATTAAAAGAAGTGGTAAAGACTTTAACGATAGAGCGATTTAAAGATATGTTGATAGACGAACAACAACAAACCATATTTTTAAGATACGATGTTAGTGTAGAGAAAAAGGATAGTTCGAAAGGCAATATTGAGGTCTATGCGATATTTAAATTTAATGAATCTGGCAAAGTCACTTCATGTCGAGAGTTGACTAAAGCGTATCACCAAGACGTACGAGGCTTAGCCAATATATAAATTTTGTATTATTGTATTTATTGATTAAAGGGGGGCTAATCATGTATATTCCTAAATATTATGAAATGAAAGATTATGAAGAGATTAAAAATTTTATCCAAGCACATGCATTTGCAACTGTCGTTTCGATAAGTGAGGATAAACCTATTGCGACGCATGTTCCAGTTAATATATATGAGGACGATAAACAATTATATGTTTCTGGCCATCTAGCAAAAGGAAACAAACAATGGCGGACTTTTGAAGACAATACATCGGTCTTAGTGATTTTCCAAGGGCCGCACGGTTATATTTCATCTACATGGTATGAAAACGAAGATGTGCCTACGTGGGACTATCAAAGTGTTCATATTTATGGAGAAAGTCAAATATTATCAGATAAAGAACTTGAGTCAGATGTGGCAAAACTATTAGATAGCTATGAGGCGCATCGTGAAGATGGCGCAACTTGGGAGCGTTTGTCTAATAGTACAAAACAACAAATCAAGGGTATTGTCGGATTTAAAATTAAGGTTAATGACATACAAGCTGCATACAAATTGAGTCAGAATAAATCTGAGAAAGATTATGCCAATATTGTTGAACATTTAGCTGAGAGTGATGATGAATCAGAACAACAACTGGCAGAAGCTATCAAAGACCATAGACAATCTTAGAAGCATACAAACGAACAAGCCGTTCAAGACAAGATCATTATTGTGGATTTGGTTTTTGATGGGCATTAAAGGGGTATTCTAATACAAAGACTACGCGCAGACTGACCTTCATATGATGAAATTTATCATGCTTCTAAGTTAATAAGTTCATGAATGCTCAATTAAAAGAATTGCGTTTGAATTTATCTTTATCATACTAGAGGTGATGAAAATGGCTACGTTTGTATTGATTTTTCACTTAGTTTGTTTGGTATTTGTATTAGTAGCGGGCGTTGTGGCATTAAAAGAATTTAGAAAGCCTGTCAAAAACCGCAATCAAAAAAGAATTGATGCATTACTCATATTTGTATTAGTGGTTGCATTAGTTGCGATATTATCAAGTGTATTCACTGATTTATAATAAAACTGCCATCATTGAAGGTGGCAGTTTTTAATTTTTAATTCATATTAAGATGAAATCAGAAAAATTAATAAGTAGTATAAAACAATAAAAATTTTGTGAAAGTTTGAATAATATTATAAACTAAAATTATAGATACTATAGTGTAAAGTAGTATTTATAATATGATAAGTATTAAAAGAAAAGGAGACTTTTTATGAAATATAGGTTGAGTTTGTCTGTAGTCTTGGCAACGAGTTTAATTTTAAGTACAACAGTAGCACAGGCGCAGGAGCGCAATCATAAGCAAACCGCTGAGAAAAGTGCAAAAGAGAATACAAGTAAGCCGATTGATTTCGAAAAAGCACAAAAGATGAGTCCTCAAGCGTTGAAAGATCAACTGACACCAGAAGATTTAAAATTACATAATAAAGTAGCAGAACATAATGCGATTGAACCGCGTACATTTGCGAATAGAGCATATCAAGACGTGAATACATATATTGAGAACAAAAATATTAAGCCAGCTCAAATTGTTCAGGACGCAAGAATGAATAGTTTACCGAAATATAATTATAAATCTGGAAAATTTATTGGTGTAGTGATTCATGAAACAGCCAACCCCAATAGTACAATAGATGGCGAAGTGAACTATATGTATAACAACTACAATAGTGCGTTCGTCCATGCATATGCAAGTAGTGATAAAATTATTCAAACTGCGCCGAGTAACTATTTAGCGTGGGGTGCTGGTGCGAATGCCAATCCGTACTTTTATCAAATCGAATTAACACGTTCTAATACGTTTGATGGTTTTGCTAAATCTGTAAATAACCAAGCGTATTTAGCAGCAAAAATGCTTAAACAAAATGGCTTAACACCATCACTTGCAGATAATAATCAAGGTACAGGTACAATTATTAGTCATAATGCGATCAGTCAATATTGGGGTGGCACAGACCACTCTGATCCAGTTGGTTATTTTAGCCAATGGGGCTACAACATGAATCAGTTTTATAGTTTAGTTCAAAAACACTATAAAGCACTCTCTGGCGGTAACAGCGATGCGATTACAGGATCAACTTATAAAGTGGTTAAGGGCGATACATTGTATAGTATTTCTAAAAGAAGCGGTGTAACGATTGATAATATTAAAAAATGGAACAACTTGAAGAGTAATTCACTGTCAGTCGGTCAGACATTAAAGTTAAAAGCACCAAGTAATAATGGAACCATATCAGGTGATACACACACGGTTACTACAGGTGATACGTTATATAATATTTCTAAAAGAAGTGGCGTCAGCGTAGATAATATTAAAAAGTGGAATAATCTTAAATCTGATAGCATTAGTAAAGGTCAAACGTTATATTTAGTTAAAACCTATACAGTGAAAAAGGGTGATACATTATACAGTATTGCTAAAAACCAAAAGACAACGGTAGATAAAATCAAAGCGGATAACAAATTGAATTCCAATAGTATTAAAGTAGGCCAAATACTGAAAATTAAATAGAAAATTAAAGACACTTCATTTAATTGTTAGATACAAAAATGAAGTGTCTCTTTTTTAAGATATAGCATTTTAAAGTGTTGGTCTAATCAAACTATAGGCTACTGTATGATATTTATCATTTGAATAGAAACCATGTTTTTCATAAAAATGTCTAGTGTTATCAGTATTATCTGTTAGGAGGACGATTTGCATTACATTTTGATATTTATTTAATATTTTATTTAAAAGTTGACTACCTAATCCTTTGTTTTGAAATGGTTTTAATATCAATATATCCTGAATGTAAATGATAGATATACCATCACCAACAGTTCGAATAAGACCGATAAGTGTTTCATTTTCCCATATTGAAAGTACATCTAAAGAATTCATTATTGCTTCATTTAGTTTATCGGGATTAGCGGTATAGTTAAGCCAACCAGCATTATTATATAAATTAACCAATTGATTTAACGGTATATTTGGATTTTTTGAAAAGTGCATTAGATTGAAACTCCAGTCTTCATTTTAGTTTATTTTATTATTTATAATTTTTGAGACTTTGATATTGTATGTTTCTTGAGACAATCCATCGAAGTCTTTTGTGCTTTGTTGAATCTTGGATTTGTTGTTGTGCTTCCTCAGACATGCCTTCTATTGAAGAATCAGTTGCTGGCATATGATTTAAATAGATTTGATATACTTCTTAATATAATAAATTGTTAATATTGCGCTATATTTATTTGTAATAGAGGTGTAAAATGAGACAAAATATAGTTATATTAAAATAATTAGGGTGATGCAAATGAAGTATTTTAATAACTTTCATTTTTCATTATATATAGTATTGATGATTTTTATAACTACTATCATATTTGTATATTTTGATTTTTCAGCATATAAAGGATATGGATTAATATGCTATATCATTCTTATGTTAATAAGCATATGGATAGGTATTATGAATCGAAAATATAACTTAAATAAAGAGTCGAAAAAGAAAAAATAGAATAATTTGAGTGAACTGATGGTAAATTTTAAGATATAAATTAAAATACTTATCTTGTAAAAGTTTGGGCATCAGAACCTCTACTTTTCACTAAATGTATAAGTAGTTGAAAAAAAGAGCGTTTTATATCAAATCGTTTCTGAAAATATAAAATGCGTTTTTGTATGACCATATTTTTGTAAAATATCTATAAAAGATTCAACATCTTGCATCGTTTTAAATCTTGCCTTAAATAAAAAACAGCTATCTCCTGATATACGATAATAAAATGCGATCAATTCCTACAAAATTATAGATATAAGATAGGATTGTAATGAATTTATTGCCCAATGTATTTGATACAAAGTCGATTTTCTTATATTGATCGTTTACTGATTGAAGATCGTTTTCGATTGCTAATTGTATGCCTATGTTTTTTCCTTTTGAAATGTATTCATTCATTTTCTACTGATTACAATACATTTCTGTTAAAAATGGATGTAAAATATTTTATCTGTATAATCTCTGATGATGGATACTAAATCTTTAAATTGGATCCAAACAGTCGCTGTATTTTCATTTGGATGAATACCAATGCTTTCAAATTCCATTAGTTTTTTATCAAATACTATTTCTACGATATTAGATGTATCATTTAAAATTCCGAAAGGCGTAACAGCGCCTTTATCTAATCCAAGATATTTTTGCAAATCATTTTCAGATGCAAAACTCAAAGGGCGACTGTTTAATTGATATTGCAAATCTTTTAAGTCTACACGTGTATTCTTTTCTATCGTGACTAAAAAATAACGTTTCTTTTTATCGTCACGGAGAAAAAGATTTTTAGCAACTTGATGAACTCCATCGATGGATAGGTCATTCATTTCATCGATGGTATATGCTGCTGCATGGTTCACTTTTTTAAACGTAATGTTCCGTTCATCTAATAATTTATAAACTGTTTGTTGATTTTGAAACATATGAAATTCTCCTTTTTGTTTTATCAATTTATATTCCTTATTAGTTAAGTTTGTTTTATCATACAGAATATGAGGCCATTTGAGAAGCGACGTTATTTAATAAGAGACATGTCAATTCGTCATGGGAGGAGAGTGTTTATATGGATACAAAGAAATATAAAGTGTTACTTCGTGCAATTGATTCTGGTAGTTTAACAAAGGCTGCTGAAGAATTAGGTTACACCCAATCAGGTGTTAGTCATATGATTCGAAATTTAGAAAAAGAAATGGGCTTTACCATATTGTTTCGTCATAGTACAGGTGTAAACCTTACTGAAGATGGAAAGCGAATTATGCCCATGCTTCGTGAACTTGTAAAATGGGAGGAGCAACTTTATCAAGTGACTTCATCTATTAAGGGGGTGGATATTGGTCACATTTCGATTGGTACTTTAACAAGTATGTCGGTAAATTGGTTGCCTCTAGTTATTAAAGCGTTTCAAAAGAATTATCCGAATATTAGAATCACTTTAAAAGAGGGAGGAAATCAGGAAATTGTAGAATTATTAGAAGAAGGAAAACTTGATTTTGCTTTTTGTATTTATCCTTCTTCACTAGATCTGGATTGGTTACCATTAAAAGAAGATTACCTAATGGTTGTAATGCCAACGGACAATATGAATTATGCTAATAATTTATTTTATTATTCTGATATTGAAAAATATCCATTTATACAGTTACCATATAAATTTGACTATGAAGTGCATCGACTATTTGAAAAACATCAAATAAAACCCAATGTGAAGTTTACATCCACAGATGATTACACAATCATTTCTATGGTTGAACAAGGCTTGGGAATCAGTATTTTACCTAAGTTAGTATTAGAAGGATACAAGCATAGGAAAATTCGAATGTTAAATTTAGAACCACCATATTTACGAAATTTAGGTATTGCCATTACTTCTGTTAAAAAAGCGTCTCCAGCAGCCAAAAAATTTATCGAGTATGCCCAATACATTATTTTGAATGAAATTTAATCCCGTTATAACGAAGAGTCAGTTTTTATCAGAATAATTCTTACAGGAAAGAGTACGATAGAAAAAACAAATCCCAAAAGCTTAAAAGGGTTTTGAGATTTGCGTTAAAGTATTGATATTATTATCTTGATAATTGGTAGTAATATAATGTGCAAAGCTCACATGTTATATAAAAACAACGCAGTTATTAGTTAATATTTAGTACGTTTAATACAGTCTTTATAAATGTACATTGTCTTTTGCATAATGGAATAATTGTTTCTTTTCACTCATAAATAATTGCACAAATGTAAGGATACCAATTTTACCGATAAGCATTGTTGCAATAATAATGATTTTGGTTGCAGTACCGTAATCAGTTGTGAAATTCATGCTCAAACCTACAGTGCCGAACGCAGAAATCACTTCAAATAACACCGTCGTATAAGCTGTATGGGGATTCAGCATACACACTATAAACGATATGCTTAACACAAATATCGTTGCTAAAAGTGTAATGGTCACAGCAATTTTAAGTGTACGTTCAGGTATAGATTTTTTAAATATAGCTGGATGGTTCTCATTTCTTAATGTACTTTTAATAAATAATAACGTCAGAACTAAGCTCGTTACTTTGATACCACCAGCAGAACTGATGGGTGCACCACCGATAAACATAAATAACATCATCATCATAGATGTAGATACAGAAATGTGACTGATATCAACAGTGTTAAATCCAGCCGTACGTGTTGTGACCGATTGGAAAAATGAAGCGCCTATTTTCTCTGTTATGAATAAATGATGTAATGTGGATGGATATTCTAAAATGAAAAAAAGTACGGTACCGGCTATGATTAATATTAAAGTTGTACTCAAAACAATTTTAGAATGTAATTTAAGTTTTGTTAATTTTTGAGTTGTGACTAAATCAAAAAATACGAGTGGACCGATGCCGCCCATAATAATTAATAAAGGCACAGTAATGGTAATGATGGGATCATTCACCGTACTCATTAAGTTATCTTTAAATAGCGCAAACCCAGCATTATTAAAAGCAGATACAGAAGTAAACATGCTTAAAAATATCCCTTTACCTATCCCATATTTCGGAATAAAAGATAATGCCATACATAATGCACCTATTATTTCAGTTGCGAAGCTATAGAAAATAAATTGTAAGATTAAGCGAATCATGCCTCCAGGTGTATCGATATTCCACATTGTCATGACAAGGTAACGGTTCTTAATACTAATACGCTTATTTATTAAGATAAAAGTTGAAAGTGTAACAGTGACAATCCCTAATCCTCCGATTTGTATAAGTGACATTATGATTGTGTCACCTAACCAATTAAACTGAGATGAAACATCGACGGTGGCTAATCCAGTCACAGTAAAAGCGCTAGCTGCTATGAAAAATGCATCTACAAAATCCAGTGGGCGTTTACCAGTGACTGGTAAGTATAATAATAATGCGCCTATGAGTGTTGTTGTTATAAAGAGTAATAGGTAAAAATATAAAGGCTTATTTAATATTTTCATGGTTCATTTCCTTTACTATTTTAATCAATTGTATTTTATACCCATAATTTTAAAAAGCAAGTAAATTTTAAAAAAAACTTTTTGAATTTAAAAAACCAGAACCGTCATATAGTTTTAACGATTCTGGATAAGACACATATTAATTTTTGTTCGTTTGTTCTTTGATACCTTTTGTCACAGCTTCAGCAAAGTCGTATATTGATTGTTTATAATCGTTGGTATTTTCTCGTGTTTTTCTATCAAGTCGGCCATGATCAAAAAAAGATTTACGATACTGAGTTGAAATTTCAAGTTGAACGCCTGACCCCGTATCGTTTTTATTGATGATATTTTTGCTAGAATCCCCGTTAACGTAGTTAGGACTCTTTTCAACGTTAAATCCTTCACTTTCGAGTGCTTTAGAAATTGATTTGGCCATATCCTTATCTTTTCCACCGATATATACAACTTTTTTCTGTTCTTGTATACCGTGGATGGAAATCGATTCGTTAGATTGGTTTGTTAATTTAATGAGCTTTGGATCATCAAAACGCGTAGAGGTAATGTGTAATTTTTGATTGTTCGATGTCATTAATCCTTCGAAACTATATAAATTATAATCACCTTTTTTAGAAATAAGTTTTGCTAATTCTGATGTACCAGGTTCAATGCCCCCGCCGTGAATCGCTGTAACGAGTATATCTTTGTTCTTTGTTGTTTTGGTATTTGTCTGCCAATCACGATGTTCTTTAGTATCTGATTTAAGTTCAGTGAAATTTTTATAATAATCTTGATTTTGTGGTTGGTCGTTTTTCCAAACATATAAGAAATACAGTGACGCGAGAATAATTCCCACAATAAGCAACATGACTAAATAATATAAATAAGAATTAAATTCGTTTTTCATAATACTCCCTTTTTAAGCATAGTTGTAATTATGAAATTATAACAGAAAACATACATTAAGCGTGTCATATATTTATTACAATATTGTTACTTTGGTATTAATATAGTGGTAAACAATAGACAATGAATCAATTATAAAAATAAGAGATTACGAAAAGGACGCCACGAGCCATTTTTGAAATTAAACTTCTTTTACTGCAAAATAGTTGTTTTCTTCATCTGAAAAATTAAAAACGCGTCCCATAGGCAATGTCATCACGTCACCAACAGTCACTTCGTTATCTTTCAGACGGTTAAATAATGCATCAAAAGCCGTAGTAGCAAAAATTAAAGATGGTGTTTCAGTACTCACACCCATATCCATTTCATCTACTTTAGCTTTGTCCTGTAACACAATGGCTGTTTGTGCCTCGTCATTTGGAGCTAATTTAACTACACGCATTTGCATTTCTTCGGTATCTTCGACTACTTTAAAATCTAGATTTTCAGTCCAAAAAGTAATTGCCTTATCATGATCATAAACATAAATCATTACTTCATCTAATCTTTGAATCATTGTATCGCCTCCGTAAGTGTTATTACTTAATTTTAAGTATATAAAATAAAGTTAGTAAAACAAAACAATTAACAGTACAACAGTACAAATGATGTAACGGTAAATAATCATAAAATAGCTTGTTATGTGCAAATGATGCCAAACATATGTAATATTCAAGTTGTATTACAAAGATGGGAAGGATGTGTGTGGATTGGATATCGTAACAAAAATGCAAGTTAATGTGCCAAAAGCAACAGTGTTTGAAGCCTTTATAAACCCAACGAAAATTGGCGGATTTTGGTTCTCTTCTAGTTCTGAAAGATGGGAACAAGGTAAAACTATAACGCTTCGTTATGAAGAATATAATGCCGAATTAAATATCAACATAGAGCTTGTGGAGGAGAATGAACTAATCGTATTTACATGGGGTGCGCATACAGTATCTATTCGATTTGAAGATAGTGGAGTGAATACCATTGTAACAACAACTGAAAAAGACTTTGATACACATGATGTTGAGCGCTTATTAGGTCAAAAAGAGGGTTGGGTCTATATGCTCAGTTGTTTGAAAGCATATTTAGAACATGGCGTTACCATTAGAGCAGCAATTTTATAGTGAAAATGATTGAGCAAGAACTAGAAATCTAAATTCATTAGGTGACTATCTTGCTCTTTTTAAATAAGTAAAAGATGCCGTGTAATTTCTTATAAGATAATTTAGAAAGTTATCTAAAGTTTTGTGTAGTTTATCAACATGAATTATGAATTCAAACAACTTATAATTAGTATTTCGCAAAACGTTACATTATATATTTCACTTTATAATAGTTGTTTTTATGATACTATTTATTAAAAAAGGAGGTTGATTGTTATTGGAAATAATATTTATTTTAACTCAATAGAATTATATATCTTTATTGGTTGGGAGAATTGAGTACTAATTAAGTGCAATGAATTAAATAAATATAGAGAAATGTTAAAAAAGGTCTAGAAAACAATAATAGTGTTTTTTAAATAATCGTAATTTATTACATATCTTAAAAAGAAGTTATGAATGTTCAAAAGGAGTGATTTAATGGATGGAAAATTAAAATTAATCATTTTTGATCTAGATAATACTTTATTTCCATTTAATTATTTATGGTTAAAAGCAAATAAAGAAACTTTTAAAGAGTACAATTTGTTGAATAATATAGATTATGATAACTTTACGTCATTATATCTAAAATATGATTTACACTTTTGGGAACAACATGATGCAGGATTGATTAATTTAGATGAATTACGTGAGTTGAGATTGATTAAGACATTAGACCACTTTAGTATCTATATTTCTCATGAAGAAGCTAACAAATATTTTAATACAATTTTTAATAAACTGCTCTCGAGTATAATGATTAATAAAAAAATGAATAACTTGCTTATAGCTTTAAAAGAAAAGGTAGATATCGCTATTCTAACTAATGGCAAATCTGAAGAGCAAAATATTAAAATTGATAATCTCGGTATTAGAACAATTTTTGGTAATAATATTTTTATATCGCAAGAGATAGGTTACGAAAAGCCAGATTCCAATGCATTTTTAAGTGTTACATCTAAATATAATTGTTCTCCTAAGGAATGTCTTTTTATAGGGGATTCATTTAAAAATGATATTATTGGAGCACTAAATACTGATATGAAGGCTATTTTTTTAGCAAACGGTAATGAAAATAAAGTTACTTATAAAAATAATGACTTTTATATATTTGACGATAAAATTGAAGTTTTACTTGAAAAACTTCTGGATGATAATTATAGGCATTTACTATTTTGAGTATTGATTCATATGATATAAATAAGCATCAATTTCTATTGGAGTAATATAGAAATTGATGTTTATTTGTTTTTGTAAAATTTTATGGCTAGTAGAGATGCTGTCTTTTGTAATTTACTTATAATTGTGAATAGTAGTAGATAAAGAAAATAAATCGAATATGCTACATTTGTATGAACGTATACATGAGTCTGGGACCTCAGACGCTTTATCATTTAGGCAGTAGTTGACTGAATTGAAAATGCACTTATATTAAGCTTTTTTCAATCCTAGTCATCCTTGCCGGGGTGGTACTACGAAATCTCTATTAGAAAATTTGATTTCTGTCCCACTCCCTAATCTATTGAATGTTAACTATGTTTTTAAATACTTATCCATACTTCAATCATTAACATATATTATGAGAAATTATTTTCTAATTTCAATTTAAGTTAAAGAAAAAAGGGAATACCAAAATATAAACAAAATACTTTTCAAAGTACACAACATATGTTTTAATGTAATTATAAAAGTTACAATTAAAGGTGATGCTCATGAATTTAGAGTTTAATATTGCTGTGCATCTTTTGACATTTTTAGTGAAACATCCAGATGAACGGTATAGTAGTAGTGAATTAGCAGAACGTATTTGTGTTAATCCTGTACAGTTACGCAGAGTCACTAGAAAATTGAATGAACAGCAGTACTTGGATGCAAGCCGTGGTAAATACGGAGGCTATCAAATGAATGATCAAACAGGAAGGGTAAATCTTGCAGAGTTACTCACTTTATTTAGTGAAGAACGTTCAGACGGACGATTGTTTACGGGTGATGAAGGAAGTGACTGTGAAATTTCCAGGGAAATAGGACATACTATGTCTAATTTTCATAAAAGAGAGCAAGCCTTACTCATTGATTATTATAAAAATGTAACTATCCATGATGTATTAAATGAAGTATTAAAGGAGGATTCTCATGAAACAGTATGATTTAGTGATTATAGGATTTGGTAAAGGTGGTAAGACGCTAGCAAAATTTGCTTCAGCGCAAGGTAAAAAGGTAGCAGTCGTTGAAAAATCTAAAGAAATGTATGGTGGTACTTGTATTAATATTGGCTGTATTCCTTCTAAAACACTTGTACATGAAGGTTTAGAACATGGTTCATTTGATCAAGCATTTTCAAGAAAAAAAGATGTCGTTAATGCTTTAAACAATAAGAATTATCATAATTTAGCAGATGATGACAACATTGATGTCTTAGATTATACAGCTAAATTCAAATCCAATCGTGAAGTGAATTTATCAAATGATCAAGATGAAGTGGTAGACACATTAACTGCTGAACAGGTAGTCATCAATACAGGAGCAAAATCAATAATTCCTCCGATTGAAGGTGTAGAAAGCTCAAAACATCTATACGATTCTACAGGTATTATGAATTTAGGTTTCCAACCTAAAAAATTAGTCATTATTGGTGGCGGCTATATTGCATTAGAGTTTGCTTCTATGTTTGCTAATTTTGGTACTGAAGTCACTGTATTAGAACGTGGTAATGATATTATGGCAAGAGAAGATGAAGATATCGTTAAAGAAGTTAAAAAAGACTTAGCAGATAAACAAGTTAAAATTGTTTTAAATGCGAATACAGAAAAATTTGAAGATACTGAAGCAGGTACGCGTGTTCATACAACAGATGGCACATACGAAGCGGACGCAGTATTACTAGCTACTGGTCGTAAACCAAATACCGATTTAGATCTTGAAAATACAGATATCGACTTAGGTGACCGTGGTGAAATTAAAGTGAATGAACATCTTCAAACAACTGCACCAAATGTTTATGCATTAGGTGATGTTAAAGGTGGCATGCAGTTCACATATATTTCATTAGATGACTTTAGAATAGTAAAAGATCAATTATTTGGTAACGGTGAACGTTCTACTGAAAATCGTGGCGCTGTACCTTATACGGTATTCATTGATCCACCATTATCACGTATTGGTTTAACTGGTAAAGAAGCAAAAGAACAAGGTTATAACATTGTTGAAAATGCTATTCCGGTAAATTCAATTCCTAGACACAAAGTTAACAATGATCCAAGAGGATTATTCAAAGCAGTAGTTAATAAAGATGATGAAACCATTTTAGGTGTGACGTTATATGGTAAAGAATCTGAAGAAATTATTAATTTAGTAAAATTAGCTATTGATCAAAAATTATCATATAAAGTACTGAACACAAATATTTATACGCATCCAACGATGGTAGAATCATTTAACGATTTATTTAATATGTAATAGAATTTATAGTTGAAATTCGATAATTCAATAAAAGGATATTAAAAAGCTTAGAACGTAGACAACCCCTTCGCATCAATTTGCGAAGGGGTTGTCTATTTTCAATACATAGGTTTTCAAAATAGTAGTGGGAGTGGGACAGAAATCAATCTTTCTAATAGAGATTTCGTAGTCCTACCTGTGCAATCAAGGTAAGGATGACTAGAATTGAAATGTTTACTTGAGCTGAAGCTCATGCATAAGTTTCACTAAAATTTTTCTGTGGCAGTGATTTATGCCAACGTTTGCAGGAATAGCACTAGCCGAAGACTACAGGCTAAGGCAACACCCGCGGAATATGTGCATAAAAAACTGCCGACAAAGTCCGGAGACTTTGTCGGCAGTCTGATTCGCAGTGCTATTATTAGTTCCGAGATTTTTTGCAGTAGGTTAACTAACTAATACTCTAATTATCTGTCCAACAAGGTAAAATGCACCAATAATGATACAAACTACCCCGATACTTATATAACTTTGTTTTTTGCCAACACCTTCTTTTTTAGAAGTCTGTTGATTTATGACAAGTAACACAATACCGATAATGATGAGTATAATTGAACCAATCCACATAATATGTCGCCTCCTAATCAATAGTCATGATTCATTGAGCTGGGTAATAACGTTCTGACCCTATTTATATATATTTACCCGCCAATCGCTATTTATTAACGTGGACAATGTTTCTTTCCATTTATGTAGTTAGATATGCTTTATAAAAAGATTAATAAATATGTAGAAACATCAATAGATTGCCATGATAGTCATTCGTTTTATGAGATTCATGTTAAAATAAATATTATATAATAATGTATATATAACGATGTGATTTGTAGTTATTGAAAATGATTTTAGAAGGTGTGCTAAATGGATATAAAATATGAACATCAGTTTGATATAAATGATGTAGATGAACTTGTTCGCATTTATCATAAGAACCGTTGGTATGGACATCATCAAGAAGAAGTCATTACACTATTTAATACGGCGACACATGTCGTTATTGCAAAAAGTGAAGGCAAAGTGATTGGTTTTGCCAGAGCAATGTCGGATGGTGTATTTAATGCTACGATTTATGACGTTTTAGTTGATGTCGCTTATCAATCTAAAGGAATTGGATATCGAATTGTTAATGAAATGGTGGCATATCTAGGTAGTTTATCTTGTATTCAGCTGATCGCAAATACAGAGACTGAACCTTTTTATGAACAACTTGGTTTTCGTAAATTAAAAACGGGCATGGCTATCTATATGAGTTCAAAATTAAAAGATGAGTATACTGTTTAATTCATAACAGGTATACTCATCTTTTTGTTGTGTAAAGAAGATTATAAAAGATTGTGACTCACGTCCTCGTAAGTATAATTTTTAAGTAAAGAACAACCGAGTGGATGTTGTCCATTGTCTACATAGTGATTAATTTCTTCAAGGACATCTAAAATTTCATATTCTGGTGTCGTAATATCGAATGTATATTTAAATAATTGCTTTTTGTCGGAAAGGACAGTTGCGATAAGTTCATCATTGTGCATTTTATAATTTATTAATTGCATCTTTATCCCTCGCTTATATTATAGTTTAGTTCATTTAGAACAATGCTTTAAATGAGAATGAGTTTCAATTTATTTCTGATTAGATTATAATAATTATAATCTACTAAGGATTATACATTAAAATTCATAAAATGTAGAGGGTTTTGACTCGAAAATGTTAGATAAAATGTAAAATTTCACATGTAAACGCATGCAATAGGCTTTGTTAATAATAATTATTTTAAACTAAATAAATAGATGTACTGCTTGTAATCTTTAGTGTAATTTGCTAAGATGTAATTAATCGAATAAAGCTTTCTAGGGTTCCGCAAGGATATGACTTTGGTCTGGACCGAGAGAAAGCCACATATTTATATGTGACACGGAAGGATAAAAGCCTGGGAGATAGTAATTAACACTATCTCCCAGGCTTTTTTTATTTTATAAGGAGGGCATAGAAATGAATTGGATCAAAATTATTATCGCAACATTTTTTGAAGTAGGATGGGTCATTGGTTTAACACATGCATCATCGTTGGTGGAATGGTTCTTTACATTAATTGCTATTTTTGTGAGTTTCTATTTATTGATAGACGCTTCTAAAACGCTACCTGTAGGAACGTCTTATGCAGTATTCGTAGGCCTTGGAACAACATGGGTAACATTATTCGATTTCTTATTTTTTGGCGAACCATTCAATTTTATGAAAATCATGTTAATTATCACATTGCTTGCAGGGGTCATCAGTTTGAAATTAGTGACATCAAATAAAGGAGGAGAAGCATAATGATATGGATTTTATTAGTAATTGCAGGTATTTTTGAAATGTTGGGTATTACATTTTTAAATGCGTATGTACATCACCGTCAAAAGCGTGATATAGTCGGTCTGATTTTATTTTTTAGTGTGAGTTTTATTGCGTTATCTATATCGATGCTATATCTTCCAATGAGTACAGCCTATGCAGTTTGGACAGGTATTGGTGCAGTAGGTGGCGCGGTACTTGGAATGATCTTTTACAATGAATCTAAAGATATTAAAAGAGTAGTCTGCATTATCGTGATACTAGGAAGTACAGTCGGTTTGAAATTGGTTAGTTAAACAATATGTAAAAGTGCATGGTACTAGTGAATGTTTGTGAAATTTTATGCTAGTCCATAGCACTTATTGATAATATTTGTGACCTACAATGATAGACGCAACATGATGGCTGTATATTTTCATTTTAAATAAAAAAAGACGACACATGTGTGTCGCCTTAAGAGTAATATGTTCATGAATATAAAAGACTAGTAGTCGGTTTCCAACTACATCTTTAATATATCATATCTGATATTCAAGCTTCAATAAAAATGTAGTCTGATCATATAAACAATCATTTTAGTTCAAATCTGTTGAGCTGAAATCAATGACTGTTAGATATGATGTTGCGGGGATATATCGCAACTGATACCATGAAGTACAAAGGTGGGATGTATTCTATGGAAGGTTTGGCAGCATTTATTATCATAACCTTAATGATTATTATTGTTCCGGGGCCAGATTTCTTCGTGGTAATGAAAAATTCAATTACCTCCGGAAAGGGCAATGGGGCTATGGCAGCCTTAGGGATTACCTCTGGTCATGTCGTTTATTCGTTATTAGCGGTGTTTGGCATCATTTTTATACTGGCTAATATGTACTATGTCTTTTTGACAATTAAGATTTTAGGTGCCATATATCTTATATATTTAGGAATTAGAAGTATTATCAGTGCAAGACAAAGTATGAATTTTTCAACTTCTCAGATGAAAGCACAACGTATTACTTATTTGAGTTCCTATAGACAAGGCTTTTTTAGTACAATATTAAATCCCAAAGCATTACTTTATTACATAAGCATTTTACCGCAATTCTTGAGTACGGGTGAAGCAGTCACATCACAAATTGCAATATTAACTGCAATTGTGACAACTGTTATTTTACTGTGGTTTATTTTCTGTGTTTATATTTTTCAATATATTAAGTTACTATTCACTAATAGAAAAGTAAAAGCCATCTTTGATTATACTGTAGGCGCCATATTAATAGGATTATCTCTGAATCTATTATTTAGTAAAAGTAGTTAAACTACATGATTAAACGTCCGAGACATCATACTTTGTATCGGACGTTCTTATTTTATGTTATTTAATTAGCGAGTTCGCATTGTTATAAATAATCAAAACAGTTTAAATTGTGGGTAATTGTTTTTTAAAAACTTTTGAAATAGTCACATTTTATCTACATAATAATTTTGGTAGTTATTTATAATGTTAAAAGAGAGAGGGGGAATGAATTTTTGAAAAATATATTTAATCCGTTACAAAGGCTTCATTTCTATGCAGCGTTATTTATTACGCCGCTATTGATTACCTTAACTATATCGGGCATAGGGTATTTATTTTTCCAAGAAGTAGAAAATAATATTTATAAGACAGAGTTTTTTGGTGATAGTTCTGTAAAAGAACATCAATCTTTAAATCAAGCAGTCGACCAAGTTGAAGATAAATTTGATGGATTTTACATAAGTAAAGTTAGTATTTTAGAAGAACCTTATAATAGTAGAATCACATTGGATGACATGGCAGGGAATCAGCGGTATGTCTTTTTAGATCAAAATAATCAAATTGTTGCAGATCAAAATGCGAAACATACCTACGCTAATGTTGTGAGAAATATACATAGTTCGTTATTTACTGAAAATACATTTATTAATTACTTGGTAGAATTGACGGCGTGTTGGACCATTTTCATGATATTATCTGGAACATACATGCTGATTAAGAAAAAATTAATTACAAATAAAAGTAAAAGATTAAGATTTCAAAAATGGCATGCGACACTTGGTATTATCATTGCAATACCTGTGTTCGTGCTTGTATTGACTGGCTTACCATGGTCAGGATTTATGGGAGCTAAAATTGCCAGTGTCATGGATAATTCTGGGGATTTGGGACAATCAGAATTGGCGGTTAATCCACCGAAATCAGATGTCAATGAAATACCTTGGGCTACGCGTGAAAATAAACAACCAGCGTCTGAGAGTGGATCCGCGCATCATGGTAGTGGGGAAATGCCAAGAACAGATATTGAAAAACAAATCTCAATTGACAAAGTTGTGAAAGAATCACAAAAAGATGGCATTACGAAGCCATTCTCAATTGTTTATCCAACGAGTGAGGAAGCGGCGTTCACAGTGTCCAAAGGAAGTAATACAGGTGTGACCGGTTTAGACGTTTCACCTTACGATGAACAGACGTTATATATAGACCAATACAATAGTAAAGATTTAGGGAAAGTGAAATATCAAGAGTATGGCATTATTGGTAAATGGTTTACATGGGGCATTCCGCTACATGAAGGTCATTTATTCGGCATTGCCAATAAAGTGATTAACTTACTCGTGTGTATCGCATTGCTAGTGGCGATAGGTCTAGGATTAACGTCTTGGATTAAGAAAATGAAAGCAACACAAATTAAAATACCAAGAAGGGTTAAGAAACCCATGTCAATTCCCTTGGTTATCGTACTAGTTATATTAGGAATATTGATGCCATTATTTGGCTTTTCACTTATTATCGTTTTCTTAATAGAGTTATTGCTGTATTTTAAAGATAAAAAGAATAAATAGCATACAGATAATGGTTTGGGGAAGTAAAAAATAAGTAGGATGGTTGTTTGATTCACGGTTTGCGTAGGTCTTGATGTAACCTGTATGCTTCGATTATTTATTGATCACAGGTATCTCGGACCAAATCAAAACATGACGATATCCAATAGATGACTATGATCATCTAGTCATAAACTAAGTAAGTATATACTACAAAATTTAATACGTAGCGTATTATAAATATTTAAAAAGCAGGAAGGGCATAAGTGCCTTCCTGCTTTTGTTTAGCTATCATATTTACAGAAATCTAATGCTTTCATTACATTTCCATTTCATGTATTTTCATCATTAAACCATGTGGAATATCATCATGTTTTACAACTTCTTGTTTGTAGAATGATTTACCATCATCTTTAGAAACGAGTTTAACAAAGTCACCTTTTTTAGGTTTGAAATCGTCATTCTTATTATCAATTTTAACGTTTTTAGTCACAAGACCATCTTTTTCACTGACTACTTTTTCAGCAGTTGTACTATCTGACATATAACCATAATATGTGCTCTTTTGACTAGAATTAATCATAAAAATGGTTAAGACGACACCAATAATGACTAAAATACTAATGATTGAAATAGTTAATTTTTTATTCATATCTCTGTCTCCTTTTATATTAAGCATAAAGGATTAAAGTCAATTCGTATACAATGTTTTAAAATATTGCTAATTTTGTCAAAAAATAGAACGATATGCTGTTTAAGGATGGAAAAAAGCATGTTCAGAGATAAGCACTTTGACACCGCGATATATATTTTTTACCGTATACCAAATTGTAATGATAAATAAAATAATTGCGATCGTAATCATTATTACACTGGTAATAGTCTCACTGTTATTGACTAAGATACCACCGAATCCAATACTGAGTATTAAAAGTATCGGTCCAATGTACGTTATAATATGATAAATTAACGATTTAGCTGCATGGCTAGAAGTAGGTCTATCCGCAAAAATCCATATAAAAATGGGTAATATAATGGGCGCGAAAAAGATACTAAAATAACTCAGTGCTGCGAGAACGCGTTCTCCTTGTGTACTGCTTTGCATAACATTGTCATTCATTTGTATCACCTCAGTTAGTATACTAACAAGGTAGGTTTAAAAAATATATAGTAAAAGCTTAACATGACAGTATTGTTAGTTATCTGATCGTGTTTCTAATTCTTATAACAATCAAACAAAAGAGAGGATGGTTAATATGAAAATATATTTGGTGAGACACGGTGAGTCACAATCAAATTATGATAAGAAACAAGGCAAAAATTATTTCTGTGGGCAATTAGATGTACCACTTACTGAAAGAGGTACACGGGCAGCTCAATTATTACAGAGCTATTTTGATAAAAAAACCATAGATCATATTTATATTTCAGATTTATTGCGGACACGTCAAACGTATAATGCAATATTTGATAAATCTATTCCTACGCGTGTAACGCCATTGTTAAGAGAGCGATCACTTGGTATTTTTGAAGGTAAAATGGTGGAGGAAGTGGAAGGCAATCCATCTTATACACGTTATTTTGAAGATGAAAATTATCTCGAATTTCGCCATAGTTTTACGCAAAAGGCGCCTGAGGGAGAAAGTTACGCAGATGTTATGGAACGTGTTAAGCGATTTTTTGAAAATGAAGTAGATGATTCACTCGAATCGATTGCGATCGTAGCGCATCAAGTTGTTATACGTTGTTGCTTCGTTTATTTGGGTTATGATTCAGAAAGCACGGTAATTGATAGAAAAATCGAGAACTGTGTACCTTATGAATTAGAAAAATAGTAAATGATATACAAAAAACCTGAACTGCGACTTGGTCGGTTCAGGTTAATATCTTTTAGCTGCTGTTAAGCTATCATGAAATCCTTGGAATAGGGTATTGAAATTGTCTAAAAAGCTTCCGACAATGACGGCAATTATGACGTACGTTACGCTAAGTGCGATTGTTTTATAAGAAACAACGCCATATTTTTCTTTCTTCTCAAAGAGATTAAAAGCTATGAAGATAGCAGCCATGGCACCTATTAAAATAGTTAATATCATAAAGGTGTACCTCCTTAAAATTAATACTGAGTGGCTGAGCTTCGATTCAATTATTCGTTAACTTATAAATAAGCATAACAAATGTTACTTTGTGAAAAAAAGGCAAATCATATTAAAAAACCTTACAATTAAGTAAGGTTTTTTACAGAAATAAGTCATAGACTTTAATCCATATGGTTATAAATAGGCTTGAACCCTTTATGAATATGAAAAGGTGACATGTAATCTCTTTGTAACTTAAACTAATATTTTGTAAATAGTCAGTTAGCGATTGAATGAATTAGCGTAAATTAATTATAAAATTGTCACTTATTTGTCGACTGCGTCGGATTGAATGCCTTTATCTTTTAAAAATTTCTTAATTTTATCTTGCTGTTTTCCATTAACATCGCCAGCATATTTTGTTGGCACGTCAGCAACATTGAGTTTATTTTGAGGTTGGTAATCTAATTGCTCAATCTCTTCGTCAGCATTTTTGATTGTACTGTTTAAGGCTGTAAAGTAATTAACGATACGATCGAGGTTCTCTTTATACCCATCTGGGAATTTGTTGTTGTCTACGAATTTTTTGAAACGCATATCATTTTTAACTGAGTTATGTGACAGTTCGGATAAACGTTTAGCCTGTTTATCGGTAATTTTTTTATCTGTACCTGTTTGCTTATCTAGTTGGTATTGAATGAGATATTTATTATCTATAATATCTGAGTTTACATCTAAATATTTTTGAATTGCTTTGTTCGCTTCGGTTTCACTTAATGTTTCACCACTTTTATCTGAATGGAAGATGTCTTGTTCAGTAATTGTTTTAACATTTTTAGGTGCATTTTTTGCGCTGTAACCTTTATCATCATCGGAATTATCATTTGAACATGCTGCGAGTATAACAGTTAGTACTAAGACCAACGAGAGTAATATACTTTTTTTCATAAATAAAAACTGCTCCTTTAAAAATAATCGTACGTATATAACAAACTAATGAATGTATAAACACGCTCTTAAAAATTATAACTTAAGGGTATCATGTAGTGCTATTTATTTGAATGATGTATTAAATAATAAACGCACAATCTTTTGAACAAAATATAAAAGAAAATGGATAATCTTCATGAATTTACAAATATTCATTTGATTCTCATAAAAACATGTTATTAAGATATCAAACACGCAAAATAAAAAACTGTCAACAAAGTCAGAGACCTTGTTGACAGTCTGAGAGGGCTTATCTTTATTTAGATGAGTCCTCTTATATTAAATATGTGATATCCTAATCACTTAAATTAACGCAGTAGAAATTAATACTGCAATGTTTATTTTTAGTTACAATAGTGGGTTATTAATGTCTAATAATATAATCAAAGGCATTTAATGCTGCATTAGCACCAGCACCCATTGAAATTATAATTTGTTTATTACGATCATCTGTTACATCGCCTGCTGCAAAGATACCTGGGATGCTAGTAGCATTTGTGCGGTCTACTTTAATTTCTTTGGCATCATTTAATTCTACATAATTGTTTAACCATTCTGTATTAGGTAGTAATCCAATTTGTACAAAGATACCTTCTAGATTTAAAGTGTGTTCTTCGCCTTGTGCCTTATCCTGATATTTAATGCCAGTGACTGCACCATCTCCGAGCACTTCGGTTGTTTGGGCATTTTTAATAACCGTTACATTAGGTAAACTATTTAAACGTTCCTGTAAAACATTGTCTGCTTTAAGGTTAGCATTACGCTCAAGTAAGGTTACATGTTCAACGATGCCAGCTAAGTCGATTGCAGCTTCGACACCAGAATTTCCGCCACCGACAACAGCTACATTTTTATTTTCAAATAATGGGCCGTCACAGTGTGGACAGAATGCAACACCTTTATTAATTAATGCTTCTTCACCTGGTACTTCTAGTTTACGCCAACGTGCACCTGTTGAAATAATCACTGTCTTACTCGTTAATTGAGCGCCATTATCTAATGTTATGACAATGCCGTCATCCGTTTTTTCAATGCCATTGGCACGAATCCCTGTCATAACATCGACATCATATTGGTTAATATGGTCTTCTAATGCGGATGCAAATTTAGGACCGTCTGTTTCTTTAACAGTGACAAAATTCTCGATAGTCGCTGTATCGTTGACTTGACCACCTATACGGTCTGCGACGATACCAGTACGTAAACCTTTACGTGCAGTGTAGACTGCGGCACTACCACTTGCAGGACCACCACCGACAATTAACACGTCGTAAGGTGCTTTATCGTTAAATTCAGCTGGGTCTGCTTGGCTACCAAGATTCGCTAAAATATCTTGAATCGTCATACGTCCATTACCAAATTCTTCACCATCTAAGAAAATAGCGGGTACTGCCATAATGTTTTCGGATTCTTCTCTGAAAATGGCCCCATCTATCATTGTATGAGAAATATTTGGGTTTAATAAACTCATTAAGTTTAATGCTTGTACTACGTCAGGACATTTTTGACACGTTAAACTGATATACGTTTCAAAATGTAGTGGACGATCGATGGCTTTAATTTGATCTATAATCGCTTGTTCTTCTTTTGGTGGACGACCACTCACTTGTAATAAAGCGAGAACAAGTGAATTGAATTCATGACCCATTGGTAAACCAGCGAACGTAATACCTGATGTTTCATCAGGTTTATCTACTGAAAAGCTTGGTGTACGTTTTAAGTCAGTTTCTTCTATTGTAATTTGAGCTGATGCCGCAGATACTTCATCTAAAAGTTCTTTCAGTTCTTTAGATTTCTCATCTGAGCCAAGGCTCGCTTTTAGAATAACTTCGCCTTCCATCAATTGAAGTAGTTGTTGCAATTGTGATTTAAGCTGATCATTTAGCATTTAAATCAATGCCTCCTTAGATTTTACCTACTAAGTCAAGACCAGGTTGTAGTGTTTCTGAACCTTCTTCCCATTTAGCTGGGCAAACTTCGCCTGGGTGTTGACGTACATATTGTGCTGCTTTGATTTTGTGTACTAATGTACTAGCATCACGGCCGATACCGTCAGCATTTACTTCTGCTGCTTGTACAACGCCATCTGGATCTACGATAAACGTACCACGTTGTGCAAGTCCTAGTTCTTCATCTAATACATCAAAATTGCGTGTGATTGTTTGAGAAGGATCACCAATCATAGTGTATTGAATTTTACTAATTGCATCTGAATGATCATGCCAAGCTTTGTGCACGAAGTGTGTATCTGTTGAAACTGAATACACGTTTACACCTAATTCTTGTAATTTATCATATTGACCTTGTAAGTCTTCTAATTCAGTAGGGCATACGAATGAAAAGTCTGCTGGATAGAAGCAAACGACACTCCATGAACCTTTTAAGTTTTCATCTGAAACTTCGAAAAATTCATCCTTTTGTGGATCGTATGCGTTAGCTGTAAATGGTAAAATTTCTTTATTTATTAATGACATAAAAATATCCTCCTATTTATTAACGTATTTCAATTAGAATTAAGTAAGGGTAGTTTTGCTGTTGCTTAATTATAATAATTCTAATCTTCGTTTTCTATTATTGCATTTCCCTCATTGTTCGTCAACAGAGAAGAATTTTGAGAAAACGCTTAAAAAACATACTTTATCTCTATGTTTCAGTATACAATCCAAATGTATTTTTACATAAAAATAGAGCGCTATCTTTTGTAAAATAACACTGTATAAATAATAAATAGCCTTTAAATTCTCAACTAAAACATGAAAATGAGAAGAAAGGCTATTTTAAAAAAAGGTACTATGATTGTGTGTTGATTTGATTCATGCAGATAAAAATTTACGAATGTATGAATTTTTCATCACTTGCGAAATGGATAATGCTAAAAGACTCAATTGTTTAGACGGATAGCAGACTGTCCTGATTGAGATGATTCAATTTGTTAAATAAAAGATTGTAAAATCCACCAAATGATAATCGCCACAGGAAAGAATAACCACCAGTGACCAGCTAAAAATTCCCAACCGTTCATGCCCCTGTTTTGTTGTTGATTTGATACCGGATCTTGATACGTTTCAATAATTGTTTTTTTGAACTGTTTATCCCCCTTGATAAGTTCATCTAAAGAGATATCAAACAGATCACTCATTTTGATGAGCATATCTATACTTGGATAGACTTTATTCAATTCCCATTTTGAAATACTTTGTCTTGAAATATTCAATATCTCAGCAAGTTCGTCTTGTGACCAGTGTTTTTCTTCACGCTTTTCTTTTATTTTTGATCCTATTTCCATAACAATCACTCCTTTTTATAAATAATTTAATATAGTGCTCGGTATTACGTCACGCACCAAATCATACTTTATATAGCAACTTGTAGGCGCATCATTGAATTGATAGTATTTCTGCAAAGATACATATAGAAAAATCGGACATAGCACAGCCTAATGTTGAATGAGTAACTTTTACTTATATCATACCCATTAATCGGCTTTTTACCGTTATATAAAATATTTTCACTATGCGTTGACCATGCAAGCTGTGTTAAATCATAAGCGTACGGCCAGGATATAGTGCGATGAGCAAGTTATTTAGCGCCCAGTCTTTTAATCGGAGTGAAAACGGGTAAACATAATGTAAACAAAGCCATCGCTGTTTTGTTATGCTATGAGTAACTTTATGTAAAGAGGAGCGGTTAACAGTGTCTGAACATGTATATAACCTATTGAAAAATCACCATTCAGTCAGAAAATTTAAGAAAGAACCTATATCAGAAGCACATATTAAACAACTTGTAGAAGCAGGTCAGAGTGCCTCCACTTCAAGTTATTTACAAGCCTATTCAATTATTGGTATCAATGATCCAGAAATTAAAGAAGAGTTAAAAGAAGTATCTGGTCAACCTTATGTTGTTGAAAATGGTTATTTATTTGTTTTTGTGATGGATTACTATAGACATTCCATTATCAATGAAGAATCTAAACATGATATGCAAACGTCATTTGAGTCTGCGGAAGGATTGCTTGTTGGTACCATCGATGCGACATTAGTAGCTCAAAACATTGCAACAACAGCTGAAGATATGGGCTACGGCATGGTATATTTGGGCTCATTGAGAAATGATGTGGAAAGAGTAAGAGAGATTCTCGATTTACCTAAACATACTTTCCCACTTTTCGGTATGGCACTGGGTATACCGGAAGATGATGAAAATGGTAGCCCTAAACCAAGATTACCTTTTGAACATGTATTTCATGCCAATCAATATAATAGTGACAAGGATAGTCAACGTGAAGCGTTAAAAGCATATGACCAAACAGTTAGTGATTACTATAGTTCACGTACAAGTGGTGAACGCACTGAATCGTGGTCTAATCAAGTTGCTAACTTTATGAGTGCGAAACAGCGTCTAGATATGTTAGAACAACTGAATAAATCAGGATTTATTAAAAAATAATACAATAGAAGCGAACCATAGCTTAGGATAGCTTTGATATTTTAATATCCTGTGATATCACGGAAGGGAGGGGATCGAGTTGAATATGTTTGATAAAATTTTTAGAAAAAAACGAGATGCTTCCGAGCCTCAGAATGGAAATGAAAAATATATTTATTCGTCGCAAAGTCAACTCACGCGTGATGAAGCCCAGCATTATTGGGAAAAAATGGCTCAAAAATTAATTGTCGGTGCGATTAATTCGGTAGATTATACGGCAGAACGCATCTTCATCTTGATCTCCTTTGATGAAAAAGACCCCACGATTGATATATTTTTCCAAATGAATGGACAGTTAAGAATGTGGAATGATTTAGACAATGAAGCACATAAAAAAGTCATTTCAAATAGTATTGTTAACCAAGCGCCTAATATGGTTAAACAAATCAATTGCATATATAACAGTGTAGATATGACGAGACTTGCATATGCTCAAGTTCAATATGAATTTGAAAGTAAGGCGTGGTATCTTCACGACATTACTGAAGGTAGTATAGAAGCGCAATTAGAGAAGGAGCCTGCATTTTTAAAATGGTTTGACGATGTCTCGAAATCAATCGATACACTGTCACTCGATGGGAAACATAGAATTACGTGGGGACCTTTCAAACCAGAATGTTAACGACAAAACGTTGTCGCCTTAATGATTGAAAAACAATATATTAATAAATAAAACGCTCCAAATAGCCAAGTATATTACTTGATTATTTGGAGCGTTTTTGGTGTGATAAGCCAAAATTTAATGTTTAGAAGTGGCGTAATAAGTAAAAGATTAATTTTGTGATTTTATTCACAAAAAGTTCGAAAAAACATACATATACATATTGTAAGTGTTTTCATTTAATCATATTATGAAAGCGATATAGTTTTGAAAAACAATTAATTTAAAATCGATTAAATGAAAAAGGAAGGGTTTTTGAAAATGGATATTATTTTAGGTGTGGGAACGTTACTTATTGTGTTATTGGCGATGACTCTATTTTTGAATTTTGCGCCACATGGCAAAAAAGGGCTTCAAGCATTGTCTGGAGCTGCTTGCGCCACATTTCTACCACAAGCATTTCTCAGTTATGCCATAGGTGGTGTGTTTGATATTAAATTTTTACAAGAGATTGGAGACTTGGCCGGGAGTTTAAGTGGTGTAGCTGTCGGTTTTTTAACCTGTCTAAAATTGGGCGTATCACCCGTTTTTGCGGTGATTGTTGGTTTAGTATTACATGATTTTAAACTGTTGCCAGCGTTTTTAGCAGCATATTTGATTTCATTTGCAATCAAATTTATAGAGAAGAAAGTGCCTGAAGGATTGGATTTAATTACTGTGATTTTGTTTGCGCCAGCAGTAGCTTTTTTACTGGCAAGTGTTTTGAGTCCTGGCGTCATGGCATTATTACAACAAATTGGTAGTGCTGTCACTGCAGTTGGAGATAATAATCCATACGTATTAGCAGCAATATTAGGCCTTATTATTCCTGTGACAGGTATGACACCGTTGAGCTCTATGGTGTTGACGAGCTTACTTGGGTTGACTGGGTTACCGATGGCTATTGGTGCTTTAACTTGTACAGGCAGTTCTTTTGTAAACTTTATTATGTTCAGACAGTTGAAAATTGGTAACGGTTCTAAAGCATTTGCAGTAGCCATTGAACCATTAACGCAAATTGATATTATTGCTAAATATCCACTGCAACTTTATGGTACAAATGCAATCATTGGTGTTGTCAATGCTTGTATTGTCACGTTTAGCGGTCTTGTGATCAATGTGACAGGTATGGCAACACCGATCGCAGGCGCTATTGTATTATTCGGTTTCAATGATGCACTGCGTTCTATAGTAACAATCATTACAGTAGCGATTACAAGTATTTTACTTAGTTTTGTAATTGGTAAAACGTTAAATAAATTCAATTTAACAAGCTTGAATTTCAATATACCAAGAATAAAAAAACATGCAAATTAAGGAGCGATATCCATGGCAAGAAAACAAGATTATCAGAGTGCATTTGATGTTATTGGTCCTATAATGATGGGGCCATCCAGTTCACATACTGCAGGCGCCGTGAAGATCGGTAATGCAGCAAGAACATTGTTACAAAGACAACCTCAATCCATCAAGATACATTACTATGAATCATTCGCATCTACACATAAAGGACATGGTACAGATTTAGCAATTATTGGTGGTGCGATGGGCTTCAACACGTTTGATGAACGGATTAAAAATGCGATTGCAATTACTGAAGCTCAAAATATAAATGTTGAAATTATCGAAGAGGCAGGTTCGAGTCTGGGTGAACATCCAAACTGCGCGCTTGTGAAATTAGAATGTGACGGTAGACATGTTGAAATTAATGGCATTTCAATCGGTGGTGGCACAATAAAAATTAAGAGTATTCATGTAGATGGACTATGTATACTCATGCATCATGGTTTACCTATTCTTGTAATAGATGGAGAAGCCAATATTTCTAAAATTAATCATCTGATAAATGATTTAATTGAAAATGGTGCGGATATTAACGAAGAAATTAAGACGATTAGTGAGGGAAAATGTTTATTAGCATTACATTTAAATAAGCAATTACCAGATGACATTTTAGATACATTAAGTAGCAAATATGTTGAATTGAATTTTTCTTATATTAAATAGAGGAGAGGTATTATGTTTGGTTCAATGCAAGAGATTATAGATTATGCGATAAAACATGAAACGACTTTTGCTGAAATGATGATTCAAGATGAAATAGCTCTTAAAGGCATATCGAGAGATGAAGTGAGAGCTTTAATGAAGCAAAATATTGACATTATGAGAGATGCATTAGAAAAAGGGCTAACAGGAGAGGGGGTAAAAAGTGTTACAGGATATACAGGCCAAGATGCAGTGAAATTAGCATATTATAATGAGACTGCGCACCCACTTTCGGGACATGAAATGGTAGAAGCTTTAAAAGGTGCGATATCAACGAATGAAGTGAATGCTGCGATGGGAATTATTTGTGCAACACCCACGGCAGGATCTTCAGGTACGATTCCTGGTATACTATTCAAATTAGAACAGTCACATGATTTGACGATAGATCAAATGATAGATTTCTTATTTGCAGCAGCCTTATGTGGTAGAGTGATTGCTAATAATGCAAGTGTGGCAGGTGCCATTGGAGGTTGTCAGGCAGAAGTTGGTTCAGCTTCTGCTATTGCAGCAGCGGCAGCAGTTGAAATATTTGGAGGTTCACCACAAGCGAGTGGTCACGCGATGGCATTAGCCATTAGCAATTTATTGGGATTGGTTTGTGACCCTGTCGCTGGGTTAGTTGAAATTCCATGTGTAATGAGAAACGCGATTGGATCTGGTAATGGATTGATTTCAGCGGATCTTGCTTTAGCTGGTGTAGAGAGTAGAATTCCTGTCGATGAAGTCATAGAGGCTATGGATAAAGTAGGACGTAATTTACCAAGTTCTTTGAGAGAAACAGGCATGGGCGGTTTAGCCGGCACGCCTACAGGTGAAGCAATCAAAAGGAAAATCTTTGGTAAGTCTACTATCGGTTCATAATTTTATTATCAAATAATAACGATGATGGATTGGCTAAAAAATTAAATTGAAAAAATAAATGTTTCCCACTAAACTGTATGTTAAGAGGTGGGAGACATGTTATTTAAACTGGGGCTCATATTTTTGGCATTTATTATTAGCAGTATTGTGACGTATTATTTTACGACAGACGGCACCTGGGTTAATTTGCTTTTTAAGTCGTTATCATTAAGTTTAATTATTGTATTTTTATTTAATTATATAAAGTTGATGATAGATATTAAACGCAACCAGTGATGTTCATTAAGCGATTGATAAAATATAAAAAAGGTTGGAACACGTGTGCAATCGGTCTCCCGAGAGGGAGTGAAACGAGCCATTTGTGTTCCAACCTTTTCTTTTTGAGTTATGACCAGAATCGCATAACTGCTTAGATTAAATGATTATTGTAAATATATTAATTTGTAATTTCGGCATATTTTTTTTCGTTATAAGTGTCTTTGTCTAAGTTGTTAGTTAATTTTGCTGTGCCTGTTCCGGCGAGGATTGAATCATTAACATTGAGTGCGGTACGACCCATATCGATTAATGGTTCAACAGAGATCAAGACACCTGCAAGCGCGATTGGTAAGTTTAATGTAGATAATACTATAATGGATGCAAATGTTGCACCGCCACCTACACCAGCTACACCAAAGGAACTGATGATAACGACACCAATGACAGATAATATAAATTGTAAGTTGATTTCTACGCCAGCTGCTGGTGCTACCATAATGGCTAGCATGGCTGGATAAATACCGGCACATCCGTTTTGACCAATTGATAAACCGAATGAAGCAGAGAAGTTAGCAATACCATCAGGTACACCCAAACGATTTTTTTGAGTTTGCACATTCAATGGTAGTGATCCTGCGCTTGAACGGGATGTGAAAGCGAACATAAGTACTTCACCAGTTTTCTTAACAAATGTGACCGGATTTAATCCTAAACCGGAAACGATAATAAGATGAATGATATACATAACAATAAGTGCTGCGTATGATGCAATAACGAACTTACCTAAAGTCCAGATGGCACCAAAATCACTTGTTGCAATCGTAGAGGTCATAATTGCTAAAATACCATAAGGTGTTAAACGTAAGACGAATGTTACGATAGCCATTACTAGGTTATATAATGCATCTATACCACGTTTAAGCAAGTGGCCACTTTCAGGCTGTTTACGCATAACACGTAAGAATGCGAAACCAATAAATGCTGCGAAAATAACGACTGCAATGGTTGATGTTGTACGTTGACCAGTGAAATCTAAGAATGGGTTACTTGGTAATAATTCTAAGATTTGTTGAGGTAATGTATTAGCCGCCATATCTTTAGCTTGGCTTGCGAGTTCGCTACCTCTTGAACTTTCGGCACTACCTAAATCAATAGATGAAGCATCTAGACCGAATACGAGTGCTGAAATAATACCGATGATGGCTGCAATAGCCACGGTACCAATTAAGAAAATAAAAATATAAACTCCTATTTTAGCGAATTTATCCCCAATTTTAATTTTAGTAAATGCTGAAACAATTGAAATGAAAATAAGTGGCATTACAATCATTTGTAATAAAGCGATGTAACCATCGCCAACGATGCTAAACCAATCCATAGACTGTTTAGTTACTTGTGCATCCACGCCGTAAATTAAATGAATCGCTACACCAAAAACAATCCCTACCCCTAAGGCAGAGAATACACGTTTAGGAAATGAAACATGCCTTTTAGCCATTACATATAATCCAACGAGGAAGGCCACAAAAATAATAATGTTAAGAATAGTTAATAACATAAAAAAAGACCTACACTTTCTTATTAATAATTTGAAATCCGATACGTATACTAAGGATATTAGCAAATTCAATAATATTCAAGTCTATGACTCAAGAAATTTATGAATTTTAAATGACTTTATTTTCTGATAATTAAAAGATAAAAAAAGATTGTGTTAACTATTTCTAAAATATAGTAAAAAAAAGAATCCTAAACCACAACATTTTGCGGTCTAGGATTCGTTTTTTCGTATGCTATTTAACACGATTTTAGAAATGTTTTATAGATTGAATAAGCGTGCGAAGAAACCTTTACGTTCTTCTTTTGGCGCTGCGTTTGTGATTGGTGAAGATTGCGCCTGTGTATCTTCAGTTGATTGCGCTTGTGTGCTTGGCTCTGTGATTTCTTCAGAGATTGATGAATTATCTGTAGATGAGGTAGATGTTTCATCTGTCTTATCATGTGTTTTTACAGGTTCAGTAGAAGCCGTTTCTGTTTCATCAGATGATTGATGTTCAGTCGTTTGGTCTGAATTGACGTCAGTTGGTTGCTCACTGATTTGAGTGATTTCTGATTCCTCGGTCGCTACTTGGGCAGCTGATTTGTCAGTTGTGTTAGCAGACGTTGTATCCGTTGTTGTGTCAGCACTTATAGAAGTCACGTTGTCATCTGATTTTTCTTTATTATTGGCAGTTTCAGTTGAATGCTCTGTTAGCGTATCCGTGTTATTTGTTGTTGTATTCGTAGCGTTAACATGTTCAGTTTCAACATTCGCTTGAGCTAACTCAGTTTGTTCTTTTTGTGAATCTTGGATAACGCTTTGTGTTGTTTTGATTTCATCCGTTGATGTTTGAATTGCTTTTAAGGATTCTGTGTTAGCATCTAATTTTGTAGTAATTTGATTTTGCATTTCATGTAATTCTTGTTGTTGTTGATGCACTTGGTTAATCATTTGACCAAGCATATGACGTTCATCGCGCATTTTTTGAATTTCTGAACGTAAATCTTCAACAAGTTTAGAAACATTTTGATCTGTAGGTAACTGGTTACCGTCATCTTTGACTAATACTTGTAAGAAGTCTTTTTCTTTTTCTAATTCTTCAAAGGCTAAATCATAACTATTTGTTTGTTTAACCTTATCGGCGATATCTTGGAATAGTTCGATATCCTCTTCTTGGAAATCTGTAGCTTCACGGCCACGGTATTCTGTTTTACTAAGTTGGTAACCGCGTTCTTCTAAATGCTGAACGATTTTACGGACTTGTTTTTCACTTAGCTCCACACGTTGTGCAAATTCTTTGGTTAACATAGAAATAAGTCCTTTCATTAATTAATTTATGTATACCGACGTTTGTCTTCGGTCAGTGAAACGTCAGTCTTACCTCTATGTTAGTTTAAACTGTTTTAACAGTGATTTCAAGTGGTGATCACTATCGTTTGCGTAATTCCATTTGTTCAAGTAATGGGTAAATAACGCTTCTAGAAATTCTGTTTGCAAAAACATATTTAAGAATATAATTTGATTTCACACTAGGACCATAGATATCTTTTGTTAATTCAATATTTGACTTTATAAATAAATCCATAGGTTCACCGCTCGCATAATCTCGAATGTTAGGTGCTAAATAGTCAATTTCATTTTGTTTTTCAAAACCGTGTTCATATAAAAATTGGCGTCGGTTATCCATAATTTGAACTACATCTTCAGAAATGTCCTCGGGTTCTTTTGGTACCTCTAACATAATAAAATTGACATCATGTGCATGTAGTTGATTCGACAAGATGTTGATTTCTTTTTGAATACGTTCGAGTGTTTTCTTGATGATTTCATCATGATCTTGTTTATCTTTAGCGATTAAATAAATTAAAAAAGATGAATTTGTTGTGGCTTCATAATGTGCAGTGGCTAAACTCACGACTTCATCTGATTCAGTGCCTACTAAAAAGATGTAGTCATCTTTCGTACGATCATTTTTTAAAGACTGTTTAAAAATTTGTTCATCTTCAGATAGGCCAATATCAAATTTGGCATCATATAATTTCAATGCTGATTTAAATAACGGGTCATCGATTGATGTTATTGTTTTAAACTCCATAGGTACACCCCCAAATTATTGCGTTCATTATAACATAATAGTGAACGTATGAATCAAATACTAATTTATGTTGCAGTTAAACATAAAAATCGCCGAGACATCAATAGATGTGTCTCGGCGGGGCAGTTTAAGGACGTATATACGACTGCTTTGTTGAGGGACAAAATTTTCCTCGTTTATTACTTTGGTTACTCAGACGCGTCTTAATAAGATTTTTAGCTAATCCCTGAGTTTTATCTGTAATATGAAGTAGGCGTTGATTTATGATTTTGGTCCGTTTGTTTCTTCAGAGTAATGACTATCGCTTTTAGTTGGATTTGTTTCAAAAGCGACGTTTGCTTTTTCGGCTTCTACATGTGACGTTGTATCTTTTGTAGCAACAACGAGATAATTGTCATTTAAGATTTCTTTCTTATAACGTGACATTTCCTCGTCAGATAGTTTGTAGTGCGCTAATACAGCTTCTTCACCGTCTTCGCCAGTTAAGATTTTAGCCATTTTATCACTGAATGACCCACTTGTAGCGGTTAAATTCACTTCAGAGTCATGTAATGCTTCGATGTGTAACTTTGTTTTACTGATGACTGTCATTTCTGATTCTTTATAGCCTTCTGAAAGTTTAGATTTTATTGCATCGATGATACCTTCTTTGTTTTGTACAATAGTAAATTCTGACATTTAATGTTCCTCCGTTCATTATAATATGAATTATTTTGTGTTTACCCTTTAGTTATTATATAAAACGAATACAATTACATTATATAATGTAATGACATGTCTTACAAACGACATTTCGATGCATATGTGAGCGTTTTCTGAAAAATGGTATATGATTTCAAAGTTGTTGTAAAGCGTTTACAATGGATAAGCGTATTGAAAATATTGCCAAAATTTGCTATCATCAGTTAATAATTTATCTAACTCATATAATCTGAAGGATACGGCTTTAGAAGTTTCTACCATGTTGCCATTAACGACATGACTATGAGTAACCAATACAATACACCGGCAATTCAAATTGAGAAGTTATAAAAAGTTATGAAAGCAAACAGACTTTTTAAAGCACTCATTATACAAGCTTTGTCTTTAAGAATACTTTTTTTACATAGTTAAAGGGAAATGAGTGTAAAAAAATTAATTTTAATGACATATTTTGTAATTGAAACGATGCTGCTTTGGTATTGCACGTTCACTCATAGATCCTGAAACTAAGTTAGTTTAGGATTTTTTTTGTACACAAAATGAGGAGGTTTTTTCGAGTGGATTTGTTGAAGCAGAAAGTTGAAGCAGATGGTGTTGTCATTGATGAAAAGATATTGAAGGTTGATGGTTTTTTAAATCATCAAATTGACGCAAGATTAATGCATGACGTGGGACAAACGTTTTATGAACAGTTTAAGGATGAAGGTATTACGAAGATATTAACGATAGAAGCTTCAGGTATTGCACCTGCAATTATGGCAGCCATGCACTTTGATGTACCATGTCTTTTTGCTAAAAAAGCGAAGCCAAGTACATTGAAAAAAGGCGTTTATCAAGCAGACATTCATTCTTTTACTAAAAACACGACGAGTACAGTAATTGTGTCGGATGAGTTTTTAGGTGAACATGATCGTGTACTGATCATAGATGATTTCTTAGCCAACGGTGATGCTTCACTTGGACTGAATGAAATTGTACAACAAGCGCATGCGACAACAGTAGGCATTGGTATTGTCGTAGAAAAAAGCTTCCAATCAGGCAGAGCACGTTTAGAAGCAGCGGGTTTAACTGTTTCATCGTTGTGTAAGGTGGCATCATTAAGTGGTAACAAAGTGACTTTTGTAGGAGACAACGCATGAAGACGTTTATCTTAAGCTTACAACATTTATTAGCGATGTATGCCGGTGCGATATTGGTTCCTATCATCGTAGGTACAAGTTTAGATTTCACACCAGAACAAATCGCTTTTTTAGTAACCGTTGATATTTTCATGTGTGGCGTAGCGACGTTTTTACAAGTTTGGAAAGGTACGGGCACAGGATTGCCAATCGTTCTAGGCTGTACATTTACAGCTGTTGCACCGATGATTCTAATAGGACAAACTAAGGGCATTGGTGACTTATACGGTTCGTTATTCTTATCTGGCATATTAGTAGTACTGATTGCGCCATTCTTTTCCTATTTAGTTAAGTTCTTTCCACCAGTGGTAACAGGTAGTGTCGTTACGATTATTGGTATTAATTTAATGCCAGTTGCGATGAACTACTTAGCAGGTGGTGAAGGTGATAAACATTACGGGGATCCTAAAAATATCATCTTAGGTGTTGTTACATTAATTATCATTTTAATCGTACAACGTTTTACTGCTGGATTTTTGAAATCTATCGCCATACTGATTGGACTCATTGTTGGTACGGTATTAGCAGGACTGTTCGGTATTGTGGATGTTAATCAAATTGGCACTGCACACTGGTTCTCTTTACCTCAACCATTTAGGTTTTCAACTTTTAGCTTTGACTTAGGCGCAACACTCGTCTTCTTTATCGTTGCCTTGGTCAGCTTAATAGAATCAACAGGTGTCTATCACGCATTAAGTGAAATTACTGGTAAGCGACTGGAGCGCAAAGATTTTCGCAAAGGTTATACAGCAGAAGGTATCGCGATTATTTTAGGATCTATCTTTAATGCATTTCCGTATACGGCTTATTCACAGAATGTTGGATTGGTGTCGTTATCCGGTGCGAAGAAGAATAAAGTGATCTATGGCATGGTCATCTTGTTGATCATATGTGGATGTATTCCTAAATTGGGCGCACTGGCGAATATGATTCCGCTTCCGGTATTAGGTGGCGCGATGATAGCAATGTTTGGCATGGTTATGGCATATGGTGTTAGTATATTAGGTAATATTAATTTTAAGAATCAAAATAATTTGTTGATTATAGCTGTATCAGTTGGACTAGGAACGGGTATAAGTGCAGTACCGCAAGCATTCAAAGCCTTGGGTGAGCAATTTGCATGGTTAACACAAAACGGTATTGTTCTTGGCGCAATTTCGGCAATTATTTTGAATTTCTTTTTTAATGGCATTAAGCAGCAACAAGATACGGAAGTTATGAAATAATGATATTATCAAACAAATAATAGGAGGCTGTAAGCGTATGTGGGAAAATAAATTTGAAAAAGAATCTTTAACTTTTGACGATGTGTTATTGTTACCAGCAGAATCAGATGTGTTACCGAAAGAAGTGGATTTAAGTGTTCAACTATCGGAAGGTATTAAATTAAACATTCCTGTCATTTCAGCAGGTATGGACACCGTGACTGAATCAAAAATGGCAATCTCAATGGCAAGACAAGGTGGGCTTGGTGTTATTCATAAAAATATGAATATAGAAGATCAAGCTGACGAAGTACAAAAAGTAAAACGTTCAGAAAATGGCGTCATTTCAAATCCATTCTTTTTAACTCCAGAAGAAAGTGTTTTTGAAGCAGAAGCATTAATGGGTAAATACCGTATTTCGGGTGTGCCAATTGTGAATAATAAAGAAGACAGACAGTTCGTCGGTATTATTACCAATCGTGATTTACGTTTTATTGAAGATTTTTCAATTAAAATTTCTGATGTGATGACAAAAGAACATCTCGTTACAGCTCCTGTTGGAACTACTTTAGATGAAGCAGAAAAATTATTACAACAACATAAGATAGAAAAACTTCCATTAGTTGAAAACGGCCGCTTAGAAGGTCTAATCACTATTAAAGATATTGAAAAAGTATTAGAATTCCCTAATTCTGCCAAAGATGAACACGGTCGTTTATTAGTCGGTGCTGCTATAGGTATTGCTAAAGATACAGATATCCGTGCGCAAAAATTAGTAGAAGCGGGTGTAGATGCTTTAGTGATTGATACAGCACATGGTCACTCTAAAGGCGTATTAGAGCAAGTAAAACATATTAAAGAAACATTCCCACAAGTTACATTAATCGCAGGTAACGTAGCTACAGCTGCAGGTACAAAAGCATTATATGAAGCGGGTGCTGATGTCGTTAAAGTTGGTATTGGTCCTGGCTCTATTTGTACAACACGTGTCGTTGCAGGTGTAGGTGTACCACAAATTACAGCAGTTTATGATTGTGCAACAGAAGCACGCAAACACGGTAAAGCAATTATTGCTGATGGTGGGATTAAATTCTCAGGAGATATCATCAAAGCATTAGCTGCTGGTGGACATGCAGTCATGTTAGGTAGTTTACTTGCTGGTACAGAAGAAAGCCCAGGCGCTACAGAAGTCTTCCAAGGTAGACAGTACAAAGTGTACAGAGGTATGGGTTCATTAGGCGCTATGGAAAGTGGATCAAACGATCGTTACTTCCAAGAAGATAAAGCTCCTAAAAAATTCGTGCCAGAAGGTATCGAAGGCCGTATTGCATATAAAGGTCCATTACAAGATACAATTTATCAACTTATGGGCGGCGTAAGATCTGGTATGGGTTATACAGGTTCTAGAAACTTAGAAGCATTAAGAGAAGAAGCTCAATTTACACGCATGGGACCTGCTGGACTAGCAGAAAGTCATCCACATGACGTTCAAATTACAAAAGAATCACCAAACTATTCATTCTAAGTTAAAAGGAGATAAAAAAGTTATGGAAATGGCGAAAGAGCAAGAGCTCATACTTGTTTTAGACTTTGGTAGCCAATACAATCAATTAATTACACGACGTATACGTGAAATGGGTGTATACAGTGAATTACATGATCATGAAATTAGCATGGAAGAAATCAAACGTATGAACCCTAAAGGTATTATTCTTTCTGGTGGTCCAAACTCAGTTTATGAGGAAGACTCATTTACGATTGATCCGGAAATTTATAACTTAGGTGTGCCGATTCTAGGTATTTGTTATGGCATGCAGCTAACGACAAAACTTTTAGGCGGTAAAGTAGAGCGTGCCAATGAACGTGAATATGGTAAAGCCATCATTAATGCAAAAACAGATGAGTTATTCTTTGCTTTACCAGAAGAACAAAACGTTTGGATGAGCCACTCAGATAAAGTGATTGAAATTCCAGAAGGATTCGAAGTCATTGCTGATAGTCCAAGTACAAACTATGCAGCCATCGAAGACAAATCACGCCGCATTTATGGTGTGCAATTCCACCCAGAAGTACGTCACACAGAATACGGAAATGATTTACTTCGTAACTTTGTACGTCGCGTATGTGATTGTACAGGTGAATGGTCAATGGAGAACTTCATTGAAATAGAAATTGAAAAAATTCGCGAGCAAGTTGGCGACCGTAAAGTCCTATGTGCGATGAGTGGTGGCGTTGACTCATCTGTAGTAGCTGTATTGTTACATAAGGCAATCGGCGATCAACTCACTTGTATCTTTGTAGACCATGGTTTATTACGTAAAGGTGAAGGCGACATGGTTATGGAACAATTTGGTGAAGGGTTCAACATGAATATTATTCGCGTTGATGCACAAGAACGATTCATGAGTAAGCTACAAGGCGTATCTGATCCAGAACAAAAACGTAAAATCATTGGTAATGAATTTATCTATGTCTTTGATGACGAAGCATCTAAATTAAAAGGTGTTGATTTCTTAGCACAAGGTACATTATATACAGATGTGATCGAATCTGGTACAAAGACTGCGCAAACAATCAAATCACATCATAATGTGGGTGGTTTACCAGAAGATATGGAATTCCAATTAATCGAACCAATTAATACACTCTTTAAAGATGAAGTTCGTGAATTAGGTATCGAATTAGGTATTCCTGAACACTTAGTGTGGAGACAACCGTTCCCAGGTCCTGGATTAGGTATCCGTGTACTTGGTGAAATCACAGAAGACAAACTTGAAATTGTACGTGAATCAGATGCGATTTTAAGACAGGTCATTCGTGAGGAAGGTCTTGAACGTGAGATTTGGCAATACTTCACAGTATTACCAGGTATCCAATCTGTAGGTGTGATGGGAGACTACCGTACATATGATCACACGGTAGGTATTCGTGCCGTTACATCGATTGATGGTATGACAAGTGACTTTGCACGTATCGATTGGGAAGTCTTACAGAAGATTTCTAGTCGTATCGTAAATGAAGTAGACCACGTTAACCGCGTAGTTTATGACATCACTTCTAAGCCACCAAGCACAATCGAGTGGGAATAATATCATAGAATGAACTGACCCCTTAGGTATAGACTTAAGGGGTTGTTTTTGAATCAGAAAAATTAAATCGAAATTTTCTAATTATATATGTATATTTTAAAAATATGAAAGGGAAAGGTCTTAGAAAAAATCGTTATCTAACTAAAATACCCTATGTAAATAAGTAGTGACACAAATGATATACCAGCTAAAGCAAGAAAGAATGCTTCGACATAGATGCGTAGTTTAGACATATGTTCTACATTATGGTGCTTTCTTTTATGATTATGGTGTTTGAATGTTAATTTCATACCGATATAGGTATAAAGAATAACAAAAATAATTCCCAAGACAATCACAATTGATATTGGTAAATGCATGAATAGTCTCCTTTTTTCTTAGCGTAGCACATAGATAATGTATTGTTAACAACACAATAAATCCCTGTTTAAAAAGTGATTAAGTAAAATTGTTGAAAAGTAACCGTTAAAATAGAAGTTTTAAATTAACTATTTTTGATAATTTAAATATTGAGCACAATGTAAATAGATTAGAAATATGTTATTGTAAACTTAATACTTGAATAAGAGGAGCTGTTGTTATGAAAAAGATTATTATTGCTACATTTGCCATGGGTCTATTGGTCTTATTAGCAAGTTGTAGTAATGAAACACCTGAAAATAATAAAACAGAAGAAAAAAGTGTAAGCACAGATAACACGAGCAACTCAGATAAAGACAAATCGGAAAACCACAATGACAACAAACAAAATGAACAAAACACAGAGCAACAAACTACCAATACAAACAGTAATGAACGTAATCAGTCTGATCAAGCCGAGAATGACTCAACTAATGAAGACCAAGGTATTTTAAATCAGTATAATAATGAAGAAATTGAGTATGCTCGCGTATGGGATCAACTAGGGCCAATGAAAAATAATATGGATGGGATGAATACATTATATGTAAAAAAATTACCTAAAGGATCTAAAGTTAATCCACAGGCAGAAGATAGCGCTGTCTACAAAGAAGATGTAGTGAAATTAGAAGCGCCTATGCGTGCAGGTGGTTCTGTGACATATAGTAGTAATGGCGATGGAACAATCAATGTATATAAAAAGGTACCATATAATTGGCGTGATTCAAGCTCTGATGCAAACATGAAAGAAGCGACAACACAAGCGATTGAAGAGAATGTTGAAACAGTCACAGTTAATCAAGGGGACGACCAAACAATCGCAGATTTAGCTGAAAAAATTAAGTACAGTAATTAATATTAAATTGCACGAGTTCCATCGGCATGATTAAAAAAATATGTTTAAAATTGTTCACTGTTATTGTAATTTTGATAGTGGCAATTTTACCGTATTAAGAGTGAATCCAATAGTTTAGGCTTCACTCTTTTATTTTGAATATGTATATATACTTTCTACATAAACGTAAGGAATTGAGATTATGGAATTAAATTTTTACTTAAACAATACGATTTTTTACTTATTTCAATAAGGTAATACATATTTAGATCATATTGTATTAATATCATTTTATATCATTAATTAATAAAGGTTGTGTGAAAAAATGAAGCATACGCTAACAAAAAAAGTTATATTATCGTCGTTTTTATTATCTATAATAAGTCCATTCTATGTTCATGAGACGCAAGCAGAGGTATTAGATCACAGTATTTTACATAAAGATGGCAGTGTAACCCCTCCGAATGTCACACCTCATAAAGACATAGCTGAAATTGAGCAGCCTATGGAATTACGAGATGCGACAAATGAACAGAAAAATAACAAAGATACCAAAACAGAGGGAACACTAGAGCATAAAACAGCAGATAAAGCACAAGATACGACTAAAAATCAATTACATTCAAATGAGATAAAGCATAATAATGAAAATGGAAATTTAAATAACGAAGAAACGAAGCGTAATGAACTGCAATCCAATCATTATGAGCATAAAGCGGATATGGACATAAATAAAACTACAGAAAAGCAAAAACAAGATAAAATATTATTACCTTCAACTGGCGTAAAAGAAGATAGATTTTCTATTTTTATGGCTACGGTATTTTTAATGATGGGTAGCGCGTTATTATTTAAAAGCATTCGATCTTATCTATTTATCAAATAAATAAGGGATTTAAAATGGCTTATGATATAACAAACAAAGTCATTATCAAAAACACATATAGATTACAACAGACTAGCGTGAGCTGACCCCATATAATGGGAATAAAATAAAAACACTTTCGTTGAATTCATTTAAAATGAATCATACGGAGGTGTTTTTTCTATGAAAAGAGTGTCTTAT
>NZ_JACBFD010000018.1 GCF_013391405.1 Staphylococcus sp. GSSP0090
ATTTATTAATCAAAGTTGATTTCCCTACATTAGGTATACCTACTATCATTGCTCTTATCGCACGCGGTTTTAGTCCTTTTTGTTTTTCTTTTTCAAATTTTTCTTTTGTCGCTTGGACCGCAGTTTGTTCAACTTGTTTGAGACCTTTACCATGCTTAGCATCAATAGCAACTGGATAGAAACCTTTTTCTTTAAAATATGATTCCCATTTTTCTAATTCTTTTAAATTAGCCATATCTTTTTTATTTAAAATAACTACTCTGGGTTTTTGTTGTATGACCTCATCAATCATTGGATTTCTTGAACTATAAGGTATACGCGCATCTACAAGTTCAAATACTACATCTACTTTTTTTAATTGCTCTGATACTTCTCTTTTCGCTTTGGCCATATGACCTGGATACCATTGTATTACCATATATCTCACCCTTCTATTACTGATGGCTTTTTATAAATTTTGTTTGTTATTTTATTCGCTCATGACATTTGGATTGCTTATGCATCATAACACGTTGGTATAGATGTTATAAACAGATGAATTGGACAATCGTCACTCATTATTAATTTTACAACAAATACGAACGATAAGTGTATCTAATTTTCCATTTTTATTCATTATACTGACGGTTCTTTAAACAATAACTTGAATTTCCATCCTTTCTTTGTAAAAATTAAAAACTAACATTTAAAATTGAAATATTTATAAATAATAATAGTTATTTTTATCTAAATACTTAAAAAGTAGATACAATAGAATTATATTAAACAGATAAGTAGGAGATTGCCTATGAAGCAAAAATTATTATATCTTTGTTTATTTCTAACTTTGGCAGTCGTTGGCCATAGTTATATCCTATATCGATTTATCTCTGATGGTGTTTTATTCACAGGTCCTAATGACGGTATGGAACAAATGGTGCCAATTCAAATGTATTTATTTGATAACTGGCATAAAGGTAATTTCTTTTATGCTTCTGACTTTGGACTCGGTGGAGATTTTTTTAGTGATTTAAGTTATTATTTCTCCACAAATATTATTTTTATAATCAACGTGATTATAATTATTTTATTAAAGACTTTTATAACACTAGATACGTCTGATGTGATGTTTTGGATGACCAATGCACTCATCGTTTCTATTTTCAAATCAGCCATTGCGATGTTTGCTACTTTTTTATATGTCCGTTATATTGCTTTAAATAAAAAAATTGCCATGCTAGCTGCATTCGTTTTTGTAATTTCACCAATCTATTTCAGATTCACAGTATATTGGCCATTTTTCAGTGATGTTTTTATTTGGTTACCCTTATTATTGTGGTCGATTGAACGCTTTCTAAAAACTGGTAAGCTTGGTCTTTTTATCATCGTAGTTGCAATTACACTAATAAATAATTTTTATTTTGCATATTATCAATTATTAACTGGATTAACTTATTTAACAATCAGACTTGCATTTAGGCACCAAAGCGATATTATCCCTAGATTCAAAGCGCTGATATCCTTATCTATTGCATCAGTGATTGCGTTAGGCTGTAGTTTGCCATTCTTTTTCTCAGCTATTCAAAGTTTCTTTAATAATAGACGCACTCCTTTTGATGGCAATGTAGATTTACTGGAACCTTTCAATCAAAATACGAATGTTTTTTATGATAATTATTTAATTGTCATCTTATTTATTACTGGGCAAGCTCTATTATCATTCAAATTGTATAAACATTATTACTTTAAATTATTTGCCATATCTACATTGATATTAATTTGTGCTAGTTTTGTACCATTGGTTGATCAGATTTTTAACGGCTTTTCAGCCCCACAAAAACGTTGGCATTATTTAATTTCCTTTAATTCTGCAATTTTAATTGCTTTATATGTAAAATATTTCCGTACTGTTTCTATATCTAACTATATTTTTTCATCAGTTATCTCGTTAAGTTTCATTGGACTGAGCGCTTGGTATTATGACGATGTCGTTGCATGGATTTGGTTCGCCCCCATAGTCAGCTTAATTGGTTTATTGATTCTATTAATTAATGAATCTCATATCAAAATTAAACTGTCTTACTTGTTTGTTTTATCAATAATGATTTTAACTGTCTTAGTTGCTACTGTATTTATACGCAATCAAATTTATTTTGAAGATCATGTTAAACGTGCTAATACTTATTTTGTAAATGCAAGCCTTTTTAATACACCTTTACAGCAGCAGTTAGTTAAAGAAATGAATGTAAATAAACTTGAAGATGAACGTATAGATTGGCGTGTCAACGAACAAGATAACACACCAATGTATCAACAATTTAAAGGTCTGAGTATCTATTCTAGTATTTTTGATCATCATATCTTAGATTTTTATTACGATGAGCTTAAAATCAATATGCAAGAAGAATCAGTAAGTAGATATCAATCAACCAATGGACGTCAAAATATAAGTAGTTTATTTTCAGTCAAATATCTAATGGTAAAAGATTATCAACATAATATACCGGCATACTTTAAAAAAATTAAAAGTGATGGACAATATGAAATTTACGAAAACACATTAAATTTACCATCCGTACGTGTTTCTAATAAAAAGTTTAATTCAAATGATTTACATAACCCTATTGATAAGGAACATGCCATGATGGACGGTGTCATTTTAAATAATAATGGCTCGTCTTATAATGCAAAGACACCGAATTTATTGCATCAAACGCGTATCACTTACAATGACATGGATAAAAAGCAAAATCATCAAATACATGTTTCTAAAAATAACAGCCATGTACAAATTCATATACCTAAACATTTAAGACAACGTTTTACTGACTTTTATTTAACACTTAAAGTCAAACGTGGGCTACCAGATAGTAATTTTTCAGTACAAGTAAATAACTATACAAATAATCGTTTATACAACAATTCTACTTATCGAACAGGTGTAGATACACAACTTTATAGAACACAACCTGATAAAAATGGTAATATAAATGTTGGGTTAAGCCCTACAGGTAATTATTATCTAGATATTCAAAGTTTGCATGGTGAAAACTACAATCGTTTAAAAGCAGCATATGCAAAGCAACATAACAATGGACATTATACAGATATTAAAAATGGCGTAAAAGTTAAACTCGGTCGTCATGACAAAGGTATTGCTTCTATTAATATACCGTATCGTGAAGGCATGACTGCATATGTCGACAACAAAAAAATCAAACCATTGAATGTGAATTATATGATGACCGGTGTTCCAGTTTCAAAAGATAGCAAAGAAATCATCATCAAGTATCGCCCAAAATATTGGTATATAGTAACTGCTATTTCAATCATTTTCATTATAGGATCGCTCACATGGTTTATGAGAAAGAGATATAAAAATAAATAAAATCATTCTTTAAAAAGGAGTTTGTCGGAGATGAGGTATTACCATGTTTCGTAAACTTTGGTCTCACAAAGTTTCAAGATTATTTTGTATTATTGCAATGGGCATTTTAGTTGCACTATTAACTTTCACACCGTACATCTATAGATATATCACACAAGGTATTGTCTTTAGTGGATCTGGTGATGGTTATAGACAAATGATGCCATTTCAAATGTATCTTTATGAGCACTTCAGCCAATTCAAATCGTTTTATGACCATTCGTTTGGACTTGGTGGAGATTATGTTAAAGACTTGTCATATTATTATTCAACCTCACCATTTACATGGATTAACTTCATTTTTGTTTGGCTTTCAGAAATATTGTTCAACAGTCATCCTAACCAAATAAGTTATTGGGCAAGTAATCAACTTATCGTCGCTTTTGTCAAAGGTATTGTCACATTTGTCATAGCATTTTACTTTTTTAGATATTTAAAATTTAAAAATTATGCTACATTGCTCGCTGCAATGCTTTATGCTTCATCAACGACTGTCATTTATTTTAATTTTACGTGGTCATATTACGGCGATTTACTTATTTTCCTTCCTTTATCCTTGCTTGGCGTTGAACGTTTTTATAAAGAAAAGAAAATTGGTTTATTCATTTTCGCAATTGCACTAACCTTATTTTCAAATTTTTATTTTAGTTATTACGAAGCCATTATTATCCTGGCATACATTATTTATAGATTTTTATTTCCACATCCGACAGACGCTGTTTCTCGGAAACAACAGCTTTATTTGATTCCGATTGCAGTGATTTTAAGTACATTCATAGGTATCTGGGGTTTTTATACGGGCGTTTCTTCATTTTTCAATAATGATCGCGTCAGTAATCCGCATTATCAAATTCAATGGTTTACTGATTTTGCACGTCAAAAGCATTTTTTCACAAATGGTTTTTATATTACAGTGTCCCTTATTACAGTAGTCGCTTTATTATCGTTTAAACTATACAAACATTATTATTACAGATTATTCGCAATTGCTACCTGGATCATGCTAATTGGATCACTAACGCCATATTTCGATAGTATGTTTAACGGTTTTTCTACACCAGAACGTAGATGGGTATACATATTTGCATTCATGTCCGCTGGATTGATTGCCCTATTTATCCAACATTTATCAGAGTTAACGTTGAACGCTTATATCATTGCCTGTACGCCAGTATTAATCATTATGCTAATCATGAATATGGTCGTTACAGATCAAAAAATGTCATGGATGATTATCTGTTTCATACTAATAATATTTATTGCTATATTATTATTAAAAAAATCCTTATTTCAGAATCATTGGTTTAAAGTCTCCATCTTAGCTTTATTTGTAATTCAACAAGCCTTCATATTATCTAATGATTACTATAATAATGTGAAAAGGTACGAATCTACGAAACAAGCGATGCAAGACTCTGATTATCACAGCCCAGCTTTAGCCGAAAAAATTGATTCCATCAATCAACATCATGATGACCCATTACATCGCATTGATTATATGTCACAATATGGATTAAATTCACCAATGATTTATCATTTTAATGGTATTGCATTATATTCAAGTATTTTCGATGGTGATATATTAAACTATTATGATAAAACACTACAAATCAATATGCACACAGATAAAAACAGTACGTATCGGTTGTTGTCTAATCGTGCCAACCTAATGGCTTTATGGGATGTTGAAGATCGTATTCGTCGCCCTGACGATTTAAATATGCCATATGGATTTACGCAAAAAGATATGGTTCACCATTCTAAAAAAGAAGCATTTATACATTCAGTTAATCGCATCAATTATCCAAGTGCACACATTACTGATAAGGCTTATAACACAAATGAATTAAAATCTCCATTAGACAAAGAACAAGCGATGCTACAAGGTGTTGTTTTTGATAATAATTCACAAGCGAATCAATCTTTCAAACCTAATAAGAACTTATTACCTGATGCATCATCAACACTAAGAAATGCACAAAAATTAGATCATTATCAACTTATAGTAAATAAAGACAACGGTGGTATCAGTTACCAATTACCTCAGTCAATTGCAAATAAATATGAAGATATGTATGTTGAAATGGATATTGAATTACTCTCTCCAGATAAAGAACATGACGTTGGTATTAATGAATATAATCAACATCGTAACGCATTATCTTATAAATACAGACGTTTCGTAAAACCCGTTACAATGAGGGTTAAAGCTAATGAAAAGCTCGATCTTAAATTGTCTAAAGGTAAGTATCGAGTAAATGTAAAAGGTATCTATGGTGAAGACTATCGCACATTACGCCATGCATCTAATGAGTTAGATGCTGTTAAAGTTACACAACAACGCGATGGTTACACGATTCATAAGCATAAAAATGACGCTGGATACTTAGTATTACCTATGGCATATCGTGATGGCATGCAAGCATATGTAGGTGATAAAAAAGTAACGGTTAAACAAGGTAATGGTATAATGACAGTGATTCCTGTTGATAAAGGCCAAGAAACGATCAAACTTAAATATAGGCCATCTTATTATAAAACCTTACTTATTTTGACAATCATTGGAATCATTTCAAGCATTATTTTTACTAAGCGCATTTCAAAATCTTCTAAAAAAGAATTTTAAATTTATATTTTCAAACATAGGTTATATCATATTAAAAGGCCAAGACTTTTAGTGAACTAAAGAGTCTTGGCCTTTATGTTTATAGTAAACAAAAAAAGCGAATCTCATAATGAGATTCGCTTTTCATATGCTTAATATGCTGATTAACGAATTTCTTTAATTCTAGCAGCTTTACCACGTAATTCACGTAGGTAGTATAATTTAGCACGACGAACTTTACCACGACGTGGAACTTCGATTTTTTCGATTTTTGGTGTGTGTAATGGGAATGTACGTTCCACACCTACACCTGAAGAAATCTTACGTACAGTGAAAGTTTCTGAAATACCTCCACCACGGCGTTTGATTACTACACCTTCGAATACTTGGATACGTTCGCGTGTACCTTCAATAATACGTACGTGCACTTTTAAAGTGTCACCTGGACGGAATGAAGGTAAATCTGTGCGTAATTGCGATTGAGTTACTGCTTCGATTAATTTGTGATTACTCATTATTTTTTCTCTCCTTCAACCTATGTTCTTGCCTCGACAAAATATAGCAGCGGATCATAGTGATTTTCGTGTGTCGCACACTTAAAATATATTAGCATATTGTTAATCTTTTTTCAATTGCTTTTTGTATCTTTCTACAATATCTTTTTCTTCAACTGACATTGGATATCGTTCTAATAGGTCTGGACGTTTTACAAATGTGCGTAGAATTTTTTGTTCATGTCGCCATTGCTCAATATGTGCATGATTACCCGATAGTAATACATCCGGTACACCCATTCCTTTATATTCTCTTGGTCTTGTATATTGCGGAAATTCTAACAAGCCATTTTGGAATGAATCATCTTCATGAGACTGTTGATTGCCTAAAACACCTGGCAACAATCTTACTATGGCATCCGTCATTACCATTGCAGGTAATTCCCCACCCGTTAATACATAGTCTCCCATAGAAATCTCATCTGTAACAAGATGTTCTCGAATACGTTCGTCATATCCTTCATAATGTCCACATATAAACACCAAATGTTCTGATTGACTTAATTCATTTGCTATAGCTTGAGTAAATGGTTTTCCTTGAGGACACATTAAAATCACTCTTGTGTTCTCCGTTTTTTCAATACTTTCCATTGCATTAAAAATAGGTTCAGGTTTTAATACCATGCCTTGACCACCACCAAAGGGATAATCATCCACTTGATTGTGTTTATTTTCTGCAAAATGTCTAAAATCAACTGTATTAACGGTTAGCATATTTTTTTCTTGCGCACGTTTTAAAATAGATTGGTTTAAAACACCGTTAAACATTTCTGGAAATAAAGTCAGAAAATCAATCTTCATTAATCCAACAATCCTTCCATTGGCGTAATTTGAATACGTCTGCCCTCTACATCAATCTCTTTTACGACATCTGCTATATATGGAATTAAATACTCTTTGTCACCTTTAACTACCCACACATCATTGGCACCTGTTTCAAAAATTTCTGTAACACGGCCAATTGGAGTTTCATCGTCGTCAAATACAGTGCAACCGATGATATCTGAATAATAATATTCATGCTCTCCGAGTTCTATTTCTTCATGATCTCGTTCTTGCATAATGGTTTCACCTTTTAAATATTCAATGTCATTAATATTATGAATACCTTCAAATGTCAACATATGGAGACCTTTATGCATACGATAAGAAGCAATTGTGAATTCTAACGGTTCTTTATTTTTACGTTCAATGATTACAACTTCACCAGGTTGAAAGCGTGTTTCTGTAAAATCTGAATTTGATTTTACTTTTATTTCTCCTTTAATACCATGTGTATTAACAATTTTACCTATCTCTACTTTCATATATGTTTCCTCCACTATGATTTAACTATTAATATTATTATGTATATGATGACTTGTCCTTTTATTATAACATGCCCAGTAAAACACAGTTATATAAATACAATACTCACGTATTGATCTATATTTACAATATCGTTTCCATATCTTGACTTATATAGTTATCGTTAAAGTTCATAAAAAAAGAGTACCCTTCAAGGTACCCTTACAAATTATTTATTTGTATATTTGTCGAAAACCTATTTTTGATCGTCAAATTTCTTCAAGATACCTTCTCTTGATAAGATATTGTGAACTGTATCAGTTGGTTTCGCACCATTTTTCAACCATTTAAGTGCTAATTCTTCGTCGATTTTAACTTCTGCTGCATTTACATTGTTTGGGTTGTAAGTACCGATTTGTTCGATATTACGACCGTCACGTGGTGCACGCGCATCAGCTGCTACGATACGATAGAATGGATTTCTTTTTGAACCTAAACGTGTTAAACGTAATTTAACTGCCATTTATATTCGCTCCTTTTGTTTTCATAATTTTTATTTTCTACAAGAAATAATAATAACAGTAATTCAATAGTTTGTAAAGAGTTTCTTCTTTACCAATTTCATTATTATTCAAAATTCCTTTTCTACCTTAATTTTTAGTAAAGTCACATCTCCTTAACCACCCTTAACTTGACATGATTCATTAAAAAATATACATTAAGTTTAAATTACATAACAAGTGCACTAGGGGTGTTTCTAACTGAGATGAGTCTGACTCAAACCCTTTGAACCTGATCTAGTTTAAACTAGCGGAGGAAAGTGTGAAGTCTAGCATATTTCAATATTTTTGAAGTACTTTGATACATATGTCGATATTCCTTATACACAACCTTCTTTCAGGAGCGTTGTGTATTTTTTATTGAAAAATAAGGAGTGTATAAAATGGAAAAAACTGTAATTGTAACTGGTAGTAGCCGTGGTTTAGGTGCGACAATCGTGAAAACATTAGCGCAACAAGGACATAATGTTGTCATAAACTATCACAACAGCAGACAAGCTGCACAACAACTTGTAGATGAAATTGGCAATCAACAAGCCATAGCGATACAAGCCGATGTTACTAAACGAAATGAAATAGGCGCGTTAGTTGAGAAAGCAACACAATATTTTGGTCACATAGATGTTATCGTCAATAATGCACTCGTTGGATTTAAATTTGATCCAGTTCAACAATCCTCATTTATCGACCTTACATGGGAAGATTACCAGCAACAAATTGATGGTACTTTGAAAGCCGCTTTTAATTTGAGTCAATGCGTTATACCTCAATTCATCGAAAGACAAAATGGTCACATCATTTCAATTGGTACAAATTTATTTCAAAATCCTGTCGTCCCTTATCACGAATATACAACAGCTAAGGCTGGATTGATTGGTTTTTCACGTAATTTAGCTGCAGAATTAGGTCAATATGGTATCACATCTAATGTCGTTTCTGGTGGCTTATTAAAGACAACGGACGCAAGTGCAAGTACCACTACTGAAGTATTCAATTTAATTGCTCAAACCACTCCAATAAAAAAAGTAACCGCACCACAAGATGTTGCTAATATGGTTGCATATCTCGTATCAGATGCGTCAAATGGTATTACAGGTCAAAACTTTACAGTCGATGGTGGATTAACAATGAATTAATAAGGAGGATTGAATTATTTAATGACACAAGCACAACATTTAAACATTGGTGTATTGATCTATGCTTGCGGCCATCATCAAGCTGCATGGCGTATGCCACATTCAAGCATTGAGCGTATTGGTGATATTACTTATTATCAATCATTAGCAAGAACTGCTGAACAAGGCTTATTTGATGCTATATTTTTTGCTGACAATCAATCGTTTCCAGCTCGTTCGAAAAGTGATATGCCTGCATTTTGGTTTGATCCCCTCGTTAATATAGCAGCAATATCACAGGTTACACAACATGTGGGCCTAGTTGCCACAATATCTAGTACATTCTCTAATCCATTCACAGCTGCTAGACAACTACTCAGTCTAGACCATATGAGTCAAGGTCGTGCTGGTTGGAATTTAGTAACGTCAATGACTGATACGGAAGCTGCTAATCATAGTATGGACCATTTACCTGAACACGAGGAACGCTATAAAAAAGCAGATGAATTTGCACAAGTGATGAATCATTTACTCGGATCATGGTCAGTGGATGACTTTTTACACGATAAAGAAGAGAATAAGTTAATCAATCCATCAACAATCATCGCTATTAATCATGAAGGAGAACATTTCAATGTCCGTGGACCTTTAACAACCCCAAGTAGTCCTCAAGGTAAACCCATTGCTATGCAAGCAGGTGCCTCCGACCCTGGTATCGCGTTAGCAACTAAATATGCTGATGCAGTTTATGGTGTTGCTTGGAATTTCAATCAAGCTAGCGCCTTCAAGAAAAAATTAAATCAAAAATTGATACAAGAAGGTAAGCCAAAAGATAGTTTGAAAGTTTTTCCTGGATTAGTTACATATGTCGGACAAACTTATGAAGAAGCTTATGCAAAAAAACAAAAACTCGATGAATATTTAGAAGTTGATACCGCTTTAAATCAATTAGCCTTTTTTCTTCGTCAAAATTGCCATAGTTGGGATTTGGATGAACCGGTACCGCCATTACCACCTGTCGAAAATTTTAAAGGACCAAAAGGACGCTATCAAACTGTGTTAGAAATTATTAAAGATAAAAATCCAACATTACGAGAGTTATTAGGTTATTTAAGTGCCGGAGGTGGCCATTTAACACTCATTGGTACACCAAAAGATATTGTAGATGAAATGGAAAGATGGTTTGACGCGGGTGTTGCGGATGGATTTAACTTAATGCCACCAGAGTTTCCAAATAGTTTAGAAGATTTTGTCGATGATGTTGTGCCTGAATTACAAAAACGTGGATTGTATCGTACTGAATACGAAGGTACAACGTTTAGAGAAAATATTGGAATTTAATAGTGATTCAACACCGTTCGCTTTCTATTAGTTTATAGATTGGATGTAGCACAAAAAAAGTAGTAATCCATGACTTCACTGTGGATTACTACTTTTTTAATTATTTTTCGATTACTTATATCACGAAACACATTTTAAAACGGTAAATTCATACCATTCATCATATTTTCCATCTGTTTGCGTTTTCCTTTTTTGCCTTTGCCACCACCGGAAAATTGTTTCATCATTTTCTTCATATCATTGAATTGTTTCATCAATCTGTTAACTTCTTGAACTGAACGACCAGAACCTTTAGCAATACGTTTTTTGCGAGACACATTTAAAGTATCTGGATCATTACGTTCACTTGGCGTCATCGATTGTATAATGGCTTTAATATGATCGATTTGTTTCTCATTCATATTAAGTTTATCGATACCTTTCATCTTGTTCATACCTGGTATCATTTTCATAATGTCATCTAGAGGGCCTAGATTTTTAACTTGATCAAGTTGTTCCAAAAAGTCATCCAATGTAAAAGAAGAGGTACGCATTTTCTTTTCTAAATCTTTTGCTTTATCTTCATCTACATCTTGTTGGGCTTTTTCTATTAAGCTTAGTACGTCACCCATGCCTAGAATACGAGATGCCATACGTTCAGGGTGGAACGGTTCTAACCCGTCTAATTTTTCACTCATACCTACAAATTTAATGGGCTTTTGAGTCACAGATCTAATGGATAACGCAGCACCACCACGTGTATCACCATCGAGTTTAGTAAGTGTCACACCAGATACTTCTAATTGTTTATCAAAAGATTGCGCAACATTGACTGCATCTTGACCTGTCATTGCATCCACTACGAGCATAATTTCATCTGGTTTTGTAATTTCTTTAACATCACTTAACTCTTGCATTAATGCTTCATCAACATGTAAACGACCAGCTGTATCAATAATAACGAAGTCTAAATGTTCTTCTTTAGCATGCTTAATTGCATTTTCCACAATTTGTTGTGGTTTGACTTGGTCACCTTCGCTATAAACCGGTATATCAATTTGTTTACCAACTGTTTGTAATTGATCTATTGCAGCTGGACGATAAATATCGGCAGCAACTAGCATTGGTTTTTTATTATATTTTTTACGCATTAACAACGCGAGCTTACCAGCAGTTGTTGTTTTACCAGCACCTTGTAGACCAACCATCATTACAACAGTTGGCGGTTTGTTTGCCATCGTAATCGTTGCATTTTCTCCACCCATTAATTGGGTAAGTTCTTCTTGAACAATTTTAATAACTTGTTGTCCAGGTGTTAATGATTTCATCACATCTGAACCTAAAGCTCTATCTGATACAGTTTTGACAAAATCCTTTACGACTTTAAAGTTAACATCGGCTTCTAATAATGCCAGTCTAACCTCACGCATCATTAGCTTAATGTCTGCTTCTGTCACTTTACCTTTACCGCGGATTTTTTGCATCGTTCCTTGTAAACGATCGGATAATCCTTCAAATGCCATATCAAATACCCTCCTTTTTGTTCTCTAATTAATCTAAATCTTCAAGTGCTTGAATATATTGTTTTATTTGTTCTGGATCATTAATATGTTGTTTTATTTGTTCATATAAATGTTGTCTTTGTTCAAAATTTCGATATAATCCCAATTTTTCCTCATAATCTTCCACTAAATCGCCAGTTCTTCTTATGTTATCATACACTGCTTGGCGACTCACATCAAATATATCAGCTATCTCACTCAGTGAATAATCTTGTAGATAAAATAATTCTAAATAATTTCTTTGCTTTTTAGTAAGTAAGGCTTGATAAAAATCAAACAAGTAATTCATACGAATTGTTTTAATTAAATCATTTTGACTCATCAGATTGACCTTCAATTTCGCTAGGTTGTTCACCGACTTCATTTGCTTCTTCTACATTTTGTTCTATCATATCAGCAAATAAACCATATACATAACTTTCAGGATTAAATGGTTGCAAGTCGTCTAATTTTTCACCTAAACCAACATATTTAACTGGTATGTGTAATTCATTACGAATCGCTAATACAATACCACCTTTAGCAGTGCCATCTAATTTAGTTAATACAATACCCGTTACATTTGTAACCTCTTTAAACGATTTAGCTTGGGATAAAGCATTTTGTCCAGTTGTTGCATCTAAACATAATAGTACTTCATGTGGTGCCTCAGGTACTGCACGACTAATAACGCGTTTAACTTTTTCTAATTCATTCATGAGGTTGGATTTATTTTGTAAACGACCTGCTGTATCACAAATTAGAATATCAACACCTTTACTTTTCGCTGCATTAATTGCATCATACATCACCGCGGCAGGATCTGAACCTTCACTTTGGCTCATGACATCGACGCCAACGCGTTCTCCCCATACTTTTAGTTGTTGAATTGCACCTGCTCTGAATGTATCTCCTGCAGCAAGCATCACTTTTTTACCTTCGGCTTGGTAACGATGGGCTAATTTACCGATTGTAGTTGTTTTGCCAACACCGTTTACACCAACCATTAAAATAACATTCAATCCGTCGTTTTCTATATTCATTACTTCTGAATGTTCATCATCTTGATGATATATTTCAACAATTTTTTCTACGATAACTTCACGTAAATCTTCCGTTTCAGAAATATTACGTCTTTGTGCTTCTTCTCTTAATTCTTCAACTAACTGCATAACTGTATTGAAACCAACATCTGCAGTAATTAACATTTCTTCTAATGCTTCAAAGAATTCTTCATCTACTTTGCGATAACGCGCAATTAAATTGTTCAGTTGTGCTTGGAAATTTTCTCTAGATTTTTCTAGTCCTGCTCTAAATTTCGCGCCTAATTGTTGCGCTTCTATCTCTTCAAAATCCTCTATAGAAATTAAACCATCATCATCAAAATCAGCTTCTTTTAATTTCTTAGGCGTTTTCTTGGGAGTTTCATCTTCCATTTGTCCTGTATCTTGCTGTTCTAATTCGCTTAACTGCTCTAAATCATCTTGCTTTTTTTCCGCTTCTGACGAAGAAGCAAACTTATCTTTTAATCGTTTGAAAAAGCTCATACTTGTTCCTCCTTAATGACTTCATCAATTGTATTTAAATTAACACTCACTAATTTAGATACCCCAGATTCTTGCATCGTCACACCATATAATCTATCTGAAAATTCCATTGTACCTTTACGATGTGTAATCACTATAAACTGTGTCTGATCAGATAATTCTTTTAGGTATTGGGCATAACGTATGACATTGGCTTCATCTAAAGCGGCTTCAACTTCATCTAAAATTACAAAAGGTGCCGAGCGCACTTTAAGAATGGCAAATAATAAGGCGATTGCACTTAACGCGCGTTCCCCACCACTCAGTAATGATAAGTGTTGTAGCTTCTTACCAGGTGGTTGCACAATGATATCTACACCCGCTGATAAATAATCATCATCTGTTAGACGCAGCTCTGCTTGTCCACCACCAAAAAGTGATTTAAATACATCAGCAAAATGACCTTGAACTGCATGAAACGTTTCTTTAAATCGGTCTTTTACTTCTTGGTCCATTTCATCAATCAGCTGTTCTAATGTTAATTTAGCTGCTCTTAAATCCGCGCGCTGTTCATCTAAAAACGTATAGCGCGTATTTATTTCTTCAAATTGTTCAATTGCATTTAAATTAACAGGCCCTAATTCTTCTATAGACATTTTTGTTAATTTCACTTTTTTGCGCAAAACATCTATCGCTTCATCTAATTCATATAATTCACTTGCACGTTCATAAGTTAAATGGTAATCATCACTCAAATGGTCAATCGCATAATTGATTAACACATCCAAACGTGATTGTTCTGCTTTGATATCTTGATAGCGATTTTCAATAGATAATATATCTTGGTTAGCCTCTTGAAGTTTTTGATCTGTCTCTTCAATTGTATCATTCAATTCTAGTCTGCGCGATTTAACATCCTCTATATCAATAGCAAGTTTTTCTTTAGTCTGTTTACTTTGTTCAATTTGGCCTTGGATCGTTTCAAATGCTTTTTCCCCAGTCATTTCATCTGAGTTAAATAATTTAATTTGATCATCTAATTTTTCTTGTTGATTTACTACATTTTCCAATTGTTTAGTAATTTTTGAAAAAGATTGCTTTTGGGCATGTAGTCGTTCTTTTACGACTGCTAAATCTGACTGTTTTTGATGCAATTGTTGTTGCGTTTGCGTTGTGCTTGCTTTACCTTCTTTTGACAATTTTGTATACAAATTGATGTCTTCTTCTAGTTTAAGTAATTCTGCTTTAATTTGTTCAAGTCTTTGTTTTTTTTCTGCTAATGTTTGCTTACTTGTCTCACTTTGATAACCGTCATTTTTTTCAAATTCAAATTCTTCATGTTCATCTTTCAAGTGTGCTTCATTTTTTCTCAATCGATCTAATTCTAATTCAAAATCATGTAATTTTTGTTTTGCAGCATTATATTGCTGACTTGTTTCAAAATAATTTTCACTTATTTGATCTGATGCTTCTTTAATGGCTTGGAATTGCTTTTCAAATTCAATCGTCTGCTGTTGATAGTCTTCTAGTTGTGCCCGCATTTTAGCTAAATCATCTTTTTGTGCCAAAATACTTTTAGTTTTACGGTCACCGCCACCAGTCATCGATCCACCAGGATTAACGATATCGCCTTCAAGTGTAACAATTCGTGTACGATATCGAATTTTTCTTGCTAGCTCATTGGCATTTTTCAATTCATCAACAATTATTGTGTTTCCTAATAAATTTTTTAATACATTTTGATAATCTGAATCGACTTGGATGGCGTCTGATGCAATATTAATGAAACCTTGTGATGTTTTTGCAGTATTTAAAATGTCATTAGCAATTTGTCTTGGTTGTATTACATTTAAGGGTAAGAAAGTCGCTCTACCCAAGCCATTTTGTTTAAGGTATTGAATCGCTTGTCTACCATCTTTTTCAGAATCTACTATTACATGTTGTAGAGAAGCACCTAAAGCAATTTCTATCGCTTTTGTTAAATCAGAAGGTACTTGAATAACTTCCGCAACTGCACCTCGGATACCTGTGAGTTGCTTGTTTTTAGCCTTAAGAATATGCTTTACACCATTAAAAAAGTAACTGTATTCTTCTTGTTGGGTTGCTGCACTATCGATACGAGATTTTAACTTTTCATTAAAACGATAGGCTTGATGTAATTTTTCTTCATATTCACTTCTTTGTTGTTTCAATTTTGATAATTTGCGTTCGTATTCATTTAGTTGTTGTTCTGCATTTTTCAATTCTTTTTGCGTTGCTGTACTTTGCTTTTCTGCATCATTAATGTCTGATTGTATCTGCTTTAATTGTTCGTATGCTTCAACTAATCTTGAATCTAGACGTGACTGTTTCGTTTCATTTTCTTGTATCGTATGTTCTAAAAAACGAATATCATTATTTACATCTGATTGTTCAGACATAAGTTGATAATACTCATCTTTAATGGCTTCAAGTTTTTCATCGTGTTGTTCATCCGTAACATATAGTTGTGACTCTAGCTCTTGCACTTTTTCATTTAAATCTTTTTGTTGCGCTTTTAATCTATCAATTTCTAACTGAACTTCTGTTTTCTCTTTATTTAAATTCTCAGTTTGATTTAATAGGCTTTCTTGTTCTTCTTCAAAGCGTGCATTCGTTTCCGATTGATTTCTTTTTCGCTCTTCTAATACATTGAGTTGTCCTGTGAATTTTTCTACTTCTTCAGTTGCTTTAACTAGCTCGAAATTTAATGATTCGATACGTTCATCTAGTTGCTGTCTTTCAGCTTTATATTTATTTAAAGATTGTGTATGTTGTACTTTTTCAGCATCTTTTGTAGCTTGCTGGCTTTTTAAATGATTTAAATTATCATCTAATTCATTAATGTTTTCATTATATTGTTTTATATCATGTACCGTAACTAAAACGTCACTTTTTTCCATTTCTTTTGCTAAATGTTTGTACTCCTTAGCAATCGCAGCTTCTTCACGTAATGGTTCTACACGACCTTCTAAGTCATAAAGTATATCTTCTACGCGTGACAAATTGTCTTCCGTTTGATCTAATTTTTGAACTGAAGCCGCTTTTCTTTTTTTATATTTTAATACCCCAGCAGATTCTTCTAATATTTGCCTTCTATCTATGGGTTTAGCATTTAATATTTCATCTACACGCCCTTGCGAAATAATACTAAACGCTTCTTTACCTAAACCAGAGTCTAAGAATAAATCAATGATATCTTTTAGTCTTGCTCTATCATTATTTAAGTAATATTCACTTTCGCCACTTCTGTATAAGCGACGTGTCACCGTTACTTCAGTTGAATCAACTTGTAACTTTCCTGAATTATTGTCTAATTTTAATTTAACTTCTGCATAATTTTGAGCTTTTCTATGTTCGGCGCCTGAGAATATAATGTCTTCCATTTTAGCACCGCGTAAAGATTTAGCTGACTGCTCACCTAACACCCATTTTATCGCATCTGTAATATTACTTTTACCACTGCCATTAGGTCCAACAATTGCTGTTACACCTTCATCAAATTGGACATTTGTATGTTCCGCAAATGACTTAAAACCAAAGGCATCTATAGATTTTAAATAAACCATACTATTCTCCTTTAATATGTTCCTGACTGTTCTATAGCACGGGAACGAGCGTAGGAATGAAATGCGTGATGTATTTCAACTTCAATCACCTTTCATAACGCTTATTCCATATTAATATGATTCAGTCGTTTAACATGAGACACAATACCATATTTTAAAAACCACATATTTCACTGTATTTAAAAGGTTGGGTCAGAAATACAGTTTTCTAATAGAGATTTCGTAGTCCCACCTATGTAATCATCTACTGTTAAAAATGGAAGTGAGTTTGAGTCATTTATTTATGTCTCTGCCTCATTTTCATCTAGTGGGCTGTGCCATATAAACATCTTAAACGTTACATATTTTTATTTTTCAATATTTTATATGCGCGTTCTGCAGCCTTTTGTTCAGATTCTTTCTTCGTTTTACCTTTACCTTCAGCTACGGCATCATCTTCTAATATTACTTCAGAAGTGAAAAGTCGATGGTGTGCCGGACCTTCTTCGTTTATCAATCGATATGTGACATCACCTTTATTTTGTCTATGCACAAATTCTTGAAATTGTGTCTTAAAATCTACAACACCGTCTAATTCATCATCTTCAACATATGGGAAAATGATTTGTTCAGAAAATTTCCATACTGCATCTAATCCTTGATCTAAATACAATGCACCGACAAATGCTTCAAAAGCATCGGATACAAGAGAAGGTCGCGTTCTACCACCTGTCTTTTCTTCACCTTTGCCTAATAAAATTAAGTCGTTGAGTTGAATTTTTTTCGCAAATATTACAAGTGAGGGCTCACAAACAATTGTTGCACGCATTTTAGTCAAATTACCTTCAGGCAATTCTGGGTATTTATCAAATAAATAGCGTGAAACCGTCAATTCTAATACCGCATCTCCTAAAAATTCTAATCGCTCATTATGATCAAGTCTATTCATATTAAAATCATTAATAAAGCTTGAATGAGAAAAGGCTTGTTGATATAAATCCACTTGGTTAAAATCTAAATTTAATTCCTGCATCTTTTTTGCAAACTTATTTTGGAATGTTTGTACCATTTCTTTCTTTTTTTGATTGGTCAATCTATTTCCTCCTCGGATATCGCAATAGGATTCTGTATACCTTTATATTTTACGTGAAATCACTTCAAAACTAAAGAAAAAACTGTTGCCTTTCGCATGTAAAATAGCGACAACTCACGGATGTAGACAATAAAGTTAAATAACAAAATTCATGCGTTATGTGTCATTGATTCTATCAAAAAACAAAAAATCTGAGCCGTAATGACACGACTCAGATATTTGTTTATTATTTTTCAATACTGTTGATAAATTTAACTGCATCACCAACTGTGTTGATTTTTTCAGCTTCTTCATCAGGAATTTCAGTACCAAATTCATCTTCTAATTCCATAACTAATTCAGCGATATCAAGTGAGTCAGCGCCTAAATCATCTTTGAAAGATGCATCTTCAGTTACTTTTTCAGCGTCAACACCTAAACGGTCAACGATGATATCTTTTACTTTGTCGAAGTTTTCCACGTCGATTCACCTCCTTTAAAAGTCTATTGATAGACTTTTATATTTTCCCATTTTATCAATTGAAATACAAGTAGTATTTCGATTGAAGCACTAGAAATACATATAATCTACTAGAATTCACAATTAAATCGTATAATCATTCACATGTCAGACATTAAACACATCCATTTACTTAGAACTATAACCAACCATACAACCATATTGATATCAGTATGTGTTGTTAGTCATTTTTCTAAATCAAATTACATGTACATGCCACCATTGACATGAATTGTTTGCCCAGTAATATACTTCGCTTTCTCTGAAGCTAAAAATGCTACAGTATGTGCAATGTCCGAATCTTCTCCGAATCGAGTTAAAGGAATTTGTTCTAACATTTGTGCTTTGAGTTCTTCACTTAAAGCATCAGTCATATCAGAAACAATAAAACCAGGTGCAACTGCATTTACTGTAATATTTCTAGAAGCTAACTCCCTAGCTGCTGATTTTGTTAGCCCTATTACACCAGCTTTTGTAGCAACATAATTCGCTTGTCCTGGGTTACCTACCGCACCCACAACACTTGATAAGTTAATAATTGAACCACTCTTTTGTCTTAGCATTTGTGGTGTGATTTTTTGAATACAGTTAAATACACCTTTTAAATTTGTGTCGATGACATCGTCCCATTCTTGTTCTTTCATTCTCATCAATAGATTATCACGTGTGATACCAGCATTATTGACAAGAACATCTACTGAACCAAATTGGCTCACGACTTCTTTAATCATCGCTTTAACTTCGTCACCGTTTGCAACGTTTGCTTGAATTGCAAAAGCTTCAACGCCTTTAGCTTTAATTTCTTCTACTACAGCATCTGCTTTTTCTTTATTTCCCGCATAGTTCACTGCAACTTGGTATCCTTCTTCTGCTAATTGTATGGCAATACTACGACCAATGCCTCTTGAAGCACCTGTAACCAATGCACTTTTAGTCATTTTCATTCCAACCTTTCACATCTTCTAATGTTTGAATTGAGGTAACTTTTACATTTTTATTAATTTTTCTTATTAAACCTGACAATACTTTACCAGGACCAATTTCAATAAAATGATCGACACCTTGTTCAATTAACCACTCTGTAGAATCAATAAATTGCACGGGTGAATATAATTGTTCTATCATATGAGCTTTGATTACGTTCGCATCTGTTTCACCTTGTGCGTGTACATTCTGGACAACCGGAAATTGAGCATTAGACCATTCAAATTGGTCAATAAATTCTGCAAAATCATCTTTAATCACTTGCATCATTGATGAATGGAAAGGGCCTGAAACTGCTAATGGCATTACGCGTTTAGCGCCAAGTGATTTTCCTTCTTCAACTAACTGATCAATCAATGATTTATGCCCTGATACAACGATTTGACCAGGTGAATTGATGTTCGCTGGTTCAATAATCTCGCGCTCTGTAGAAAGCTGTTTACAAATGGCATCAACCGCTTCATAATCTAGCCCAAGTACGGCAGCCATACTACCCACACCATCTGGAAAAGCTGCTGCCATGAGTTGACCACGTTTTCTTACAATTTTTACTGCATCTTCAAAATTCAATACACCACTTGCTACTAAACTCACATATTCACCTAGACTATGTCCCATAGTATAATCTGCATTTAAATCATTGAGGGCATGTAATAAAGCTGAGCTATGTGTTAATAAGGCTGGTTGTGTATTTTCCGTTTGGCCTAACTTTGCTTCTTTATCTGTGAACATTGTTTCTAATATGTCAAAATCCATAGCGTTCTGTGCTTGATTTAAAATTGTTGTTGCTGCTTCATTATGTTCGTATAAATCACTTGCCATACCAATTTTTTGAGAGCCTTGACCTGGAAAGATAATTGCCGTTTTATTCATTGTCTGTCCCCACCGTTTCTTTCATTGTTTTCACAATTTCTTGTTCCCCTGCAATTTTTGCCTGACGAATTGCTGAATAAAATGCTTTTGCACTTGAACTACCATGTGCCTTTACAACAGTACCATTTAAACCTAACAATACTGAACCACCATATTCTGCATAATCCATTTTTGACATTAAGCCGTTCAAGTCTTTGCGTAAAATAAGTGCTGCCAGTTTATTTTTAAAACTACTTAACAGTGTAGATTTAAACATTTTACCCATTGCTTTTGCAACACCTTCTAGATTTTTAAGAATCATATTGCCTGTATAACCGTCAGTAACGACGACATCCGCAGCATCATTCATTAATCCTTTTGCTTCGACATTGCCTGTAAAGTTAAAATCATGCTGATCTTCCATTAAACGGTATGCTTTCTTAGTTAAGCTATTACCTTTAGCTGCTTCTGTTCCGATATTTAACAGACTTACGGATGGTTCAGCAATACCTCTAATTTTCTGAGCGTAAATATTACCTAGTTGTGCATACTGCAGTAAGTGTTCTGCCTTTGCATCAGCATTAGCACCTACATCCATAAAGACAAAGCCCTTACCTGAAACAGTGGGTAAAGTAACTACCAACGCAGGTCTTTCTACACCTTTAATACGACCAACAATGAATAATCCAGCAGACATCAAAGCGCCAGTATTCCCTGCAGAAACACATCCGTCAGCTTCACCAGACTTCACTGCTTCAGCCATACGTGCCATAGAGCTGTCTTTTTTACGTTTAATTGCTCTCACTGGTTCATCATCCATCGTTATCGATTCCGTACAGTGACGCACTTCTACACGTTCATGTTCTAATGTGCATTGAGATGAATCTCCAAATAAAATTATTTCTAAATCTTTAAAATCATTAACCGCTTTTTCAACAGCTTCCAAAACGATTCCAGGTGCATCGTCTCCACCCATCATATCGATCGCTAATTTAACCATTTTGTTCATCCTCACTTGTATAATACATTTTGAAAGTTCCTTTAAAAACGAGTGTATCTTTTACATATGATTGCACTTTTATCGTATAAAATTTATCTGTAATTTCAATGGCTTGCGCATCAGCGCGTACCGTTTCATTTAATTTAACTGTTTTTATAAACGTTACATTACTATCTTTTGTTAAAACAACTGGTTTATGTATCAGTGCCACACACAAAGAATTTGCTTGTGCGAACAATACATGTCCTCTAGCAATATTATTTCTAGTAAATACTGACTCTTCGTCTATTCTTATAATTGACGTTGCAGTTTCATCAGGTTGCACATTAATCACATCCCCGATAATTTCACTGCCTTCTATAGAGCGAATACTTTCATAATTTTTCTTTGCTACAGTTTTGATGCGTGTTCTGAGTTCAGGAATATTTAAATGCGTACGGTCGAGTCTAATCGTTTGAATACTCACCGAAAACAACACACTTAAATCTAAGTCAGTAATAAAAGGATTTTTCTCTATTTCTTTTTTTATTTCATTACGACGTTCTTGTTTTTTTAATTTCATCGCATTCAAACTCCCACATTTTTAGTACCAAGTCTTAAACATTCCTAACATATCATAACACTTTCTATTTCATTTGCTCAACAAAAAACATGTGATGTCACTAAATTAAATTCACTTTCGCATTCGCACATTTTTAGCATCTACTTATTATATAATATTTAAAAAACTCTTTTAATATTACTATTTTATTACAAATATAACAATTAAAAGATTATTTGTAGAACAATCTTGAACTAGAATTTTTTAAAACGTATAATTTAAAATAATTTAAAAGGATGTGATATTTTATGTAAAAAATATTAATATAAAAAATAATGATTTAAAAGGCTAATAGTCAATAATTAGGAGGATTATTTGATGAAGAAATTGATTACCACAACACTCGTAACATGTGCGCTAGTACCTATCGCATCTACACATGCATATGCGCAAGAAAATAATAGTATTAAACCAGAAAGTCTCAAAAAACCGATAAAAACGAAAGTTAGTAACGATGAAGATGTAAAAGCCTATTTACAAAATAATGCATCAAACATCATTAAGGCATCTAAGGAATCAGGAAATGTTAATGCTCAGGATGGTGCTTTTAAGCAATATGAAATTATAAATAAACAGCAAGATGATCATGGAATCACTCACTATACATTGAATCCCAAAGTCAATAGTACGATTGCAGAAGATAGTGAATTAAAGGTTCATGTAAACAAACAAGGTGATGTCACATTAATAAACGGAAACATTGATAAACCAACTATCAAAGTAGACAATAAAGCAAAAATATCTAAAAAAGATGCTGAACGTCATGCCTTTAAAGCAATTAAAAAAACCAAAGCAGATGTAAGTAATATCAAAGGTTATGACATTGTTAGTAAAAACAAACTAACAATTAACAGTGACAGTCAAAAACTCGTATATGATGTTGAATTAAACTATATATCACCTAAAGCTGCTCATTGGAAAATTCAAATCGACGCGAGTACTGGAGAAGTACTTAAAAAAGAAAATGTTATAAACAATGCTGCGACAACCGGTAAAGGCACTGGCGTAAACGATGATGAAAAATCACCATTGAATTTAACCGAAAATAGTGGTGTATACACATTAAAAGATACAACACAAAATGCCGAAATACATACACAAACTGCTAATCAAACTACAGAAGATTTTTCAGAAATTACCAATGATCGCAATCATTTTGACGAAGAAGCACACAAAGCTGGTGTAGATGCACATTACTATGCGAACGAAGTTTATAACTACTATTTAGAGAAACATAACAGAGATAGTTATGATGATGCTGGAGGCAATATCGATTCGGTCGTACATTATGATAAAGATTACAATAATGCTGCCTGGACAGGACAATATATGATTTACGGTGACGGCGATGGACAAACTTTCAAACCTTTATCTGGTGCCAATGATATCATCGCACATGAATTAACACACGCAGTCACTGAGCGCACATCTAATTTAGAATATAAAGACCAATCTGGCGCTCTAAATGAATCCTTTTCAGATGTATTTGGATATTTTGTAGATCCAGATGACTGGTTAATGGGAGAAGATGTTTATACACCCGGTACTGAAGGTGACGGTCTTAGAAGCTTAAAAGACCCTGAACAATTTAATCAACCAGCACACATGGATCAATATCAATATGGTAGCGAAGATAACGGTGGCGTACACACGAATAGTGGTATTCCAAATAAAGCCGCATACCTAACCATAAATGAAATCGGAAAAGATAAAGCAGAACAAATATACTATCTGGCATTAACAGAATATTTAACTCAAAATTCAGAATTTTCAGATGCTAAAACCGCTTTAATAGAAGCAGCAGCGAATCTTTATGGCGAAGATAGCGCTGAAACTAAAGCCATTGATAAAGCGTGGACTGAAGTTGGCGTAAATTAAAAAGGGAGTGGGACAGAAATCAATTTTTCTAATAAAGATTTCGTAGTCCCACCCCGGCAAGGATGACTAGGATTAAAATGTTTACCTGAGCTGAAGCTCATGCATAAGTCTCACTAAAATTTTTCTGTAGCATACATAAGTTTTAACTTATGTATAAGAACGACTCATTTTCACAAAATGAAAAAGTAGTTCATTAAAACAGTGAGACTTTACATTTTCAATTCAGTCATCTACTGCCTAATTGGTAAGGAGTCTGAGGCTTCTATTTTTGTCCCAGATTCGCCCCAAAAATAATATACTAACTTTGTATGTCACTCGTAAATATTAAAAATTATTTGCGAGTGTCACTTTTATATACAATATAATAGAAAGTCTGTAATATATTTATATAAAAATACAAACTAGCTATTTTTAATCAAAACTCATATATAATAGATTTTCTTCAATAAAAGATCTTAATCTATTATATTGTGATTCAAAGAAAATACCTGATTGTATTAATTCGGCAGCTTCATCTCTAGCAACTTCTAACATTTTATAATCTTCAACTACATTTGCAACTAAGAAATCGGGCAAACCGCTCTGCTTAACGCCAAAGAAATCGCCTGGACCTCTCATCTCTAAATCACGTTCACTTAGTTCAAACCCATCCGTTGTCTGGGTCATAATATTCATACGTTCAATACCTGTTTCAGTTTTGGGCGATGCAATTAACACACAGTAACTTTGTTGTTCACTTCTACCTACACGCCCTCGTAATTGATGTAATGTTGATAAACCGAAGCGATCTGCATCATAAATCATCATAAATGTGGCATTAGGTACGTTAACGCCCACTTCAACTACCGTTGTTGAGACTAAAATATCAATCTCATGATTACTAAAACGTTGCATGACTTCATCTTTCTCATCTGAATGCAATTTGCCATGCAGTAATCCCACTTTCTCTGTTCCATAATAAGATTGTAATGATTCATATAATTCAACTACGTTCTGTACATCCTCAAGATGTTCTGAACTTTCAATTAATGGACAAATAACATAGGCTTGTCTACCCTTTTTCAATTCTGAAGTCATTTGATTTAATACACTGTCATAAGCTTCATGTTTAGACCAAGATGTGATGATTGGCTTTCGACCTTTTGGTAATTGTTTAATAGAAGACACATCCATTTCACCAAATACAGAAATAGCTAATGTCCTTGGTATCGGCGTTGCCGTCATAAATAATACATTGGTCATAGCACCTTTTTCCCTTAGCAACTGCCTCTGATTAACACCAAAACGATGTTGTTCGTCTGTTATAACAAGACCCACATTATTAAACTTAACATCATCCTGAATTAAAGCATGTGTGCCAATGATGCAATCAATTTCATTGTTATTCAGTTGTTCTAATAATAGCTTACGTTTTTTCCCTTTGACTGATCCAGTCAATAAAGCAACATTCATTCTATCTCCAAATATATCTACCAAGCTTTCTGCATGCTGCTCAGCCAATATTTCTGTTGGAACCATTAAGGCTGATTGAAAACCCGCTGTTTTTAATGCATACATACAAATTGCAGCGACAACGGTTTTCCCAGAACCAACATCACCTTGCAATAGACGATGCATGCGAATGGGTGCTTTTAAATCTCTGAATATTTCATTCACGCTATGTTTCTGAGCATCTGTTAATTCAAATGGCAAACTATCTATAAAATGTTTCACTAAATTAATATCATAATCCACTTCAATTGCTTCGTCTGATGTTTTTTCGAGACGATTCAACCACTGCATTCTTAATTCAAACATAAATAATTCTGTAAAAGCATATGTTCTACGAGCTTTAAGTAACGACACTTTATCTGTTGCAAAATGTAATGCTTTAATTGTGTCTGCTAAAGTTTCTAATTTATATTTTTTTCTTAAGTCTTCAGAGAGCCACTCATGTATAGTCACTTGATCTAATACTTGTCTAATCATATCTCTTAAAGGCTTTTGTTTTATGCCTTCTTTAATGCGATATACAGGTTCAAATTGTGACCCCTCATCCATTTGTTGGCTAAAAAACATTCTATTACCGTTGATTTCTTGCTTTGCTCTATTCCATTTTCCTTTAACTGTTACTGTTCCATGTAATTCTATTTTCTTTTTTAAATAAGGCTGATTGAAAAATGTGCACTTCACAGCAATTTGATTGACCATGATATGTACCGTTAATTTAGATTTATTGCGACCAAAAAAAGCGACAGTCGGTGTTGAATAGACTTCACCCACCACTGTCACTATCGCTTGATCTTCAGCTTCATTTAAGTCAATTACAGTATTATCCTCGTAACGTGTTGGTAAATATAGAATTAAATCTTCAACAGTATGAATATTTAATTCATTCAATACTGCTAAACGTTTCGGACCTAATCCTTTTATTTGAGATAATGGAAATGGACTTTCAATTAAATTGACTTTTGACATAATTAATCACCAAATATTTCTTGTTTTAAGCGCTGACCTGTAGGTGTACCAGCTAAACCTCCACGACCTGTTTCACGTAGCGCAGATGGCATTGTTTGACCAATTTTATACATTGCTTCAATCACTTCATCAGTAGGAATTCTTGAAGTCACTCCTGCCAATGCCATATCTGCAGACACGATTGCATTTGATGCACCTGCTGCATTTCTTTTAACACAAGGTACTTCTACTAATCCAGCTACTGGATCACATACTAAACCTAGCATATTTTTCAAACAAATTGCAAAAGCTTCAGCTGATTGTTGTGGTGTTCCGCCTGCAAGTTCTACAGTTGCACCAGCTGCCATTGCCGCAGCTGAACCAACTTCCGCTTGACAACCGCCAGCTGCACCTGAAATAGATGCATTATTGGCAACAACAAAACCAAACGCACCTGAAGTTAATAGGAAATTTAACATATCTTTTCTTGATGGTTCTAAACGCGGTTTAAGACCAAATAAAACACCAGGGACAACACCTGCTGAACCTGCTGTAGGCGTGGCACAAATTTTCCCCATAGCTGCATTGACTTCATTTGTCGCAACCGCTTTACTAACTGCGTCTAGTAACGTTGGCCCAGCGAGTGATTTACCTGTTTTCAAATATTCTTTAATCAATACAGCATCACCACCAGTGAGCCCTGTTGTAGATGTGACACCTGCTAAACCTTCATCTAAAGCATTTTCCATCGTTTGTAAGTTTTTATCCATATGTGCATAAACATCTGCTTCTGAAAGTCCCGTTACTTCCATTTCTTGTTCAAGCATTATTTCATGGATTTTTTTATTTTGCTCTTCACACATTTCTATTAATTCTTTCACACTTTTAAACATGCAATACCTCCATTAGGCGTCTCCCATGAGTGAAACCGTCACTACACCATCGACGTTTTTAATTTTCTCTATTATTTCATCATTCACTGCATCATCTAATTCACAAGTCATTAATGCTTGATCGCCTTTTTCTTTTCTAGATACTTGCATACTTCCTACATTAATACTTGAATCTCCTAGTATATTGGCAACTCTACCGATCGTACCAAACGTATCCTTATGGAATACAAGTAAAGCCGGATAATTACCGCTAATCGCAATATTGAATCCATTGATGGCTACGACTTCAATTTTTCCGCCACCTATTGAAACACCCTCAACAGATATTTCTTTATCACCATCACGCATATTAATAATCGCGGTATTCGGATGCGACCTTTCTTCTGCCATTTCAATAAAGTTGACTTTCATTCCAACTTCTTCTGCAGTTTCCAAGCTTGTTTGTATACGATCATCATCCGTATCATAGCCTAACAAGCCACCTACTAAGGCAACATCTGTACCATGTCCTTTATATGTTTCCATAAATGAACCATAAAGATATATGTCAGCTTGCTTTGGTAATTGATTAAATAAGTCTCTAGCTACTAAACCAATTCTAACTGCCCCTGCAGTGTGAGAAGATGAAGGACCTACCATTGTAGGACCAATTATATCGAAGACTGTTTTATATTTCATAATTATACCCCACTCTTATTTTTAATGTTTCTAAAGTGTTGCGCTTACATTCTTAAACATCTCATTTATTATAACAAGTTCAATAAACATTATAAACCAAAACTGGTTGTATTGTTCTTATTAAATGCAAAATTAAATTGATAGCAACATTAAAACAACTTTTAAAATGTAATGATTTCAAAAAAATATGGAAGTAAGACTAAATCAAATTTAAAATTTGATTTTTCTCACTCCCATTTGTAACAAAACTTATATATAGCAACTATGTTCCTTTATAAAAACATATGCTATTGTACAAATGATGCTATGTTCATCTTTTTAGTGCTAAAGTTTAATCTATTCCACAGAAAATAGATATTGATAAACAGGTTGTTGTCCGTTATGTTGTTCTAATTCAACATCTGGATATGTTGTCTCCATCCAATCTTCAATGTTTGAAGTAACTGTTTCATCAGCGTCCATACCAACAATCATCGTAATGATTTCACTATCTTCATTGATCATTGCTTCAATTAATCCCTTAACCGTTGCAAATTGATCATCATTACTTGTTACAATTTTATCTTCAATTAACCCCATATATGCGTCTTTTTTAATTTCAACGCCATCAATTTTAGTATCTCTCACAGCATATGTTACTGAACCAGAGCAAACAGCTTCTAAAGATTCAACCATTCTTGATTTATTAGATTCGAGTGAATCAGTTTCATCGTAATTAAATAATGCAGCGATGCCCTGTGGTATCGATTTTGTTGGTATGACTATAGCATCAGCATCCACGATGTCAGCAGCTTGTTCACTAGCCATTAGGATATTTTTATTATTTGGTAAAATGATTGCACGTTTACATTGTGATTGTTCAATAATCTTAACAATGTCTTCTGTTGATGGATTCATTGTTTGTCCACCACTGATCATATGTGTCGCACCCATTGACTTGAAAATATCTGAGATGCCATCACCCATAGATATTGCAATGACTGCAGTGTCGACTGTTTGTGTCTCTTCAGTAGAATTATTTTTGCCAGAGTCATGTTCTTTTTTTACAACTTCACGATGTTGTTCGCGCATATTTTCGACTTTTAACTTAATTAATTCACCATATTGTTGCCCATAGTTAAATACTTCGCCTGGTTTTTCTGTGTGCACATGCACCTTAACAATTTCCTCATCATTAATAACCAATAAAGAGTCCCCAAATTGACTCATATCTTCTCTGAAATCTTGCTCGTCAAATGTTTTTTTATTTTTACCGAAACGCACCATCATCTCAGTACAATAACCATAAACAATGTCCTCGGTATTAATGACACCATGAAAATCATGTTCTTCATTAACTAATGAATCTTTATTCAATTTTGGTGTTTGTGTAGATACTGTTTCACCTTTTAATGCTTTTAGAAATCCAGCATAAACAACAGCTAATCCTTTACCTGCACTATCAACAACACCTACCTCTTTCAACACTGGTAATAAATTGGGTGTATTTTCTAGTGAGATTTCTGCTTCTTCAAGAATGTAAGTCATTAATTCAATACAATCTTCAGTTTCTTCTGCTTTGCGTATGGCTGCATCAGCTGCATCTCTTGCCACTGTTAAAATCGTGCCTTCAACTGGTTTCATGATCGCTTTATATGCCGTATCTACACCAGCTTTAAAACTTTCAGCAAATTGTTTGGCGTTAATTGTTTCATACGCTTCTAAGTTTTTACTAAACCCTCTAAATAATTGTGATAAAATGACACCAGAATTGCCTCTAGCGCCCATTAACAAGCCTTTAGAAAATGTCTTACCTAGTTCACCAATTTGTTGAGACAAATTATTTTCAACTGCTTCTCTTCCTGATGTCATCGTCAAATTCATATTTGTCCCAGTATCACCATCTGGTACTGGATAAACGTTCAATGAATCTACTAAGTCTGCATGATTTGATAAATTTTGAGCCCCTTGTATAATCATCTCGGCAAATAATTTACCATCTATTTTGCTTACCATTACGTAATGTCCTCCTAGTTTTTCGTGCCATTATTAACGCGCACACCTTGTACAAATATATTTATTGAATTTACTTTAACTTTTAATGTTTGCTCTAATGTATATTTTACTGTTGATTGTACATTGCTTGCTACTTCAGATATTTTTGTACCAAAGCTTACGATAATATACATATCTACGTCTACAACGCCATTATCTTCTCGTACAATAATACCTTTAGAATAATTTTCATGTCCTAGTATCTCTGCAATGCCATCTCTCACTTGTTGTCTAGAAGCCATACCTACAATTCCATAACATTCTACTGCTTTGCTACCCACAACTGAAGATATTACTTCGTTTGAAATGTCTATACTACCATAATCATTTGTGATTTCTAATGTCATAAAATGGGCCTCCTAAGTTTATGGTTATATCATAATTGCTATTAATAAACAATGCGTTATTAATTATCTTATTAAAAAAATACTATATTTATCCACAGTTTACAATTATACCATAATTTAATATTAACAAAAGTATTACTCATGTAAACGAGAAATTTTTCTCATTTTATTGCTATGTATACTCATTTGTGGTACATTATTCAAGTATGTAGTAGATACGTGTATTTATATTTATTAAAGGAGGTACTTTCATGGGCAAACAATGTTTCGTAACAGGTCGTAAAGCTTCAACTGGAAACAATCGTTCTCACGCTTTAAATTCTTCTAAAAGAAGATGGAATGCTAACCTTCAAAAAGTTAGAATTCTTGTAGACGGAAAACCTAAAAAAGTTTGGGTTTCTGCACGTGCTTTAAAATCTGGTAAAGTTACTAGAGTTTAATAAATATAATGCACGAAAAGACCAATCCTTATGTGGAGGATTGGTCTTTTTTTAATATTTTCTTTTATATATCAACATATATTTATAAATTTCGCCTAAAATTCACTCAATCTTGACTTCGAATCATTAACACACTGCCTTCAGTTATATTGACAGTACCAGAATCTTGACTCAACTCATTTGAAATCGTAAGCGTTGAACCAAGTTTTAGTGTTTCATTTTCTAAATTATATTTAAAACCTTTTAACGAAATTACCGTCGGATAGATTACTGGGATATATGAGACATATGGAAAGTGTTTATTATACGCAACCTTATATTGACCTTTTTGTAAAAATTGAATTTCATTCGTATCGTCAATTAATTTAATCTTGATACCCAATTCTGTATATTCAGGTTTTTCCAGAATTTGTAGTGCGCCCATAAAATGATCTAGCCTACCACCCGTTGCCCCATAAACATCAATACTTCGATAGCCACACTTAATTGCTTGATCAATACCTAACGCTAAATCTGTGTCATCTTTTTCAGAATTATATGGATTTATTTGTATTTGTTGTTGTATAAAGTCTTTCTCTGACTCAGTAATTGAATCAAAATCGCCAACTGCAAATTGTGGCGTAATACCAGATTCTAGTAGTATCAAGGTGCCTCTATCTATACCAATCCAATGTTCATGTACATTTTCCTTTAAAATATGCTTGGGCAAATTTCTATTACCACATAATAAATTGGCTTTCATTTATGTCAACCTTTCAATGTCTTAGTCACCGTCTGATAGTCATCATGTTTAAAGAAGTATGATCCTGCAACAAGCATTGTCGCACCATGATTCACTACTGTTTCAACCGTAGTATCATTAATGCCACCATCTACTTCAATATCAAAATTTAAGTCTTGGGCTTTTTTGATGTTTGATAATTGGTCCAATTTTTCAACACAATCATTAATAAACGTTTGGCCACCAAAGCCAGGATTTACAGTCATAACCAATACATAATCCACCATTTTTAATATCGGACGAATTAAATCAACCGGAGTCCCAGGATTAATCACTATACCTGCTTTTACATTGTTATGCTTAATTTGTTCAATCACCCTATGTATATGGGGTGTTGCTTCAACATGTACTGAAATCATATCAGCGCCATGCTCAGCAAATAATTCAACATATTTTTCAGGTTCTTGTATCATAAGATGTACATCAATAGGCAAATCTGTACCTTTACGTACTGAATCCAATATAGGCAATCCAATTGAAATATTAGGTACAAATTGTCCATCCATGACGTCAAAATGTACCCCATCGACACCTGCTTTCTCTAGAGCAGCTAACTCTTGTTGTAAATTCAAAAAATCTGCTGATAATAATGATGGATATAATTTTGCCACTTAATATCTTTCCTTTCTATTTGAAATTTCTTTAAAAAGTTGTAAATAATGATCATATCTAAACTGGGCGATATTGCCATTTTCTAATTCCGCTTTGACATTACATTTCGGTTCATTGATATGGTTACAATCTCTAAATTTACATGACTCACCATACTCATTTATTTCCATAAAATAATTTTTAATTTCGTCTTTGTGTATATGATCATAATCCAAAGCACTAAAGCCTGGTGTATCTGCTATGTAGCCTTTGGCTCTTTCAAACAATTCAACATGACGCGTTGTGTGGCGACCACGATTTAACGCTCTAGAAATATGTTGTGTTTCTAAATCTAAATTCGGAAAATATTTATTCAATAAGGTAGATTTACCAACACCGGATTGACCACTTAACACCGCTAATCCGTCACCCCAACTTGAAAAGACTTGTTCAATGTCTTCGTTTATACTTATGAATTGTGTTTTATATCCCATATTTTCATAAACTTCTAACAATTTATCGATTTCGTGTTGTTTGTCCACAGACGTTAAATCTTTTTTAGTTACAAGAATACGCGGACGCATATGGTAAGAATGCGCAATAACTAAAAATCTGTCTAGTAGCTGGGTAGAAAAATCTGGTTCTACCGCACTCATCACAAGAATAAGATGATCAACATTACTTACAGGTGGTCGCTTTATTTCATTTTTTCGTTCATGAACATGTTGAATATAACCTTCTGTTATATTTTCCACTTCAAAATCAACTACGTCACCTACAATAGGTGAAAATTTATTTTTTCTAAAAAGGCCGCGTGGCTTTGTATCATACATTTCACCGTCTACGTCAACACGGTAAACACCACTGATTGATTTTATGATGCGTCCTGTTTTCACTTAGGCACCCCTCTTTTAAATACTTTTACCATTTATATTATAGCAAAGCATTTTTAATTTAAATATGATTTGAAACGATTTCGGCTAAATTTTCAATCGGTATTATCAGTTATGACACTTATAATCTTAATTATGCTATACATAACGCTTATATTTAAAATAATTATACTGAAAGTAATACTCTTTGATACTAATTTAAAGCACCGATTTAATCAAAATTTGACTAAATCGGTGCTCATTTTATAATTAGATTTTCATTTACTTTATGTGGCGGTCGCTAAGTTACAGCGGTTCGCTAAGTGTCGCTAAAAATCATAAGGTATGTCTTTATCAGCTACTACTTTATCATCAACACGAATGGTATAACCAGCTGTTTTACCTTTTTCAATAGTCATCGGTATTTTAACGGTTTTATTATCTTTAATTTTAAATGTTTGAGAAGGTGAAGTGCCTTCGCCATCTTTATCTCTTACAAACACTTTAACTTCTTGACTTTTATCATCTTTACCTGTATATCGAACTTCATACGTTTCTGTATAATCTTTTGTCGCTGGTTCATCATCTTTTTCGTCATCATCTTTTTCTTTATCTGTTTTATCTTCATCAGACTTTGGAGCGCCTTTTGAAACGGTAAATTCAATTGTCGATCCTTCGTCTATTTCTTTGTCTTTTGGTGTTTGACTGATAACATTGTCTTTCTTAACTTTCTTGTCTTCAGTTTCCTCGGTGACAACGACTTTGAAACCTTTTGCTTCTAATTCTGATTTCGCAGTTTTAAAAGCTTTGTTCTCATAATCATCAACATAAACTTGTTTCGTGCCTAAAGATTCAGTAAGTTCTATGTTGCTGTCATTTATTTTAATTTTGTCTCCTGGGGATACATTTTGCGATTCAATTAAACCTTTAGCGATATTTTGTTTCGTGTAGGCTTGTTTCACTTTTGAATCTTCGATACCTAAATCTTTAAGTTTATTTAGTGCATCAGACTTGGATAGTCCAAATAAATTTGGCATTTCTGCTAATTCAGGTCCTTTTGATAAAACAATGTCTACTTTACTTTGTTGTTCTAATCGATCACCTTTATCTGGTGTCGTTTTTATAATTTTATTTTCAGGGTACTTATCGCTATATTCACGAGAAATGTCACCCATTTGTAATTTATTTTCTTTTAAAATATGTTCTGCTTCTTTTTCTGTCTTACCTGTTAAATCTGGTGTTTCTAGATATTTATTGCCAAACATGCCCATTGCCATAAAACCAAATAAACCGAATAGCAATAAGACGATAATAAGCGTATAGAAAAACTTCTTTTTCTTTGTACGTTTTTTCTGTGGTACTTCATAAATATGTTCTTCACTTGATTGAAATTGTTGTTGGTTGACGATAGGAATCTGCATTGTTTCTTTTATGCTTTTTCCTTTATCTTCATCTCTTGTCTGGTTGACAATATCTGATTTATTTATAGGTATTGTTTTAGTGTTCGCATCAATAGATTGATATTTCTCTTCATTCACGCGATTTTTAGACAATACATTTTCTAAATCATTTTGCATATCTCTTACTGATTGGTAACGCACCGTCTTATCTTTTTCAGTTGCTTTTAATACAACATTACTAAGCGCTTGTGGTACATCTGAACGTTCATCAGTAATATTAGGCATAGGATCCTGAATATGCTTAATTGCAATACTTACTGCTGTTTCTCCAGAAAACGGTGGTTTACCAATAAGCATTTCATACAATACAACACCAATTGAATAGATATCAGTCCCATTATCTGTTGATTCACCACGTGCTTGTTCAGGTGACAAATATTGAACTGTGCCTAACACATGATTCGTTTGGGTCATTGTCGTTTCACTTAAGGCTTTTGCAATACCAAAGTCTAAAATCTTCAACGTTTGATGCTTATCTACTAAAATATTTTGTGGTTTAATATCACGATGCACAATCTTAGTATCATGTGCATGTTTAATTCCATTAATAATTTGATTGATAAAGTTAAGTACTGTCGTGGTTTCCATAGGATGATTCTTTTCAATGTATTCAGATAATGTCGGCCCTTCTATATATTCCATAACTAAATAGAAGTTGTCATCATCTTCAGTAACATCAAACACACTGACTATGTTTTCATGTGAAAGTTGAGTTAAATTATGCACTTCTCTTTCGAAACGCTTAATAGTCTCTTCTTTTTCACCAGGAGGAATTCTTATTGCTTTGATCGCTACTTTACGATTGAGAATTGTATCTTCGGCAAGATAGACCGTACTCATTCCGCCACCACCGAGTTTTTTAATGACCTCGTAGCGCTCACTTATTATTTTGCCTATCATACTCTATCACCTTCAATCTCAGCCAATACAATACTCACATTGTCATTCGTATCTTCTGATAACGCAAGTTCTATTAAGTCTTGACCGTGTATCTCTAATGCTTTCACTTGTAACAAAGATGCTTGAATTTGATGGTTACGTACAAAATCGGTTAAACCATCGGAATTTAACATTAAGTAATCATAGAAATTCGTCTTTTTCACAAATATATCTGGTGTCACTAACTTATCAGTTCCCATGACTTTGGTAATAATATTTCGTTGAGGATGGTTAAATGCTTGTTCAGCTGTTATTTGCCCAATCATCACGAGGTGATTAACAAATGAATGATCATTCGTAATTTGTTCAATCTCTCTACTATTCACCAAATAAGCACGTGAATCACCGATATTTGCTACAACAATATAGTTATCAAATACTAAAGCACAGACACAAGTTGTTCCCATGCCTTGATATTCTGGGTTTTCTACTGACATTTCATATAACTCACGATTAATAGCTTTTAAAGTTGTTCTCAACCAATTTTCAGCTTGATCTGCTTCGATTAGATTTTCCTCTTCAAAACGACGTTGAAGCTCATCAGTGACAAATTGGCTTGCTACTTCTCCTGCTAGATGACCGCCCATACCATCACAAAGCACTAATAGTTGTTGCTCTGTGCGATTATAAAATACGCCACCTGCGTCTTCATTTTTATCACGGTATCGACCCGTGTCAGTAAAAAATTGTGCTTTTAGCATGTCCCTACCTCGTTTCTACTTTTCGTTCCTTAGCTCTTAATTGACCACAAGCAGCATCTATATCCGCACCTTGCTCACGTCTAATTGTTGCATTTATCCCTAAACGCTTTAATTCTTTTTCAAATTTAAAGATATCTTCTTTAGGTGTCTTCACATAATTTCTTTCGGGTACGTGATTCACTGGTATTAAGTTAACATGACAATTCAATTTTTGAATTAAATGTGCTAATGCTCTAGCATGTTCAATTTGGTCGTTTACACCACCAAATAATCCATACTCAAAAGTAATACGTCTATTTGTTTTTTCTTGATAATAATGAATTGCTTCCATTAATTTTTCTACGTTATATGCTCTATTAATAGGCATTAATCGTGAACGAATCTCATCACTTGCACCATGTAAGCTAACTGCAAAATTAATCTGAATATCTTCGTCAGCAAAATCATATATTCTTGGAATAATACCTGATGTTGACACTGTTATATGACGTGCGCCAATATTTAATCCATTGTCATCATTTACTATTTTCAAGAAGTCCATCATTTCATCGTAATTTTCAAATGGTTCACCAATACCCATGATAACGATTTGCGAGACACGCTCTTCAGTTTCATCTAAAGCTTTTTGAACCGTTAATACTTGCGAAACAATTTCTCCAGCTTCTAGATTACGTTTCAAACCACCTAGCGTAGAAGCACAAAATGTACAACCAATACGGCAACCAACTTGTGTTGTTACACAAACAGAATTCCCGTATTCATGTCTCATGAGGACTGTTTCAATCGTATAGCCATCTTGTAATTCAAATAAAAACTTAATTGTACCGTCTTTACTTTCTTGTTTAACAACTGTTGTCATTGTTGTCATTGTAAAGTTAGCTTTAAGTACTTCTCTTAATTCTTTAGATAAGTTTGTCATATCTTCAATGTTATCGACGCGTTTTTCGTAAAGCCACTCAAAAATTTGTTTTGCTCTGAATTTTTGCTGACCATTTTGTACCAACCAATCTTGCATCTCGTCATATCTTAATGAATAAATTGATTGCTTTTCAAAATTGGGAAGAAACTTATTTTTTTTCTTCTTTTCTGCAGTTATCATATTTTAATTTTCCTTTCTTCTTATCCTAGTTATGAAAAAGCCATCAGAGTTAAAATCTTGAGGTAAAATTTGCATCGTTTTTACTTTTTCGCCAGTTATTGGATGTTCAAATACATCGAATTCAAAATCTTTATTTTCTTTTAAAAATGTATATACAACATTTTCATTTTCCATTTGCTCAATCGTACAAGTTGAATAGACGATTGTACCACCAGGTTTTACATTATTTTTCACATTATTTAAAATTTCCAATTGAATTTCAACTAAAGATTCAATTGCTTGTTGCGATTGTTCATATTTAATTTCTGGTTTGTGTCTTAAAACACCTAACCCACTACAAGGTGCATCTACTAAAATCTTATCATACACTTTATCATATTTTTCAGTCGCATCGTGTTCAAATGCAGAAATGTTAGATAAACGTAATTTTCTAATATTAAAATCTATTAAATCTATTTTATGTTCATGAATATCGGTCGCATCAACATGTCCAGTATCATTTAATATTTCAGCAATATGGCAAGCTTTCCCACCAGGTGCACTGCAAGCATCTAAAACTTGATCACCCTCATTTAATGCCATTAATTCACCAACAAACATTGAACTCTTATCTTGAATCGAAATAAGTCCATCTTTAAACATACGGGATTCAATGATTGGTTTACCACTTATATGCAGACACGATTCAATATCTCTATCTTGTTCAACAATATAATCGTCATCAACAAGTCTTCTAATCGCATCGTCTATTGAAATGCGTGTCAAATTAACGCGTACAGTAGTAGATACTTTATCTAAAAATGATTGAGCAATTGTTTCTGTTTTTTCAATACCAAAATGCGTTGCCCAGTGATCAACTAACCATTTGGGTAAACTGTATTCAATCGCGATGCGTTTTTTGTTATCTGTAATTTCAGTAAAATCTGGTAAGTCACTGCGCATAATATTTCTTAATATACCGTTCACAACATTACCATTATGTGGACCACCTTTATATTTAGCAATTTCAACAGCTTCATTAATAATTGCGTGTTCCGGTATTTTATCTAAATACACATATTGATAAATACTCATCCAAAGTAACTGTCTGACCCAGCCTTTTAACTTTGTTTGAACGAATGGTTTCAATAAGTAATCTAAAGTGTATTTTCTTTTTAAGGTACCATATACTAATTCTGTATATAATCCCTTATCTGCTCGATTTAATTCATTATTTGATAACACATCATTAATAATGATATTACTATATGCTTTATCGTTTATAATATCTTGAAGTGTTTCAAATGCTAACACTCGCACATTTGTCTCTATTGTCATGTTAGTACCTTCCCAACAAGTGAGGTTTGCACGCCACTTAAGTAGTTTGCAGTTAACATACGTTTTTTGCCTGCAACTTGAATGTCTGTTAATGCAATCGCATCATCGGACCCTGTTGCTACGATGATTGCTTTTTTCGTTGTTTCTATGATAGTTCCTGGTTCTCCAGTCTTACCTTTTTCTATTCGAGATGCATATAATTTCATGTTTCCGTCATCCATGACTGTATATGCTACTGGCCACGGTGAAAGACCTCTAATATGATTGTAAATGACTTCAGCCGATTGAGACCAATCGATCTTTTCCTGTTCTCTATTTATATTCGTTGCAAAAGTAGCTTCATTTTCATTCTGCTTCATTTGACTATTCGTACCATTGATAATAGAAGGTAACGTCTCTTTTAATAACTCTGCCCCTAAAAAGCTTAATTTACTATGCATGGTACCAACGTCATCTTGTCGTTCGATTTCTATTGCGCGTTGCGAAATGATGTCTCCAGCATCTAGTTTCTTAACCATATACATTATGGAAATACCAGTTTCTGTTTGGCCATCCATAATAGCTTGGTGAATCGGTGCGCCACCTCTATATTTAGGTAATAATGATGCATGAACATTGATTGCGCCGAGCTTCGGAGCATTTAATAATGATTCAGGCAATATTTGTCCAAAAGCGGCAGTTACAATTATATCTGCTTCTAAGTCAATCAGTTGTTCTAACTCTGATGATTGCGCTAATTTTTCTGGTTGACATACTGGTAAACCGTGCTTTACTGCAACTTCTTTCACAGGTGGCGGTGTTAATATACGTTTTCTACCTACTGGTCTATCTGGTTGAGTCACTACTGCAATGACATCATGTTCAGCGATTAGCATTTCAAGCACTTTCGTTGAAAAATCTGGTGTCCCCATAAAAATGACTTTACTCATTATCAAAATACGCCTCCATTTCTCTTTCACTTAAAAATTTCTCTACACGTTCAGTAAATAATTTTCCTTCAAAATGATCAACCATATGTAAAATCATTCTAGCGATATCATCATATGCAGTCATTTCAACTTCATTTCCTTTTTTATCATTACTCTTCACGACAATCATTTTACTTCTTTCCACTTCACCATAAACATTAGGTATGCTGATAGACCCTTCTAAATCAGTCACTTTTGTATCTGATTCACTTATAATTTGAGGATTAATTAATTGTAACAATCCATCCATTTCCATATCGATTATCGCTACTTTTTGTGCAACACCAATCTGCGGTGCACATATCGCAGATGCTTCAAAATCATACATCGTGTCTTCTAAATCCAATAGTAACTGTTCTAAATTTTCATCAAATTTTGTCACATCCGGTATAGACTGATTAAGTATAGGGTGTTTGCTTGTTACAAGTTGCTTGATTGTCATATCGATTTCTCCTCTTAAAAATTCATCATATCATTATAACTTATTTTACTGGAAATTGCACCATCCGTTAATGAATACTTTACCGAATCAATATAGTGAAATACAATTTACATCTCCAATCACTCAAACATTATAAAATGTAAAAAGTGCAGTAATAGATATCACCTCATATTTAAATGAGCTTTTTATCTAAACTGCACTTTAAAACTATTCTTTATCGCTTAAATCATTAGTTTCAAAACTTTACGATTTTTAACTTCTCGCTTATTTATCATTAATTGGGTATCATTAATCGATTCACTTGATTACCAAGCTCATCAAAATTTTGTGGTGACAACCACTGCTCAAATTTAAGTTTATTCTGATGCCAATCTTTATCAATCATTGCTAGCCAATACGTATCACGATTACGATTTTTATACACTTTATGTTTTCTAAAAATGCCTTCAAACTTAAACCCTAATCTTTGGGCTGCCTTAATTGACGGCGCATTCAATGCATCGCATTTCCATTCATATCTTCTATAATTTAATGTTTGAAATATATAATCTGCTAACAAAAATTGAACCTCTGTAGCTATACGTGTCTGTTTCATAACATTAGCATAGTGAATATGTCCAACTTCAATTGAACCATTATAACGGTCAATTCTGAGTAAAGCTATGATACCTAACGCTGTAGAAGTTTTTTTATCAACAATAGCAAAAAAATATGGATCAGTAGCATTAATTTTCTCATTTATATATGTCTCAAAGGATTGAAAGTCACGTGGTTGTTCATCAGGTAAATATGTCCAATTTGGTGCATCCGCTTCAGTAGAAAAATAATCATACAAATCTTTGATATGATTTTGTGCTAATTTTTCTAATCTGCAATATTGTCCTTCTAAAATTTGTGCATTAGGTAAAAATGCTTGTTTAAATTCAATCTTTGCATCACCTATAGGTTGCTTAAACTCATTATATCTCATATAAACACGCCCTTGTTTGTTAAATAATAAAATATCATTACTATTTTAACGTAAATCTTCCGCAGTTGTATTAAAAAATTCGGCTAATATCTGCGCGTCATTTTGATTGAGTGTTAATTGTTGTTGTTCAAAAAATTAGAACAAACTATTTTATTGGCTAATCATTTAGCTTGCAAAACAATTTGTTCTTTTCTTTGTTCTAATACATTTTTCACAAAATAGGCTGAGCATTGGACTGAGTCATAGACTATAATCATGCTACATCATCATCTGCGGTGCGATATCTATTTTTAATGATAATTTTTCTTTTAAATATTGATCATGATAGTAATCATCTAAATATTTTAATGCTTCATGCAATGCAGGTTCTCGCTTATATTTCACCAATATTTGAAAGCGATATTCATTATTGATTCTTGATAATGCCGCTGGAGATGGACCAAGTACAAGCGCTTTGTCTGTTAAATGTTGCAATAATATTTTATGGATATGTTTGGACGCTTCCATAACCTTTTTCATATCTTTGTGTGCAATCGTGAAATTAATTAGAAAGAAATACGGTGGGTATTTGCCGATTTTTCTGTAATTCATTTCTTTTTGGAAAAAGGCAGTGTAATCATTTTCTTGAACATCTTTAATGGCGTAATGATCCGGATTGTATGTTTGTATAAGCACCTGACCTTCTTTTTCATGACGACCAGCTCGACCCGCAACTTGTGTTAACAGTTGGTACGTTCGTTCACTCGCTCTAAAGTCTGGCAAATTCAACATCGTATCAGCATTCAAAACACCTACTAATGTAATGTTAGGAAAGTCTAATCCTTTAGCAATCATTTGCGTCCCTAGCAAGATATCTCCTTTTCCTGAACCGAAATCATTTAATAACTTTTCATGTGCACCTTTTCTAGAAGTCGTATCTACATCCATTCGTATAATACGGGCTTCTTGAAATGCTTCTTGTAAAAGCTCTTCAACGCGTTGTGTGCCAGTACCCATTTGTCTAATGTGCTCACTTTCACAATTCGGACAAAGATTAGGTGGTGTTTCTTGGTGCCCACAGTAATGGCATTTTAATTGATCTGTAGACTTGTGATAAGTCAATGAAATATCACAATTTGGGCACTGAGGTACGTGGCCACAATCTCTACACAACATAAATGAGGCATAGCCTCGTCTATTTAAAAAGAGGACAATTTGTTCTTGATTGTCTAGCCGTTGTTGTATTGCATCTCTTAATTGGTTAGAGAACATAGAGCGATTCCCAGAATTCAGTTCTTCTCTCATATCTACAATTTCCACTTCAGGTAAGGCTAGTTGATTGACTCTCTTAGGTAACGATAGTAACTCATATACACCCTTTTCTGCTCGGGCATATGATTCTAAACTCGGTGTCGCACTACCTAATATTAAGGGACATTGATGGTATTGACTACGCCATTGTGCAATGTCTCTTGCATGATATCTAGGATAATCTTCTTGTTTATACGAAGATTCATGTTCTTCATCTATAATAATCATGCCTAAATTCTTAAACGGCGCAAAGACACTTGAACGTGCACCTACACTCACACGTGCTTTACCGTCTCTAATCTTTTGCCATTCATCATAACGTTCGCCTTTGGATAGTCCAGAATGTAACACAGCCACTTCATCACCAAATCTACGTTTAAACCTTAAGACCATTTGTGGGGTTAACGCAATTTCTGGTACTAACATCATTGCTTCTCTATCCAAATTCAGTACTTGTTCAATCGTTTGCAAATACACTTCTGTTTTACCTGATCCCGTCACACCATGTAATAAATAGGTACGTTGTTCATGTGCATCTATCTTTTCTGATATGGCTTCGAATGCACGCTGTTGATCCACAGTAAGTTGTTGTTTTGCATCTTGTTCAAAAACGCGTGTTTCAAATGGATCACGTTCTACCACTGCATCATATTTTTCAATAAATCCTTTGCGAACCAATGTATCTACACTAGATTTTGAAAAGCCCATTTCTTCCAAGTCTTTGAGTAAAACAGTACGATGTTGTTCGTCCATTAAAAAAGCATACAGTTCATATTGCTTTTTAGATTTTTCTAATGAACCTAATACACTATCATAGTTAAATCCTTCAACAATACACACAGCACGTTGCTTTTTCTTTGTTACGTTTTGTGATAGTAACGTAACTTCAGATATGATACCTTGCTTTAATAATGGTGCAATTTGTGTTAAATCGTCGTTATGCTGTGCTTCTTTATATGCATAGTGTCCTGACGCATCAAATTTACTAGCTAAATTTTCAGGCATTGCATCCGTATCTTCAATAGAAAAGACTTTGGTATATTTTGCTTTAATTGCACTTGGTAGCATCACTTCAAGCATTGAAATACGTTTCGTAACGAAGTAATTATTATACCATTCTGTTAATTGAATTAATTCTTCAGTTAATTCTGGTTTGATATCTTGAATTTCTTTAATTTCTTTTAATTTTTTTATATCTATCTTGCCATCAGGTTCATCTGTTATCTGCATAACATAACCTTGAATGGTTCTTGGTCCAAACGGAACAATGACACGCATACCTATTTGAATCATTGATTGCAACCTTATAGGAATTATATAATCAAATGTAAAATCAACACTCTTAGAAGGTATATCAACAATTACTTTTGCTATCATTTTATTGCCACCTTGTTTCTAAACTATTCAATATATGCTCCGCTAATTCGACTTTTTTATGCTTACCTAATGGCATAGCGTCTCCATTTTTATAGTACATTGTATAATCATTGTCATCGGAACTAAAACCAATTGAGCGATCTCCCACGTTATTGGCAATAATCACATCTGCATTTTTATTATGCAGTTTCTTTTGTGCATAAGCTTCAATATTTTGTGTTTCTGCTGCAAAGCCCACCAAGTATTGTGATGCTTTATGTTCACCTAGATATTTCAAAATGTCTGGTGTACGTTTAAATTCAACAGATAACGTACCATCTTGTTTTTTCAATTTATGGTCCAACATATTTACTGGCGCATAATCTGATACCGCAGCGGCTTTAAAAATAATATCTTGTTTCTCAAAAAGACTTTTAACTGCTTCGAACATTTCCTCTGCACTTTGTACATTGACTACATCAACATGATTCGGTGGCGTTAAATGCGTCGGTCCTGAAACTAAAGTTACTTCTGCACCTCGTTTTGCTAAAGATTCTGCAAGTGCATAACCTATCTTGCCTGAAGATCGATTAGATAAAAAACGCACTGGATCTAATTCTTCTACGGTAGGTCCAGCTGTCACTAGTACACGTTTATGATGAAAGCTGCTTGATGCTGGTACAGCTTTTTGTTTTATGTCATCAAAGTATTGATCCATACGCGCTACAATTTGTAAAGGTTCTTCCATACGGCCCTTCGCTACATAGCCGCACGCTAAAAAGCCTTCCCCTGGTTCTAAAAAATAGTAACCATCTGAACTTAAAATTGCTAAATTATGTTGTGTTCTCTTATTTTCATACATGTGCACGTTCATTGCCGGTGCAATAAATTTAGGTGTTTCGGTTGCTAACAATGTTGACGTAACCATATCATCTGCAATCCCATTCGCTAATTTAGCAATTGTATTTGCAGTTGCTGGCGCTACGATAATTGCATCTGCCCAATCACCTAGTGCAACATGCTGAATCTCTTGGGGATTTTGTTCTATAAAAGTACTCGTATAAACCGGATTTCTTCCAATAGCTTGGAATGCTAATGGGGTAACAAATTCTTGAGCATGATCAGTAAGCATGACTCTGACATCATATCCGGCTTGTGTCAATTTACTTGTTAAATCAATTGCTTTATATGCAGCTATGCCACCAGTAACAGCAAGTAATATTCGTCTCATGATATAGTAATTCTCCTTCAATTGAATTAGATAGGACGTGGAATACGTCTTTATAATTGAAAATCAAAATGTAATTGCATAGTGATTTAATTAATTTTACGATTACTCTTTATTATACACAAAATGATTGCTAAATAAAAAAAGCACACCTTGCGACCGCATGGTGTGCACTTGAAAGATATTTTATTTAATATCGCATAGATGACTATATGAAATTCAATATCTATACTACTTTATTAATACGTTTTTAAGAATAGTTCGTCTGGAAAAACTTCACCGTCTGCAATTTCTTCTAAAGCTTTACCTACAGGTTTTTCTGAAATGTATTTTGTTAACAATGCACTTTCAGTTTTCTCATCTATTTCACGCGCACGTTTTGCAGCTGTAGTTGCAATTAAATATTTTGAATTAATTTTTGATGTTAATTGGTTTAATGGTGGTTGTAACATTATTTTTTTGCCTCCAGTATCATTTTTCTATATTTTGCTTCTATACGTTCTCTCTTCAAATGTTCAGCTTCAACAATAGATTGAATACGTTGTTTTGCTAACTCAACTTCGTCATTCACTACAACATAATCATATAAATTCATCATTTCCACTTCTTTACGAGCTTCATGAACTCGGCTTTGAATTTTTTCACTGGATTCTGTACCACGACCTACTAAGCGCTCGCGTAAATGGTCTAAACTTGGCGGCGCAAGAAAAATAAACAGTGCATCTGGGAACTTTTTACGTACCTGTTTTGCACCTTCTACTTCAATTTCTAAAAATACATCGTGTCCACGGTCCATAGTGTCTTTAACGTATTGCACAGGTGTGCCATAATAATTCCCTACGTACTCTGCATATTCTATAAATTGATCTTGTTTGATTAACTCTTCAAACTCTGACTTTGCTTTGAAGAAATAATCAACACCATCGACTTCTCCCTGACGCTTATCACGTGTTGTCATCGAAATAGAATATTTATAAGATGTGGACGGGTCATCAAATATTTTCTTTCTAACTGTACCTTTACCAACGCCAGAAGGTCCAGATAGTACAATCAACAAACCTTTCTCATTATCCATGACTTACTACCTCTCTAAACTATTCTTCTATTATTAAACTATGATACCACAATTTTCATTTAGTTGTATAGCGTCCTATAGCACAAACTTTGCTCATGACCATTTCTTTATGCCATGTTACAATATGATGAATGACTAAAAATAAGGTGGCTGATAGTAATGGCATATGATGGTTTATTTACAAGAAAAATGGTGGAATCGCTACAATTTCTTGTAGACGGAAGAATCCATAAAATAAATCAACCAGAAAACGACACGCTTCTCGTCGTTATCCGACAAAACCGAAAAAATCATCAGCTTCTACTTTCTATTCATCCTAGCTTTGCTAGAATGCATTTAACAAATAAAAAATATGATAATCCATTTGATCCGCCCATGTTTGCACGCGTTTTCCGTAAACATATAGAAGGTGGCATCGTTAAAGCAGTAAGACAAATAGGGAATGATAGACGTGTAGAAATTGATGTTCAAAGCAAAGATGAAATTGGAGATACCATTTATAGAACTGTGATTTTAGAAATCATGGGTAAACATAGTAACTTAATATTAGTGGATGATCAGCGTAAAATCATTGAAGGTTTTAAGCATTTAACGCCAAATACAAATCAATATCGTACTGTAATGCCAGGATTTCAATATGAAACACCGCCTACTCAAAATAAAATGAATCCTTTTGAAATCACCGGTAATGAAGTCATACAATATATCGATTTCAATAAAGGCAAAATTGCACGTCAACTTCTTGATCATTTCGAAGGCTTTAGTCCATTAATTACAAATGAAATTGTGAATCGCAAACGATTTATGACAAATGATACCTTGCCAGAAGCATTTGATGAAGTCATAAATGAAATTAATGATACCCCTACACCTGTTTTTCATAAAAATCACGAAACGGGTAAAGAAGATTTTTACTTTATGAAATTAAATCAATTTTATGATGACGTGACAGAATATGATTCATTACATGATCTATTAGACCGTTATTATGATGCACGTGGCGAGCGAGAACGTGTAAAACAACGCGCAAATGATTTAGTAAAATTTGTGCAACAGCAATTGCATAAGTACCAAAATAAATTAAATAAATTAATAGATGAACAAGAAGGTACAAAAGAAAAAGAATTACAACAATTGTATGGTGAACTCATTACCGCTAATATTTATCGTATTAAACAAGGAGACAAAACGGTTACCGCTTTAAATTATTATACTGGTGAAGAAGTCACTATACCACTTAATCCTACAAAAGCACCTGCAGTGAATGCACAGAATTATTACAAACAGTATAATAAATTAAAAACAAGAGAACACGAATTGCATCATCAAATCAATTTAACCAAAGAAAATATTAATTATTTTGAAAGTATAGAACAGCAGCTTGCGCATATTTCAGTCAATGACATTGATGACATTCGTGACGAACTAGCTGAACAAGGCTATATGAAACAACGCAAACAAAGCAAGAAGAAAAAGAAACAAAAGATGCAGTTACAAGAATACGTATCTTCAGATGGCGATACCATCATGGTTGGTAAAAACAATAAGCAAAATGATTATTTAACAAATAAATTAGCTAAGAAGCATCAACTTTGGTTCCATACGAAAGATATTCCAGGTTCTCATGTTGTCATATTAAGTAATGAACCGAGTGAAGAAACGATTAAAGAAGCGGCCATGTTATCTGGTTACTTCTCAAAAGCTGGGAGCTCAGCTCAAATTCCAGTAGATTTCACTGAAATTAAACATGTGCACAAGCCTTCAGGTGCAAAACCAGGTTTTGTTACGTATGATAATCAAAAAACACTTTATGCAACACCCGATTATGATCACATTCAAAAAATGAAAGTAAAGTAAATACCATATCAATTAATCGTTGAATCCTATAACAAACGAAAGCGGTCCTATGAAATCAACATTTCTAAAATGATTTCATAGGACCGCTTCTATATGAATAATTAATTTTTTTCAGGTAATGCTAATTGGAAATTAACACCAAATTTATCTTGTATCCATGCAAACTCTCTAAATGGTGGCATTTCTGTCTTCGGCATTAAAATAGCTCCGCCACTTTTCAGTTTACTAAATAACCTTTCCATTTCCATCGCACTATCGACAGTCACATATAGCGACATTGCAGGGTTCATCTCAATATCTACGCCATTCATATTATCAATTGCCATAAACACTTGATCTTTCAACCTAAAAATAGCATGCTGAACCGCACCTGTTGGTTCTTCATCGCTTTCACTATATCTTACTAAAGCTAATATTTCAGCATCCTCAAATGTATTGACATATAGATTAATTGCTTCTTCTGCGTTGCCATTAAACATCAAAAACGTTGTTATCTTAGGTATTGCCATGATTCTACCTCCTAAACCTTTATACACTTTAGAATAAAGGATATACGATCAAAAATCGAATTTCAGTATTCTTGCTTGTATTTAACTTAATTTAAGATAAATTAATAAAGCCACTGCCAAGTACGTCACGTACATCATGAATGACTAAAAAGGCATTTTCATCTTCTTCATTTACTAATTTTTTGACTCTAGTAACTTGTGATTGTGGCACAACAACATATAACATACTTGTTTCATGTTTAGCATAGCCACCTTTACCATTCAGTATCGTAGAGCCTCTACCTGTAAAGCTATTGATTTTATCACTAATCGTTTCATTTTTACTAGAAATGACAGTGACTGCCTTCTTAGGATTAAAACCTTCAATTATAAATGAGGTTGCACGTTCGGTAATAAAAATCATTATAATAGTAAATAACACGTTCGTGAGTGGCAATACAAATAAAAATGACAGTACGACTAAACCGTCTAATACAAAAATTCCCTGTGCTGTTTTAATATCAAAATACTTATTAAGCATTTTGGCAATAACAGATGTACCCCCTATGACACCACCTGATGCAATCACTAAACCAATGCCGACACCAACTAGTACACCACCAAACGTTGCATTAATGACAAAATTATCTACGCCAGTCTGCCAATGCTCAGTTAAATCTAAAAATATAGAAATAGAAGTATTGGCGACCAAAGTATATATAGCTGTCTTCGTACTTAAAAATTTCCATCCAACAATAATTACAACTGTATTAATAATTAAAGACGTAAGCGCTGGCGACCAACCAAATGCATATTTAAGCGCTAATGACATACCAACTGTACCACCGTCACCTAAATTTGAGCCTAGAATAAAGCAATTGACTGCAATCGCACTTATAAAAGAGCCAATAAGACATATGATCATATCTTTTGTATGATTTTTAATTAATGCTTGAATTTTTTTCATACCAGTCCCCCCTCACTAAAAAGTATCAAACCTTTAATAGCAATGCTTTATGATTTACTTTAAAATAAGTATATAGATTTTGATGACATCATATACTTTTGATTTGATATTTTAATTAATAAACTAAGCATATCACATGAATATACTTAGTAACTGTTATACTTTATTTAATCACTTTTTCTTTTACCATTTTAACTTCTACCGTTAAAATGAAACTAAATTACATTGGAGGTCATTTTCATGTCTTTTTATATTATTCCTTTACTTATTGCAGCCCTTGTAATACTTGTAGGCTACATCATTATTAAAATAATGATACGTTAAAATAACATTCTACAAATATATAACCGTACTAACGTATATATGTTTGAAGGGCGTGGGACAGAAATAGATGTCCCACTTTTTTTATTTATTTTGCCCATATCGCTTTAAACTAACTAGAGAAGATCGATTAATATCAACGTTGTTTTGTCTCTTATTTTAAATAGGGGCTAATCAAACTTATTTAATAAAATAAATTTGGTTAGCCCCTAAATATTTAGCATGTTGTTAAATTAAATCGTCTATATGATAGGCTTGTTATTTAATATGCCCTTTTTGCTTTATAGTCGATTTAGATTTTTTATATATATTGTCTTCTGATTTATGCTTTAGCATATCGTAATCAATATCTGATGTGTTTTGACTTCTATAATCTTCATTTTTGTTCAAAAATTTATTCAAATGTGCGAAATGATTATAAGCTGCTTTCGGGTCTTTTGTCATAACATCCCTCCACTTAGTATATTATGACAAGTTGTCTCTCCAATCAACTAAAGACCTAATATCATTGTCAGAAATTTCTCCATTTTCCTTTGCAACATCAATTAATTCATTGTAATTACTTAATGTATAAAATGGGATTTTCGCTTGTTCAAACTGTTCATCCGCTTTTTTAAGACCATAAGTAAAAATGGCTACAACACCAATAACATCTGCACCCGCTTCTCTTAAAGCTTCGACCGCAGTAATTGATGAACCTCCTGTTGAAATTAAATCTTCAATTACAACGACTTTTTTCCCCTTACTTAATGCACCTTCAATTTGATTTTGTTTGCCATGACTTTTACTTTTAGAACGAACATAGTTCATCGGTAAAGCTAATTTTTCAGAAACATACGCAGCATGTGGAATACCAGCCGTGGCAGTACCTGAAACAATTTCTACATCTGTAAAATATGTTTCAATTAAATCGCAAAGTCCATCTCTAATATGCTGACGTACTTCCGGATATCCAAGCGTTACACGATTATCACAATATATTGGTGATTTTATACCTGAACTCCAAGTAAATGGATCGTTTGGTGATAATGATACTGCTTCAATTTCTAATAATGCTTTTGCAATTGCTTTAGCCATATTAACCTAACCAACTTTCTTTGATTTTATGATAACTTGCTACTGGGTTTTCACTTTTGGTAATTGGTCTACCAACAACAATATGTGTTGAACCTAATTTTTTAGCATCTTCTGGTGTTGTAATACGCTTTTGATCGTCTGAGCTAGCATCTTTGGGTCTGATACCAGGTGTTACCTTTAAAAAATCGTTCCCTAATTCTTGTTTTACTAATTCTGCTTCTAATGGTGAACATACGATGCCATCCAAACCAGATGATTGAGCTAAAGTTGCATAGTTCAATACAGCTTCCTCAATCGATGTTTGAATATTTTGTTCGTTATGCAGCATCGTTTCTGTAGTTGACGTCAATTGAGTAACCGCAATTAATTTAATATTCGGGTTGTGTTTTTGCAAACCATTTAAGGCTTGTTTCATCATTTCTGAACCACCTGCAGCATGCACATTCACAAGGTCCACATTAAGTTTACTCAAGCCTTCCATTGCTTTACCAACCGTATTAGGAATATCGTGTAATTTTAAATCAAGAAAAATATCATGACCTCTATCCTTTATTGAAGCAATTAATTGAGGCCCAGTTTGATAAAAAAGTTCCATACCAATTTTAACAAATAATGGTTCATTAAATTGGTCTAAAAACTGGTTGACAGCTTCTGTTGAATCAAAATCTAAAGCAATAATTGGCAAGTTTTTCATCTAGAACTACATCCTAACCTTTTTTATTTCATCTTATTGTATCCATAATAAAGTATATGAGTATTTATCATTATCACGTTTTATTATTTATGAATGACTACATATTTTTCATAGTGAATGTCATGCTTTCAATCACACGAGTCAGTGCAACGACTGTATCAAGTGATGTTAGACAAGGGACACCATTTTCTACAGAGGCACGTCTAATTTGGAAACCATCACGCTCGAATTCTTTACCTTTAGTCATCGTATTCACAACAATTTGTACCTCTCCATTTTGAATACGTGTAAGTAAATCATCTTCGCCACCAATTTTTCCTACTACTTCAGAAGGGATATTATTTTCAGCTAATTTTCGTGCAGTACCTTGTGTAGCTAAAATTCTATAACCTACTTCATTTAATCGTTGTGCGATAGAAACAATTTCATCTTTGTCTTTATCACTAACTGTCATCAAGACTGTACCATGATCTTTAACTTCCATACCACTCGCAGTTAAACCTTTAAAAAGTGCTTTTTCCATAGTAGCATCTTTACCCATTACTTCACCTGTAGATTTCATTTCAGGCCCTAATGTGATATCAACATTTTTTAATTTATTAAAGCTAAATACGGGTGCTTTAACAAATACGCCTTCTGTATAAGGTTGAATGCCTGGTTGGTAACCTAAATCCACTAACTTATCACCTATGATGGCACGCATAGCTAACTGTGCCATTTGAATGTTTGTAATCTTACTTAAAAATGGTACCGTACGACTAGAACGTGGGTTCACTTCTAAGACATATACACCATCATGCGCAATAACAAATTGAATGTTGATTAAACCTACAATATTCAAGCCTTTTGCTAAGCGAATCGTAAAGTCTTCTAATGTAGTCATTTCTTCTTGTGTTAACGTTTGTGGTGGATAAACAGCTATGGAATCACCTGAATGAACACCAGCTCTTTCAATATGCTCCATAATACCTGGTATAATCACTGTTTCACCATCAGAAATGGCATCTACTTCAATTTCTTTACCAGTCAAGTATCTGTCGACTAATACAGGGTGATCAGGACTGGCTTTAACTGCTTGGTTCATATAGTTTTCTAATTCAGCATCACTATTAACGATTTCCATAGCGCGACCGCCTAAAACATAAGAAGGTCTGACTACAACTGGATAGCCAATACTACGTGCATTTTCTAATGCTTCTTGCGGTGAGGTTGCAGTTTTACCATTAGGTTGCGGTACATCAATTGTGTGTAATAATGCTTCAAATTCTTTACGGTCTTCCGCTCTATTTAAATCTTCTAATGATGTGCCTAAAATTTTCACATCGTGCTTCGCGAGTTTATCAGCTAAATTAATTGCCGTTTGCCCACCAAACTGTACAACGACGCCTTTAGGTTGTTCTAAATCTATGATATTCATGACATCTTCTTCAGTTAGTGGTTCAAAGTATAATTTATCTGAAATAGAAAAGTCAGTTGAAACAGTTTCTGGATTGTTGTTAACAATAATCGCTTCATAGCCAGCTTGTTGAATCGCCCATACAGCATGTACAGTGGCATAGTCAAATTCTACACCTTGTCCAATTCGAATAGGACCTGAACCTAAAACAAGAATTTTTTCTTTTTCTGTTACTATAGATTCATTCTCATATTCATATGTGCCGTAATAATAAGGTGTCGCAGATTCAAATTCTGCAGCACATGTATCAACCATTTTATATACAGGTATAATACCGTTTTGTTGTCTTAAATTGTATACTTCTTCTTCTGTCATATCGAATCGATGCGCAATGACTCTATCGCTAAAGCCATAATTTTTTGCAAATTTTAAATAATCGATATCACCTTTATTTGATTTCAAATCGTGTTCAATATCAATGATGTGTTGAAATTTATTTAAGAAGAAATAATCTATTTTGGTCATTTCATGAATTTCTTCTAGTGTAGTACCTCTGCGAATTGCCTCGCCAATAAAGAATAATCGTTCATCATCTTGGTCTTGAATACGTTCTTTAATATAATCCAAATCAAACGTTTCACCATTAGGTAATCCTAGGTGATGTACACCATATTCTAAGGAACGTATTGCTTTAAGTAGTGATTCTTCATATGTTCTACCAATTGCCATAACTTCGCCAGTTGCTTTCATTTGCGTACCTAAAACACGTTCTCCTTTTTCAAATTTATCAAATGGAAAACGAGGGATTTTAGAAATGACATAATCTAAAGTTGGTTCAAAAGCAGCGTATGATGTTTCTGTGATTGGATTTAACATTTCATCTAGCGTTAAGCCAATAGCGATTTTAGCTGCTAATTTAGCAATTGGATAGCCTGTTGCTTTTGAAGCTAATGCAGATGATCTTGAAACTCGCGGATTCACTTCAATAATATAATAATCTAATGAATGTGGGTCTAACGCTAATTGCACATTACATCCACCTTCTATACCGAGTGCTCGAATCACTTTCAATGATACATCACGTAACATTTGATACTCTACATCTGATAGTGTTTGACTTGGTGCAACGACGATTGAATCACCTGTATGTATTCCCACAGGGTCAATATTTTCCATATTACAAACTACGATAGCGTTATCGTTTTTATCACGCATCACTTCATATTCTATTTCTTTAAATCCTGCAATTGATTTTTCAATTAGACATTGTGTTGCCGGACTATAATGTAGACCGTTTGTTACAATTTCTTTGAATTCTGCATCATTGTGACAAATACCGCCACCTGTACCGCCCATCGTAAATGCAGGTCTAACGATAAGTGGATAGCCTACTTCTTCTTTAAAAGCAAAAGCTTGCTCAACTGTATTAACGATATCACTTTCAGGCACTGGCACACCTAAGTCATTCATCAGTGTTCTAAATAACTCTCTATCTTCTGCCTGTTGAATCGATTCTAGTTCAGTACCTAGTAGTTTCACATTATTCGCTTCTAGTTCACCACTATCATGCAGTTGAATCGCCATATTTAAACCTGTTTGACCACCAAGTGTAGGTAATAAAGCATCTGGTTGTTCCTTACGGATAATACGAGCGATGAAGTCATGCGTTAAAGGCTCAATATAAACTTTATCTGCAATTTCGTTATCTGTCATAATTGTTGCAGGATTGGAATTCACTAAAATGACGCGGTAACCTTCTTCTTTTAACGCAAGACAAGCTTGAGTTCCAGCGTAATCAAACTCTGCGGCTTGACCGATAATAATTGGTCCTGATCCTATTACTAAAATGGTTTCTATATCTTGACGTTTAGGCATTATTTGTAAGCTCCTTTGTTTTATATTCATTCATCATGTCTATAAATTCATCGAATAAGTAGTTTGAGTCGGATGGTCCTGGACATGCTTCTGGATGATATTGTACTGAGAAAGCAGGTAATGATTTATGTCTCAAACCTTCAACCGTATCATCATTTATCGCGATGTGTGTCACTTCTAAGTCTGTATTTTTTAACGACGCTTTATCAATGGCATAGCCGTGATTTTGACTTGTTAATGCTATCTTGCCAGTTTTTAAATCTTTAACCGGATGATTCGCACCTCTATGACCAAATTTCATTTTAAATGATGTAGCCCCTTGTGATAATGCAAATAATTGATGTCCTAAACATATACCGAAAAATGGAATTTTACCTAAAATGCCTTTTATCATTTCTACAGCTACATGGACTTCTTCAGGGTCTCCTGGTCCGTTTGACAACATCACACCTTCAGGGGACATGCGCATAATCTCTTCTGCTGAAGTATCATAAGGCACTACAGTGACATTACAACCACGCGCATTTAATTCTCTAACGATGTTTTGCTTTTTCCCAAAATCTACTAAAACAACGCTAAGTCCGTATCCTGTAGAAACATAAGGTGATTTAGTAGAGACTGTTGTAACTTCATTTCGTGGCAATTCAACTGCTTGAAGTTTTGCAATCACTGCGTCAATATCATTTTTTTCATCTGTAAAAGCAGCTTTCAACACACCATGATTTCTTATCTTACGTGTAATACTGCGTGTATCAACACCTGAAATACCTGGTATATCATATTCTTGTAATACTTCATGAAATGTCTTTTGCTTTCTGAAGTTACTTGGTTGACGACTTGCTTCTTTAACTACAACACCATTTAACGTTGGAACCAATGATTCGAAATCATCTCTATTAATACCATAATTACCAATTAAAGGATAAGTAAATGTAATAATCTGGCCGGTATACGATGGGTCTGAAATGGTTTCTTGATAACCAGTCATAGCTGTATTAAATACAATTTCACCTAATGTTAACTGATCTGAACCTATTGGATAACCTTCATAATATGAACCATCTTCTAAAACGAGATAACGTTTTTTCAACATTATTTTTCCTCCTCAAATTTAACTTCGCCTTCAACCATTGTTAATACTGGCGTTCCGTATACTTTATAACCGATAAATGGTGTATTCGTTCCTTTAGATGCAAAATCTTCTGCTTTAATTTCACTTTCATCTTCTAAATTAATGATTGTTAAATCTGCTAAATGACCTTCTTCTAATCTGCCATAAGGTAAATCAAATGTCTGTGCAGGTTTAATCGTTAAGTAATCAACCAATTGTTGTAAGGTCCAATCGCCATTTTTAACAAAGTGCGTGTAAAGTAATGGGAAAGCTGTTTCACTTCCAACGATACCAAATGGGGCTTTTGTCATTGGTTGATTTTTTTCTTCTGCTGCATGTGGTGCATGATCAGTTGCTATACAATCGATTGTGCCATCTAATAGACCTTCTAATAATGCATCTCTATCCTCTTTACTTCTTAATGGCGGATTCATTTTATAAATCGCATCGTCACCCGGTACATCATCTTCTGTTAATAATAAATGGTGTGGTGTCACTTCAGCAGTTACATGAATCCCTGCCTTTTTAGCATCTCTAATTGTTCTAACACTTTCTTTTGTAGATACATGGCATACGTGGTAATGTGCGCCTGCTGCTTCTGCTAATAAAACATCTCGCGCAATTTGTACAGCTTCACATATGTTTGGAATGCCAGGTATACCTAATGCTTCACTACGTTTACCTTCGTGCATCGCTCCACCATAAATCAAACTGTTATCTTCACAATGTGCAACGACCGCTTTATTTACTTTTGCAGCTGCTTGCATCGCTTCATACATCATGCTAGCTTGTTGCACGCCAACACCATCGTCAGTAAATGCGAATGCACCATTGTTGGCAAGTGTTTCAAAGTCTACGTGTTCTTTTCCTGCTTGTCTAACTGTAATTGCTGCATATGGTAATACTCTTACTTGTGCATTTTCTTCTATTAAGTGGTTCAGACGGTTCAAATTTTCTTCTGAATCAGGTACTGGTTTTGTATTCGGCATTGGACATACTGTAGTAAATCCACCTCTCGCTGCTGCGCGCGTACCCGTTTCTATTGTTTCTTTGTGCTCACCACCTGGTTCACGTAAATGGACGTGGACATCAACTAATCCTGGAGAAACGAATTGTCCTTTCACATCAATCACTTCAGTTTCTGATGTAACATCAATTTGTGGTGCAATTTTTTTAATATGTTGTCCCTCAATTAAAATCGATACCGTTGTTAGTTCACCGTTTTTTAAGATTTTTGCGTTTGTTAATAATTTCATTTTGCTGTTACCCCTTCCGATTGTAAGATATGATCAATGACTGCCATACGTATATACATACCATTTTCCATTTGTTTAAAAATGCGTGACTTCGGTGCTTCTACTAATGCGTCTTCAATTTCTACACCCCGATTGACTGGCGCAGGATGCATGATCACTGCCCGATCTTTCAGTAAATCATAACGTGATTGTGTTAAACCAAAGCGTTCATGATATTGCTTCACTTCAAAGTTAGAAACATCACCATCCTCATGTCTTTCGTGTTGCACTCTTAATAACATGACAATATCGATACGATCGATCACCTCATCAATTTCTACATAAGGTGCTTCTAATGTTTCATCTTTCCACTCATCTGGGCTAGAGAACATCACGTGTGCGCCTAATGCTGTTAAACTTTGATAATTACTTTTCGCTACACGAGAGTTCTTAATATCACCACAAATCAGTACATTTAAACCTTCAAAAGTCTTGTATTCCTCATAAATTGTCATGAGATCTAGTAAACTTTGTGTCGGATGTTGTCCACTGCCATCACCAGCATTGATAATCGGTATATTTAAATTTTTTAATTCATCATAATACGTGGTTTGTGAATGACGGATGACTAACACATCAGCTCCAATTTGCTCTAACGTTTTACAAGTATCATACAACGATTCACCTTTTTGAACGGATGAAGTACTTGTTTCAAAATCTATTAACTTTAGACCTAATTTTTGTTCAGCTACTAAAAAACTGCTCTTTGTACGTGTAGAATTTTCAAAGAATAGATTAGCTACAAATTTATCTTCAAAAGAGCCTGGTTTCGTATCACCATTTTTGAATGCACTCGCGCGTTGTATTAAATTATATATTTCAGTTGTATTTAAGTATTCCATTGAAAGTAAATTATCCATTTTAATCAGCTCCCTCATTATGACGATTAAATTTAATTATTAGTTGGTGCTGTTTTAGGTAATATTAAGTTAAGTATAATGCCTGCTAATGCTGCTAATGCCATACCTTCTATTTCTAAATTAATTCCCACTCCATTTAAATTAAATACTAGATTACCAATACCGATAACAAGTATGACCGATGCAATGACTAAGTTTCTATTGCTCGCAAAATCTACTTCACTTTCGACCAACATTCTTAAACCACTTGCAGCGATAATGCCGAATAACAGGATTGATACGCCACCCATGACTGGTGTTGGTATAGAAGAAACCAGTGCTGTAAATTTGCCGACAAATCCTAAAATAATTGCAATGACTGCTGCGCCACCAATCACATAAACACTATAAATTTTTGTAATTGCTAAAACACCAATATTTTCACCATATGTCGTACTTGGTGGACCACCAATCACACTTGCAAACATAGTTGAAACCCCGTCACCAATGATTGATTTATCTAAGCCTGGATCTTTGAAAAAGTTGCGTCCTACAATTTTATTGATAACCATTTGATGCCCTATATGTTCACTCACAGTCACAAATACAATCGGTATCAAGACAAGTATGAGTCCTAAATGAAACGAAGGTGTATAGTCTTTGAATGGTAAATAAACTTCTGGAAATTGTAGCCATTTTGCTTTTGCTATAGGTGCAAAGTTGACTAGCCCCATACATGCCGAAACGATATAGCCTGTAATGATACCGATTAATACCGGAATGAGTGATAAAAACCCTTTAAAATAGCCCTGAACGATGATAGTTACTAATAAAGTAATCATTGCTACAATTAAATAACTCAGGTTATAACCTTTCATGTCTCCAGAATTCTCAAACATGGCCATGTTCACTGCCGTTGGAGCTAAACTCAATCCTATGACCATAATGACTGGTCCTACTACAACAGGTGGTAAAAGATGCATGAGCCAACCAGTACCACTCAACCTAATTGCTAACCCTATTAATACGTACATGACGCCACTCATAAAGAGCGCCACCAACATATCGCCAAGACTGTGAGAATTTAAACCCGTTATAATGGGTGTTATAAATGCAAAGCTTGATCCTAAATATGCAGGTATTTTAGCTTTTGTAATTAAAATATAAAGCAATGTGCCTATGCCTGATGCTAAAAGTGCTGATGATATAGGCAATCCAGTTAAAAACGGTACCAGTACAGTGGAACCAAACATTGCAAACAAATGTTGCGTGCTTAAAAATGCCCACTGTCCAATTTTTGGTTTATCTTGTACATCTAATACAGGTTTAACTGTCCGTTCAAACATTGTTTCATTTTCCATGTTTATGCTTCCTCTCATAAAAAAATCTCTTTACATTAAATTCATGTAAAGAGACTAAAAAGTACATTATCCATTTTACTTATATACATCCACAATTGATGTTACTTCTATCACATGAATGTAATGTATAAATAAAATGAGATAATTGAAGAGGGCGTGTTCATTGTTTACTTGATAAACGGATGTATGACGATAATACATATATCATTAATGGTACATCCATTTAACCCTCTTCCCTTTTTCAGTCTCTCGTACCGAATTAAAAGGTGCTATTCAATTACTACTGCATTTCTTTCATCTATTTCTTCTAAATATACCGAAACATCTTCTTCCTTTGCTGTTGGAATATTTTTTCCTACAAAGTCAGCTCTTATTGGTAATTCTCTATGGCCTCTATCAACAAGTGTTGCTAACCCAATCTTCTTAGGCCTTGCAGACTGTAACACAGCATCTAGAGACGCTCTTACCGTTCTACCAGTATATAAGACATCATCGATAATAATCACAACTTGATTATTAATGTTTACATCAATTTCATAGGATTTTTCATCTACTTGATTTATCGTTTGTTGCAAATCATCTCTAAATAGAGTGATATCTATCGTACCTGTAGGAACAGCAATTTCATCAATTTGCTCAATTTTCTGTTGAATGCGTCTCGCTAAAAATGCGCCACGTGTTTTAATACCTAATAAGATTAAATTATCAGTACCTTTATTATATTCTAAAATTTCGTGTGCAATACGTGTAACCGTACGTTGTATTGCCGCTTCATCCATAATAATGCGTTCTGACATCTTAGGCACCTACCTTTTTAAAATGATGATGATATAAAAAAACCTCATGCCTTTACTAAGACATGAGGTTTGTTAAAGCGTATGACAAACGTATCAGAGACATATGCTTCTAAATTCAAGCTAATTTCTCTTTACAGTGTTTTTACTAACAACTGTACGGTCTATTGTGTTATATGATGATAACTACAATTAGATGATTCTCAAATGAGAAACATTGGTTTGTCTACCTTTAATAAATACATGTCTTCGAAGCCTCTCTGGACTTACAATTAAAGACGTACGCTCTTTATTAAACTGTTACCATACTACCATGAAACACATGCGCTTGCAAGTGACTCAAGCAATAAACCACAAAAATGAAACTGAAAACAATATAATTAATTCAAGTTCAGACAGTTATCTATAGTAGCAATGAACTAGCTTTGAATGGAATTAATCTCTAGGTATAGGGTGCTAATCCATTTTTCTTTACTTGATATCCATATACAAAGTTATGCTCTATGATTTTTATTTGTCACTTCTACGTAATTCTGATAGTAATTGTTCAAAATCATCAGGTAATGCTGTTGATTTTTCAATATACTCATGTGTCACTGGATGTTCAAAGCCAATAATGCCAGCGTGCAATGCTTGCCCACCTATATCTAATGTTTTTTTGGGGCCATATTTTGGGTCACCAACTAGTGGATAACCAATATATTTCATATGCACACGGATTTGGTGAGTACGTCCAGTTTCTAATTGACACTCTATTAATGTGTACTTATTAAAATGTTCTAAAACATTAAAATGTGTCACTGCTTCTTTTCCATCATCAACAACATCCATAGATTGACGATCATTTTTATTTCTACCAATAGGTGCATCGACCGTACCGTAATCATGTGGTATATTACCATGTACCAAAGCGACATATTTTCGTGTCACCGTTTTATTGACAAGTTGATCTACTAAACTACGATGCGCTACGTCATTTTTAGCAACCATAAGTAAACCTGATGTATCTTTATCTATACGATGCACAATACCTGGTCTTATTTCACCATTAATGCCTGATAAATCTTTCATTTGATACATTAATCCATTCACTAATGTACCCGTATAATGACCTGCAGAGGGATGCACAACCATACCTTTAGGTTTATAGACAATCGCTACATCATTATCTTCATAATAAATATCTAAATTTAAATTTTCTGGTTGTATATCAGCTTCGACCGTTTCTTTTTCGGTTACAACAATGTGGTCATTTATTTTTGTCTTGTAATTAGATTTAATGACTTGGTCATTTACTTTTACAAGTGAAGCTTTAATCCAGTCTTGTATCTGAGTACGAGACCACTCTGAATTGTATTCAGGTAGTAATTTGTCGATACGTTGGCCTACGTCTTCTGGATTTTCAATCTTAAACTCATGTATATCCATACAATATCTCTCCTATTCTTCTTTCTTCATATCTGTTAGCAAAGCGATAATAATTAACAACACGCCTATCGTCAAACTTGAATCAGCTACATTAAATATTGGGAAATTATAACCAAAGATATATGTATCTACAAAGTCTACAACTTCACCATGTAATATACGATCGATGAAATTACCTAATGCACCAGCAAATAATAAGCTAATTGCGATTTGCATCAATAAATTGTTTTTTGCTTCTTTAATAAAAAAGACGATGAGTACAATCAGTATAATGATTGTGATAATAAAGAAAAAACTCATCTTTCCACTTAAAATGCCCCAAGCTGCACCATCGTTACGATGCGAAGTTATATTTAAAAAGTTGGGAATAACTTCAAATGAATCTCCCACTTTCATAGAACTAGCAATAATAAATTTTGTGATTTGATCTAATATTAATATAATGATTGTTATGAATAAAGACATACCAATATAGTACTGACGTTTCATGTCTGTACCTCCTATTCTACGTTCAGTCGCTTTTCAACAACTTTCATTATATCCTACTCAAACTTATAAAAAAAGTTACAGTTTCATTATCTGTAAAAAAATATGTCATCATACGACATTTTAAATTTTAAAACTATTTCAATATAAAGCAAAACTTAACATGAAACACATACACATTTATATTACTTTGTAAAAATTAAACCTAAATTGAATGCCATCCGGTCCAGTTAACTGCTTATGCGTTGTTTCAGGGTAATGATAATCTACACAAGCTAAACCATACGTCCGTCCATTTTCAATACGCTTGATACTGGAGTACCAATTATTGACAACAATATGCTGATGATACCCATTTGACGATAAATATACAGCATGATTGGTTTCTAAAGCGGATGGTTCTAAACCAAAAAATCGTTTGTAATATGATTTAATGCGATTTAACTCTATGGTTTTTAAATTAATATAACCAATAATACTTTCATCAGGAATACCTTGCCACTTTTCATTAGATACATAAGTCAGTAAATGTGGCACATTGATCGGTTGGGTTTCTAATACAACTTGTCCATTTTCAAAAGACCAATCTTCCATGGGATTATCAACATAGAATTCAAGCCCATTGCCCTCAGGATCTTCTAGAAAAATAGAGGTAGCTACTTCGTGTTCACCACCGTTAACTGGAATTGTATATTCACTTAATTGTACGAGTAAATCTGCTAAATCTGTCTTTGACGGTAATTTGATAGCTAAATGAAATAATCCAGCTTCAGATGTTAACGGTTCTCTACCCATATTGATTTGATTTAATGTTAAAAAATGATTTAAATTCCCTATTTCATAATGAACAATAGAAAGCGATTCATTCACGACATTCAATCCTAATATATCCTGATAAAAATGCTTCATTGTTTCTTTATCTCTTACATTTAACGTAATGCCATTTACAAAATGTGCACTTTGATTATGAAACATGTCAAACACCTTTCTAAATACCAATTTTTCTATTTTAAAATGGCACTTTATATTTAATTTACAACTAAATAGGCTAATGCATCATTACTTCAGTTTTAAAATAACTGTACGTACTGGCGCATTAGCTTATTATTTTAATTTACAATTACTAAATTATAACAACAATTCATGTAATAAGAAAAGGTTACTTAATTTGCTGAATGCAAATTAAGTAACCTTTGAACTTATTGAATCAACTTTTCTTATTTCATAATTTCCTAAACAAGTGTTTTTACTACTGCTTGACAACGAGGACATAAATGATCTAGTTCTCCTACGGAACCTAGTTCCTCACTGTAATTCCAGCAACGTTCACATTTTTCTCCATGCGCATGTTCAATACGAATATCGCCATGCTGATACGCAACACCGTCATCTACTTTATCAACAACTTCTGCTTGTGAAGTGATAAATAATTGTTGTAAATCTGAAAATTGTTGTAAGAATGTTGTCGCATCGAAGTTTTCATTTGAGCCAATTACCACTTTAGCTTCAAGAGATTTACCAATGATTTTTTCATTTCGTGCAACTTCTAATGCACGGTTAACATCATCGCGTAATTTCATAAATGTATTCCATCTATCTACAAATTCACGGTCTACTTCAACACGTTCTGGCATATTCGTTAAGTGTACACTTTCTTCCTCTACATGAGGAATATGAGACCAAACTTCTTCTGATGTATGCACTAAGATAGGTGCTAATAATTTCGTCATATCAACTACGATTTGATATAAAACTGTTTGCATACTACGACGTTTATGAGAATCACGCTCTTCAATATAAAGAATATCTTTACCATAATCTAAGTAGAAGTTACTTAGTTCTACATTAATAAAGTTTTGAACTTCTTGGAAGATATCTAAATAATCATAGTTATCATAGTGGTCTAACGTATTCGCAGTAAACTCACGTAATCTGTTCAATAAATATTTATCTACTTCTAATAAATTATCTTCAGCGATTGCATCTGTAGCAGGGTTATAGTCACTGACATTACCTAACATAAATCTTAAAGTATTTCTAATTTTTCTGTAAACATCAGAAGTTTGTTTTAAGATTTCATCTGAAATACGAACATCTGCTAGATAATCCACACTACTTACCCATAGACGTGCAATATCTGCACCTTTTTGTTTAACGATTTGATCAGGCACAATCACATTGCCTAATGATTTACTCATTTTCTTACCTTCGCCATCCATGACAAAACCATGTGATAATAACATTTTATATGGAGATTGGTCTCTAGTAGCTACTGAAGTTGTAATTGATGAGTTGAACCAACCACGGTATTGGTCACTACCTTCAAGATATAAATCAGCTGGGAACGATAATTCCGGACGTGCCTCTAACACACCACGGTGTGATGAACCTGAGTCAAACCAAACATCCATGATATCCGTTTCTTTTGTAAATTCACCGTTAGGACTACCTGGATGCGTAAAGCCTTCAGGTAATAAATCTTTCGCATCACGTTCAAACCAGATGTTTGATCCATTTGCTTCAAATAAATCAGCAACATGGTTAACTGTTTCTGATGTCATGATAATGTCACCATTTTCAGCATAAAATACTGGTAATGGCACGCCCCATACACGTTGACGTGAAATAACCCATTCGCCACGATCACGAATCATGTTATAGATACGTGTTTTACCCCAATCTACTTTGAATTGTGTATCATCTATTGCGCTTAAAATATCTTCACGCACCTTATCAATAGAAGCAAACCATTGTGGTGTAGCTCTAAAGATAACTGGTTTCTTTGTACGCCAATCATGCGGATAGCTATGTGTAATAAATTCTAATTTTAATAATGAGCCATCTTCTTTTAATAAATCAGTGATTGCTTTGTTTGCTTTATCGTAGAACATACCTTCAAATTGACCAGCTTCTTCAGTAAACACACCTTTATCATCAACAGGACTAATAACAGGTAATTTATATTGTTGACCTACAATATAGTCATCTTCACCGTGACCTGGTGCTGTGTGTACACAACCTGTACCTGCATCAGTAGTTACATGTAATCCGTTGATCACTAATGATTCACGATCAAAGAATGGATGTTGGGCTTTAATGTACTCTAATTCCTTACCTTTGAATTCTTTTTCTAATTCTAAAGTAGCTTCATCCCATTCTAATGCTTCGGCCACATCACTTGCTAGATCTTTGCCAATGATATATTTTTTACCATTAACATTATATTGACCATAAGTTAAATCAGGGTGTACCGTGATGGCAACGTTAGATGGTAATGTCCATGGTGTTGTTGTCCAGATAATGAATTGCGCATCGCTATCTACAATGCCATTACCGTCTTTAACATCAAATGCAACATAAATGGATGGTGAACGTTTATCTTGATATTCAATTTCAGCTTCAGCCAATGAAGATTCACTTGACGGTGACCAATAAACAGGTTTTTTACCTTTATAAATTAATCCTTTATCTGCCATTTCACCAAATAAACGAATTTGAGCTGCTTCATATTCAGGTTTAAGCGTAATATATGGATTATCAAAATCGCCTTTGACACCTAAACGTTTAAAGTCTTTTTTCTGATTTTCTATTTGTTCTAATGCAAATGCTTCACATTTTTTTCTGAATTCAGCAATTGATAATTCTTTACGCTTAACGCCCTTTTTAGTCAATGCTTGTTCAATTGGTAGGCCATGTGTATCCCAACCTGGAACATAAGGTGCATAGTAGCCACGCATAGATTTATATCTCGTAATGATATCTTTAAGAATCTTATTCAAGGCATGGCCCATGTGTAAATTACCATTCGCATATGGAGGCCCATCATGTAAAATAAATGATGGATTGCCTTCGTTTTTATCTAGTACTTTTTGATAAATATTTTTGGCATCCCATTCTTCTTGTATTTTTGGCTCTTTATTCGGTAATCCCCCACGCATTGGGAAATCTGTTTTTGGCATTAATAACGTATCTTTATAATCCATTTTCAATACACTCCTTCTTTCGATTGTCTAAGTTAGTTCATTTTATGCAATAAAAGAACCCTAAGTTCAATTAACAGGGACGATATTGACCGCGTTACCACCCTGGTTAACTCAACTTAGAGTTCTCTTCATTCATATTATATAGATTGTGACAACAGTGATATTAGAAACGTACATATGAAAGGCTCTCACTATCCCTAACTCGCTTTGATATGTGTATCGTTTCAAACGTGTCTGTTATCATTATGCTTTGTTTGAATCATCATTTGATTGCGCTGCATTATCTGCTTCTGCTTTTGCTTTCATCGCTTTTTCTTCTTCAGTTAAATCTTTTTCATTCAAATGATTAATATTTTCTTGAGTTACTTGTTCAGAATCAAGATCATAATTTAATAAATAATCCCAATCTTCATTTTTAAGTAAATCTAATTGTGCTTCAACAAGCATACGGAAACGTGATCTGAAGATTTTTGATTGGCGTTTCATATCTTCGGTTTGGAAAGATAGGCGACGTGCTTTTTCTACACCATCATTAACAATTCTATCCGCTTCTGCTTTTGCTTTAGCTATTGTTGCTTCTGCTTCTTTAGTTGCAGCAGCTTTCGTTTCTTCACCAGCATGTTTCGCTTGTATTAAGGCATCACTAACGGACTGATGTACGTCCTTGTAAGATTGAATATTCGTTTCTTTATCTTCAATGACCTTTTCTAACTGAACTTTGTCTTCTTTTAAACGTTCAATTTCATTGCTTAATTGTTCTAAATAGTCTTCAACTTCTTTAGGTTCAAACCCACTTTTCACTTGCGTAAATGTTTTATTTTTTATTTCGCTTGGTGTAAAGGGCATATATAATCCTCCTTCTATAATACACTATTATCGATTATGATTAAATAAGATAAATAGCGTTTTTCCTACAATATTCTTTTATAATATATCATTTAGTTAATTGTGCAAAGTGTTTATATTTGCTTTTGTCTTCTTTATATTATTTGAACAGTGTTTTATATGAAATGCGTATTTTATCTTTTTTTGTTTTACTACCAATCTCGGTAATCATTGCCCTACCAATTCCTTGTATAGATAACAAATCTCCACTATCTAGTTGGAAATCTGCAGCATCAATCACCGTATGGTTAACTTTGACACGCTTTTTATCAATAAGTTGCTTAGCTATCGAGCGTGATTTACGCACCATCTCTTTTAATACAACATCTAATCTCAAACCACTCACAGTCGTTTCAAAAGATTGCCAATGCTCTTTTGATTGTATCATATCTTTTATAGGAATAGAATTAAGTTTAACTGAAGCACCTTTGATTTTAGTTAATTCCAATATAATATAGGATTCTAGTTGTTTTGTCAAAGTAAATTGAATGCGATTATCTACTACAATATCACCTAGTTGATCTCTTTCAATCCCTAAAGACATAATCGTACCTAATATATGTTGGTGCTGTAGTGTCACAAATTTTTGAGGATAATCTATTTCAATTAAGACAATTTCAAATGCCGCTTCATCTGGTTGATAATAACTTGGTGCAATGATCGCTCTTTTTCTCTCCGCGAATGGCCCACCATAAAATGTAACCTCTAAATCTTCAAAACTGCCAGCCACCACATCCATAATATATTGCCCACGAGGGTCTAAAAAGGCGGTTAATACCGGTGCGTATTGATCATTAGCCCGATTACACTTGTCTATAAGCTGATCTATTAATTCATGTTCTTCTTTTCTAAAATGTTGATAGATATCTATGATACTCACTCCAAATACAAGACAAAGCACCTCGCGTCTTTGAACGTAGGTGCTTATCATTTATTTTATACGTAGTTATTTTAATATACTGTCATAGCAATCATTTCTCTAATGATTATATTAAATTACTCAAAATAAGATTAAAAATATTTTCTAATCCACTTCTGAATAATACAAGTACTACTATGGCAACAATTGACGAAATATCAATCATCCCAATTGGTGGAATGACTTTACGAAATTGTTCTAAAAATGGTTCATAAATTTTAGCTAAAAATTGACCAAATTTGTTGTCTAGTGCATTCGGAATCCACGACATAAAGAAGTAGACAATCATACCATAATAATAAATTTGAACCAAGAATAAAATAAAATTAAATATATTTGCTAATAAACCTATATCCATTTATTTGTAACCTCTATTCACCTTGGTATTCCATATTTTCTATTTGATCTGTGATGCTACCAGCTACTTCAACATTATCTGGTGTACATAAGAATATATCCGATCCTACACGTTGAATGTCTCCACCAATTGCGTATACTGTACCGCTTAAAAAGTCTATGATACGTTTAGCTGATACTTTATCGATGCGTTGTAAGTTGACTAATGTGGCACGACGATTTTTTAACTCGTCAGCAATATCTTGTGTATCTGAAAAAACACGTGGCTCAAATAAACACATTTTAGAACTTTCTTGTGTAAAATCATAATGTTCTTGCTCTTGATTATTCATATTTACAACGTTCCTAGCATTATTTTTTGATGTAGTGTTATTCATTTGATACTTCCTTTCACCCGATGATTGTTGTAACCTAGTTGACTGCTTTTTGGGCACGGATTGAATCGATCTTGGTCTTTCTGAATTCACATTTCTAGTTTGTTCTGTATATTGACTTTGAGACTGCGCTTGTTGTTTAGATTGTTGTCTTTGTTGTTGTTCATTTTCTTCTGGTGGTGCTTCTAATTCGTCATCTTCCTCTTCAACCACGAAAAATCCATTAAATAAATCTTTTAAAGCCACGGGGCTCACTCCTCTTTTCCTACAAGTTTAGTCCCAATTCTCACAAACGATGCACCTTCTTCAACAGCTAAATGGAAATCATTACTCATTCCCATTGATAGCTCAGTGCATGGTGCATAATTTAAATTGAGCGCTTTAATTTCATCTCTTTTTAATTTTAATAATTGAAATAAACGTTTAATATATGACTCATCGTCAGTTAATGGTGCCATAGTCATAAGTCCTATAATTTCTATGTTTTCATATTGTTTTAAGTCATTTATAAATGTTTCTACTTCCGATAATGAAACACCTTGTTTCGATGCCTCACCTGAAACATTGACTTGAACAAAACATTTAACTTTATGTTCAGCACGTTTATTGATTTCTTTTGCTAATTTCAATCGATCTAATGCGTGAAAATAATCTACGTCATTGATAACTTCTTTCACTTTTCGTGTTTGTAATGAACCAATAAAATGCATCACAACATCAGCTGGTAAAGCTGCTTTCTTTTGTTGAAAGCCTTCAAGACGATTTTCACCAAAATGTCTAATGCCTGCACGATATGCATCATTAGCTCGGTCTATTGTAACATACTTTGTCACTGCAATCACGTTTGGCTTCGTTGAAATATTACCCTTTTCACAATGTGATTGAATTTGTTCATTTATTTTTTCTAAATTATATTGTACATCCAACTTTAACACCTCTTCATTATTGACCAATAAATGCTAACATTCTACCAGTGTTCCCCTTTTCTACTCGATATGAAAAGAACAATGATAAATCTTCAGATGTAGCATAGTTTGTTATATATATATTATCTTTGGGAACACCCGCATTTTCAAGTAATAATGCATTGGCGCGTTTTAAATCAATACCATGCCTATCAGTACCTCTTGTATCAATATATTGGTTACTATCAATAGGGAGTGCTTCAAATTTTGATTTAATATCGTCGTTAATTTCATAAGATGTCGAAGTAGAAGGTCCGATAACAACATTTAAATCATTTAAGTCAAAATCAACATTTGAGATTAATGCATTCACGATTTGTCCAACTGTACCTCTCCAACCAGCGTGCGCCAGTCCAATAAAATGATGTTTTTCACTATAAAAATATATAGGGACACAATCTGCATAACACATTGTAAGTAATAGATTGGGTTCATAAGTATATAATGCGTCTACACCATGCAAGTCATCATTTAATTTATCAATATTTGTTCCTTTATCACTGCTAGTGACTTCAACCACTTTATTCTCATGTGTTTGGATAGGGAATACCCACTGTTCTCTTGGAAATCCAATAACGGTTGCTAGCAATTCTTGATGTTTCGTAATGTTTTGCTGGGTATCATCAATATATCTTGCCATATTAAAAGCATTTTGGGGATATGGACTTAAGCCATCTTCTCTTGTTGTTATACCCAGTTTTACATTTATTAATTGTTTATCTTCATATTCCAAGATATGACGCTTTTTAATAAATTTATCTTGCATCACAACGAACCTCCAGTAACTTATTTCATTCAACTTTAATTTTACGAAGCAACTTGCCCTACCAACACAACAGATGTTTTCATTTTCATATGGAAAATATACATCATTCATGTCATAGATATACTTTCAATTATAATAAAATATAGCTATTAAGACTAGCTTTTGTAAATTTATTCACAGATCCATTTGCAATCTTTAACCAACTCAATTACTTTTTGTAGATTTAAAAAAGAAACATCTTAAAATTTGGCGCCCTCTTTAAAGTATTCATATTATCAATTTGGTCATACTCAATAAATTAAGCGTGATTTTTGCGCATCAGTTCACGTAAACTTTTAAAACCTAGTCATCTTTGCCTTGATTACATATGTAGGGCTACGAAATTTCAATTGGTAAATTGAATTTCTATCACACGCTCTATAGAGCAGTTGTACTTTTCAATATGAGAAAAAAGCCTGAGACATTGTTTTATGCCTCAGACTCATCTTTAAATTATAACCCTATTTACACAAAGATTTTAAATTAACGTCTAGTTCTTCTTGAACGTCTTTCTTCTCTATTTCTAATGAAGCTTGGAATGTCATCTTCATTCGTAGTATGTGCTCTACCTTCACTAGCACTATCTGATGATTGAGACGCATTCGTTGTATTTGAAGCGAATGTGTCTTCTTTTGTTGTATTGCTACTTGTAGCACTGCTTCCAAATCCAGTATTTGAAGCTTTACGACCTTGTGATGAAGGTTTGTCTTCAAAACCAGTTGCGATAACAGTTACAACAATTTCATCTTGTAATTCAGGATTAATAACAGTACCAAATATCATATTCACATCTTCGTCAGCTGCATCTTGAACAATGTCTGCTGCTTCTTGAGCTTCGAATAAAGATAATGATTCTCCACCTGTAATATTCATAAGCACACCTTGTGCACCGACGATTGAAGTTTCTAATAATGGTGATGAAATTGCTTTTTTAGCAGCTTCAACAGCACGGTTTTCACCAGAAGAAACACCAATACCCATTAATGCAGAACCTTGGTTAGACATAATTGTCTTAACATCTGCAAAGTCAAGGTTAACTTCACCTGAAACAGCGATTAAATCAGAAATACCTTGAACACCTTGGCGTAATACGTTATCCGCTTCTTTAAATGCTTCCATCATAGGCGTTGATTTATCAACGATATCTAATAAACGGTCATTAGGAATAACGATTAATGTATCAACAGCTGCTTTCATAGCTTCTACACCAGCTGCAGCTTGTGTTTGACGTTTACGACCTTCAAAACCAAATGGACGAGTAACAACACCAACTGTTAACGCACCCATTTCTTTAGCAATTTTAGCTACTACAGGCGCTGCTCCAGTACCTGTACCGCCACCCATTCCGGCAGTTACGAATACCATATCTGCACCTTGGATTGCATCTTCGATTTGTTCGCGTGATTCTTCAGCTGCTTTTTTACCAATTTCAGGGTTAGCACCAGCGCCTAAACCACGAGTTAATTTTTCACCAATTTGGATTTTTGACTCAGCTTTAGATAAGTTTAAAGCTTGTCCGTCCGTATTAATAGAAATAAACTCAACATTATTCATACCATGGTCAATCATTCGGTTTACAGCGTTATTACCGCCGCCCCCTACACCGATGACTTTTAACGTCGCTAAATGATTAAATCCTTGTTCAAATTCTAACATTTATATTTCCTCCTAGTTTTAATGGCCAATCAATCGAATAGAGATTTCATAAGTTTTTTGAATTTACCTTCTTCTTTTTCCTGAGGTTTACGTTCTTCATCGTGATCAAAGTTTACTTCATCGTCGTATACCTCTGGCTCTTCTTCATCAGCAACAGGTTCTTTTGTTCGAGTTGATTCTGAAGAAGTAGCTTGAAGTTCATCATCTTGCTTGTTCGATTTTTTCTTGAACCAATCAAATCCGCTTGATTTTGTACTCTGTTCTCTTTCATCAGATTCGATGACTTCCTCTTCGAATTCTTCACTGTCATGATTACTAATTGTAACATAATCTAGTAATTCGTCGAAAGTAATGCTACTAGAAATTGTTGAAATTGCTGAAGAGAATTCAGGCTTTCTAATTCCCATTTGTGATGGTGTATGAATTCTGACTTTCTCACTAACCATATCTTGCAGTAGTTCTTTAACGCCTAATAAGTTAGCTGAACCACCAGTAACTACGAAGCCACCGTTTACTTTTGTAAGTCCCAACTCTTGTAAGACTTCAAATACATTGAAGAAAATATCTTCAACACGAGCCTCGATAATATCTGCTAAATCCTTTTGAGTAAATTGAACATCTTCTTCGCTATCTACTTGATCAACAGTAAATATATCTTGATCCGACGCAGATTCAAAGAAAGCGTGTCCATATTGGTGTTTAACTTTTTCAGCAGTTTCAAATGAAGTATTTAACCCTTTGGCTATATCTTCAGTAATATCACGACCTGCCATTTCTAATGCATCTGCATCAACTAATTCACCGCGCTCATAAAATGCAAGTTGTGTAATATCTTCACCGATATCAATGACACAAGCACCTAATTCTTTTTCAGTAGCTGAAAGCACTGAACCGTAATTATACGCGTCTGAATATACATCTAGTACGTCTACACCACATGATTCAACACATTTAATCATATTAATTAAAATTGATTTTTGAATTGCAATGACACCTGCTTCAACTTTCAAACTATGTCTTGCAACTAATTCTTTTGGATCAGAAACTTCATTTTCACCATCAACGATAAACTTAATAGGAAATGCGTTAATAATTTCTGTTTCTGGTACATCATTTTTGTCTCTAATACTTTCAAGCACACTTTCAATGTGCGTACCATTTAATTCAGTATCTTCATAAAATTCTATTTCATTAGATTCATCAAATACTTCTGTTCCGATTATTGGAAGTTTTAAAAAGACTTCTTTTATATCTACTCCTGAAGCAATAGAGGCTTTTTTGATTGTATCTTTTATCGCTTGTTTCGCAATATCGAAGTCATCAATAAGACCATTATTTATCCCACTTGTGTAGGTCTGTCCTGTACCTATCACATTTATACCATTGTGAAATTTTTCGCCCACTATTGTTTTAACGCTTGATGAACCGATATCTATACTTACATAATAATGCTCTTCCATAGATAGGCACCTCCTGACAATCACTTATTCATGTTCACACTATTAACAGTTTACAATACGTTTTAACGCTTGTGAACTATAAACACATGTATTTGTCTAAATTTTTTAATTATTTTCTTTTGACTTATCTGTAATTCTATTTAATGCACTTTGCAACTCATCTTTTGCTTCATTTTCTTCGCTTGTTTTTTTCTGTACATTTTGTTCACTTGTTGATTTTGTACTGCTTCCATTACTATATGGAATAAACGATGCTCCTACTGATAAATCAATATATCCTGATTTTTTCAAGTTACCTGATTCATCACGTTCTAAGGATTGTGACATTTGTGGATAATATTTCATTTTATTGCCAATTGTATTTAAATTACCTAGTATTTGTATTTCATCCGTAGTAAATAATTTTATTTGATTTTGTGCATTTTCTTGAGGATCGTATTTAATTTCTGCAATCATACTTCTAACATTTGCTGGCATTTTAGTTAGTTCCTGAATAATTTTTTCTTTTTTATCTTTTTCAAAACCTTCTAGAATCGGGCCATCATCTGTCGCATTTCCATCGTAATCCTTTAATTCTGATCCATCTTCTAAAATTGGCACATATTTATCTTTCTTTTGAACCATTGCAACGATTTGTTTTTCAGTCACTTTTACTGATAATTTGTTTGGAAAAACTTTTTTTACTTCTGCATTTTTAATAAGTTCATTATCTTCTAGGTTGTTTTTAGCTTTTGTTGTACTATACGTGTACATTCGCGCGTTACTGTTCAAATTTATCGCCTTATCGATAGTGCTTTTAGAAACGTTATCATTTCCAGATACCTCTACACTATCAACCTTACTTAAGGGTGTAAACATATAAATCAGGATTAAAATGATGATGAATAACAAAACACCAAATATCGAATATTGAATTTGCTTTTGTTTTTTTCGTCGTTTCGCTCTTTTTTCTTTCAAATAATCCGAATCAAATTCTTTTACTTTATCAGCCATTCATTTTCACACCCTTTAAAAAGAAGGTAAATTTGCTTGGAAACTTTTAATGAACTTATTTCCTCGCTCTTCAAAAGTATTATATTGATCCCAACTCGCACAAGCAGGAGAAAGTAAGACAACATCATTTGGTTCTATTACTGACTGAATTTTATCAACAGCATCTTGCACATCGTTTGCTGTAATCACATACTTCCCTTGACTTTCGCCAAGCTTGACAAACTTTTCTTTTGTTTCACCAAAAGCGACCATCATTCTGACATTTTTCATATGAGGAATTAATTCGTCAAAATCATTTCCTCTATCTAAACCACCGCATAACCAAATAATTGGTTGTTTAAAAGAATCTAAGGCAAATTGTGTCGCAAGTGTATTGGTTGCTTTAGAATCATTGTAATATTTATTTGTTTTATTTGTGCCAATATATTGCAATCTGTGTTCAATACCGGAAAAGGATGTCAAACTATCTATAATTGCTTTGACAGATACACCTGAAAGTAATGCAGCTAATACAGCAGCAAGAATATTTTCTAAATTGTGTTCCCCTGGTAATACTAAATCGTCTTTATGAATGATTCTAAATCCTTTAAAAACGATGTAACCATCTTGTACATATATCCCATCGACTTCTTGTTGTGTTGAGAAATAATATGTTTTTGCTCTAAGTGATTCTGATTCAATAATGTGGCGTTGTTGATAATTACAAATTAAATAATCATTTTCAGTTTGATTTTTATAAATTTGCTTTTTCGCATTCTGATAATTGTCTAACGTTTCATGATAATCTAAATGTGCAGAATAGATATTCGTGATGATGGCAATGTGTGGCTTATATTGGTCTATACCTAGTAGTTGAAATGAAGATAACTCAGTAACTAAGTAATCATCTGCACCAACTTCTTGCGCTACTTTAGAAGCTACATAACCAATGTTACCAGACAATTTACCTGTCACTCTACTTTTTTGAAACATGTCTCCAATTAATGAAGTTACTGTTGTTTTACCATTTGTACCCGTAACCCCTATAATCGGTGCTTCAGATATTAAATAACTCAATTCAACTTCAGTTAAAATGGTTAAACCTTTCTCCACAGCCGCTTCAATCAAAGGTACAGTATAAGGAATACCTGGGTTTTTCACGATAATTGGATTACTGTCAAGTAAAGTCAATGGATGCGCTCCGCCAATGACTTTGATACCCTCATTTTCTAAATCGATGGCATGAGCGTCTTGGCTTAAATCTTTTCCATCATTCACAATCACGTTTGCGCCTAGTTTATTTAATAATTTCGCTGCCTCATAACCACTTTTTGCTAGTCCTATGACTAAAACATTTTTATTTTCTAAACCTCTATATTTAAGCATGTTAACTCACTCCAATCCATAAGCCGATTAGTCCTGTAATTAAACCAACTGTCCAGAATACCGTTACCACTTTCGTTTCATTCCAACCGACAAGTTCAAAATGATGATGTAATGGTGACATTTTGAATATACGTTTACCTGTTAATTTAAATGATGTCACTTGTATCATAACTGATAATGTTTCAGCTACAAATACAAATCCAATAAATATGAGAGAAAGCTCTTGGTTTAACATAATAGAAATTGTAGCAAATATACCACCCAACGCTAAGCTACCTGTGTCACCCATAAATACTTTGGCAGGGTTTAAGTTAAACGGTAGAAAGCCTAATAATGCAAATATCATAATAATACAGAACATTCCAATGGACGTAGCTCCTTGGAAGTAAGCCATTATTGCATACATTACGAAACCTATAATTGATAATCCAGTCGCTAAACCATCTAAGCCATCTGTTAAATTTACTGCATTTGAAAAGCCAACTTGCCAAAAAACTATGAAAATTACATACGCAATTGACAATGGAACTTCAAAATTGATAAATGGTATATGAATTCCAGTTGAGAAGTCTGTTAAGTTAAACACTTGGCTCAATATAAAGAATATAACTGCTATTGCAATTTGAGCTAAGAACTTTTGTTTACTTGTTAGACCTTGATTATTTTTCTTTACAATAATGATGTAATCATCTATAAATCCAATCAAACCAAACCCAATTGTTACAAATAACAATAAAATAATAGGATTAGAATTGTCTATAAAAATAATCGCTAAAATCGAAGTTATAATAATACTAATTAGAAAGGTAAGTCCACCCATTGTAGGTGTACCTGTTTTTTTCATATGACTCTGAGGGCCTTCTTCTCTGATGCTTTGTCCAAATTTCATTCTTTTCAATGTCGGTATTAATACTGGGACTAATATAAATGTGATTAAGAGTGCGATGATTGCGAGTAAGTAAACCATATTATGCTCCTTTATATACTTTAAATTGGATTATATCGTCATGCTGAGGGATTAAAACTATGTATAGAGGTCGTAGCCGAACACTTCAAGGTATTGTACACACTTTAAAATGTTCGCACTACTGTTAAAAAACCTCAATTTAGTACATTGGTATTCATGAGATACCGGCAACGGTTGTTGCTATTAATCATTGCTATCTTTCGAATCTTTGTTACTATCTTTTGAATCTTTTTCACTGTCTTCTTTATCCGAAGGCTGACCATCAATTGCTTCTGATGATAAAGTCACTTCAATCTTATCGTTTTTGTTTAATTTTTGACCTTTAGATGTAGATTGTTGAGAAACAAATCCACTACCTTTAGTTGTTACTTTCACATTCGTAAGATTTTCGAATGCCACTACTTCTTCTTTGGTCCAACCTGACATATCTGGCATTGTAAGATCACCATCAGTGAGTAACAAGACTTTACTGTTCGGTAATACTTTTTTATTGGCTGCCACGGATTGTTTAGTAATTTTCTCACCGCTACCAATAACAATTGGTTCGAGTGATTTACTATTTATTTTATCTTGAGCTTTTTGAGTTTCTTGACCTTCAACTTCTGGCACTTCACTATATTTAACATCAGATTTGTCTTTAGATGCTTTATCTCCAACATTTAAATATTTCAACGTGTTTTCCATAATTGGTTTGAAGGCCTTACTCACACCCATTTCATATGCTTCTTGGTCATTTTTCTGCGCTAAACTCATACCAGCATAAACAATCACTTCTGGGTCATCTTTTGGTGCATCACCTATAAAGCTTACAAAGTATGGATTTTCTCCTTCAACGTAACCGCCGTTATCTGAATCCGCAACTTGTGCTGTACCTGTTTTACCAGCTACATCATAACCATCAATTTGATAATTTTTCGCGTGACTATCTTCACTATTTACTACTTTATCTAATTCAGTACGTACTTTCTTAGCAGTATCTTTAGTAATAGGTTTGCCTGCATATTCTTTCTTACCTTTGTAAAAAGTATCTTTACTTACAGGATTTGAAATACTGTTAACATACCATGGCTTCAACATATTCCCGTTATTAGTAAATGCTGATTGTGCTCTAAGCATTTGTACTGGCGTAACTGTTGTAGATTGTCCAAAGGCAGATGTTTTCTGTTGCGCTTCATTATCCCAAGCGATACCACCTGTAGCTTCTCCATCAAACATGCCATTCGTCGACTTACCGAAACCAAATTTCTCATACCAATCCTTCATTTTATCTGCACCTACTAAATCTTGCAAATGCATCATCAATGTATTAGACGAATAAGTGAATCCAAGTGACATTGGAATTTCTCCCCAACCTACTTTGTTCCAGTCAGAGATTTTCGAGCCCATTACTTCTCTTGGTTCAGCCGTATATTTTTTATCCGGATCAAATTTACCTTCTTGAATCGCCGCAGCTAAACCATATGATTTAAAAGTAGACCCAGGTTCATAAGTATTTTGATATAAGTCGTTCGCCCATTTTTTACCAAAGTCTTTACCCGTTTCAGGATTAAATGTTGGCCTTTGGCTATAAGCCAATATCTCACCTGTATGTGCGTCCATAACTACCGCAAATAAATCTTTTGGTTTATAATGCTCAACCATACCATCCAATGCCTCTTCAACGAAGACTTGAATATTTGAATCAATCGTAAGATGTACATCATCACCACGTTTAGGCGTTTGCTCTTTCTTAGTATTTGGTGCAATATACCCCCAAATATCATGAATATAAGATAGCGCGCCCTTTTGACCAGATAAATAGCTATCAAAGACTTTTTCTACACCCATAGCACCTTTCAATTCCCCATTGTCTGGGTTCTTTTGCGCCATACCTATGAGATGAGACGCAAAGTTTCCATTAGGATAAAATCTTTCAGTCTCAGGATATAATGTGACACCTGGAAGTTTCATTTTTTCTATTTTTTCCTTTTCTTGATAGGTCAAATCAGAACCTTTTTGGCCAAATTCAACTTGAAAGGCTTTTTTATTATTTAGTTTATCTTCAATTTCTTTAGCTGACATATCGACAACTGTGGCGAGTTTTTTAGCAGTTTCTTTTTTATCTGTTACATGTTTAGGTTTATCACTACCTTCACTTGCCTTTTTGTCAACAATCGCTACTACTTTATACCGTTCAACATCTTCAGCTAACACTTTGCCGTTTCGATCATAAATTTTTCCTCGTTCAGGTTGTTCTTGTGTGTTTACTAAGTATTTCTCATTGGCTTTCATGATTAAATCTTCACCAGAGGAATGTCCAGTTAACATGATATATGAATATCTTAAAACCAACGTAAAAAAGAGCAGTCCGAATACAAGGATGAGTAGGACTGCCCCTATTTTACTTTGTTTTATTTGAAATTTAGGTTTTTTAAATCTAATTTTTCGCTTCGCCATTATTACGCACTACCTTTACATTGTCGTTCTTAAGGCTCATTCCTTCGTTTTTGGCCTTATCGTAAATGCGTTCATATGAAGAGTTCTTTTTAATTTCAGATTCTATTGCGCTGTTTTCACTTGATTGTTTTTCGATTTTTGTATCTAAATCTGCAATTTTTCCTCGAGTATCATACGCATCCATTTTTAAAGATAGCATATATATACTTATTAAAGCAATTACTGTTATGAGTCCTATGTATAACATTTTCTCAAACTTTGTAAGTTGAACTACTACCTTGCGCTTTACAGTTTTTGGCTGGGCCGACGGTGGCGACTCAGGTATTTGCGTCTCTATGTCGTTATAAGGTTGATATATCTTTTCTACTGCCACTCAACATTCACTCCTTATTTTAATATTTCTGCAACACGTAACTTCGCACTACGCGCTCTATTATTTTGTTCAAGATCTTCGTCAGTAGCGATAATAGGTTTACGGTTTACACGTTTCAATTTAGGTGTGTATGCTTCAGGTATCACTGGCAATCCCCTTGGTACATCTGGCCCCTTTTCGTACTCTTGAAACATTTGTTTACATAACCGATCTTCCAATGAATGGAATGTTATGACTGAAATTCTACCATCTACTTTTACTGCATCAATTGCTTGTTCTAATGAATCTTCAAACGCCGATAATTCATCGTTCACGGCAATTCTTATTGCTTGGAATATACGTTTAGCTGGATGTCCACCTTTACGTCTTGCTTTAGCTGGAATGCCTTCTTTTATGACATCCACAAGTTCTAATGTTGTTTCAATTGGCTTTTGTTCTCTATTTTGTTCAATGCGTCGAGCAATTTGTTTAGAAAATTTTTCTTCGCCATAACGATGAAATATTCTGACTAATTTTTCGAATTCCCAATCATTTACTACTTCATACGCAGATAATGATTGTGATTGATCCATTCGCATGTCCAATTTCGCATCATGATGATAACTAAAACCACGTTCAGGGACGTCTAACTGTGGGCTTGAAACCCCCAAGTCATAATAGATACCATCTACTTTTTCAATATTTAAATCATTCAATATTTCAGTTATTTTTCTAAAGTTGCTATGGACGAAGGTCACTTTATGTAAGTGATCCTTTAAAACTTCTTTGGCATTTTCTAAAGCTGTTGTATCTTGATCTATTGCGATAAGTCTACCTTCGTCTCCGAGTTGATTTAATAAATAGAGCGCGTGGCCTGCTCCACCTAATGTACAGTCGACATACACGCCATCTGCCTTAACATTTAAATAATCAATGGTCTCTTTAAGCATTACGCTGACATGATGAAACAATTTAACGCCTCCATTTAAAAATCGAAATCAATTAAGTCTTCAGCAATATCTTCGAAACTTTCTTCAGATTCATCATAGAAACTGTTCCAAGTCTCTCTGTCCCAAATCTCAATGCGATTTGAAACGCCTATTACTGTACATTCCTTACTTAAGTTTGCATACTGGCGTAAATTTTGCGGAATGTTAATACGCCCTTGTTTATCTAACTCTACTTCAACAGCACCTGAGAAGAACATACGCATGAATTTACGTGCGTCTTTTTTAGTCATTGGTAATGTCTTCATCTTCTCTTCGATTACTTGCCACTCTTCTAAAGTGTAGCCAAATAAACATTTATCAAGGCCTCGAGTGATTATAAAACGCTCATTTAAGTCATAACGAAACTTGGATGGAACAATCATACGTCCTTTTGTATCCAATTGATGCTCGTACTCTCCCATGAACATTTATAATCACCTCACCTTCTCATATATATAATTTACCACATCTCTCCACTATCCTCCACTAATTATACAAATTTAACTAATTTTTCTTAAAAAGCGTAAAAAAATACCCGATTCGTCAAATTGACAAATCGGGTAAATCCCTTCCATATCTAGGGTTTAACGATAATATGATCAAAAGTGTAAGAAAGTGGGGGATAGGTGGAGGGACTGAACACATCTATCCCAAAATCATTCATTATTTGAAGTGGATTCCATATTCTTTCTTGCAAGCCACCCATTGGATGAAGTGTTTCGCTTAATTCTTTAAAATGTTTCATACTTATTTCATTTTCTCTTTCGATATTTAATAAATACCTTTTTATTAAATAATCATATTGATTTTGATGTATACGATTGTTTTTTTCTACTAATAATTGGTTATCGTTATTCCCCTCAACTTCACTTAGTAGTGATTCATATAATTCATCTTGTTGCATCTTAATCTTTTCAACTTTATCAACAAATGTTTGAGATGCTTGCGAACGTATGAATTTTTCCTTATCGTTTGCAATACCTTCTTCTATAATTGAATTTTTATCCAATTGATATTGAGACAATAATTTTTCAGTTCTTGGATATAGGTAACTGATTCTCAATCGTGGTAATACTATCGGCATCGATATATCCAATGTGTTAAATACGTCACTGAGTTCTGTCCAATATTTAATTTCACTTGGCCCACCAATAAACGCAATTGTATTAAATAACCACTCTTCCATAATCGGGCGCGTTACTACATTATTTGAAAATCGTTCTGGTTCATCTTCAAGTATTTTTAGTAATGCTTCTTTAGTCATATATTTATCTGATTTACTTAAATAAAATTGATTATCTTTAAACGTAAGTAACTGTCTCATGTTATCTTCATGTAAAAATAAGTGCACATTCGTATCAGTCTGTATCATTTGTTCTAATCCACTAGCAATCGTTTTTTGTTGATTATTTCTAAATGATGCATCGACAGCTTTATGATTTTCAATTATTTTTTCCATAAATGGTTGTTCTAATTGACGTAATTCAGCATTATTCGCATCAATCATTAATAAACCATACGCTTTGAATACTTCATTTAATAATGCTTTAAACATATCTGTCCAGCTATCATATTGATTTATAATCTCCGTACACATTTCAATCAGTTGCTTAGAATATGTCGTTTCATTCATTTCTTTAAAAAATTGTTTCAAAGCGTCTTTTAATTGTGCTTTATCAGGATAATATGTTGAGACGCTTGCCTCAGGTGGCGTCATTGTATGATATTTAATTTTTTGTAATTTTACATGTTGCGTATTATAGGCATAAGTATGATTAACTTCATCAAAATCATGATCTTCGCCAGCAATCCAAAACACAGGTATTACATTAGTTTCATAGTCCTTTGAAAGCTTTTCACTTAGCGTTATGATAGAAAATATCTTATGAAAAGTATATAAAGGGCCACCAAATAAACCAGCTTGTTGTCCTCCTATGACTACTTTTGCACCTTCACTTAATAATGAAATATTTTTTGATTGTTTCTCTGTTACTGTTAAATCGCTCATATAGTTTTTGATAACTTCAGCTAATGCAGCTTCTCTACCGTTATTAGGCATTGATAAACGTTCGCTATAACTCTTTTCTTGCATTGCATCCAAGTGATAAAATTGTCCTATTTTTGAATCACTATCTTTAATTTTAGAAATAAATTGATCTTTTTCATTAAGTTTCGTAATCATACAATCCATGCGTAATTCTCCTTATGTTACTCTATTCCTAATTAGTATAAAGTTTATATACATTATTGACAATTTAACGGCTTATAATTTTTAAATTTTTAATAAACTATATAATACGTACCCACTTTAATTACTTTATTTTTTAAAAACCACTATCCATTCTTTTATAATTAAAATCAACGATACTTATATAGGTTTGAACCGTCATTTTTGTGAAAAAACAATTAAAATAAGGTATAATAGAATAAATGATAACAAAGGGGGAAGATGCGATGAGTAGTGTAAAACGTCTTGATATAAATTATAAAACAGACGAACTATTCGAAGATTTTAGAAACTTCGGTAATAAAGATTTATATTTAGTAGATGAACTTCGAGGAGAAATGATTGACGCAAGTTCAGATTCACCTTTCTATGGTATTTATGTAGGTGATCGTTTAGGCGCTCGAATGGCACTATATCGTAAAGGCGAAGTTGAGGAAACTCATTTCCCAAGTTTTGATGATTATAATGTGATCTGGAAATTAGAGGTTTTACGCGATTTCCAAGATCGTGGTTATGGCAAATCACTATTAGATTTTGCCAAAGATCAAGGCTTACCAATTAAAGTCATAGCACGCAATCAATCTAAAAACTTTTTCATTAAACAAGGTTTTACAGATTTAGAAGAAAAAAATAGAGACGGTCATGATGTATTAGTTTGGACACCATAGTCAAACGTGATCCAATATAATACAAAAGCCCTTCAAAGCAATCATTAAATAATGAAAACTTTGAAGGGCATTTTATTTAACCTAATATGTTTAACATTCTATGTATTTTAGCAATTAAACATATGCTAACACTTCTGCTAAAGCATTCACTTCAAAATCCGGTTCAATTTCAGTGTCATTTGTTTTTTGTCTAGGGTTAAACCAACATGTTTGAATATTGGCATTTTTCCCACCCAAAATGTCTGAAGACATAGAATCACCTATTATCATTGCATGATCACGTTTGTCTTCACCGATTTCATTAAATACATAATCAAAAAATTCTGGCATTGGTTTTTGAAAACCTGTTTGTTCTGAAACAAAAACAGCTTTAAACCAATGACCTATTTTCGTTTTTTTAATGCGTCTTTCTTGTGTTTCTAATACACCATTGGTCACTATATACAAATCATGCTTATCTTTTAATTTTTCTAATGTTTCTATAGTCTGATCAAAATGTTTAATTGGTGCGTTCGCTAACTCATCTCTAAAGATTTGGTCAGCTAATTTACCATCTATCTTCATTTGATGTAGATGAAAGTAAGCCTCAAAACGTTTACTTAAAACTTCATCTTTAGTTAATTCATTTACTTGAAAAGCATCCCAATGCGCCTGATTAATCTTCTTAAATGTATGTAAATCGTTTTGGTTTGTCTTTAATCGAAATTGCTGTGTCATTTTATAAAATGCATATGCTTCTGCATCGTGAAAATCCACTAATGTATCATCAAAATCTATCAATAAACTTTTTGTCTTCACTTTTCCACCTTCTCATATGTTTAAATATATTTGTTCCAAATATATCATACTCATTCGATTTCACATATGATGATTTCTCTACAAATAACAAAAATGGCCAAGGTTATCACCCTGACCATTGAATCAACTATTTACAATACTAGAATCCGAATAATTTTGATACTAATCCTACACCGTTTTCTACGATGCTTACAATGCTTGTGCCTAATTTCGCGCCGTCTCCTGCGATACCTGCTTGTACTGTTTCTTTGATTGCGTTAAATAAATCTGCCATTATAATTTGCCCCTTTTTATTTTATAGTTTTAAGTTTTAATTAAAATCCGAAAACTTTACCTAATAATCCTACACCACTTGATACGATATCTACGATGCTTGAACCTAGTTCTGAACCGTTACCTGATTTTGCTGCTTGTACTGTATTTGCGATTGCTTCTGCTAATTTAGCCATAATTTATTGCTCCTCTTTTTTATATTTTTATATGATATATATGATTTAATACTAGAATCCGAATAATTTTGATAATGCGCCTACACCGTTTTCTACGATGCTTACAATGCTTGTACCTAATTTCGCGCCGTCTCCTGCGATACCTGCTTGTACTGTTTCTTTGATTGCGTTAAATAAATCTGCCATTATAATTAGCCCCTTTTATTTTATATTTTACGTTATTATTAAAATCCGAAAACTTTGCCTAATAGTCCTACACCATTTGATACGATATCTACGATGCTTGAACCTAGTTCTGAACCGTTACCTGATTTTGCTGCTTGTACTGTATTTGCGATTGCTTCTGCTAATTTAGCCATAATTTATTGCTCCTCTTTTTTA
>NZ_JACBFD010000019.1 GCF_013391405.1 Staphylococcus sp. GSSP0090
CAATTACAAGAGGACATCGTTGCAGATCAACTTTCAATGGAAGAATACCTAGATCCTTTTACTGGAGAAGAAATCAAAAAAGGGAAGAAAAAATAGAAACCCCTTTAGGGGTGCTGGAAAAGTAGTGCAGTTGGCTGACTTGTCAGTGCCCTTACAGGGCTGGCCAGTAAGGAAGGCTTACAGCCGCAGAACAAACCACCCGTTCACACGGGTGGTTTTGATTATATAGCGCATGCTTCATTGACAGGGAACCATAATATTTTCTACAGATTAGAAGTAATATGTTGATGAACAACGTGTAATTATTATGAGGTGAAGCAACGTGTTGTTAGCGTATAATTGTCATCAACATTTAGTTTTTGCAAATCATGCTATTAAAGGTTCTAAATATACTTGTCCACATTGTGAAAGTAAAATGATTTTAAAGAAAGGTGAAGTCCTTGCACCACATTTTGCCCATTGTAAGACAACATCTAATTTTTGTAGTAAAGGTGAAACGCAGGCGCATTATTTACTCAAATATGAACTTGCATTGAAATTATCACGTATTGGTTTTCATGTTCAAATTGAACCATATATCGCTGGCATTTATCAGTATCCTGATTTAATCATTAATCAAAAGGTTGCCATAGAAATACAATTTTCAAAAATCACCATATCTACCGTGAAAAAACGCAGTAAAGGATTGATATGTAATGGTTATAAAGTAATATGGATCATTCCAAATCCATATTATGATCCCCTCAAACATATTTTAATATTGACGAAGTACGAAAGAACGTTTATAGATGTCAATACGAAACGATTGTTTACATGGGATAGTAAGATTAAACAGTTGTATATGTATCAAATTTATAATTTTATTGGTGGTAAGCGTTATCTTGCACTTAAGACTAAATTGGGTATTAAAGATCTTGAATTCATGTTTAGACAACATAAAGTTGAAGATTTTACGCACGATATTAAATTGAAGCATAATATGATTCAGCGCTACATCAATCGGTGTCGGTATGCACGCTCTGTTAATGAACCAAGTTTAAGTATTATGTACAAATTAGATCTATCTGACGATTGGGTATGTACGTATTTAGGTATGGTATATCCAGAACAATTTTACATTCAGTCTCATCCTATTTATTGGCAATTACAATTATTATATCTATTTGTTGAAAAATCACAAAAATCAAGAGATTTTAGTAAAAAAATAGTGCTTAATAACTTCTATAACAAAGAAATCAATAAGGATGTTATTGTAAGTACACTTATAAATAAATTCAAAAATTCTTACAGCAAAATGGAATATAATAACGTGCAAAATTAGGTCGGACGTGAGAAAATTAAAGTATTGAAAACATAGGAGGTTTACTAAAAATGACACAACAATTAACAAGAGAAGAACAAGAACGTAAATATCCTGAATATACATGGGATTTAACAACTATATTTGAATCAGACGAAGCTTTTGAACAAGCTTTTAAAGAAGTAGAGGACAACCTCGGACAAGAGCAGCAATTCCAAGGTCATTTAGGAGATAATGCTGAAACATTATATAAAGCATTAGCATTAGAAGATGAACTGGGTTCAAAATTAGAAAAAGTGTATGTATATGCGCATTTAAAACAAGATCAAGATACAGCAAATGATAAATATACAGGGTACGAATCACGTGCACATCAATTAATTATAAAATTTAGTTCAGGTTGGAGTTTCTTAGTACCAGAAATCTTACAAATAGATGAAGAGACAATACAATCATTCATTGAAGAGAATGATGATTTAAAACAATATGCGTTTGATTTGAAATTAATTAATGAAAAACGTCCACATGTATTAACTGCAGATAAAGAAAAATTATTAACAGAAGCACAAGATGCATTATCAACACCAGATAATGTATATGGCATGTTTAGTAATGCTGATTTAGAGTTCGAAGATGCGGTAGATAAGGATGGTCAAACGCATGCTTTAACGCAAGGGACATTTATTAAATGTTTAGAATCAGATGATCGTGTATTACGTAAATCTGCATTTGAAAATTTATACAAAGCATACGGTGCATACAATAATACGCTAAGTGCTACATTGGCTGGAGAAGTTAAAAAGAATGTATTTAATGCAAGAACACATCATTATGAATCAGCAAGAGCTGCAGCATTAAGTAACAACCATATACCAGAGACAGTATATGATAATTTAGTTAAAACGGTACATGAATATTTACCATTATTACATCGCTATACGAAATTACGTAAAGAGTTATTAGGTTTAGATGATATGAAAATGTATGATCTTTATACACCATTGGTTAAAGATGTGAAATTTGAAATGCCGTATGAAGAAGCAAAAGACTGGATGGTAAAAGCATTGCAACCAATGGGTGAAGAATATATGAAAGTAGTTCATGAAGGTTTAAACAATCGCTGGGTTGATGTATTTGAAAATAAAGGAAAACGTTCAGGTGGCTATTCTTCAGGTGCTCACTTAACTAATCCATTTATTCTATTAAACTGGTCAAACACAGTTTCTGATTTATATACATTAGTGCATGAATTCGGACATTCTGCGCACAGTTATTTCAGTCGCCAAAATCAACCTTCTAATTCAAGTGATTATACAATCTTTGTTGCTGAAGTAGCTTCTACTTGTAATGAAGCGTTATTAAGTGATTACATGGATAAACATTTAGATGATGAAAGAAGACTGTTGTTACTCAATCAAGAGTTAGAACGTTTCCGCGCTACATTATTTAGACAAACAATGTTTGCAGAATTTGAACATAAAATTCACCAAATTGAAGAAGCTGGTGAGCCGCTAACAGCGAATCGTATGAACGAAGAGTATGCAGCATTAAACAGATTATACTTCGGGGATTCAGTTGAAACGGACGAAAATATTAGTAAAGAATGGTCCAGAATTCCTCATTTCTATATGAACTATTATGTGTATCAATATGCAACTGGATACAGTGCTGCACAAAGTTTAAGTCATCAGATACTAACTGAGGGACAACCTGCTGTTGATCGTTATATTAATGAATTCTTGAAAAAAGGTAGTTCAAATTATCCTATAGAAATATTAAAAAATGCTGGTGTGGATATGACAACACCAGAACCAATTGAACAAGCTTGTAAAGTGTTTGAACAAAAATTAGATGCTTTTGAAAAGCTTATGAAAGCTTAATATGAATGTATTCGTTTACAATATGACAAGTTTGTGACAAAGCGAATTTATTTAATTCAAATGGTTGAAAGGTACATTTTAGCGTGTTATATTATAAACATGAAATTAATCACATAACAAACATACCCCTTTGTTTGAAGTGAAAAATTTCTCCCATCCCCTTTGTTTAGCGCCGTGTAATCAGACACGGCGTTTTTTTTATATACTTTTTTAAAAATATTCCCAAATACGAATAAATGAATAACTATTCAATTGACTTTATTGTGAAAAGCGTCTATGATTAACTTGTATCTAAAATAAATACAAGAAAGAAGTGTTTTTATGAAAATTGCAGTTGTAGCAGCAAATGGTAAAGCAGGTCAACTTATAACTAAAGAAGCAGTAGAAAGAGAACTAGACGTTACAGCAATAGTGAGAAGTGAAAATAAAACAGTTGCACATCAAGTGATTCAAAAAGATTTATTTAATTTGACTAAAGCAGACATTGCACCTTTTGATGTGATTGTTGATGCATTCGGGCAAATGAATACAGATAAATTAAATGAACACAGTCAATCACTAGAACATCTTAGTAATTTAGTTAGTGAAAGTAATAAAAGACTAATTATTATTGGCGGAGCTGGTAGTTTATATTTAGATAAAGCACATACCGTAAGATTAATTGATTCACCTGATATGCCTGAAGAAGTTAAACCAATTAGTATGGCACAAGTTAAAACATTTGAAGAAATTAAAAAACGTAACGATGTGCAATGGACTTTTGTTTGTCCAGCACCTGATTTCCAATTTGAAGGGGAAGCAACAGGTGAGTATAAAGTGAGTAATGATGAAGTGATAGGCTCACATGTAAGTTATGCAGATTTTGCTAAAGCGATCATAGATGAAGCAGTTGAACCTACACATATTCAAGGACGCTTTGCAGTATTTGCAAAATAAAGTTCTAAAAATAAACTTCAACAAGTAAATGATATAAAGGATAAGCAAAATGTCATAATGAATAGAAAAAGAGGCGTCATCCATTTTTATACGGATGACGCCTCTATATTTGTGTGATATTGTATATTCTAGATTCTCATTTTTACAATTTCTTACATCTATACGTATATCATACGTATTAAAAAGATTAATTTTTTGCTTTCCAAAATTTACCATCAGGTGATTTGAGTTTTTCGATTTTTTGCTGTAGTGCTAACTTTTTAAGTTCTTTATTCATTAATTTTTCCGGCCATTCATAAATCGTAAGTAGCTCTTCTTTGGTAACCAATTGCTGTTGTTGTATATAGTCTTCTAGACTTGGTGGTAATTCTTTTTCTATTGTTGAACCAATGAGCTCATTAATGATATATGTGTAAATATGGTAAGGATATAAGCCTTCCACTTTTAAGCCTTCTTCATGAACATCTTCATTAAAAAATACGAGAGAGGGTGCTTCTTCAATTTCCATTTCTCGAGCAATATGCAAGTCGACTTGTAAACTTTCTTTTAAGCAAGAATTATTTAGATCTTCTTTAAATACTTCGTAATCTAAACCTGCGTTACTAATACAATTATTTACCATTGATTCAGTAATAATATCACGCTTAGGAATAATTTCATTTTGAACGAGATGTATAAATCGCTCGGCACGAATCCGTCCTTGAAGTTCCGCAGCCTTATATGCTAGTGCAATATTATCTAAATCAGAGGTGCTTTGAGCTTGGCATTTTGTCAATACACGTAATGAAGGGTTCAATATATGTCTAATACTAATATATTGTTTATACTCAATACGTAATTTAGAAAGGATTGCCGATAGCTTAAAGCATTCCTTACTGAATGGATCGAAAAAGGAATAAATTTCTATCTTGCTCACAGGTGAAAGATTTGCATCTTCACGACTATTAGGTTGTATTAATCTTAATTCTTCAGTCATGTCTATTCCACCTACAATTAATTTTCGGAATTAACCATGTGATTCGCTGTTAAACGTAATCGTTCATATAAGTAATCACCAACACCAGCTGGGAATTGTGCATGTGCAATTGCATGTGCCATGTTTTCAAGCCAAGCATCTCGTTCGTGATTTGTGATTATAAAATCCATATGACGTTTTTTAAGCATTGGATGACCATGTTCTTGTGTATAAAGGTTTGGACCACCTAAAAATTGCGTTAAGAATTGTTTTTGTTTTCTACTTGTTTCCTCAAAATCTCCAGGAAACAAATGATTAATTCTATCATCGCGTTTTACTAAATCATAAAAATAATCAATCATCTCGTATAAGGCGTCATGTCCAATGATTTCATAAGGTGTTTGTGTCATAATATCACCGTATCCTGTTAATATATTACTAATATAACATGAATTTTTACATTTGGAAGTAATTCGACTTTTTGCTATTGTGCTTGATTATTTATCAGATAAAATTGATTTGCGTTTGAAAAATCTTTGGACTTTATTATCTGGTATTTCATGTTTCATATTAAATTTTTCGAGAATATTTTTAAATTGTTTAAGCCCTTCATCGTAATCATCAACTTCAAATTCTAACTCAAAGTCTTCGACATCAAGATAACAACTTTTATCTAATACAAGTAAATTACCGTCAACTTCTTTTTCGAGTCGTTCCGTCGTTAATGCACCTAGAATAACTAATTGATTTAAATCAACGGTCATCATTTCAAGTTGTTCTATGATTTCAGTAGGTAACATTTGTTTTGTAATTGATTTATTTAATTCAGGTACAACATGTGTTTCAAAATTATATTCCATTAGACCTACTTTAGCAGGTATTTTTAAAGTCATCTCAAAATAATCATCTTTTACACGAATCCTTAAGGCTGAATGGTGTGCCTTTAAATCAAACTGAGGTGTATCGATATAGTAGTTGGTTTGACTAAACATATTGATATTCTGAAAATATGTTTGATAAATAGATTGATATTGTGATTGAGTTAATAATTGTTTGAATTCAATTTCATTATTCGTTGCCATGCATACACTCCTTTTTACATATAATAACTTATTTTAAATCACTTTTTCCTTATTTTAAATTGAACTGCATTTGTAAAATTTGAATTGAGTAAAAGTTATACGTAAATGATGGTATAACATTAAGTTGTGACGTGTTATGTGCGATAGAATTATGTTAAAATGATGAGGAATAAGGAGGAACAAGCATGCGTATTTATGTGAATGAAATTAAAGTTACAGAAGACAGTATAAATTGTTATACAGAGCAATCAACAGAAGGCTTACAAGAAGCAGGACAAATGCTTGTTGATAGTGATAATTATAGTTTTGCATATATTTTAGATGATGGACAATCATATTCTTACTTAATCTTTGTCCAGGAAACCTGGTCTATGTTACATGAAAATAAAGGTAAGAAATTGATTATTAATGATGAACTAGAATTAAAACAATTCGAAAATGAATTTAACTATATATTGGATAACATACAAGGTAATTCAAATTATGGTAAGGAGTTTGTGTCCGTTGTTGAAAATACTTTCGAATTAGATTGAAGCGGAGTGAAGCACAATGAATCAGTGGGATCAGTTTTTATCTCCATATAAGCAAGCAGTAGACGAATTGAAGATTAAACTAAAAGGCCTTAGAAAACAATATGAAGTAGAAGATAACGCCTCTCCTATAGAATTTGTAACTGGCCGTGTGAAACCAATGACTAGTATTATTGACAAGGCAAATAAGCGTCAAATATCATTTGATCGTTTACATGAAGAAATGTACGATATTGCTGGTTTGCGTTTAATGTGTCAATTTGTGGATGACATAGATATAGTGGTTAATTTATTGAGGCAACGTAAAGATTTTAAAGTTGTTGAAGAAAGAGATTATATTAGTAATACGAAACAAAGTGGTTATCGTTCATTTCATGTGATTATTGAATATCCTATAGAAACATTAAATGGAGAAAAGAGCATTTTAGCAGAAATTCAAATCAGAACGTTAGCGATGAATTTTTGGGCAACCATAGAACACACATTGAGATATAAATATGATGGGGACTATCCGCCTGAAATTCAACATCGTTTAGAACGTGCAGCAGAAGCAGCGTTCTTATTAGACGAAGAAATGTCTGAAATAAAAGAAGAGATACAAGAGGCACAGAAATATTATTCTAAAAAGCGTGCGAAAAAGCATAATAATGACTAGGGGATGTTACGATGCGTTACACGATATTATCTAAAGGTGATTCAAAATCAAATGCGCTAAAACACAAGATGATTAACCATATGAAAGATTTTCAAATGGTTGAAGACCCAGATAATCCAGAGATTGTCATTTCTGTAGGGGGAGATGGCACTTTGCTACAAGCGTTTCATCAGTATAGTTACATGCTTTCTCGTTGTGCGTTTGTTGGGATTCATACAGGACACCTAGGGTTCTATGCTGATTGGTTACCGCATGAAGTAGAAAAGTTGATTATTGAAATTAATAATTCCGAATTCCAAGTCATAGAGTATCCCTTATTAGAAATCATCGTTCGCTATAACGATAATGGTTATGAAACCCGTCATTTAGCTTTAAATGAGGCTACGATGAAAACGGAAAATGGTTCTACACTCGTTGTAGATGTGAACATAAGAGGTAATCAGTTTGAGCGTTTTAGAGGCGATGGTTTATGTATATCTACACCATCTGGTTCAACTGCATATAACAAAGCTTTAGGCGGTGCATTGATACATCCTTCATTAGAAGCAATGCAAATTGCAGAAATCGCATCAATTAATAACAGAGTCTTTAGAACAGTAGGGTCACCTTTAGTCTTACCTAAGCATCATACGTGTTTGATTACACCAGTCAATCAGGACACCATTTTAACTACGATTGATCATGTGAGTATTAAACATAAGAATGTGAATGCGATACAGTATCGCGTAGCCAACGAGAAAATACGATTTGCTCGATTTAGACCATTTCCATTTTGGAAAAGAGTGCATGATTCATTTATTTCGAGCGGAGACGATGAATAATGAAGTTTACTTTTAATATAACTGCTACAGAAATGTTACGTTCTTTTTTACAACGACATCATTTCTCTAAGCGAACGATAAGCGCCATTAAACATAATGGCGCTTTAGTAGTTAATGGCCAAACTGTTACGGTTAGAAAACAGCTGGTTGTTGGCGATATTTTAGAAGTATACCTTGGTGAAGAAATACCGAGTACGAATCTTAAACCGTATTATCAGCAATTAAATATTTTATTTGAAGATGAATATTTAATTGTTGTATCAAAACCGGCTTATCAGAATTGCGCACCTTCAAGAGACCATTTACATTACAGCATAGTAGAGCAAGTATTGGGTTATTTAAATAAAAAACATCACGTTATTAATCCCCATATAGTGACGCGTTTAGATCGAAATACCTCTGGCATTGTCATATTGGCTAAACATGGTTTTATTCATCATTTAATGTCTCATATTCATATAGATAAAAAATATCTATGTATTTGTTATGGTAAGACAGAAATGGAGGGTACAATAGACGCCCCAATTGCAAGGCATCCAGATAGTATTATTCAGCGACGTGTAGATGTATCGGGTAAAATAGCGCAAACACGATTTAAGCGTGTGAAATATAAGGAAGGGTTTAGTTTGTGTGAAGTAACATTGTTAACTGGGAGAACACATCAAATACGTGTGCATTTTCAGCATATCGGTCATGCTATCGTAGGGGATGATCTTTATGGTGGTAAGCACGAAAGCTATCATCATCAACTATTAAGATGCGTCCAGGTGTCATTCATGCACCCTTTAAAAGATCAAAAAGTTGTAATTAATGATAAATATGATGCAATAGAAACGCTATTTAATATGATATAATTTTAAATATACATGGAGGTGTACAAATGGCTAATGAGAAAGATTCAATTATGTTAGAAGATGAACAAGTTTATGATCAAACATTATTAGATAATTTGTTATTAAATAATCATATTGATGAATTTAGAGACGAATTCTTATCCATGCATACATATGAGCAAAGCGAATACTTTGAAGATAGTGATGAGGATATACGCCAACGTATCTATGAAGTACTATCGCCAGAAGAAGTAGCGGATTTCTTTGAACAATTGGAAATAGATGAAGATGAATATGAAGCCCTTTTTGATGCGATGAATGCTGCTTATGCAAGTAAAGTACTAGAAGAAATGTCTTATGACAATGCAGTTGATATTATGAATCAATTGTCTAAGCAAAAAATAGTTAGCCTCCTCACATTAATGAATAGAGAAGATGCAAAAGAAATAAAAGCGCTATTACATTATGATGAAGATACTGCCGGCGGTATTATGACAACTGAATATATTTCTTTAAAGGCAACCATGCCAGTAAAAGAAGCACTGATGCATGTCAAAGAACAAGCGCCAGAGGCAGAAACAATTTATGTTATTTTTGCGGTCAATGATAACAAACAATTGGCTGGAGTGCTTTCACTTAGAGATTTAATTATTGCTGAAAATGATGCATATATAGAAGACATTATGAGTGAACGTGTGATCAGTGCAAATGCTGCAGATGACCAAGAAGATGTAGCTCAAAAGATGAGAGACTATGATTTTATTGCTATGCCAGTTGTCGATTATCAGGATCACTTGTTAGGTATTATTACAATTGATGATATTTTAGACGTTATGGACGAAGAAGCAAGTGAAGACTACTCTCGTTTAGCCGGTGTGTCAGATGTAGATGCTACCAATGATTCTGTATTTACCACTGCTAAAAAGAGATTACCGTGGTTAATTATCTTAACATTTTTAGGGATGATTACAGCCACGATATTAGGTTCATTTGAAGATACATTATCAAAAGTAGCGTTATTAGCAGCTTTTATTCCTATTATCAGCGGAATGTCTGGGAACTCTGGGACACAATCGCTTGCTGTATCAGTACGTAATATTTCTACTGGTGAAATTTATGAACAAAGTAAATTTAAAGTCGCTTTAAGAGAAGCGGGCAGTGGATTCTTAAGTGGTTTAGTATGTGCTATATTATTATTTATTATTATTATGGTTCTATACGGACAAGCTATACTTGCAATTATTGTAGGTGGCAGTTTAACGATAGCCATGACGGTAGGTACTTTAGTGGGGTCAATGATTCCCTTAGTAATGAATAAATTGAAAATTGATCCAGCTGTTGCTAGTGGACCATTTATTACAACGATCAATGATATTGTCAGTATGTTAATATATTTTGGATTAGCAACATCATTTATGTCTTATTTAACTTAAGGGGGTTATATGGAATTTATATCACTTGTTGTCGTAGTGTTAGCGGCATTTTTTACACCAATATTAGTCAATCGTCTCAGAATTTCATTTTTACCTATAGTCGTCGCTGAAATTTTAATGGGTATAGTGATTGGGCATTCATTTTTAAATTTAGTAGAACGTGATGCAATGCTTAATATATTATCAACCTTAGGATTTATCTTCTTGATGTTTTTGAGTGGATTGGAAATTGATTTTAAAGCATTTAAAAGAGATAAAAGTTCAGCAAGTAAAGAACAAAAAATTAAGAAACAAGAACCTGGGCATTTACAATTAGCAATTGTTGTCTTTATGTTTATTATGATTATTTCTATTATTTTTGCCTATATGTTTAAGTGGTTTGGATTGATTGATGATGTCTTATTAATGGTTATTATTATTTCTACGATTTCATTAGGTGTAGTCGTACCAACACTTAAAGAAATGAATATAATGCGTACAACAATAGGTCAGTTTATCTTATTAGTAGCTGTACTTGCAGATTTAGTTACAATGATCCTATTGACAGCGTATGGCACAATGCACGCTTCGGGTAATACATCACTATGGCTAATTGGTAGTTTAGTCGTCTTTACTATTATTTTCTATCTGTTAGGTGGTATTTTCAAAAAAGCACAATTTTTACAGAAATTAATGGATGGCACAACTCAAATTGGTATACGTGCCGTATTTGCCTTGATTATTTTATTAGTTGCTTTAGCTGAAGGAGTTGGGGCAGAGAATATTTTAGGTGCATTTTTAGCCGGTGTCGTCGTTTCATTACTTGGTCCAGATGAAGATATGGTTGAAAAGTTAGACTCGTTTGGGTATGGCTTTTTCATTCCAATCTTTTTCATCATGGTTGGGGTGGATTTGAATATACCACAATTAATTAAAGAACCGGCGTTGTTAATTATTATTCCATTTTTAATCTTAGCATTTTTAATTTCTAAATTAATACCATTGTTTTACATACGAAAATGGTTTGATATGAAAACGACAATATCTTCAGCATTTTTATTAACATCAACTTTATCATTAGTCATTGCTTCTGCAAAAATAGCAGAACAATTGGGAACCATTTCACCAGAAATCTCAGGTATTTTGATATTAAGTGCAGTGATTACCTGTGTATTCGTACCTATTGTATTTAAAAAAATGTTCCCTATGCCTGATGAAGCTACTAGACAAATTGAGGTAAGTTTGATTGGAAAAAATCAGTTAACGATTCCAATTGCCCAAAATTTATCTTCGCAACTTTATCAAGTTTCGCTTTATTATAGAAACGATTTAAGTGATAAACGTAAGTTGTCTGACGCCATTTCAATGATAGAAATTGCAGATTACGAAGAAGCGTTGTTAGAGCGTCTAGGGCTTTTCGAAAGAAATATAGTGGTGTGTTCAACAAATGATGATGAAATTAACCGCAAAGTAGCATTGATGGCGAAATCACATGGTGTGAAACGTGTTATCTGTCGCTTAGAGTCTGGCTCAACAGATGAAGTGTTACAAAAATCAGGTATTGAAATATTCAGTAGCTATATGAGTAATAAAATTTTATTAAAAGGGCTCATTGAGACACCAAACATGCTTAATCTTTTAAGTAATGTTGAAACTTCATTATATGAAATTGCGATGTTAAACCATCAATACGATCAAATTCAATTACGTAATTTCCCATTTGATGGAGATATCATCTTTGTACGAATTATTAGAAATAATGAATCTATTGTGCCACATGGTGATACACAATTACGTTACAGAGATAGAGTCATCGTTACAGGTTCTAAAGAATATGTAGATGAATTAAAACGCGAATTAGAGTTTTATTATTAATTGAAATTTAATTTAGCAAAAATGAGAGCAAACGACATTGTATGATATGCGATGTCGTTTGTTTATTTTTGTGTTTTACTTTGTATGAAAGTGAGTTCCACGTACAAATTCAGAGGTGAAAACGTATTAAATTTATGAGGATAGTAAAATAAATTGTTTATTCAATCAAACCAATGTTAAAATAAAGAATGGTTATATTGGCATAGAGCAAAATGGCAGTTCATAGCTTCATAACTACTCGAACCAATTAAAAATGGAAATTTAAATAAAGGAGTTATTTTCATGTTAAATTTAGAAAATAAAACATTCGTCATTATGGGTATTGCTAATAAACGCAGTATCGGTTTTGGTGTAGCTAAAGTATTGGATCAACTTGGTGCAAAATTAGTATTTACATACCGTAAGGATCGCAGTAAAAATGAATTAGAAAAATTAGTTCAACAATTAAATCAAACAGAGCAACACATGTATCAAATTGATGTTCAAAAAGATGAAGATGTTATTAATGGTTTTGCTAAAATAGGTGAAGACATCGGACATATAGATGGCGTATATCACTCAATTGCTTTTGCAAATATGGAAGATTTACGTGGTCGTTTCAGTGATACTTCACGTGATGGTTTCTTATTAGCTCAAGATATTAGTTCTTATTCTTTAACACTTGTAGCACGTGAAGCCAAAAAAATAATGCCAGAAGGTGGTAGTATCGTTGCTACAACATACCTAGGCGGAGAATTTGCAGTACAAAACTATAATGTAATGGGTGTTGCTAAAGCAAGTTTAGAAGCAAATGTACGTTATTTGGCTTTAGATTTAGGCGAAGACAACATACGTGTGAATGCAATATCAGCTGGGCCGATTCGTACATTGAGTGCAAAAGGTGTTGGCGGATTTAATACAATATTAAAAGAGATTTCAGAACGTGCACCTTTAAAACGTAACGTCGATCAAGAAGAAGTAGGTAAGACAGCGGCATACTTGTTAAGTGATTTTTCAAGTGGTGTAACTGGTGAAAATATCCACGTAGATAGTGGTTACCATATCGTTAAATAAAGTGACGCAAAAGACGCATAACACCGTTAAAATGAAACGGTTGTTATGCGTCTTTTTAAATAATGGGGGTGGGACAGAAATCAATTTTTCTAATAGTGATTTCGTAGTCCCACCTATGCAATCAAGGCAAGGATGACTAGGACTGAAAAAAGATTGATATAATCACATTTTCAATTCAGTCATCTACTGCCTAAATGATAAACATAGCTAATCTTAGTATGTTAATTTATTTTCTGAAAGTGAAAAAATAAAATCTTTTTATATAAGTATGATTTCATTATTCCACTCAATGGACTATGTTTATTCTTTTACATCACTATTCGCTTTTTCAATAATTTTTTCTCTATAGCGAAATACATTACGAACCACTGTTTTAATGACTGCATATAATGGAACGGCAACTAGGATAAGTACGAAACCACCTAAATTACCTGCAGCAAGAATAACAACGATAATCGTTAGTGGGTGAATGTTTAATGATTTACCCATAACGTTAGGCGTGATGACGTTACCCTCTAATTGTTGTGCAATCAATGTAATGATACACACCCAAATAAAAATGGTAGGGCTTTGGATTAGACCGATAATACCAGCTGGTGCAAATGCCATCCAAGGACCTAAGAAAGGTATCATATTAGCAACACAGGCAAACATAACAAGTAGCAATGTGTAATTTAAACCAATAATAGAGTAACCGATATATAAAATGATACCTAAGATAATACTTACTGTAACCTGACCTTGAATATAAGATTTTAAAGTTTCATTTAAATCTTTTAATAAATCAACAGTAAAAACTTTTCTATCGCCTTTAAATAATTTAGCGATAAATGGAATAAAGCGTTCGTGATCTTTTAACATATAAATCAAGAAGAAAGGCACCATGATAAGTAAGAATAATGTTGAAATAAATGAAGTCAAATAACTTAATGAGTTAGATAAAAGACTTGCAGTACTATCGCTCATAGATTGAACCATTTTATTAATTCTATCTGTGACATCATTAGGTAATCTTTCCATTTGATCTAAAGCAAAGTTAATGATGTGTTGAATCTCGTGTTGTAACGCTGGAATTTGATTAATTAAATTTTCAATTTGCTCGGCAATGAGCGGTCCAATATAGCCAATGACTACACCGATGATGATAATTAATCCAATAAAGATAATAGTGATACTTCCCCAGCGAGGAATTTTATTTTTCTCAAGTATTTTTTGAAATGGTAAACAAATATAGAATAAGAAGCCACTTAATAAGAGTGGTAACAACACCGATTGTAAAATAATAATAAATGGTGTAAACACACTATGGACTTCCATTACTAATTTGATTAGTAAAAACAGGATTAATAGTGCAATACCTGTTCTAAACCAAACCTTATTTAGCATAGAACGGTTCCTCCTAAAGTTCATTATTTAAGTACAATTTAGTATATCTTAAATGAACACAGAACAAAAGATGAAAATAGAATTATTGAAGCTAATCAACCATAATGTGACAAAAAGGGAACTGAGGGCGACAGTTTATTGAATAGTGTGAAACTCTTTTTATTTATTATAATATTATTGGAAATATTTTATATTGATTATAACTTTGAATATATAAATTGTGAAAATGATAACTTATGAAATACGTTGCGCGGAATATTCTGTATGTGTATAATGATAAAAAATATATCATTTTACATAATGGTAAAACAAGGGGGATACATTATGTTAGAAGGCTTACTTACTTGGTTTTATGATATTGTTTGGAGCAAACCGTTAGTTTATGGGTTATTAATTACAGGTATACTATTTTCATTAATGATGCGCTTTTTCCAAGTTAGACATTTTAAAGAAATGATTAGGTTAATGTTTCAAGGGGAGAAATCGCCAACGGGGATATCGAGTTTCCAAGCTATTGCACTTTCACTTGCTGGTCGTGTAGGTACTGGTAACATCGTAGGTGTTTCAACTGCAATCTTTATTGGGGGACCAGGTGCTGTATTTTGGATGTGGGCAACTGCTTTCTTAGGGGCAAGTAGTGCTTTTATAGAATCAACACTTGGACAAATTTATAAAAGGGAAGAAAAGGGACAATACCGTGGTGGACCAGCATTCTATATTGAATATGGGATTAAAGGTAAGCTAGGAAAAATCTATGGTTTGATTTTTGCCATTGTAACAGTTATTTCTGTAGGCCTTCTATTACCTGGTGTTCAGTCAAATGCGATTGCAAGCTCCATGAAGAACGCATTTACTTTAGAGCCATGGATTATCGCAATATTTTTAGCAGTGTTATTAGGTTTAATTATTTTTGGTGGTATTAAATGGATAGCGAATGCGGCAACAGCCATTGTACCGTTTATGGCTATAGCGTATATTTTAATGGCAGTCATCATTATTTTCTTGAATATTGAGCAAGTTCCAGCACTGATTGGCCTTATTTTTAAATCTGCCTTTGGTATGCAAGCAGCGTTTGGTGGTATCTTAGGTGCGATGATTGAAATCGGTGTAAAACGAGGATTATATTCTAATGAGGCTGGACAAGGAACGGGACCACATGCAGCCTCTGCTGCAGAAGTTTCTCACCCAGCTAAGCAAGGTTTAGTTCAAGCCTTTTCAGTATATATAGATACATTATTCGTATGTACGGCAACGGCTTTAATTATATTACTTTCAGGTACATATAACGTAACTGATGGTGGTACGGATGCTAGTGGCAAACCGAGTATGATTAAGGACAATGGCATTTTTGTAGAAATGTCGAATGGCGATAAAGATTATTCTGGTACAGCGATGTATGCCCAAGCTGGTATTGATAAAGCTTTCCAAGGTGGCAGTTATCATTTTGATCCTGCATTTTCAGGTATTGGCTCATACTTTATAGCGGTTGCCTTATTCTTCTTTGCATTTACAACGATATTAGCTTATTACTATATTGCAGAAACCAATATTACTTATTTGACTCGGAGAGCAACAGGAAGGACAACATTCTTGTGGATTAATGTTACGAGGATCGTATTAATTGCAGCAACGGTATATGGTGCTGTAAAGACAGCGGATATCGCGTGGATGATGGGGGATTTAGGTGTCGGTATGATGGCATGGCTCAATATCATAGCTATTTGGATATTACACAAACCCGCTATTCAAGCATTGAAAGATTATGAATTACAGAAAAAACAATTAGGTTCCGGTAAAAAAGCAATCTATAAACCTGATCCTAAAAAGTTACCTAATGCAGTCTTTTGGTTGAAAGATTATCCACAGCGCTTGGCTAAGCAAAAGTCTGATGAATAAAACGATAATTAACATTTAAAGATTGATAGTAGCATATTTTAAAATGATGCGTCTCTTGGTACAATGTCATTAAGACTACTAGGGGGCGCTTTATTATGGATGATTTTAAACCAGGATGTATAACGAAAGTTAATTTTCCAAGTGAGATATTAGATAGAGATGTCACACTATCTATTTATTTGCCTAAAGATTTTACAGAATTATTTAAGTATAAAGTTGTATTTTGTTTTGATGGTGCTGATTTCTTCAGCTTTGGTAAAATTCATAGAACTTATGAGCAGTTACGAGAAACGAATGAGGTGGAAAAAGCCATATTTGTTGGATTTCATTATGAAGATGTTGATAAGCGACGCGCTGAGTTCCATCCACAGGGTGCACGCACACCATTAACAGTAAAAGCTATGGCTAATGAAATATTGCCATACATTGATCATACATTTCCTACATTTAAAGTAGGCAACGCACGTATTTTATTAGGTGATAGTTTAGCGGGCAGTGCAGCGTTAATTACAGCGTTATCTTATCCACGTATCTTCAGTCAAGTTGGTTTATTAAGTCCACAACATGATGAAGCTATTGAAACGTTAATCGAAAGATGTCAGTTTAAAGCACAATTATCAATTTGGCATGCTGTCGGATTAGAAGAGCTAGATTTTAAGTTACCAACAACAGGCAAGCGAGCAGATTTCTTAACGCCTAATCGACAATTAAATCAAGTTATTGGAAGTAATGACTTCACCTACCATTATTTAGAATTTGAAGGTGGTCATAATTGGAAGTCATGGAAACCTTTATTAGCAGATCTATTAAAATATTTTTTATCAGATAATATTTCTTTTTAATAATTTGAACTAACATGACTTTAGAGTAACGAATTTTTCAGAAATTTGCTATAATGAAAATATGTTAAACAAAGGAGGAATTTAAATGATTTTAGGATTAGCATTAATTCCGTCAAAAGCATTTCAAGATGAAGTGAACGCATATCGTAAGCGTTATGATGCACATTATGCGACAATTATGCCGCATATTACGATTAAGGGGCAATTTAAAATAAACGATGGTGATTTAGAATCTGTTAAAGAGACTATTAAATCTAAAATCGAAGGCATTCCAACGATTGATATACACGCAACGAAAGCATCCAATTTTGCGCCAATCACTAATGTTATTTATTTTAAAGTTGAAAAAACTGAAACTTTAGAAAGACTATTCAATCAATTTAACAATGGTGATTTTTATGGTGTAGCAGATCATACATTCGTGCCTCACTTTACGATTGCCCAAGGTTTGACTAGTCAAGAATTTGAAGATATTTATGGCCAATTAAAATTAGCGGGAATTGATTACAAAGAAACAATTGAGCAATTATCACTTGTGTATTATGACGAAAAAGAAGAAAAATGGAAAGTACTTGAGAACTATAATTTAGCTTAAAGTTAAACCATATCATATGAGTCATAACATACGATAAAAAACTTGGAATGAACAAAATGCCACTCGCAATATCAGAGATGAATTCTCTAATATGCGAGTGGCATTTTTATATATCATTGAATTAATTAGATGTTCTAGTCTTGTTGTTCACTTTTATAAAATAAATACCATAAAAAATAGCTAAGAACAAGAATACGAGTGCTGAGAAATAAAAGGTATTGTTAACTGATCTAGTAAATTCAGTAATGAGTCCCCCTACAAGAGGGCCAATCATCGAACCGAAACCTTGTACACTATTAAATACACCCCAAGTTTCTTCTTGTTCATCTGAATGTATGTGACTAGCCATAAACGTATTCCACGCTGGAAGTAAAATACCATACATAAGACCGATAAATACTGCTAAGACCCAAACAATTGTAATACTTGTGATGAGTGAAAGTGCAAATATCATTAACGTATATAAAACAAAGCCACCAAAAATCACCCAATACATAAATAAGATGCCATGTTTATCTATGATTTTAGATAAGAAAAGCATAGATATGGCACAACCTATACCACCGAATACAATTGCCATTGTATATTCTAATGTGGACACACCAACAACTTTAGTAGCGTATGTAGGTAATATTGGTACAAGCGCAGTGATTGAAGCACCTTGTAATAAAATGCCTGGGAATAATATCATGTGACGTTTTGTTACATTGACAATTTGGCCTAATTGTTGCTTGACTGGACGTGTATTATAATTCGTCAATCTTATTTTTACAAAGTAATATAAAATCCAAGCGATTAATACAACGAGTGACATTAAAAATGCAAATTGAGTTGGATGGAATTTAAAAATGACGTTCATACCAACCATACCGACTAGTAAGCCTAGCAGCCAAGAGAAATAAACGTAACCCATTTGCTTACCACGATTTTTCTCATCAACACTTGCCAACATGATTACCCAAATTGGACTCACAGCAATACCAAGTAAAATGGCACTTGTGATTAAGACAACGGGTGATGTCGGAAACCAAATGACTAAAAATAAACTTGCAAAGGCAAGTAGAAAACCCAGTGTAAGCACTAATTTGGTTCCTAACCGCTTAAGTAAGAAGCCAATTACAAAATTGGTCGTTGCATCAGCAATAAAATGTATAGAAATAGCGATAGATGTAATACCTACCGCGATAGATGTTGCTGTTGGAAGTAACGCTAAATAACTCAGTATGTACATACCGCGAGCGAATTCCATTAAGAATAAGATGATGAGCATGATTATGAAATTTTTATTTGAATTGTAATTACTTAACGAAGAGCTTTGCATATAAAGGAACCTTTCCATATACTTCTTCATAACGAGATGAATGATTAAGTAAGTTTAATAAATCTTTACATAATTTATAAGTTGAATATGGAATTCTTGACGCGTCCATAGATTCTGACATTGATGCTAATTTATTAGGTGCATTCGTTAAATCAGCAACTTGTTCAATAGCAGCTTCAGGTGTATTGGCAATGCGGCCATAGCCTTTTTCTTCAAAGTAAACGGCATTCTCAAGTTCTTGACCTGGTGCAGGATCTAGGAAAATCATAGGGATTTGTCGCGTTAATGCTTCTGAAATAGTGATACCACCCGGTTTGGTTATCATCAATTGGCTCGAAGCCATCCATTCATTCATGTGTTTGGTATATCCCAAAATTAAGACATTGTTAAAATCCTTAAATTGTGATGTTAATGAACGTTTCAATTCTTTATTTTTACCACATATCATGACAACTTGTGCATGTGGACTTCGATTTAAAATTTCTTGAATCATTTGACCAAAGCCTTTAGAAACACCGAAAGCACCTGCAGACATCAGAATGGTTGGCTTATCTGGGTCTAAGTGATTTTGACTTAGCCACGCTGTTTTATCAATATCTGTTTCAAATTTATCAGATATAGGGATGCCAGTTACCTTCAATTTATCTTTAGGAATACCAATGCTTGCGAATTCATCTTTCAATTCTTCGGTAGCAAGATAGTATCTTTGAGAGAAAGGTGTAATCCAATTCTTTTGCATACGATAGTCAGTCATAACAGTAGCGATTGGTATATTCATATCAAATTGCTCAGTTAATACAGACATGACCGGTGTAGGGAATGTCAGTAAGATAAGGTCTGGTTTTTCTTTTAAAAGTAAATTCATTAATTTATTTAATCCGTAATATTTATAGAAACATTTATCTAATTGATCTGGTTGACTATAATAAAAAGCTTTATACATATTTCTAAAGTATTTAAAGCTATTAATGTACCATTTTTTACAAATAGAAGTAAGGATAGGGTGTGCTTCTAAAAATAAATCGTGTTCGATAACTGTTAAATTGTCTAGATTCATTTCTTTGAATTGGTTCACTACACTCTGAGTAACTTGTAAATGCCCATTACCAAAAGATCCAGTAATTATCAGTATTTTTTTATTTTGAGTAACCATTAAAAGCCACCCTCCAATAGATTATATTTAGCTCATGTTAAGTTTAACGTATTTTTTAAACGTGTGAAAGAAAAAACACATAATTAATGATGATTATATCATTTTACAATCAGATAGGAAATGCTACATACTGTATTATGAATTAATCCGTATTAATATAAGGTTGTAATATATTTATATCATACCACTATTAAGTTAGAAGTAAGCTTGCAAAACGTTAATTTAAGCAAATATATAGAAAATATTAACAATTATATAACGTAAGGTTAATAATCAACAAATTTATAACGATAAAATAGTTACATATAATAGGAAGAAATGATGAATATCTCATCTTTAGATTCTATAAAATAAGTTGAAAATGTGTATAATAGAACTATTGGAAATAAAGGAGCGATAAATGTTGGATGCAAATGTGTTGTTTGAAAAAATAAGAGTGAAACAAGTTATCGGCACACTAGATAAAAATATAACAGATATAACGACTGATTCTCGCACGGCACAAAGTGGTAGTGTGTTTGTTGCCTCTAAAGGTTATACAGTGGATAGTCACAAATTTTGCCAAGATGTAGTTAATCAAGGGTGTCAAGTGCTGATCGTTAGCCATCAACAAGAAATTACAGGGGATGCGACCCAGGTCATCGTGCCTGATACGTTACGTGTGGCTAGTTTATTAGCTCATACATTATTCAATTTTCCGAGTAAGCAACTGGTAACTTATGGAGTGACTGGAACAAATGGAAAAACGTCAATTGCAACAATGATTCATCACATTTATAGAAAGTTAGGTAAAGGCAGCGCTTATTTAGGTACGAATGGCTTCCAAATTAATGAGGATAAATCAAAAGGTGCTAATACAACACCAGAAACAGTCTCGCTAACTAAAAAAATAAATGAAGCTGTAGAAAAAAATGCAGAAGCGATGACATTGGAAGTGTCGAGTCACGGCTTGTCATTAGGCAGATTAAGAGGTGTTGATTTTGACGTAGCAATCTTTTCAAATTTAACACAGGATCATTTAGATTTTCATGGCACAATGGAAGCCTATGGACATGCTAAATCACTATTATTCAGCCAATTAGGTGAAGATTTATCTCAAGAGAAGTTTGTCGTATTGAATAATGATGATGCTTTTTCAGAATATCTTGCTTCTGTTACGCCATTTGAAGTGTTTACATATGGTGTGACTAATGATGCGCAATTTACAGCTCGTCATATCAATGAATCATTACAAGGTGTGCAGTTTACTTTTAATACCCCTGAAGGTGCGTTCCAAGTAAAATCACCTTATGTTGGATTATTTAATGTCTCTAATATCATGGCAGCAATGATAGCTGTGTGGAGTAAAGGCATTGCTTTAACCGATATCGTCGATGCAGTAGAAAATTTAGAACCTGTTGAAGGCAGACTGGAAGTACTTGATCCATCATTACCTATCGATTTGATTATAGATTATGCACATACGGCTGATGGCATGGACAAATTAATAGATGCTGTGAAACCATTTGCTAAACAAAAATTGATATTTTTATGTGGTATGGCTGGAGAACGTGACTTAACGAAGACACCAGAAATGGGGCGTGTAGCATGTCGTGCAGACTATGTTATTTTTACACCTGATAACCCAGCTAACGATGATCCTAAGATATTAACACAAGAACTAGCAAAAGGTGCAACACATCATAATTATGTTGAATTTGAAGATAGAGCGGAAGGTATACGTCATGCCATCGATATAGCAGAACCAGGTGATACGGTAGTGCTCGCTTCTAAAGGACGTGAACCTTATCAAATTATGCCTGGACATGTTAAAGTGCCACACCGCGATGATTTAATTGGGCTTGAAGCGGCTTATGATAAATTCGGTGGTGGTCCACATGAAGATTAAAAATTTACATTTTAATGAAATCATTGGACATGTGTATATCTATGAAAATAAAGTGAATCAATGTATGTTAATAGCAATTCCCGATATACATTGGTCATTAGAAATCGATTCATCTATAAATGAAGATGATATGAACGAGGAACTTGTGATACACTTGTTTACGTTACTTGATGAGTCAACAGCTTCACAGATCGCTGATGACATCGTTAAATGGATATTTGAAAGTTAAAGGAGAGTATAAATGAGTATAAAGGAAGAAGTAGAATCAAGAAAAACCTTTGCGATTATATCTCACCCGGATGCTGGTAAGACTACCTTAACAGAAAAGTTATTACTATTCGGTGGTGCGATAAGAGAAGCGGGTACAGTTAAAGGTAAAAAGAGTGGTAAATTTGCAACAAGTGACTGGATGAAAGTCGAACAGGAAAGAGGTATTTCTGTTACAAGTTCAGTCATGCAATTTGATTATGATCACTATAAAATTAATATTTTAGATACACCTGGACACGAAGACTTTTCAGAAGATACGTATAGAACACTGATGGCAGTTGATAGTGCTGTAATGGTGATTGACTGTGCTAAAGGGATCGAACCTCAGACATTGAAACTATTTAAAGTGTGTAAAATGAGAGGAATACCTATTTTCACATTTATTAATAAATTAGATAGAGTAGGGAAAGAACCTTTTGAATTATTAGATGAAATAGAATCTACGCTAGAAATAGAAACATATCCAATGAATTGGCCAGTAGGTATGGGGCAAAATTTCTTTGGTATTATTGATCGTGAATCTCATACGATTGAACCATTTAGAGATGAAGAAAATGTCTTACATTTAAATGATGACTACGAGTTAGAAGAAGATCACGCTATGAAAAACGACAGTGCTTTTAGTCAAGCGATAGAAGAGTTAATGCTTGTTGAAGAAGCGGGTGAAACGTTTGATAATGAAGCATTATTAAGTGGTGATTTAACGCCCGTATTTTTCGGCTCTGCACTAGCGAATTTTGGCGTTCAAAATTTCTTGAATGCTTATGTTGACCATGCGCCTATGCCGAATGCCCGTCAAACGAATGAAGATATAGAAGTTAGTCCGTTTGATCTTGATTTTTCAGGGTTTATCTTTAAAATTCAAGCTAACATGGATCCAAAACATAGAGATAGAATTGCCTTTATGCGTGTCGTAAGTGGCGCCTTTGAACGTGGCATGGATGTAACGCTTCAACGTACGCATAAAAAGCAAAAGATTACACGTTCAACTTCGTTTATGGCAGATGATAAAGAAACGGTTAATCATGCTGTTGCGGGCGATATTATCGGACTTTACGACACAGGAAATTACCAAATTGGTGATACGCTTGTAGGTGGTAATCAGAAATTTAGTTTCCAAGAACTTCCACAATTCACACCAGAACTATTTATGAAAGTTTCTGCTAAAAATGTTATGAAGCAAAAACATTTTCATAAAGGTATTGAACAACTTGTTCAAGAAGGTGCGATTCAGTATTATAAAGCATTGCATACAAATCAAATTATTATTGGTGCAGTTGGACAATTACAATTTGAAGTATTCGAGCACCGTTTGAAAAATGAATATAATGTTGACATCGTGATGGAACCAGTTGGTCAAAAAATTGCGCGTTGGATAGAAAACGAGGAAGATATAAAAGATAAAATGAGTACACCACGTTCTATCTTAGTAAAAGATGTATACGACAACTATGTATTCTTGTTTGAAAATGAATTTGCCACTAGATGGTTTGAAGAGAAGTTCCCAGAAATTAAATTATATGGATTGTTATAAATTTTAATTTTGTGTATAATGACTATATTAATAGAATACCTATGACTCAGTTGTCAGAGGGGAGTAACTTAACTTTAGTTAAAATAGTATATGATTCTCGCATACAAACGTTTATATATAAAAACGAATGCAGTTCATCTATCTTTTTTAACTTAGTCATTTTATCGTCATTACGGAGTATCAAACTTCCGGTAAAATGGGCAGAATAAAACTGTCGAGTGAGACCTTTGCTAATAGTGAATATGGATTGTCAATTGTTTTCAACGTCATAATCGATGATGAAGACAAGTGCAAGTTGCGTAATCACTAGCTTAGCTTAGGTCTCTATTTTTATGCTTAAAAAATTAAAGGAGTTGTCCTATATGGATCCAAGTTTGATCTTACCTTATCTATGGGTACTACTAGTACTTGTATTTTTAGAAGGTTTACTCGCTGCAGATAATGCAGTTGTAATGGCTGTTATGGTGAAACATTTACCACCAGAACAACGTAAAAAAGCACTGTTTTATGGTTTACTTGGTGCATTTGTATTTCGTTTTATTTCTTTATTCTTAATCAGTATTATTGCTCATTTTTGGTGGATTCAAGCATTAGGCGCGATATATCTACTTTATATGTCGATACGGAATTTGATAACCTTCTTCAAAGAGAAAGATCAACAAGAACATGATGGTACCGATGATCATCATTTTGATGAAGATGGAGAAGAAATTCATGCTAGTCCTAAATCATTCTGGGGTACAGTATTGAAAGTTGAATTTGCAGATATTGCGTTCGCTATAGATTCAATGCTTGCAGCACTGGCAATAGCAGTTACATTACCAGCTGTTGGTATTCATTTTGGTGGTATGGACTTAGGTCAATTTGCGGTTATGTTCTTGGGTGGTATGTTTGGTGTTATTATCATGCGTTTTGCAGCGACATGGTTTGTTAACCTATTAAACAAATATCCAGGTTTAGAAGGTGCAGCCTTTGCTATTGTTGGCTGGGTTGGTATTAAACTTGTTGTAATGGTGTTAGCGCACCCAGACATTTTAATATTACCTGAACATTTCCCACATAGTATTTTATGGCAATCTATCTTCTGGACAGTAATGATATTATTAGTCATCATTGGTTGGTTGACGTCAGTTCGTCAAAATAAAAAAGAAGAGAAAAAATAATCGTTTATTTTAGACTGAAAAGCACACAGTGCTTTTCAGTTTTTTTATATTAAATAACTTATTTTAAATTATTACTTTATTTATATGAAAATGAGATAAAGTTAGAATTTTGTACAAAAAGTGCTTATAATCAAACATAAGGTATCAACAATAAAACACTATGGAAAGATGTAATAAGTAAATATCAAATTGGATATTTTTTATATGAATACACGTCTTAAATCAACATAAAATTTAGTATGACAATTTTTGTGTTGTGTTAAAATAAAGCAGAAAAATGTTTGATGATATGTCATAATAGAAAGTATAGATAGATGCAGTTTAGGGGGCGTTTTTGTGTCAAATAATAAAAAACATGTGATCCCAAGAGAAAAATATGGTCGTAAAAGACGAGAATATTTTCATAATGAAGAACGGGAACAACGTGTACAAATGGAACGAAAAGCTAGAAAACAACGTGCTGAAAAAGCTGAAAAGTTAGCAAAGAATAACGAAGCACGTGTAAAAGAAAACTTAAGAAAAGCGCGGATAGAAAAACTGACGCAAGAAGAAATTCAACAACAACAAGCAATGGCTGCAAAACGAAATAGCCGTAATTCAGAAAATGAAATTCAACAATCTGAAGATAAGCCTCTGAATCATAAATCACAACAAGCTGAGCAATCGCCTTCACCATATGTAGCCAAAGATGAAGCGGAAGTAGCACCAACGACTAATGAAGAAAATACGCATTTGGAAACTAAATCAGCGTCAAATGATTCAGATGTAGATACCAATGCATCAACGAATAAAGAAGGTTTGCAGGATGACCATTTTTATTCTGAAGAAGCGCAACAATCAAGAGTTAATCAGTATATTGAAGAAGACAATTCAGAAAAAGTCCATGTTAATATTGCAAAAAATCATAAAACAGGACAAGCAGATGAACCATCTAAGCAACAGCGTCATAGTGACCAATTAAGTGTAATAGATAAAATTAAACAATTTTTCAAAGAACACTGGGCAAAAGTGCTGATTGTATTAGCGGTTATTTTGTTAATTGTTTTGATTAACGCCATCTTTAATAATGTTGATCATAATGGTAATACGAAGGATAATATATTCCAAAGCAGTGATAACGCTAGTAAAGAAAAAACATACACAGATACAATGAAAAGCGCTAATAGTGCGGTTCAATCGATCGTAACAGTTGAAAATGATACAAGTAATAATAGTTCATCTGCAGAGAAAGAGACACAAGAAGCAGGCAAAGAAAATGAATTAGGTTCAGGTGTCGTCTACAAAAAAGTGGGCGACTCTATTTTTATTATGACTAATGCACACGTTGTAGGTGATAAAAAAGAACAAAAAATTACATACGGAAATAATGATACATCTATTGGTAAAGTGATTGGAACAGACAAATTTTCCGATATTGCAGTGGTTAAAGCGAAAATAAAATCATCTAGTGATGTTAAATCAATTAAAATGGGTGATTCTAGTACGCTAGTTCTTGGTGAACCGATTATTGTCGTAGGTAATCCTTTAGGTGTTGATTTTAAAGGTAGTGTATCAGAAGGTATTGTATCCGGACTAAACCGTCATGTGCCAGTTGATATCGATAAAGATAACCAATATGATGTGCTTATGAGCGCTTTTCAAATGGATGCACCTGTCAATCCTGGTAATTCAGGTGGTGGTGTTATTGATAAAAATGGTAAATTGATTGGTATTGCTTCTTTAAAAATAGATATGGATAATGTTGAGGGTATTGCATTTGCAATCCCAGTCAATGACGCAGAATCTATTGCCAAACAACTTGAAGCAAACGGTGAAGTTAAGTATCCTAATACTGGCATAAAAATTGCCAATGTTAAAGATATGGATGAAGCCACACATCAATCTCTTAATTTACCTAAAGAGGTTAATAAAGGTGTTGTAATTGGAGATGTGAAAGACAATAGTCTAGGTGAAAAATCCGGGTTGCAAAAAAATGATGTCATAGTAGAATTAGATGGTAAAGAAATTGAAGATAATTTAAGATATAGACAAATTATTTTTAGTCATAAAGATGATTTAGATACATTACCAGCAAAAATATATAGAGATGGTAAAGAGCAAGATATCAAGATTAAATTGAAGTAGCGTTGAGGTGAGTACGCGTTGTCCATTTTCAATCAATTATTTAAAAAATCCAGTCCTCAACAAGGTATTGTGATGTACTATATAGTCGCGATTATCGTGGCATTCTTACTATTGAATTTACCATATGTTCATAAAGCAGGTGTATCTGTAGACCCGGTAGATTCATTGTTTGTTGCTGTTTCAGGTGTAAGTGTTACAGGACTATCACCAGTTAATATTGTGGAAACATATACGACGTTTGGACAAATTATCATCATGATCATTCTGAACATTGGTGGTATTGGCGTAATGGCTATTGGAACAATGTTGTGGGTAGTCCTTGGCAAACATATCGGGATGCGTGAAAGACAGTTAATTATGTTGGATAATAATAAAGATACAATGAGTGGGACAGTGAAATTAATTCTCGATATTGTACGTACTATTTTAATTATCGAAGTGATTGGTGCAGCATTATTAACGTTCTATTTTTATCGAGACAACCCTGATTTGCAGTATGCTATCATGCAAGGCTTCTTTGTTGCAGTATCCGCAACGACAAATGGGGGACTTGATATTACAGGTCAGTCATTGATTCCATATGCCAATGATTACTTTGTACAAACCATTGTCATGTTTTTAATTATTTTAGGTTCGATTGGCTTTCCTGTCTTAATCGAAGTGAAAGCATATATTAAAAATAGAATACCTAATTTTAGGTTTTCGCTATTTGCTAAAATAACGACAGTAACATATTTAGTACTGTTCGTATTTGGTGTCATTATTATTTTATTATTTGAATATAATCATGCGTTTCAAAATATGTCATGGCACAAATCGTTATTCTATGCCTTGTTCCAATCTGCAACGACTAGAAGTGCTGGATTGCAGACAATTGATGTCAGTCATTTTGGTGAAGGTACGAATGTGATTATGAGTGTCTTGATGTTTATCGGGTCATCACCAAGTTCAGTTGGTGGTGGTATTAGAACAACTACATTTGCCATTTTGATCTTATTTTTATTAAACTTTAATAATAATAACGAGAAATTATCAATTAAAGCCTTTAATCGTGAAATACATACGACAGATGTACAACGTTCATTTGCAGTATTCACAATGGCAGGTATTTTAACGTTTGCAGCGACGATTTTTATATTAGTTGTTGAAAATGGTAAAATTTCATTTCTACAAGGCTTTTTTGAAGTGATGTCTGCATTCGGGACGTGTGGTTTATCATTAGGTGTTACTGGCGATTTTAATGATATGTCGAAAGTTACACTTATGATATTAATGTTTATCGGACGTGTGGGATTAATTAGCTTTATTATTATGATTGGTGGACGTAGGGAACCTGATAAATTTCATTATCCGAAAGAACGCGTACAAATTGGATAATGTAACGAATAGTTTAAATTAAAAAACACTTAATTGAACAATGTATGAAGTGCACCTCAAAAGTTGGACTAAAAATCTAACTTTTAGGGGTGTATTTTTTATTATTAACTTCCTTCTTTTAGTCATAAATTAATGAAGTATAATATTAGTATCGAAGTCATTTAAAAACATGTTAAACTGAGAGAAACGAGGAGAGATGCATATGAAAAAAAGTGAAAAGATTGCAATAGATGTTATCGCTACTTCAGATATGCATAGCTATTTTCTAAATGGAGATAATGGTTCTAATATCTATCGAGCTGGCACGTATGTGAAATCGAAAAGAGAAGAAAATGACCATGTCATTTTATTAGATAGTGGAGGGAGTTTAGCGGGTTCTTTGGCTGCGTTTTACTACGCCGTAGTGGCGCCATATAAACGTCACCCGATGATAAAATTAATGAACGCCATGGAGTATGATGCAAGTGGCATTAGTCCTAATGAATTTAAATTTGGCTTATCATTCTTTTCAAGGGCAGTATCATTATCGAGATTTCCTTGGCTTTCTGCCAATATTGAATATAAGAAAACTCGGGAGCCATATTTTTCAACGCCATATACAATTAAAGAAATTGACGGTGTTAAAATTGCAATCGTTGGATTAACTTCAGATGGTTTAATGGAAAGAGAACATTTTGAAATGGAGAATGATGTTCAAATCGAAAAAACATTGCTGTCTTCTAAGCGTTGGATTCGATTTATTCATGAAACAGAAATGCCTGAATTTCTAATTGTCATTTATCATGGTGGACTAGATCAACTTAATCAGTCATCAAATGAACGTGAGCAAAATGTAAATGAAGCAGAAAAATTAATGCAAACACTAGGTGTTATCGATTTACTTATTACTGGTCACCAACATCAAACCTTTATTGGAAAAGATGAAAAAACTTTATATGTTCAAGCTGGTCAAAATGCAGAGCAGTTAATACACGTAAAAATCAACTTTAAAAAGCGAACAAATTCATTTGAATTAGAAAATGTAGAATCACAAATCGTTGATTTAAATGAATATAAAGAAGATAAAGACCTATTAGAATTAACCTACTATGATCGGAAAACAGTTGAACATTGGGGAAAAGAAATCATAACAAATAAAGATATAGATGCACATATTGATGGATTAGATGATGTGATTACTAAGCCTCATGCATTTACACAATTATTACACGATAGTATCCGTAGAGAATTTGATTATGATATTTCCTGTGTTCATTTACCTACGAGTGGCGAAACTGGATTATCTGGACAGATTACTAATGAAACATTGTATCATGCGTACCCACATCCAGATGTACCTATTGACTTAACACTGAAAGGGCAACAAATAAAAGATATTTTAGAATACTGCTATGCACATATTGAATTTAGTGGAGGTTCCTTAAGCTTAACCATTGTAGATGAAACACTGTGTACGTTTTGGCAAGGTGTAGATTATACAATTGATATGAATGCAATGCCATTTGAAAGGGTTCAATTAAATAATATCACATTAGACCATATATATCGGGTGAGTATGACAGATTATTGCTATAGAAATTATAGACAATATTTAGAACATGCGGTTATTCATGAAACTGGTGAAATTACGATGGTAGAATTGATTTCACGAAATTTAAAAGACAATCAATATAGCATACAACAACAGCAAACATTCCAAGTATTAATATAAAAAAGCTGGAAGATCTTCATTTAGAAATGATATCTTCCAGCTTTTTTAAATAATAAATATTGTGATTCGTTTAGACGTTGAATATTAATAAAATAACAACGGCTACTATTTGAGCTACAACAGTTGTTGCTATTCTGCGTGTATAGAAATAACTTAATGAAAGTGCTACTTGTACAATGAATACAAAGAAAACAATCCATAAGTTGTCAAGATAGTAAAATAACGAAGCAGAACATATTGCTGTAATAATAGTGCTTAACCAGCTTGGGATATTTAATTTAATTAATTCTTTTTGTAACACAGTTCTCATATAAAGTTCATGACATGGTATTACAAAGACCAATGTTACTAACATTTGCCATTTATAATAAACACCCGTGCGTGTCAGTTCTTTGATTAACTCAGAATATTTTATATCAGAAGCAATTGCTGCGATAATAAGTTGAATAATTATCAATACAATACCAGTGATAATACCTACACCCAGTGAAGTGAGTAAACGTTTAGATTCGATATCCCTTTGATAAAAGATATAACTGATACCAGCAATGAGCATAATGCCCGTATAGAGATACCAATATTCTTGTTTCTCGCCCCACATGACAAATAGAATGATGTGGAACACTATGAAACTTACGACAAACCAAATTAGTGCCTTAGAAATTCTATTCATTTTAACTATCCTTCTTGTTCAACGATTGTGTATCGTTTGTGATTAATGACAGTTTTTTCTGGCAAGTCTAGTTCTTCGAAGTTCTCCATAATTGTTAAATCAACAATTACTGAGTTGTCATTAATTTTTTCAACTCGACCTTTTAAGCCGTCATAAAATTCTACGATATTTCCAACTTCTGCAACAGTCATTTTTAGTCCTCCCTAGAAATGCTAACTAGATAGTATTATACAAAAAATCAGCAAACAAATAAACAAAAAACCATTAAATTGCATGATATAAAGCAATTTCCATTTTTTAGCAAAATATCAAAGTAAATGATTGGCAATTTTTGTGAAAATATAGCATAAATAGGATAAGGGCATATATTTATGGAAAAGGAGTGCAATAGATGAAGTTTATTAGTAACAACAATATTACAGATCCAACATTAAATTTGGCAATGGAAGAATATGTTTTAAAAAACATGCCAAAAGATGATAGTTATTTTTTGTTTTATGTAAATAGACCATCAATTATTATTGGGAAAAATCAAAATACTATAGAAGAAGTAAATCAACCCTATATAGATGAACATGGTATTGATGTCGTTAGACGTATTTCTGGTGGTGGAGCCGTTTACCATGATACAGGTAATTTAAACTTTAGTTTTGTAACGGATGATGATGGCAACAGTTTCCATAATTTCAAAAAATTCACAGAGCCGATTGTTGAGGCGTTGAAATCATTAGGTGTTGATGCTGAGATGACTGGTAGGAATGACATTCAAGTAGGAAATGCAAAAATATCAGGTAATGCCATGGTGAAAGTAAAAGATCGCATGTTTAGTCATGGTACGTTAATGCTAAATAGTGAACTGAACGAAGTGCAAAATGCACTAAAAGTTAATCCAGCAAAGATTAGATCGAAAGGTATAAAATCAGTTAGAAGTAGAGTGGCAAATATTTCTGAGTTTTTAGATGAGCCTATAGATATTGATAAATTTAAAGAAATTATTTTAAAAACAATTTTTGGAGAAGCAACAAAAGTAGAAGAATATAAATTAACGGAAGAAGATTGGAAAAAAATAGAACAACTCAGTAATGAAAAATACCGTACTTGGGAATGGAATTACGGTAGAAATCCTAAATATAACTTTGAAAGAGAAGAAAAATTTGAAAAGGGTTTCGTTCAAATAAAATTAGATGTAAAAAAAGGGCGAATTGAGCACGCTAAGATATTCGGAGACTTTTTCGGTGAAGGTGATATTACCGAATTGGAAAATGCACTAGAGGGTACAATGCATGAATTTGATAGTATAGAAGAAGCACTTTCAAATTACGATATTTTTCATTATTTTGGTGATATTCCACGTTATGAATTAATCAGATTAATGTCATAATAAAGTCTATATAAAAAGGTCTATTCTCTAACTTAATGTTTAAGTAGGGAATAGACCTTATTTTAAGTAACAAAACAATAAATTAACCAACGAGAAATTCCTCCAAATTTTTGTATTCTTCAGTATAACGTTTGAAATCATTCTCGTTTTTATTTTTTAGTGCATTATCAATAAGATGTTCCAATTCTTGCTTACGGACATTACGCAATGATTCATCAATGATTAGTTCGATGCCTAAATCATTAATCGTAGATACAAATGATTCTAGTGTATTGTACTTTACATGTGTATTATGTTTCATAATCAACACAGCCCCTCTATCTATATTTGTATACAGTATACAAGGTTTTAATTTTTAAATCAATGAATATTCAGACTTTTCCGAAAAAATAAGTGTAAAATGCAACTTGGCAAAAAATTAATTAATGCAAAAGTAAAGATGCAGAAAAATAATTGTAGAAAATTTATAAAAAATATTATTATATAAGTTGATTTTAAGATGTTTATATTATATTATTTGGTTGTCGCTATAATATATAAGGAGGTAAAAAATATGATTCAACCCTATATCATTAAAAAAGGTGATATGGTTTTACAACCATGTAGTTTATCAACCGGTAAGTATGAAGGGAGTTATCTTTTGAAATATAAGGATGACAGTAAAGTTTTAAAAGAACGTGTACCCAAGATTATTGATCGTTCGTGTAGATTTTATGGTAGCAGTTATCATTTTAAAAAAGAAGATACCATGAGAATTACTGGTATTAGCAGTAAACCCCCAATTTTATTTACTCCACTTTTTCCTACTTATTTTTTCCCAACGCACTCTGATAGAAAAGAAGAAAATACATGGATTAATATTCATTATGTTCACCAGATAAAACCACTAAAAGAAAAGAAATGTAAAGTGATATTTGTAGATAATCAAACGATTGTTGCAAACATTTCAGCACACAGCATGCACCACCAATATCTAAACGGTATTTATTATTACTATATGATGGACAGGGCAGCAAGAGTTGCTACATTTGATCCAGAATCTCCGATTGATTATACAAAACCTCAATTAAATATTTATGAAGCATTAGCAAAATATTCATTATTTGAAAATAAATCATAGTAAATTTGGCGACAAAAGTATGTAAAAAAAGTATATGTGGAATATTATATTAATTTAGTGTAAATATTCCGCATATTTTTTAAAGTTTACTACTTGAAAATTTAAGCAGAATTGATATAATAATATTTGTGCTTGATTAGAGCAACACATTATTCCACAGTAGCTCAGTGGTAGAGCTATCGGCTGTTAACCGATCGGTCGTAGGTTCGAGTCCTACCTGTGGAGCCATTGGAAACGTACTCAAGTTGGCTGAAGAGGCGCCCCTGCTAAGGGTGTAGGTCGCGAGAGCGGCGCGAGGGTTCGAATCCCTCCGTTTCCGTAACATAAAGATGAATCCAAATGGAAAACTTTGGATATGATTAGAACGTTGATATATCAACGTTCTTTTTATTTTGTCAAAAATCTATAAAAGCTATTCCCAAACTTATTTGGGTCAGCAAGTGGACAATTTGACCACTTTTAAATTTATTTTGTCCGTTTAGTTCTCCAACTAGAAATTGATAATCCCATCTAGCTTTTTATCTTCTTCAGAATTTAGTTCTTCAAGCAAATGACTATATACTCACTAAGTAATTTCAGTATTGTATGATCTCATCTTTTATTAACTTATTGTATTGAAACCCCTTTAGCTAATTCCATAGAAGTGTGTCTGTTATTTCTATTATACAATTGCTAAATTCACAGATTAGAAAGAAGGTCTAAGAAAAGAAATAAAGTCAATTGGCAAGATAAAGGAAAATAAAAACATTGCTTTTATGTAAAAATATTAAACGATTAATTGAGAAAATGCTTAGTATCTTTTGTGAGTTCCTTTAGACTTTCAGCTTTAGTTTGAGTTATTAAAAACGTTTAAGAAAGCTAGAAAATAGCATTTAAAAAGGACTAATTCAGAATTGAATCTGTTTTAGTCCTTTACGATTCTATTAAAGCGCTTACATTTTTACTTAGGAATTGCTGCGATGATTGCTTGGATGATTGCTATAATTGCGTTAACGATATCAGTAATCATAATACTCACCCCTTTGATTTTGTTGTATATATTGTACTACGTTGATTATTAAAAATCTAGTATTAATTTGTGAACTAAAAATGCAATTAACATAGAAAAATTAAATATAATCAAGCTTTAATGGACAATTAAATTATTTAATATATTAATTATAAAAAGGATGCGTTGATAGTTGTTAGTTTAAATTTCTTAATATAGTTATGAATGATTGAATGTCGAAGTGCCAAATTAAAAGTTAATATTTGTTATATAAGTAGGATAGTACTTACTTTATTATTAGATTAGATACTTGAGTGGCGAAAATATAATTGCAACATCAATAAACCAGGTAACGCATTATACAATTAATGATGGATCTTGGTTTAACATGGGATTGAAATCTAAAAAGAATTACCACAAAGTGTGTAATAATGTTTTGAAAAGAGTATGGAGCTATATGCATGTGCAAAATAAACATAAATGAATAATGTGAGTTAAAAACAAGGACGAAAAAGAACGGGTAATAAAACCATTAATCTAAATCAGATCTTTAAATACTATAATGTTTTTGGGAAATATGGTCATCTTGTGCGCTTAATATAAGTGAAGTATTTAGCAGTTATAATTCCGTAAAATAAACCAAAACATATCTTTGTTATTCACAAAAGAATAATGTTATATTATTAATGAATTAATGTTGATTGTATAAAAAAATAATATAATTAAAAGGAGTTTTAAAAATGGTTAAGCCTTTATTTGAAACGAAAGTGATCAGCAATGGTGGTAGAGATGGTAAAGTATTTAGTGAAGATAATACGTTTTATCAGGATTTAGCAGTTCCCAAAGAGATGGGTGGTAATGGTGTAACAGAATCTAATCCGGAACAGTTATTTGCTGCAGGTTACAGCGCATGTTTTAATAATGCACTTATGCATATTTTAAAAAGCGATAGTAAAGGCGAAATTGAACCAGAAGTGAGTGTGACAGCTTATTTGTTACCTGACAAGCAAGATGGTGGAGTTAAATTAGGTGCTGAATTAGATGTAACATTAACAGATATGACTCAAGAAGCAGCAGAAACTTATGTAGAAAAAGCTCATAACTATTGTCCATATTCGAAAGCGTTAAAAGAATCTATCGATATTGAAATTCAAGTTAGTGTCAATTAGATTACGAAAATAGATAAAACTTATAAGCCTTAAGGTATGCCTCTATACTAAACAAGACTGATATTAAAATTAGTCATGCTTAGTATAGAGGCTTTTTATTTTTTGAATTTTAACTAGATATCGCTACATCACTATGTATTTATATGTTTATTTTTTTCTAACTTTATAATTTCGATAAATATCACATGACGCTATTGATTGGTTTTTTTAGTGCTCAAGGTTAAAAAATACACTATCTATAATAAATATTTTGTATAGTGAATTGATGAATTTTACCTTACGTGTATAATTTTAGTAATTAATTATATTTAAATATTAATTTTATAGTATTGACTAAAAAAATTATACTATATATTATACAACTGAGGAGGTGGGAAAATGAATTTCAAGAGAATATTGCTTGTTATTTTGGTATCTTTGGTTACGTTTTATGTTTTGTTAGATAAAAATACATATGCAAACATATATTATACTAATGAAGGCATTTCTGAACCTGAAGTTGATCTAGAAAAGTTTGACGATTCACCAACTATTGCTATAGAGCCATCTGAGAATGCTGAAGTTGGTCCTATACCATCGCAAGATAATATCATACCTATGGATACGTTATATAAAGATGTTGAAGAAGAAAAAATATTAGGTAATGATAATAGAAAGTTAGTCAAAAACTTTACATCTGGACCATATAGAAAAGTAGTAAAGTTAAATATGAAGTATCCTAATGGCAAATCTTATAGTGGATCAGGAATTATGATAGGTGAAGATACTGTTTTGACAGCAGCGCATAATATTTATACTAAAGAAATCGGGGGTTGGGCGTCTGATGTAACAGTGTTTGCAGGAGCTAAGAATGATGATTATCTTATTGGAAAAGCGCACTCAAAAAAGTTATTTGCTTTAAAAGAATGGGTTGATTCAACTTCTTATGAACATGATTTAGCAGTAATAAAGCTAGATACAAAATTAGGTAGGAAAACTGGAACTTTATCTATAACTACAAATATGTTAATTAATGAGAGACTAGAAACATCTGGTTTTCCAGGAGATAAGACCGGGTCTCTGCAATATAATTCAGAAGGTAATCTTAAAAAAATGACTAATAACAATGTTTTTTATGATATGGATACATGGAATGGTCAAAGTGGAAGTGGTGTTTGGAATAAAAAAAATCAAATCATCGCGGTACACGCATATGGTAATAACTATTTAAATTTTGGTACTAGAATTACGGCTGAAAATTTAAATTACATAAAGCATTGGATGGAAAAACCTATCCCAGAAAAATACAATAAAAGTGTGTCTATACTCAAAAAGAAAATAGTAGTTTGGGGTAATTTAGACTTCACTGTGAAAAGAACTCAAAAAAATATTGAATATGGCAATGTATATAAAGCTAAATACCTATACAAACATCCTAATGGGCAGTCTTATTTATCTTTATATGATGCTCAAAATAATTGGATAGGATATTTTAATAAAAAAGACGTAATAAACGTATGAAAAATCAAATATAGTTAATTATTTAATAGTTAAATGGAGGTATTAAAATGAAGACTAAAATTGGTTTGCTAACTATTTTATCAACGATGATGTTCTTGGCTCCAACATGTGCATATGCACAAGAAGCCCGATTAGATCATGCCATACTGAATCAAGACGGAACATTTACAATGCCAAATGTTAATCCTCATAAAGACGTATTAGAAATTATAACGCCTAATAAATATTATAAAGAACCACAAGCCCGATTAGATCATGCCATACTGAATCAAGACGGAACATTTACAATGCCAAATGTTAATCCTCATAAAGACGTATTAGAAATTATAACGCCTAATAAATATTATAAAGAACCACAAGCCCGATTAGATCATGCCATACTGAATCCAGATGGAACATTTACAATGCCGAATGTTGATCCTCATAAAGACGTACTAGAAATCAAAACACCTAACAAACATTACATAGAACCGCAAGCACCAATAAATCATACAATGACAAATTCTGACACGTCAATTAAGGAACAGAATGTAAAGGCTCATAACAATGAATTAGAAATTCAAAATGAAGTACAGAGAAATTCATTCCACAAACAAGTGAATAATACTGAAAATTCAAGAACTGCAAGACATCTTGATATACAGGAAAAGAATCATACACAAAATAAAAATGCTTTACCTAATACAGGGGTAAATGAAACGAATTTGTTACAGTGTTTATCTTTATTTACTGTTGGTAGCTTCCTGTTAATATTAAAATTCTATCTCAAAAAAATGGATACATTAAAAAATAAAGGTTAGTATTGAAATATTTACGAGCATGAAAATAGTTAATGTACTTGTAAATGGATTACTTATAAAATATATAGAAATATATCTCATTTAAATGAATAGAAAAGCAAAAAAGCTGATAATCCTTTTACGGGGTTATCAGCTTTGTTTATGAGTTACAAATTTTAAAGTAACGCTATTATCTATTTTTTACTAATTAAGTTTCTAATTGCTTTAACGATATAACCAACTGCTAGCGCTCTGAATACACGTTGAATAATATTTTTCATCTTAAGACCTCCCAAAATACAATTGAAATTTTTTAATTTGCATTATTTTTTATTTACCCAATTTTAAGATGAATTATAGGTGATTTTGCAAATTCCTGAATTTTTCTGAGGTCAAAGATTATTTCTCGAGAATAATCATGCCTTCTTCGTCAGCTTTGTTGAAAAATATTGTTAATAAGCCGCTAATAATTGCAATAATATAAGGGATACCTGTCCAAAAGAAAATAAGGTGTAGAATACCTTGTAAAAGTTGATTTGAATAAAATTTGTGAATACCACACCAACCTAAAATAAACGCAAGTACGACGTAAATGACTTTATTTACTTTCATTATTCCATATCCTTCCATAAATTAATGTTAATACAGTAATTATCTCTTATCTTTTATAATACAACAATCGAAAACAATTGATATGAAAAATAAAAAATTAAAACGTATTAACTTCGAATTTTTAGATATTTTCATTTATAATTAAAATAAATAAGCTTTGAAGTTGAGGAGACTATATATGATTAGAAAAGCACATCCAAACGATATTCCAAAAATCGCAGAATTATGCTATATCATTTGGCAAGAACTAGAAGTAGATATGGTTAAAGATATTGAAAAGGAAAGACTACTTAAAATAATGGAACAAAGCATGATTGATGTACCTTATAGAGGTCATTATAGCAATACGTGGGTATATGAAATTGATGGAGAGGTAGCTGGATGTTTAATTGCATATCCTGGAAATAAAGAGTTAGAGATGGAACGTGCATGGTTGGATATGACACTTGATGATGATATTAGAGCGTATGGTTCACCTATGCCGATGAAAGAAGCGAATGATGATGAATGGTATATTGAAACAGTTGCAACATTCCCTCAATATCGTGGAAGAGGTGTTGCGACACAGTTAGTCAAACATGTATTACATACATACAAAGACGAAAAATGGAGTTTGAATTGTGATGTAACGAATGAGGGGGCATTAAGTGTATATAACAGGTTAGGATTTAAAGCGAATAGTACATTTGATCTATATGGTCATCTACATTATCACATGATTTATAAAGCGAATTAAAAAGCCGAGACATAGATATATGTCTCGACCTAATTGAAATCATATTTAGTAGATTTCTAGTTTTTAAAATTTAAGCTCCGAGTCAGTGGAACGTTATAGCGATATGTTCTTAAATACCGCCAAGTAATGCACTAATATAAATACCTAATGCGTAGAGTAAACCAAAGAATGTATTGGTTTTACCTGTAGCACCCATCGCTGGCATCATAGTTTGAGGTGTATCGTTTTTCTTGAATCTACGCACGGCTTTTATTGGCATTGGGAATGATAGTAATGCTAATAAAAAGAATAGTGAACCACCTGGAATAAAGAAAGTAATATAAATAACGAGTACATAGGCAATGATATACATAAGACCTAAGAAACGTACTGAATTATTTTTACCTAACAAGATTGGTAATGTTTTTCGACCACTTTCTTTGTCTTTAACACGGTCTCGAATATTGTTGGCCATATTGATTAGACCAATCGTAATTACAATAGGAATACTTATCCAAACAACAAGGCTTTGTAAATTGCCAGTTTGAATAAAGAATGCAATTAATATAATAATCATACCCATAAATATGCCAGAAAACAGTTCACCGAAGGGTGTCCAAGAAATTGGAAAAGGGCCACCAGTGTACAAATAACCCACTGCCATACACACTAGACCAATTGGCAGTAACCAGAATGAACTTTGCATTGCAATGAAAATACCTAATAAAGCAGCAATAATATAAAATGCAACAGCTAAATTCATTACTAATTTGGGACTCATCCCATTTCTAACAATGGCGCCTCCGATACCAACTGAAGTATGGTCATCTAAGCCTTTTTTAAAATCATAGTATTCGTTGAACATGTTTGTTGCAGCTTGTATTAATAGACAAGCGATTAACATAGCTAATAAGAGACTTAGTTTTAAATGATCTTCACTTCCTAACAGGAAGAGTTTAGCTGAAGCAGTACCAACAAGTACAGGTACGACCGCAGCAGTCAATGTATGTGGTCTCATTAACTGCCAGTACTTTTTGACAGTTGAATATTGTTGATATTGAGATGACATAATGATTTACCTCGAATTCTTTAAATTTAGGATATTTTTTATCTAATATATTTTAATAGAATAAGTTATAAAGGTCAAATTACGTAAAAATTTAAAGCAATGAAATAAGCTAGAAACCATACACACATTGTGAAAAGTGGTACAATATTATAATGAGTATAAACTGATAAATGAAAGAAGTGAAATAGATGACATTAGACCTCAGGGAAAGTGAAATTGTCGAAGCGGTATACGAAAGTAATCATACTTGGGTTTCAGTAGAAGCAAAAATAAACTATGAATTAGATCCTACAGTATTATTCCATTTGACTGAAGAACATGCAGGAGACCGTTTTTATTATAAAAAAAATGACAACAAAACTTCATTCTTTGGCTATCATGCTATTACTAGATTTAAAAATGATTTTGAAAATAAACAATCTATTTTTCGAGAATGGCAAAAATACAAAAATGATATTGAATTAATACATCCAAATTCAGATCATCATCATCTAAAGATTTGTGGCGGCTTCCAATTTTCTACGCATAAATCTGGTGATGAGTGGCGCGAATTTGGGATTAATCATTTTATACTACCAGAAGTATTAGTAACTATGGAAAATGGTGTTTCATATATTACTTATACGGTAAAAGTAGAACAATTTGAAATAGAACAATTCAAAGCTTTAATTAATCAATTAACACAAACGGCTTTGGATTCAAAGTTTGAAATTGGGAATGTTAAACGTATTGAAGATATATATAAAGATGAATGGCGTGATTTAGTAAAGGATACAATTGAACTATTAGATGAACATAAAAAAATTGTATTAGCGAGAAAGCGTTTGGTCATGTTTGATAAAAACATCAATATACCATATATTTTACAAAAAGCTTCGCAGGGTGAACATAATAGTTACTTATTTGTTTTAGAGTCACAAGATAGTGTGTTCTTTTCACAAACACCGGAACAATTAATGGAAGTTAATAATGGTATATTGTCTACCAAAGCAGTTGCTGGAACGATTAAACGAACACATCAAGATGAAGTGGATAAAGCAAACATACAGGCATTCTTAAATGATGATAAAAATTTAAACGAACATCGTTTTGTAGTGGAAAGTATATTACATGATATAACACCTTATGTTAAAGATATTACTTATAACGAGACACCGCAGATATTAACAAATGATCATTTATATCACTTATATACGAAAATCAAAGGTCAATTGAAAAATGATTCCTATATTGGATTGTTAGACAATCTACATCCAACACCTGCGTTAGGCGGTTATCCAAAAGAAGAAGCGATTGATTACATTGAGCAAAACGAATTCGGTACACGTGGATTATATGGTGCACCTGTGGGCTATATAGATATGAATGACGATTGTGAGTTTATAGTGGCAATTAGATCCATGTTAATTAAGAAAAACCAGGCCACATTATTTGCCGGTTGCGGTATTGTGAACAATTCTAATGCAGATAGTGAAGTCGAAGAAACTGCAGTTAAATTTAACCCTATGATGAAAGCTTTAGGAGTCGAGGAATATGAATAATCACACAGATGCATTAACGAAGCAAGTTTTTACTTTTGTTTCCGAATTATATGCTTATGGCGTCAGAGAAGTAGTTATAAGTCCTGGGTCGCGTTCTACGCCACTCGCAATTGCAATAGAAGCACATCCCAAGTTGAAATCATGGATTCATCCAGATGAACGCAGTGCAGCCTTTTTTGCGATGGGATTGATGAAAGGTAGTGAAAAACCAGTTGCTATCCTAGGTACATCAGGAAGTGCTGCTGCCAACTATACACCAGCTATTACTGAAAGTAATTTGAGTCACTTACCATTAGTTGTACTTACGAGTGATCGACCTCACGAATTAAGAGGGATTGGAGCGCCTCAGGCAATAAATCAAACGAATATGTTTGCTAATTATGTGCAGTATCAGTTTGATTTTCCAATTGCTGAAAAAGACGATACAGCAGATTTAATGGAGAATACTATTAAATTTCAATTACAAAAAGCAAGTCAATTTCTTTATGGACCACATCGAGGCCCGATACATCTAAATTTACCTTTTAGAGAACCATTAACACCGAATATTGAAAAGGTAGAATGGCTAACTTCAGATACAAAGCTATTACCACATTATCAAAAAACTACAAGTTTAAATGAAATTAGTAGGCTGATGAAGAAAAGAAAAGGGCTAATTATTGTGGGCGATATGCAACATCAAGATGTGGACCAAATACTTACATTTTCAACGATACATGATATGCCAATTTTAGCTGATCCATTAAGTCAATTAAGACGTGAGCATCATCCGAATGTGATTACGACATATGATTTATTGCTAAGATCAGGTTTAACATTAGAAGTTGATTTTATTATCCGTGTGGGTAAACCAGTAATATCGAAAAAATTAAATCAATGGTTAAAAGTAACAGAAGCATTTCAAATATTAGTACAAAATAATGACAGCCCAGATGCATTTCCAATTACACCGAATGTGTCTTATGAAATGTCTGCTAATGATTTCTTTAGACAATTGTCTGAGTTGCCAACTATTGAGCGTAAGCAGTGGTTAGAGAAATGGCAGACATTAGAAAAACATGCAATTGTAGAAATTAAAGATTATCTGAGAACTGCTACAGATGAGTCAGCCTATGTAGGTAATGTATTAGATAAATTAACTGAAGATGACGCAATATTTGTCAGCAACAGTATGCCGATTCGTGATGTGGATAATTTATTTATTGATTGTGAAGCGGAAGTGTTTGCGAATCGTGGTGCAAATGGCATAGATGGTGTCACATCTACGGCATTAGGTATGGCAGTGCATAAAAAAATCACATTACTCATTGGAGATTTAGCATTTTACCATGATATGAATGGTTTATTAATGTCTAAATTGAACGACATACAACTCAATATCGTCTTGCTCAATAATGATGGTGGTGGTATCTTTTCATATTTACCTCAAAAAAATGAGGCTGAAGCATATTTTGAACGATTGTTCGGTACGCCAACCGGGTTAAATTTTGAACATACGGCGCTGTTGTATGATTTTACATTTGATAGATTTGATACGATTGAAGCTTTTAAATATGCAGATTTATCACAGTTTGGCTCACATATTTATGAAATAATAACACATCGAGAAGAGAACAAACAGCAGCATCTTAAACTCTATAAAAAGTTGAGTGATATTATCAATGTTACATTATAAATTTCATCAGACAATCGAACCAACTGATCAATTGTTAGTTATGCTTCATGGTTTTATAAGCGATCAGCAGACATTTGATCAACATGTTCAACATTTCAAAAAATATATTAATATTATAACAATTGATTTACCTGGACATGGTGCAGATCAATCTGATTTAGAAAGTAAATGGGATTTTCCATTTATAAGTCAGGAATTAGATCAAGTGTTGCAATCATTTACGAATTATCAAATTTACTTACATGGTTATTCTATGGGTGGTAGAATTGGACTTTACTATGCGCTACATGGCCAACATCAATTAGCGGGGCTTATTCTAGAAAGTACATCACCTGGTATTGAACATAGTGATGATCGTACTGAAAGACAACTGGTTGATCAAGCGAGGGCAAAAGTGCTAGAAATAGCTGGTTTAGAAGTGTTTGTGAATGATTGGGAAAAATTACCGCTTTTTTATACACAATATGAGTTAGATAAAACAACAAGAAAAGCCATTCGTGATATGCGATTACGTCAAAATCCAACGCGTTTAGCAAAAGCCTTGCGTGATTATGGGACTGGACAAATGCCGAATTTATGGCCTCAGCTAAATCAAATTCAAATACCAACCTGTATCATCGTAGGTGAATTAGATAGCAAGTTCTGCAAAATAGCTGAGAAGATTATTTCAGTTATGCCAAATATTGAATTGAATGTTGTAGCTAACAGTGGACATACAATTCATGTGGAAGAAAAGTTAGAATTTGATAGAATAGTAATAGGTTTTATTAATAAGGAGGAGCAAAATGACTAGACAATGGGAAACAATTAGAGAATATAAAGAAATTAAATATGAATTATATGATGGTATTGCCAAAGTTACCATTAATCGTCCTGAAGTACGTAATGCATTCACACCAAATACGGTTCAAGAAATGATTGATGCGTTTACAAGAGCACGTGACGACCAACGTATTTCTGTTATTATTTTAACAGGTGAAGGAGACAAAGCGTTTTGTTCTGGCGGAGACCAAAAAGTACGTGGCCATGGTGGTTATGTAGGCGATGATCAAATTCCTCGTTTAAATGTCTTAGACTTACAAAGACTGATTCGTGTAATTCCTAAACCTGTAGTTGCAATGGTTAGAGGCTATGCTATTGGTGGCGGTAATGTATTGAACGTCGTATGTGATTTAACAATTGCTGCTGATAATGCAATCTTTGGTCAAACAGGACCTAAAGTAGGGTCATTTGATGCTGGCTATGGTTCAGGTTATTTAGCGCGTATCGTAGGACATAAAAAAGCACGTGAAATTTGGTACTTATGTCGTCAATATAATGCTCAAGAAGCATTGGACATGGGCTTAGTTAATACTGTTGTTCCTTTAGATCAAGTTGAAGATGAAACAGTACAATGGTGTCAAGAAATGAAACAACATTCTCCTACTGCACTAAGATTCTTGAAAGCAGCGATGAACGCTGATACAGATGGATTAGCTGGGTTACAACAAATGGCAGGAGATGCTACTTTACTTTATTACACAACGGATGAAGCTAAAGAAGGTAGAGATGCATTTAAAGAAAAACGCGATCCTGATTTTGATCAATTCCCTAAATTCCCATAAACTTTAGGGTGTGATTGATAATAGGAGAAAAATTAAATTTTTCGATAAAGCTTTTGCATGCATATTTATTTCAGGATGTGCAGGATAGTGTTTTATCTGAACTGAAACTTATGCATAAGAAAGCTTACTTTATAGTTATTAGTAATAAAGAAACGAGTCTGGAACATTTATGATGTTCTAGGCTTGTTTTTTATTGTTGGAATATCAGGTGAATTACTATTTAGCAATCGTATGATGCAGTTCTTATATTTGAAAATAATATTTATAAGTATAACGCGGTTAGAATTTTTGAATGAAGGTGAAATGTCTTATCAAAACATTTTAGTATATCTTTCCAAAATAATAAATAGTGTTATACCTTTTAATGTGAACACTTTATTACATTTTATTATTTAATTTGACTAATATTAAAACTTCTATTAATATTATAATTAATAGAAGTGGGGGAGAGAGATGACTTCAAACGTTTATGATCAAATGAGAAAAGAAATGTGTTATTTGTTTTATATTACTAGTAAAGAAGTAGTAAATAGATTTAACAAATATTTAAAGCAATTTGATATTAGCTTTCCAAATTATATAGTCTTACTTTATATTGAAAATGATAAACCCGTATATATTAAAACGTTATGTGATGAATTGTATTTAGATTCAGGAACAATCAGTCCAATTATCAAACGTTTAGAGAAAAAAGCACTTATAGAGCGTATAAGAACTGAAGAAGATGAGCGTAGAGTGAAGGTGCGATTAACTCAGAAAGGTTTAGAATTAAAAGAACATTTTCCAAAAATATCAGAAGATGTCATTCAACAATTTAATATGAATAGGGAAGATTCGCTTGCTTATTATCAAATTCTAAAAACTTTCGCTGAACAAAATATATACATAAAAGATGAAGATTGATATATATTAAGTACTGAATAGCAGAAGAATAGCGTTTGTTTATAAAAATAAACCGAGTAAAAGTTATGAATAGAAATAACTTTTACTCGGTTTTTATTTTAATTATATTTATGTGAAATATAGTCTTCTAATCTTCTCATGGCTTCTTTTAAAGCATCAAGTTCGTATGCGTAAGAAATACGAACGTGACCTTTTCCAATATCAGTAAAAGATGAACCAGGTACAATTGCCACATGGGCATTTTCCAAAACATCTACACAAAAATCAAAATCATTTTCAGTAAAACGTTGAATACTTGGGAAAATATAAAAAGCGCCCTCAGGTTTTGCTTCGAGTTCAAAGCCTAATGATTCAAGTTTGTGTATTAAGAAATTACGACGTTCAATATATGCTTCGTTCATATATTGAGGTGCTTCAAGCCCTTCATTTAATGCAGCTATACAAGCTATTTGTGCTGGAACATTCGCACAAATGCAGTTATAGGCATGCATAAACGTTAATTTCTCAATAAGGTATTCAGGACCTACTAAGAAACCAATGCGAATACCTGTAGCAGAGTGAGATTTACTTAATCCACCGACTAACAATAATTGCTCTCGTATGGATGAGAATTCAGCAAATGAAGTGTGCTTGCCAATAAAAGTGTTTTCAGCGTATATTTCATCACTGATTACAAATATAGACATGTTTTTTAACGTTTCTGTAAGTGCTTGAACTTCATTACGATTCAAAACGACACCCGTTGGATTTGTTGGATAGTTAAGTAGTATAGCTTTGGTCTTTGCCGTTAAATGTGCCTCTATAGCTTCAGGTGTGACTTTATAATTCGTTTTAGTAGTATCTATATAAACCGGCACGCCACCCAATGTCTTGATAAGGGGTATATAACCAGAATAAACAGGTCCTGGAATTAATATTTCATCACCTTCATCAATGATGCTTCTTAATGCAGTATCTAATGCTTCACTTGCACCATTGGTAATAATGATTTCTTCTGAACTATATTTAAATCCATAGCGCTGTTCGAAATATTGACTTACTGCGTTTCTTGTTTCTAGCAGTCCCTTATTATGTGAATAGCTTGTTTGATTTTCATTAATTGCTTGAATATAAGCTGATTTTACAACGTCAGGCATTGGAAAGTCTGGTTGACCAATCGTTAAATTAATACAGTCTTCTATACCGCTAATGCGACTTGAAAATTGACGAATACTTGGTGCACTTAAATGTTTTGAATTATTATTTAATGATAGTTTCATTTTATGAATCACCTCAAGATTTAAAAATACGAATTTAATTTTGTATGTAGCGTTGAAGCGAGAATCAAAGTTAGCATTAGCTCTTGATCCTCGCTCCACAAGCATGATGATAATCGTGTAGATATTATTTTGAAATAACTATTTGATATAACGAAAATTAATTATCATTACTTTAAATGTATCACAATGTGTTAAATTTAACTTTTATTTTGTATCATATGCCCTTATTCTTTGAATTTAGAAGGGGACTGTAGATTAATAATTGGATTGGTCCATTTTGATACCAAACGTGTTGATAGCGCAAATACGATGATTGTTGTAAAGACTAATAAATAGATATAAGTTAATATAGAAATTGAATCTTTAAATGGATATATATCAAATCCACGTATAACGCCAATGACTATACCGTGTAATAAATAAACATACATCGTTCTACGACCAATATAAGTATAAAATTTCTCTTTTTCTGGCATAAGGTTTAAGAAAGAGAATAGTGTGGTTAGAATTATAAAATAAAGTAATAGTCTTTTAATAGGACTATATAAATCTTGTTTTCCTTCTAATGACATGTAAGGTGAGTCACCTAATAACCAATCTGCATTAATTGGGTGATATGTATAAGTGACATAAAACACAATTAAAATGATGATAGAGATTGGTACAAATTTTTTGTTTTTTAAAATTTGGATATGATTTTTGGTAAACAGATAACCTAAATAAAATATTGGAAAGAACATGATTGTTCTTGAAAAACTTAAATAATTATCGATATTTGCTGAATAGCCTGCAAATAATGAAATAATTATAGCTATTGGTAAAACAAAATATGGTTTATAGTCTTTCACGATAACTAATATAACGTGGAAAAAGAATAATGTAAGTAAAAACCATAATGCAAATACTGGATCAAAGGGATCAAAGTGTACACTATCTTCTTTACCCGTTAAATAATAGTAGAAAGAGAAAAAGCCAAAGAAAATAACATAAGGAATTAATAGTTTTTTAGAGACTTTTTCTAAATAACCAGCTTGGCCTGCTTTTTTCGCAAAATACCCAGAAATAAATAAAAAACCCGGCATATGAAAGCTGTATATTGTTAAATATAATGAAGATAGATGTTTACTGGCTTCTGTATATGGCTGTAATAAATGGCCAAACACAACAAGAAAGATTAACATTGCTCTAGCATTATCAAAAAAGTAATCTCTCTCATTCAATTTTGACATTATTTTGCTCCTTTTATATAAGCGATGAATTTTATATGCGCTACTTCTAATTTATTATAAAACATATGAGAAATGCAACAAAATAGTACAATTTGTCTTTTATTATTGTATATTAGGCAGAATACTATTATAATATTAGAAAATAAAATAGTGTATTTAAACTCTTGAGAATTTAATTTTAAATAGTGGAGATGAACAACATGTATAAACAACTAGAACAATTAATTACACTGACGAGTAACGATCTTAGCTTAGTAAGTAGACGATTTGGACAACGTACAGATTTAACTTCAGAGCAATTGGAGATGCTGAGAATTTTATATAATTATAAAAAGTTATCGCAGTATGATTTAACAATGAAGATTAATAAAGAACAATCTATTGTATCGCGGTGGATAAAAAAATTATGTCAAATGGGATATATTACTAGCAAGCAATCCAATAAAGATATGAGATGTAAAGATCTTATGGTAACAGAGAAATCAAAAGCTTTAGTAGAACAAATAAATGAAGTTAGAATTGCACTTATCGAAGCACGTTGTCAAAATTTAACAGCTAAAGATATTGAAAGCTTAAATCAGTTATTGCAAAAATTAAATGCACATCATACATATTTCATTAAATAAAGCATAAAATAAACGAAGCGTAGGTGATATATAACACTTTTAAATATAGTGTTATATGACCTACGCTTCGTTTTATATAATTTTTAATTTTATATACATAACTTAATATGTGATGGTGGCTTATCAAATGTTAAAATTAAGGCAATTATGATGTGGATAAGGATTGAATTTTAATCAATATAGTGTGGTTATTTATAAGTATCCACGTCAAAGTATTTACCTAATTTGCCCATTGAATCATAAAATCCTTTAATACGTGTTGCATTATGCGCTGCCCATGCTACATCTGTAGCGTATTGGTGAACGCCTGGGTTTTCAGGATTCCAACGCATCTTGTAAAGTGTGTTTTGTCCTTGGTTGATATATGAACCGGCGATAAATTTAGCGCCACCAACAATCGCTTTTTTAACCGTATTCCAACCATTATTTTTAGCTGTGATGAAACCTTGTTTTACAGCATCGCTATCTACAGCACCAATACCAAACATATTATAGTATTTATCTTTACCATTAGTCACTACTTTACCGTTCACTACATCTCCACCATTAGCAAGTTTAGATGTACCATTTCCAGTTTCAAGTAGGGCATGTGAGATTAAATATACTTCATTGATATTATAAGCTTTAGCAGCTTCGCTAAATGCTTCACCTTGACCTTCTAAAATACCTTTACCAACTAAAAGTTTATCTAAATCTGCTGAAGAAATATTTTGTGATTTATCTAAACGTAAAAATTGATATTTTTGAGTTGGATCCTTAACTAATTTACTAGAATCCATAGCATTTTTAATTTCACTTGCAGAAGCATCTTCCCATTTACCAGCCGTATGTTGGATTTGTGGTTTGAATTTCAATCCTTTTTGGATAGCAACTGCTTGATCAAGTGTAAGACCTGATTTGTAATATTTAACCAATTCTTTGCGTAAGTCATTTTCTTTTACCCAAACGACTTTACCATTGGCTAATTTACCATGATACCAAGTGACACCATTAATGACTTGTTTTTCATATACTGTGAAAATACCTTCATAAAAGTCTTTTAATGAACCAGCAGGTTTTCCAGTTAATGGATCAATATAATAACTACCATTTTGATTATAAATGATGTAATCATATTTAATAGGTGTTACAGCTGATGTTGAAGTGTTAGATGTAGTCGTACTATTATTTAAATCTTTTGCAGCTATCCAACCAGTTTTATTATTAACGATACCGTAGATATATTCATCTTTGTCAACATAGACTGATTTTGATGCATTAAATTGATTATTTTTCACATTTTTTAATGTATCTAACTGTTGTGATTTTGTACCCCAAGGCACAGCATAGAGACCGTTATTTGTAGCTTTCACCGTAAATTGGCCATTTTTAGCTGTTGTTTTACTTAGGTTACGTGTATTGATATCTTTTGTATTAACCCAACCGATTGGTGTGTTTTGATTTGTATTTTGGATTAAGACATAAGTATTATTGCCTTGTGTACGTTGCTTAGTCACAGTAAATGTTTTACCTGAGAATTTAGATGCATCTTTACCTTTTGGATCATAAACTGTTGTTTTAATACCTGAGTTAGTCGTATTTAATTGACCAATTTTACTAACAGTTTGTGTTTGAGTTGCTGCAGGTTTTTTAGCAGCTTCTTTGACTGTTATATCTCCAGTTTGCATCCAACCTAAATTCGTATTGGTTTTATTATCAGTAATTAAATAAAATGCATTACTACCTAAAGTAGCTTTTTTACTTAATTTGTAAGTTTGACCATTCACATATGGTTTTTGTACGCCTTGCTTATCATATACAGATGTATATACACCATGGTTAGATTTAGCCACTGTACCTTGTTGGTTAGTTAAATTAGATACAACCAACTTAGCTGTCGTAGAAGGCTTACTTGGTGTTGTAGATGACGTTGATAATTTACTTAAGCTAACCCAACCAGATAAATTATTTACAGTACCATAAATATAATTTGTTTTACCAATTTGTTGTTGCTTAGTAGCCTTAAATGTTTGAGCTGATTTACCTGAAACAGAACCAGCTTTTTGGCTACTCGTACCCCAAGGTACAGTGTAAATAACTTCTCCAGGATTAATTTTATAAGTTTTATTTATTTTTGCTGCTGCTTTAGCGGCATTGTAATTCACATCACCTTGATGTACCCAACCAATTAAAGTTCCTTTATTATAGTCAGAAACTAAATAGTATTTTTCTGAGCCTAAAGTTGCTGATTTAGTTACTTTAAGTGTTTGGTTTACACGGTCTGTCTTTTTACCATTTTGATCATAAACTGTTGTATATAAACCATCATTTTTTGAATTGATGCGGCCTACACCATTATTTTCAGTAACTTTAACGGTACCTGATTTTGATGGTGTAGTTGTGCCTGTATTACCCGTATTGCCAGAACCAGTGTTACCACCAGTGCTACCAGAAGAAGTCGCACCCCAAGCTGCTGCTTGGCCAGTTTTAATTAGATATTTTTCATAAATTAAGTCGTATAGTTCATCATAGCTATAATTATGTGCTGCTAAGTAACCATGCGGGTCAGTGTGATCCGAACCGCCTAAATAGTTACTAACTGCTTGGTGAGTCCATACTGTACCCACACCATCATATTCAGCACTGTCTGGTTTTAAACCATAATATTGTAGGTTAGTCGCTGCATAGTCTGCATAATTATTTATTGAACGCGCAAAAGAATCATAGTCATGCGTATGAACTAATTCAACATGTATAAAACGGTCATTTGCTTGTGGACCAGCACCCCATGCTAAATAGTCAGTATTTGCAGTTTCAATAATGCGATTACCATCAACATATGCATGCACAAAAGCGCTTGTGTAATTATTTTTCATGTAGTTAATCTCGCCAGTGATAGTTGAATTATCATTTGCAGTATCATGCATAACAATACCTTCAGGCTTACCATAACGATAATTATATTTAGGTAAGTAACTTGCTATATCTTGTTCGTAATTAGGTGCTTTAAAATTATTTTTACGAATGTAGTTATTTATCGATGAATTAACTTTTGGTGAATATTTAGGTAAAGCTGCACGCGTTGATGCTTCTTTAGTTACCGCAGAACGTGTTGCAACAGCAGTGTTAGCAGCACTACGTGTAGCTACTCTAAGTTTAGGTGTTGCTTTTGCACTAAATGTAGCTGGTTGTACTTTACTTTCTGTATTAGAATTAGCATCTTTTTTAGACGGTGTAACTGCTTTAACATCGTCTTGTTGCTCATTAGAAGCAACTTCTTCTTTAGCATTATCTTCTTTAACATCTTTAGAAGTAGTGTCTTTTTGAGCTGTTACATCATTAGCATTGTCATCACTTTGCGTGTTGTCTTGTTGTTCTTTAGAAGCAACTTCTTCTTTAGTAGTGTCTTCTTTAACATCTTGAGAAGCAGCATCTTTTTGAACTGTTACATCATTAGCATTGTCGTCACTTTGCGTGTCGCTTTGTTGATCTTTAGAAGCAACATCTTCTTTAGCGTTGTCTTCTTTAACATCTTGAGAAGCAGCATCTTTTTGAGCTGTTACGTCAGAAGTATTATCGTCACTTTGCGTGTCGACTTGTTGATCTTTAGAAGCAACATCTTCTTTAACATCTTTAGAAGTAGTGTCTTTTTGAGCTGTTACATCATTAGCATTGTCGTCACTTTGCGTGTCGACTTGTTGGTCTTTAGATGAAGTAACATCTTCTTTAGTATTATCTTCTTTAACATCTTGAGAAGCAGCATCTTTTTGAGCTGTTACGTCAGAAGTATTATCGTCACTTTGCGTGTCGACTTGTTGATCTTTAGAAGCAACATCTTCTTTAACATTATCTTCTTTAACATCTTTAGAAGTAGTGTCTTTTTGAGCTGTTACATCAGAAGTATTGTCGTCACTTTGCGTGTCGACTTGTTGCTCATTAGAAACAACGACATCTTCTTTAGTGTCTTTTTCATTATTTTGAACAACAGTATCAGCTTGTGTCGTTACATCAGTATGCGTATTTTCTGTTGTTTTAGTATTATCTTGTTTATCGTCAGAAATCGTTGTGTCATCTTCAGAAGCTTGTGCCGTTTCATTTCTCTGTTCTTTAGTGTTTGTTGAAGCATTGTTATCCAATGTATTTACATTTGCATTTTGTACTTCATCATTTGAACTTATATTATTAGATGTTTGTACGTCTTCAGAAGATTGATTTTGTTCTTCATTAGCTGAATTTGTTTCTGATTTTAACGTGTCAGTATCATCTTTTTCATTTACTTGATTATGATTAACAGCAGAATTTTGTTCAGTATCTAAAGATTCACTGTCAGTGTCTGATGAAACATCTTGTTGAGATGTTTGAGCATGTGTTTCCTGACTATATGTATCTTGTTTTGATGTTTGTTCAGAAGATTGTGCATTCAACTCATCTAATTTTGCATCATAACTTGTATCTTCATTTGTGGATACGTCTTTTACTTGTGTAGGGTCTTGGTATGTTTGAGTACCTGAAATGTTAGTAGTTGGTTTACTAATTTCAGATTTAATTTGTTCACTTTGATTAAGTGCCTTTTCATCATCTAATACATTTTTATTTGGAGTTTGATCCTGTGTATTACTTGCTGCCTGAGCATGGTGAGTTGTCAAAGCTGTACCCGCTAAAGTAAGCGCTACAATCGAAGGTACCTTATAAGTGTTTTTTTTCTTAGCCATTAAACTGCCCCTTTAACTTTATATTTGTCCTCTATTATAATACGACGAAAGACCTAGAGGCTGGTTTTTACTGATTTGTAATCTAAAATTAATCTAAATTCAGTGACAAAAAATATATAAAGTTAATAGAAAAGCGTTATAACGCCTAATTCACATTATATTAAAATATTACACTTCGAGAAATATTACAAAGAATAAATGAAGAATAACTGTAATATTTCGATTAAAAAAGTTTAAATCACTTTAGTCATAACGATATGTTCGATATTTTCTTCCATAAAAATATCACCAATTGATTTATATCCTAACGCTTCGTAAAAAAGCTTTGCATGACACTGTGCATTTAAAGTTAATTTACTGTAACCTTGTTGTTTTGCACAAGATTCCAGAAATTTCATGAGTAACTGACCATAGCCATATTTACGATGACTTGCTATAACAGCAACACGTTCTATCTTTACACCATCAATGATGGGACGAAATCTCCCAGTAGCAAAAGGGATATGATCTGAGTCATAACCAATGACATGTGTAGCTACTTCTTCAAATTGATCAATTTCATTTTCTAATGGGACACCTTGCTCTTTAACAAAGACATCTTTTCTAATTTGTAATGCATCTTCCATCATAGTAGGGGCAGTAACAATATTAAACATATATTTACCTCATTTCTTATTTTAGTTATTAAAAATACCCTACCATAAAATCAATGATAGGGTAGGGTTATTTAAATTTATTGAGCTTCTTTTCTTACGATAGCTGTATATTGCCAAAAGATACGCATTTGTGCAATATTCCAATTGTTCATTCCCATGGTATAGCCAGATGGTTTGAATAGGTTTACGTCAGTCACTTCTAATGCTGCAGCAATCAAATATTGGATAGGTACACTAATTTGTTTCATAGTATCAGTGATACCATTTTGATCATATACCCAAGTAAATGGCAACTCAGATTCAAAGACATCAACTTTTTCAAATATTTCTGGAAGTGCAACAATGTAACATGCACCATCAACAACAGGATTGTGGTCACTATCTTTATAGTAAATGCGCAACGCCTCATAATTCTCACGATGTTCATGATTAACATAGAAAAATTCATTTCTGAAAAGTGCCATATCTTTGCTGTGAATCAATTGTTGCTCTAAAACATTAAACATACCATTCACATGTGCTAGTTTTTCATAGGTTTTGCGTGACATATTACGAGCTCCTTTCTAGGTTAATATTGATTAGTTGGTACTTCTTGAGCGTTTTGTTGCTGATTTGGGTCAATTTGTTGTTGACTTTGGTCATTCTGTGGTTGATTCATATTATTTTGTTCATTATTAAACTGATCTTGTTGTTGATTATTATAATTTTCAGCGTTATCTGTTTCTGAGCTGTTATTGTCATTCTCGGTTGTTTGGTCTTCATTACTATTTTTATCTTCTGAACTATCTTTTTGTGATTTCGTTAGAAGACTATCATCTAATTCAGTAAGTGGTACGAGTGTACCATAATAATCAATCACACGTTGATTTAATAACTCATCTTTATCTTTAATTTTAGGTAAATCCAAGTCACTTCGCAACATATTTGTTGTTGACTGAATATTTTTTATATCTGGATTATAGTAATAAATACCATTTAAATAATCATCGTCACCTTCAAGTTGTGAACTTTTGATTTTCACATCATCTTTTAAATAAGACGTAGCAAGTACTTTTATTTCATCATAACTTAGATTATGTTTTGCATTTTTTCCTACGATTTCAACAACGTCATCTAGTTTGTTAAAAGAGTCTGCTTTTTGTGCTTTTGCAAATAATTTCTTGATTAAATCCATCTGTCTCTGACCACGTTTTAAATCTGAATCTTGGTGGCGCGTTCTAGCTACTGCTAATGCTTCATCGCCATTAAGATTTTGATAGCCTTTTTTGACTTTAATCTTACCAGTATCGTTAGTATTTGGTTCATTTATGTTATAAGGGACATCATATTTAATGCCACCCAATTCATCAACCGCGTCAACAAATGCTTCCATGTTGATTCTGACATAATAATCAACTGGCACATTTAATGTAGCTTCTACTGAGTCCATTGAAGCAGTAGGACCCCCGTATGCATGTGCGTGCGTAATTTTATCATAATAACCAACTTTTGGAATGTAGCTAATCGTATCACGCGGAATGCTTAACATTCTAATTTGTTCCTTATCTGCATTAAAAGTAGATAATATCATTGCATCGGTTCTAGATTTTTCTGCTGTTTGTCCATTTTTTTCACGGCCACTATTATCATCAATTCCCAAAAATAGAATAGATATCGGATCTTTTGAAGGATTAACTTTAGAGTCACGTATATTTGACTTCCTAGAAGAATCACTATCATTAAAGGAAGACTCAAAAGCGCCTTGCGATGATTTTAGCAATATGATCGCAAAAATAATTGGAACAACGACAAGAACTAATGAAAGAAATATTAAGAAATATTTTAAAAATTTATTCATGTTTGAAGCTCCCAAATTATTAGATTTTTGTACATGTAACTATATTTATATTTTGATTAAACTTCTTTTTAATTTTGTAAATTATTTGTAAAGAAGAAAATGCACTATAAATTATAATTTTATTACTATCACTAAAAAATATCAACTATGAAGTTGTTAATTGTAATCTTATTGGCAATGTGTAATTAAATGATTTAGAAAATATGTAAGTTAGAAGTTCCATATCATTATAAATATAGTATGGTGTTTGTCACATAAATAAAAACATGATTTAAATATAATCAAATTATCATTATCGCGGAGGGAAAAATAATTGAAAGTGTGGAGATTAATAAATATAAATAATAATATTACAATAATGTCATTTGATAAAATATGATTTATTTAAAGACATAGGATATAATATATATTGGAAATATTGTCTTGTAGACGATTGTAATTAAACGAAGTTAATACTTTCATATTAAGAGTGGGACAGAAATTAAATTTTCTAACAACTACCTTTCATAGAAAGAAAAAGAAGTACTTTAAAGCAGTGAGAATTTATATTTTCAATTTAGTCATCTACTGCCTAATTGAGAATAAGTCAGAAACATCTATTTGTGTCTCAGGCTCAACTTTACCCATATTCAGCATAAAAGGTACAATAAATGTAATAGGGATGAAAGATCTAAGGAGGAAAAATGATAGTGAAAGCACTTTGGTTAGAACATATAAATGAAAGTTTGGTAAAAGATTTTTACGAATCACAAACAGAAGAAGAACAAAATGCAGGTTTTGAAGGAGCGTTATCCTTTGGTACAGCTGGTATTAGAAGTACTTTTGGATTAGGGCCAGCAAGGTTAAATGCATTTACTGTACGCAAAGTAGCTTTAGGTTTAGCTCAATATTTAAACCATATGGTTGATGATGCATCTGTAGTTATCCATTTTGATACAAGAATTTTATCAAAAGCATTTTCTCAAGAGTTGGCCTGTGTATTGGCAAATAATGGTATTACAGTGTTTATTTCAGACAATTATAAATCGACGCCAGAATTATCTTTTGCCGTAAGACATTTACAAGTAAATGCAGGTATTATGATTACAGCAAGTCATAATCCTAAAAATTATAACGGTATAAAGATTTATAATGACAAAGGCGGACAATTGTTACCCGAAGCGTCAGAACAATTAAGTGAATATATAAATGCGATTGAAACACCATTGAATATTGAAAAAGGTGATTTTAATACATTGATAGAAAACGGTAAAATAAAATATATGTCTAATGAAGTTACAGAAAGTTATAAAAATGAAGTTAAGTCATTAGTAGGTTCAATAGATGCGCATGACGCTAAAGTGATATTGACAAGTTTACATGGCACGAGTCTACCTATAGTAGCTGATATTTTAACCGAATTAGATTATCATCATTTTGTTATAGAAAAAGACCAGTCAGAACCAGATGGTAATTTTCCAACGGTTGCTATTGCCAATCCAGAAGATGAGACAGCTTTTACACTTGGCAAAAAATTAGCAGATGAAACAGATGCACAGCTTATTATTGCAACAGATCCGGATGCAGATCGTTTAGGATTTATAGAACGTTATGGTGATAATGATTTTAGATATTTTAACGGTAATGAAATAGGGCTCTTATTAATGAAGTTAAGATTCCAAGATCTAACCGAAAATGACACACCAAAATATATAATCAAATCTATCGTTACGAGTGAACTAGCAGAAAGACTAGCAACGTCACTTAATATAGAAGTCGATAATGTACTTACAGGATTTAAATACATTTCAGATTTAATAGAACAAAAACAGGAAACAGATGACAAGCAATTATTGCTTGCATTTGAAGAAAGTCACGGTTATTTAGCGCAACCTATTTCAAGAGATAAAGATGCGATACAGATGGTACCATTATTAGTGAAGTATAAAAATTTACTTCATAAAAATGGATTAACATTTAAGGATATGATTGAAGATATTTACGAAAATATCGGTCGCTTTAAGGACAGAACACTTTCTCCGACATTTGAAGGAAAGTCAGGTGTTGAAAAAATTGAAAATATCATGGCGCAATTTAGAAATGAACAAGTTTTTTCTATTTGTGGCATGGATGTACAAAAAATTGAAGACTATTATAGCGGCGAAGTTAGAGATGTGATCACAGGTACAACAGATCAATTAACATTACCTAAGACAAATTTAATTAGATTTATTTTTGAAAATGGTTTTATCGCGTTACGACCTTCTGGTACAGAACCGAAAATTAAATTGTATTTTTCACTTGAAGTAGAAAATATAGATGATATTACACAAGAATTTGAAACAAGCTATATTAATAATATAGTTTAAACACATATAGAGGAAACCTAATGACAACAAAGACACTCAAAAAAATAACAATTATTTTAATTATATTATTTTTAGTAATTATTTTTATAATTGCCTATCAACAATTTCATCGCAGTCATCAAGAAGTAAAATTGATGCAAAATGAGAAGAAACAAGAAATTCCGAATAAAGAAGTAGGGCATTTAAAGACGATTGTTGATAAGCAAAATTCACAGATGGCACAGATTGATCAATATTTAGAAAAAGTAAAATTCAACGGTACGGCAGCAGTATTTGAAAAGGATCAGCTCAAATTAAATAAAGGTTATGGTTTACAAAACATACAATCATATAAAGAAAACCAAGCAGATACTTTATTTTTAATTGGATCTTCTCAAAAATTCACAACAGGCATCATGTTAAAACAATTGGAAAGTGAAAATAAAATCAATATGAATGATCCTGTAACTAAGTATTTACCGTGGTTCAAAACAAAACAACCTATTACTTTGAATCAGCTCATGTTGCACAAAAGTGGATTATTTAAATATAAAGCATCTCCGAATTATAAAGATTTAAATGAAGCGGTCCATGCAATTCAGCAAAAGGGTATTGAACCTAAATTTTACAATAAAAATAGATACAATGATGCTAATTACTTGGTACTATCACGTGTCATTGAAGAAGTAACGCACACATCATATAAGAAAAATTTTGAGCAGAGAATTTCAAAACCACAACACTTAAATTTTACTGCATTTTTCGATAATCCTAATTTTCAATCATATATGGCTGATGGTTATAAAAAAGATAATAAAACCGGAGCACCTGTACAACAATATCCTAATATTTTAGCGCAATATGATGGGGCGGGGAATTTATACATGACACCGAGTGATATGGGAAAATTGATTTTAGGGTTACAAAATAATAAAATTTTCAGCAGTCATATATCAAAACCATTTATACATGAAAGCAAGACATCTCAATATCCCCAACCTTATCGATATGGATTTTATTCCTTTGCTGATAAAAATAGAATCAATGGGGGCTTTTTTGGTCAAGTTTTCACAGCATATTTTAATGACAAATATATCGTAATCTTAGGTACGAATTATGAAAATAGTAACGTGACGAATGAACAAAAAATCAAGCATATATATAACCAGATTTTAAAACAGGGTGGACCATATAATCATGTGGGTAAATCATATTAATTGAAAGTCATAAAAATACACACCATGAAAATGGATGTATATCAAACTGTCGACGAAGCCATCGCTTTTGTCGGCAGTTTTTTTTATATCATTTCAGTGGTACTGACTTAGTTTGTGCAATTTAGCAAAGACGCTTACTACTGAAGCATGATGTTAAAATGATGAATACGAAATGTTGTTATCTTTAAATTGGTTAAAAAAACAAACATGCATTACTTAAAGAGAATGCATATGATATCCAAACAATGAGACAAATGATAAAAATAGACGAGTCTGGAGCATCCATAGTTGCCTCAGACTCGCTTTCATTTAGGCAGTAGATGACTAAATTGAAAATGTAAAGTCTCACTGCGTTATAGTACTATTATTTCATTTTGAGTTTATTTACAGTAGGTTAAAGCGTCAATAAATATATTTTTAAATTCAGTTGTTTCAACAGACATAACTACTGTGCAGTTAGGAAAGTGCGTATTAAAATCTGTCACGGTTGCACCTTTGGTCAGTGTGCCAGCAGTTTCAATTTGAACATCTGCTTCCTTCACTTCAAATTTTTCAGGGTGTAATAAATAAAGTATCGTATACGCATCATAGACATTAATTCCTTTTTCGAAATCATCGCCTTTATAATGTTTAAAAAGTTGATGCAACATATCTCCAGTTTTGTTTAACGTTTTTAATTCATTTACTGTCGCATGACTTAATGTAGAGCTTCTAGCTACATCTAAACCAACCATTGTCATTGGCAATCCAGAGCTAAAGACAATGTGTGCTGCTTTAGGGTCACAATAAATATTAAATTCAGCCAATGGTGTAACATTTCCGCGTGATGCAGAACCACCCATTAATACAATTTCTTTGATATAGTCTTTCACCTCTGGATAAGTTGAAAGCAATAAGGCAATATTTGTTAAAGGCCCGATTGGTATTAATGTAATAGGTTCATCACTCGCTATGAGTTCTTTGCGCATTGCTTCTACAGCATGTGTTGATGCTAGATCATTGTAATTAATTTCTGGGAAATCGTAACCTTCCATCCCAGATTCACCATGTACCGCGCTAGCATCTACGATTTCTGATAATAATGGTTGTGATGAACCTCTATGTACGGGTATCTTACTCGCGAAAAAACGTTTGAGTTTTAGAGCGTTTGCAGTTGTTTTTTCAATACCCACATTACCATTTACTGTGGTAATCATTCGCAAATCAAAATTCGGATGATTCAATGCAATGCTAATCGCAGCAGCATCATCGATACCTGGATCCGAATCTATAATAATAGGTTGTTTCATAATTGAATATCCTCCTAAAAATTAATAATCATTTAAATATAGTGTACATTGTTTTACTCAGAAAGTGTTGTATAACAATTGAAAATAAAATGTCTATGGCTAGCAATATGGAGATGTTTTTTAAGATAACGCATAGGGACAAACTGAGTTTGGTAGCAGTTATTTTGTGCATGAATTTTGTGGCAGCTATTTATGTTTGTTCGTACTATTCTTATTGGTATTAAGGTTACTATCAACAATATTTTTGTAAGATAAGAACTATATAGCATGTAAGATAATCGTATTGTTCATATTTATAAAACAATAGATAAAATGATTACTTGATTAAATAATCAAGTAAGTCTATTACGGCATAAATGAAATAAAAATAAATATAGATTGAACCATAGTTACACATTTATAGCCATACATTGATTATAAAAATTTAAGAAATTAGAAAGGGGGAACAGTAATCAAATTTTTATAGCATCCTGTTTGGTATAGAAAGATTAAATAAAAAGCCCCCCTACGCAAATGAATGCGTAGGGGGGCTTTTTATTCTAAGACTTCTTTTGAAGGGAAGTCTTTTATTGGATTATAGGTGACTTGAGTGTCCACCTTGCATTACCCAATAAGTACCGATAACAGTAATTAAAGTAATGATAATCGCAAATAATACTTTGAATGCTTGTAAATTCCCATCTTTACCTTCAGTTAAGTGCATGAACATTAATAATTGAACTGCTGCTTGTATAAAAGCAAAACCAAAGATGATGGTAATCTTAGCATTAAGTGCCATAGATGTGTATAAGGTTACAAATACAGCTAAGATCGTTAAAACGATTGAGGCGATAAAACCTACAGTATGTTTTACTATTGTATTCATCCGCTAAACACCATCCCTATCATATATACGGCAGTGAAGATGAAAATCCATACAACATCTAAAAAGTGCCAGTATAAACTAACTATAAATAATTTAGGAGCATTGTCTTTATTTAATCCGCGCATAGCTACTTGAATTAATAGGCAAATAATCCAAACAATACCTAATGACACGTGGGCACCATGTGTTCCTAATAGAATAAAGAAGCTAGACCAATAAGAACCAATAGTTAGATTAACACCTTCATGTACGTAGTGCGTAAACTCATAAATTTCGAAGCCTACGAATACCATACCAAGTAATACAGTGATAATCATCCAAATCATCATTAATTTTTCTTTTTCTTTTCTCATATAGTAAATTGCAATACCACATGTATAAGAACTAATTAATAATGCAAATGTCATTATTAAAATTAATGGCAGTTCAAACAATTCAGTCGTCATTTTTCCAGCATAATCGCCACCATGTTGAAGCGTTAATAATGCTGCGAATAGCGTGCCGAATAATGAGAATTCTGCTGTAAGGAATACCCAAAAGCCAAGTTTATTTAAATTACCTTCATGCGAACGTTGATCAATTGTGTTTGCATCATGACTCATGACTTACAGCCTCCCTTTCTTTTATACGTGCATCACGTAAACGTTTTTCAGTTTCTGCTACTTCAGACGCTGGTATATGATAACCATGGTCGACTTGGAAACTGCGGAAAATCATTGTTGCGAAAATACCAATTAAACAAATAATAGCTGGAATAAGTGTTTCAAAGATAAGGAAGAATCCACCGATAGTGAAGAAAATTCCCATCCAGAAACCAACAGGTGTATTATTTGGCATATGGATATCTGTATAGTTATGGTTATCTAAATAATGACGACCATGTTCTTTCATATCTACAAATGTATCATAGTCATTCCAGTCTGGTGTGATAGCGAAGTTGTATTTAGGTGGCATTGCTCCAGCAGTAGCCCATTCTAAAGTACGACCTAAACCATCCCAGTTGTCGCCAGTTGCTTCACGTGGTGCTTTGAAGAAGCTGTATACGATACTTGCAACTAAGAACATAAAGCCTAATGCCATTAATAGGGCACCGACAGTTGAAATTGCGTTTAACAACCACCAACCATCTTCTGGCATATAAGTGTATAAACGACGTGGCATACCATCTAAACCAAGAATGAATTGTGGTATGAAACAAACGTTAAATCCGATCATGAATAACCAGAAACACCATTTGTTTAATGTTTCGTTTAACTTGAAGCCAGTCATCTTAGGCCACCAGAATATTAAAGCACCAAGACAGGCAAATACAACACCAGCTACTAACGTATAGTGGAAATGCGCTACTAAGAAGTAAGTATTATGATATTGATAATCTGCTGCTGCCATTGAAAGCATAATTCCTGTTACCCCACCGATTAAGAAGTTCGGTATGAATCCTAATGCGAATAGCATTGGAGATTCGAAGGTAATTCGACCTTTGTAAAGCGTAAACAACCAGTTAAAGATTTTAACACCGGTTGGTATACCGATTAACATGGTTGAAATTGAGAAGAATGAGTTAATTAATGCACCATTACCCATTGTGAAGAAATGGTGAACCCAAACTAAGAAACTTAAGAATGCGATACCTGCAGTTGCCCAGACCATACTTTGATGACCGAATAGGCGTTTACGTGCAAATGTCGGAATAATTTCAGAGTAGATACCGAATGCTGGTAAGATAACGATATATACTTCAGGGTGCCCCCATACCCAGAAGAAGTTAGCCCAAAGCATCGGCATACCGCCATTTGCAACTGTGAAGAATGCAGTGTCAAAAATTCTATCAGTTGTAAACAGCGCTAGTGCAACTGTTAATACTGGGAAAGCCAAGATAACGATTAATGCTGTGATGAAAGTCGTAACCGTAAACATTGGCATTTCCATAAATTTCATTGTTGGTGTTTTACATCTAAGTATAGTAACAAAGAAGTTAATACCAGTCATCAGTGTACCAATACCAGAAATTTGTATCGCTACTAAGTAGTAGTTAACACCAGGTCCTGGACTGAATTCTCCTGCGAGTGGTGCGTAGTTTGTCCAACCAGCTGCAGGTGAGCCTCCGATTATAAATGAAAGGTTGAATAAAATCATACCTGAGAAGAATAACCAGAAACTTACGTTATTTAATACAGGGAATGCAACGTCACGCGCACCGATTTGTAATGGTACGATAACGTTCCATAAACCAAAGATGAAAGGCATTGCCATAAAGATGATCATTATTACGCCGTGCGTACTAAAGACTTCATTATAATGGTTTCCTTCTAAAAATGTATTATCTGGAATGGCTAATTGCGTACGCATCATTAGCGCGTCAATACCACCACGTACGAACATTAATACCGCACAGATTAAGTACATTGCACCGATTTTTTTATGGTCAATAGATGTGAACCATTCTCTGTATAGATATTTCCATAATTTGAAATAGCTAATTACTGCGATCACGGCAATAACTGCGAAAGGAGCACCAATTTGTGCCATTGTTATCATCCAGTTACCTTGAACGAGTAATTGATCCCATGGAAAATTCATTAATGTCCACCTCCATTTTCATGGTCTTTTTTCTCAATTTTAGATGCTTTTTCATCTTTAGCACCTTCAGAGATTTTTTCCATTTCATCCATATTATGTGATTCTTCATCTTTGAATTCACTATCATATGGTTCATTATTGCCTAAAATCATGGCTTTCATTCCATGACGTTCGTAGTTAGCATTTGTGATTTGCGGTTTACGTGCAGGTTGATCTGGTTTATCTAACACATCTGCTTTACGTTCTTCTTCAGTGTTAAAGTTTGGATCTTTTTGAACGTAATTGAAACGATCATAAGCATAGAAAATATACTCAGGATCTGCTGCAGGGTCAACAAATGCTAAATGCGTACCACTGAAAGTTAAGTTTTTGTTTTCAGTAGTTGGTAAAAGTTGCTTGTCAAATGTATCTTGATCCAATACTTTTTGATTTTTTGCATCTTTTACCCAATCCTCGAATTTATTTTGGCTTACAGAATGCACATCAAATGTTTGACGATTGAAGCCTTCACCATTGAAGTTTGAGTTACGTCCACGGAACGTACCTTCTTCACTAGCTGTTAAAGTCCAGTCCATAGTCATACCTGTCATCGCATATTTCTGACCACCTAATTGTGGAATCCAGAAACTTGTCATCATATCCATTGATTGGAGTTTGAAGACAACTGGGCGATCTTTCGGAATAGTTAAATGGTTAACTGTTTCGATTTTTTCTTCAGGATAACTAAAGAACCACTTATAACCAGCACTTGTAGCATAAACAACAAGTGGATCGTCTTCTTTCTGTGGTTTTTCCTCGTAACTATAAAGTGAATTAACTGTTGGAATAGCTAATGCAATTACAATAATTACAGGAATAATAAACCAAATTGTTTCTAATAAAGAATTGTGGTGCATCTTACCTGATTCATCAGTATTTCCGATTCTATATTTATATAGGAAAACTGTGAACAGAATAATTACAGCGGCAATAATAACAAGCATGAAGATGATTGAATACATAATCAAAAACTTCGAATCGCTTGCCATCGGCCCTTTTGGGTTTAAAACTTCTACGTTAGAACAACCACTAAGTAAAATTAGCGAGCCAAAGAGTAGAAGCAAAGACTTAAATTTTGACACTTTTTTGACCTCCTAATACTACAAATGTAGGGCTTAACATCAATTCTAAGATATTACGCAATATTTACAAGTGTTTGTACGAAAAAAATTATTGTAAAATTAAAAGAAACCCAACAAACTCAAGGTCTGGTGGGCTTTCAAAGATTTGTTAAAATTATGTGTACATTTTGTGAAAAGTGTCATATTTAAGGCGAATGGGTGATTTTATCCAAAAAACAGTGATAAACGTTATCATTTAGCTTGATTTTACTATGTATGCAAATTTATTTTTATTTAACTTCTATATAACGTATCGATTTATTTGATGCTCCATCTGAATCTTCTACTTTATACTCAATTTTGTATTTTCCAGTTTGATTGATATTAACATTACCATTAACTGTAATTTTATGCGTTAAATCGCCGTCTTCTTTATCGTATGCATGTACACCATTTAAAAGGTTATAGTCTTCACCTTTATTTATAATAGTATCATTCGTACCTTTAAGTTCTGGAATTGAATTATCAGTGGCCTCTGCACTGAGGTTTGGGGTAACTAGCGTAGCAGAAACGCCAATTGCTGATAAAGATTGTATAAGTTTATTCATTTTCTTGACCTCCAAGAAGAGACTTTAATTTATTTAATTACAATATACTGCAATACCTTGCTATTTTCATCATACTATAGTCCTAATATAACGTATTTATTTAAATTCAATTGTAATTTTTAGTTAAAATTAAGTAAAATGAACATTTTGTGAATTTTATCACAAAACTCTTTTAAACTACAATAAATTGTAATAAACTTAAATCGGAATGATGAATATATAATATATTAAGGAAATGGGAGTGCATATCATGTTAAATGAAAAAGAAAAGTCAATTATTAAAGAAACGGTGCCCGTATTACAAGAAAGAGGTACAGAAATTACTTCGTTTTTCTATAACAGAATGTTTAACCAACATCCAGAATTAAAAAACATGTTTAACCAAACAAATCAAAAAAGAGGTTTACAATCAACAGCACTTGCACAGAGTGTATTAGCAGCAGCGATGAATATAGATGATTTAACACGTATTTTACCGGTCGTTAAAGAAATTGCCTATAAACATTGTGCTTTACAAGTACCACCAGCTGGTTATGACATTGTGGGTGAAAATTTATTAGCTGCTATTCAAAATGTTTTGAATTTATCAGAAGATGATGCAATTATTGAAACTTGGGCTAAAGCATATGGTGAAATTGCTAAAGTATTTATAGATGTTGAAAAAGAAATTTATAAAGCAATGGCCTGGGACGGCTTCCAAGCATTTGAAATTATAAATATAGAAAATGTAGCTACAGATATTAAAGCATTTACAGTTAAATCAGATGAGATAAACTTGAGTGCATTTAAACCGGGTCAATATATCACAGTTGATGTAAACAGCGAATCATTACCATACCGCGCTAAACGTCATTATTCTATTGTTGAAGGTGATAGTGAAACACTAACTTTTGCAGTTAAGCATGATGTAACAACAACGCATGAAGGGGAAGTGTCAACGATACTTCATGGCGAATACAATGTGGGAGATATGATTCAATTATCAGCACCTGTAGGTCCGTTTACGATTGTGAATGAGGCGTCACCACAGCTATTTATTGGATCTGGTATTGGAGTAACACCTTTAATTCCTATGTTTAAGCAAGTGTCTCAGTCAGAGGCGTCGGTACAATTTATTCAAAATACGATTAACAGTACAGATATACCATTCTTAAATAAATTAGAAGCAATCGCTGAAAGTAAAGACAATATAGATTATATTATTCATGATAAGCAAAAGATGGGTTATATGGATGCATCTTATTTAAATCAATTTATAACAAATGATACTGAAATTTACGTTTGTGGTGGTGCTAATTTCCTTAAATCTATCATTACTGTGTTAAAAGAAATGGAAGTTGATGAATCAAAAATTCATTTCGAATCCTTTATTCCTAAATTAAGTGTTGGTGTATAAGGTATTTGTTAAGATGAAATAGATGATTGAAAAATAAAGAATAACAAAGAAAGACCCGTCAAGCTCAATTGAACTTGACGGGTCTTTCTTTGTTAATAGATAAATGTTAAAAGTTATTGAATACATTTATTTTTCTTAAAATTTAATGTTTATTCGATACCTCTACGCATTTTTTCAGCAATTAATGTGTTGTTCAATACCATTGTAATAGTCATTGGGCCAACACCGCCAGGCACTGGTGTAATTGCGCCAGCAACTTCTTTAACCTCATCATATTCGATATCGCCTTTTAATTTACCATTTTCATCTGGTGTATTACCTACATCAATTACAACAGCACCTTCTTTAACATCTTCTTTTGTAACTAATCCAGGACGACCAACCGCACTAACGATGATATCTGCATTTTTTAAATAGCTATGCATATCTTTTGTTCTAGAATGCAGAATTGTCACAGAAGCATTTTTTTGTAGTAATAATTTGGAAACCGGTTGACCAACAATGTGACTACGACCGATAACAACAGCATCTTTACCTTCTATATCAATATCAGCATGATTTAACAATTCCATAATACCTAATGGTGTACAAGGTACAAAGGTTTGTTGGTCAATATAAAGTTTACCAATATTTTCAGGATGGAAACCATCGACATCTTTTGCAGGGTTGATAGATTCAAGTACTTTTTGTTCACTTACTTGGTCAGGTAGTGGCACTTGAACTAATATACCGCTAACACTATCATCTTCATTTAAACGTTTTAATTCATTTAAAACCTCTTCTTCAGATGTTGATTCATCGAGATGAACAATTTCTGAAATCATGCCAACTTTTTCTGCAGCTTTCTTTTTAGAATTGACATAGCTTTGGCTTGCGCCATCATTACCCACTAAAATGACAGATAGTTTTGGTGTGTAACCTTTAGCTTGTAAAGATTCAACTTGATCTTTAAGTCCTTGTCTGTAATCTTTAGCAATTTGTTTCCCGTCTAAAATTTTTGCAACCATGAAAAAATCCTCCTTAAATGTTTGAACTTTACTTAACATTAACATAGTTAAACAGACAATTAACAACCAAAAGACGTAGATTAACAATAAAAAAAAGAATAAAGTTCGATTTTTGATTGAAAAAGCACTGTTTACTTGTTATGCTATATCTGTAATATACATCTAATAGTAGTATCATTTCAAATTTCTGAAAGGGTGTTCATTTTGAAAGTAGTAGTCATTATGGGAAGTTCTTCCGATTGGGAAACAATGAAAGAAAGTTGTTCGATGTTAGACCAATTTGAAATTCCGTATGATAAAAAAGTCGTTTCAGCACATCGTACGCCTCAATTGATGTTTGATTTTTCAAGAGAAGCAAGAGCTGCAGGATATGATGTCATTATCGCCGGTGCAGGCGGTGCGGCACATTTACCAGGTATGGTCGCAGCAATGACGACATTACCGGTCATCGGTGTACCTATTGAATCTAAAAGTTTAAAAGGAATGGATTCACTATTATCAATTGTACAAATGCCTGGCGGTATTCCAGTAGCAACAACCGCTATAGGTAAAGCAGGCGCTAAAAATGCAGGTATTTTGGCTGCAAGAATACTTAGCATTGGTAATCAAGCAGTACAAAAGAAATTGGAAAATTATGAAAAATCATTAGTTGAGAAAGTGAGTGATATGCAACATGAACTTGAGTAATTTAAAATTTGGCTCAACCATCGGCATTATAGGTGGAGGACAACTGGGTAAAATGATGGCACAGTCTGCTCAAAAAATGGGATACAAAGTGATTGTGTTAGATCCGGATGCATCATGTCCATGCCAATTCGTTGCTCATCAGTTTATCAATGCTGCTTATGACGACCAATCAGCATTAGAAAAACTTGGTGAATTATCAGATGTAATAACGTATGAATTTGAAAATATCTCGGCTAATCAATTACAAGCATTAGCTTCAAAATATAATATTCCTCAAGGTTATCAAGCTATTCAATTACTTCAAGATCGATTGACTGAAAAACAAACTTTACAAGAATCAGGTAGTCATATTGCGCCATTCGTTCAACTAACTGACTATGATGATTTATTAAATGCAATCGATACAATTGGATATCCTTTTATTGTTAAAACACGATTTGGTGGATATGACGGTAAAGGTCAAGTGCTTGTTAATGACGCCTCAAATTTAAATGAAGTACATCAACTTATCGATGCACAAGAATGCGTTGCAGAACAGTACCTTAACTTAAGTAAAGAAGTTTCATTAACAGTGACTATTGGTACAAATAATCAAATCACATATTTCCCTCTACAAGAAAATGAACATCAAAATCAAATACTATTTAAAACCATCGTGCCTGCTCGAACGCAAAACAATATAGAGCAAGAAGCACGTATCGAAGTAAATAAAATAATTAAACATATTCATTTTATAGGTACATTTACTGTTGAATTCTTTATAGATCAACAGAACCAATTATATGTTAACGAAATAGCACCTAGACCTCATAATTCCGGACATTATTCAATAGAAGCTTGTGATTATTCACAATTTGATACACATATTATGGCGATAACAGGCCAAGCATTACCTCAGAAAGTAACCTTATTGAAACCTGCAATTATGATGAACTTATTAGGCAGAGATTTAGATTTATTAGAAGACCAATTTGTAGATCACCCAGAGTGGCACGTTCATATCTATGGTAAAAACACACGTAAATTTAATCGTAAAATGGGTCATTTAACCGTTTTAACAAATGACATAAATGATACTGAAGACAAGTTGCTTAAACAATTTGAAGGGAGATAAATATATGACTTTGTTGTATGAAGGAAAGGCAAAAAGAATTTATTCAACAGGAGCTATGGATGTATTACGGGTTGAATATAAAGACGAAGTGACAGCTGGTAATGGTGCTAAAAAAGATTTTATTGAAGGTAAAGGCCGCTTAAATAATCAAATTACATCGCGTATTTTTAATTATTTAAAAGAAAAAGGTGTGAAAAGTCATTTTATCGAGCAGACATCTGAAACTGAGCAACTCGTACAATCTGTTGAAATTATACCTTTAGAAGTTGTAGTTAGAAATATTGCTGCAGGTTCGATTACCAAAAGACTGGGCTTTGATAAAGGACATGAATTTGACGAACCGCTTGTTGAGTTCTTCTATAAAAATGATGACCTAAATGATCCATTAATAACTGAAGATCATATTAAGTTACTACATTTAGCTGAAGATAATGAAATTAATGTATTAAAAGAAGCGGCGAAGGAAGTTAACGCAGTATTAGTTCAATTGATGAATGAAATGAACTTAAGGTTAGTAGATTTTAAAATTGAATTTGGTCGCACAAATGATGGGCAAATTTTACTCGCGGATGAAATTTCTCCGGATACATGTCGTATTTGGGATAAAGATAGCGATACAAATTTTGATAAAGATGTTTATCGAGAAGATAGAGGATCAATCATTGAAACATATCAAACTTTTTTAAATAAACTGGAGGCTTTATAAAAATGAAAACAATTGAATTGCATATCACATTACAACCGCAAGTATTAGATACACAAGGACAAGCGTTAAATCGAGCTGTACACGATTTAGGATACAAGCAAGTCAATGATATCAGAGTAGGTAAATTACTCTATATGACTGTTGATGAGGCAACGGATGAAGCAGTTCATAATGTTGTTACGACATTAAGTGAAAAGCTTTTTGCTAATACTGTTATTGAAGAATATAGCTATAAAGTATTGGAAGAGGGAGAGAAGGCATAATGAAATTTGCAGTGCTGAAATTTCCAGGATCAAATTGTGACAGAGACATGTATAATGCTGCATTGAAATCAGGTGTAGAAGCAGAATATGTAGATTATAGAAACACTTCGTTGGCTGGTTTTGATGGTGTGCTGATACCAGGTGGTTTTTCTTTTGGTGATTATTTACGTTCAGGGGCAATGGCAAGTGTTGCACCAATTACAGAAGAAGTAAAAAGATTTGCATCAGAAGGTAAACCAGTATTAGGCGTCTGTAATGGATTTCAGATATTAACAGAAATAGGACTATTACCTGGTGCATTATTGCATAATGATTCACACCTATTTGTCAGTCGTAATGAGTCTTTAAAAGTTGTTAATAATCAAACAGCATATACAAATTTGTATGATGAAAATGAAGTCGTAGTGTATCCTGTTGCACATGGTGAGGGCCATTATTACTGTACTGAAGCCATGTATGACAAATTAGAAGCCAATAATCAAATTATATTAAAATATGTCAATAATCCGAATGGTTCTTTCAATGATATCGCTGGTATTATCAATAAACAAGGTAATGTGTGTGGGATGATGCCACATCCAGAACGTGCGATGGAACAGATTCTTGGTACAGATAGTGGCGTGAAATTATTTCAAGCAATGGTAAATAGTTGGAGGGAACAAAATGTCTAAATTTATTGAACCAAGTGCAGAAGATATTAAAATTGAACAACTGTATAAGGATATGGGGTTAAGTGATAAAGAATACGCTAAAGTTTGTGAGATTTTAGGACGTGAACCTAACTTTACTGAGATTGGTATTTTTTCAGTTATGTGGAGTGAACACTGTTCTTATAAACATTCTAAACCGTTTTTAACGCAATTTCCAACTTCAGGAGAGCATGTCTTAATGGGACCAGGAGAAGGTGCAGGTGTAGTTGATATTGGTGATAATCAAGCGGTTGTATTCAAAGTTGAGTCACACAATCATCCTTCTGCAGTTGAACCATATCAAGGCGCAGCTACTGGCGTGGGCGGTATTATAAGAGACATTGTTTCTATTGGTGCGCGACCAATAAATTTATTAAATAGCCTAAGATTTGGTGAATTGACAGAAAAACAAAATCGTCGTTTATTACGTGGTGTGGTCGCTGGTATCGGTGGCTATGGTAACTGTATTGGTATACCTACTACTGCTGGAGAAATAGAATTTGATGATCGTTATGATGGCAATCCATTAGTGAATGCGATGTGTGTCGGTATTATTGATCATGACATGGTGCAAAAAGGCACTGCTAAAGGCGTTGGTAACTCTGTTATATATGTAGGTTTGAAAACTGGTCGCGACGGTATACATGGTGCGACTTTTGCTTCTGAGGAATTAAGTGAAGATAGTGAAAGTAAACGACCATCAGTTCAAATTGGCGACCCATTTGTTGGTAAAAAATTAATGGAAGCAACGCTTGAAGCGATTACGTTTGATGAACTTGTTGGTATCCAAGACATGGGTGCTGCAGGGTTAACATCTTCATCATCAGAAATGGCAGCGAAGGGCGGTAGTGGCTTACATTTACGTTTAGAGCAAGTTCCTACAAGAGAACAAGGCATATCCCCATATGAAATGATGTTATCTGAAACGCAAGAACGCATGCTGCTTGTTGTAGAAAAAGGCACAGAACAAAAATTCTTAGATTTATTTGATAAACATGAATTAGATAGTGCTGTAATAGGAGAAGTAACGGATACAGATCGTTTTGTATTAACTTACGAAGATGAAGTATTTGCTGACATTCCTGTGCAACCCTTATCTGATGAAGCACCAGTTTATGTATTAGAAGGTGAAGCACCAAAATATAATGAGCATAAAAATGATTATAACAATGTGGATGTAGAGGCAGTGTTTGATGAACTATTACAACATCCAACGATTGCATCTAAACGTTATTTATATGAACAATATGATCAACAAGTAGGTGCGAATACAATTGTGAAACCAGGCTTGCAATCATCTGTAGTTCGAGTAGAAGGCACGAACAAAGCAATTGCATCTACAATTGATGGTGAAGCACGTTATGTATTTAACAACCCTTATGAAGGTGGAAAAATGGTTGTAGCAGAAGCATACCGTAATTTGATTTCTGTAGGTGCTACGCCTTTAGCAATGACGGATTGTCTAAACTATGGCTCACCAGAAAAGAAAGAAATTTATCAACAGTTAGCGGATTCAACAAAAGGTATGTCAGAAGCATGTGAAGTATTAAATACACCGGTCGTATCAGGTAATGTATCACTATATAATGAAACGAGAGAAACATCTATCTTCCCTACACCAGTTGTAGGCATGGTTGGATTAATTGAAGACATCGATTATTTAAATGATTTCCAACCAAGTGTTGGCGATACATTATATGTAGTAGGTGACACAAAAGATGATTTTGGTGGTAGCCAAGTTGAGAAGTTACTCTATCAGAAAGTAAATCATGAATTTGAAGCAATTGATTTATCTAATGAAGTACAAAAGGGTGAATCAATTAAACAAGTGATTAGAAATGGTATTGCTTCACATGTTCAAACTGTTGGCAAGGGCGGTTTATTGTTGACATTAGCACGCATGAGCGCGCATTACCAACTTGGATTAAACGTACATTTAAACGTAACGAACGCGCAATTATTTAGTGAAACGCAAGGACGCTATATTGTTGCAGTTAAAGAAGGACAAACGCTAGAAATAGAAAATGCTGTAAAAATTGGTCAATTAACTAATGATAGTCAATTTAAAGTAGCTAATAATGAGGTTCAAGTATCACGTGATGTTCAAAATCTTACTGATATATGGGAAGGAGCTATACCTAAATGTATGACAGCAACGGATTAAATGAAGAATGTGGCGTGTTTGGCATATGGAATCATCCGGAATCTGCGCAATTAACATATATGGGACTACATAGTTTACAACATCGTGGTCAAGAAGGGGCCGGAATCGTTTGTTCAAATGGTGAAACGCTTATAGGTGAACGTGGTTTAGGTTTATTAACAGATGCGATATCAGATACACAAATGGAATCATTTAAGACATATCAACATGCAATTGGGCATGTAAGATATGCAACATCCGGTAATAAAGGAATAGAGAATATCCAACCATTTTTATATCATTTTTACGATATGAGTGTTGCAGTTTGTCATAATGGTAACCTGATTAATGCCCAAAGTTTAAAAAAATCTTTAGAACATCAAGGTTCAATTTTTCACTCTTCTTCAGATACTGAAGTTATCATGCATTTGATACGTCGAAGTAAAGCACCTACATTTGAAGATGCTTTTCAAGAAAGTTTAAGGAAAATAAAAGGCGGATTTACGTTTGCAGTATTAACTAAAGATGCTTTATATGGTGCAGTCGATCCTAATGCGATTCGACCATTAGCTGTTGGTAAAATGAAGAATGGATCCTATATCATTGCAAGTGAAACATGTGCGATTGATGTCCTAGGTGCTGAATTCGTAAGAGATATTCATGCAGGAGAATATGTAGTTATTAATGATGAGGGTATTAGAGTCGAATCTTATACACGACATACAACGACATCGATATCAGCTATGGAGTATATTTACTTTGCTAGACCGGATTCGACCATTGCTGGTAAAAATGTGCATGCGGTTAGAAAGCAATCTGGTAAGCAATTAGCTAAAGAAAGCCCAGCATCCAATGCTGACATGGTTATTGGTGTACCTAATTCGTCACTTTCGGCAGCATCTGGTTATGCTGAGGAAAGTGGACTACCATATGAAATGGGATTGGTAAAAAATCAATATGTTGCAAGAACATTTATTCAGCCAACACAAGAGTTACGTGAACAAGGTGTCCGAGTTAAATTATCAGCTGTAAAAGATATTGTATATGGTAAAAATATTGTTTTAGTAGATGATTCAATTGTTAGAGGCACGACGAGTAAACGAATCGTACAAATGCTGAAAGACGCTGGTGCTAAGGAAGTTCATGTACGTATTGCTTCACCTGAATTTATGTTTCCGAGTTTTTATGGCATAGATGTTTCAACGACAGCAGAATTAATTTCATCAAATAAATCACCTGAGGAAATTAGTGATTATATTGGCGCAGATTCGCTAGCTTATTTAACAGTCGATGGTCTCATTGATTCTATAGGACTTGATTATGAGGCACCTTATAGTGGATTATGTGTTGAAAGCTTCACAGGTGATTATCCTGCTGGCTTATATGATTACGAGCAAGATTATGTAGCACATTTAAGTGAACGTCAAAAATCGTACTTAGCAAATCATAAACAATACTTTGATAGAGAGGGTAATTTAAATGTCTAAAGCATATCAACAAGCAGGTGTCGATATTAATGCAGGATATGAAGCAGTAGAACGAATGACGAGTCATGTCCAAAGAACTATGCGCAAAGAAGTACTTGGTGGATTGGGTGGCTTTGGTGCTACTTTTGATTTATCACAGTTAAATATGAAAGCACCATTACTTGTATCAGGTACAGATGGTGTAGGTACAAAATTAAAATTAGCAATCGATCATGATAAACACGATACGATTGGTATAGATGCGGTTGCAATGTGTGTCAATGATATTTTAACAACTGGTGCAGAGCCACTTTACTTTTTAGATTATATCGCAACAAATAAAGTAGTTCCTGAAGTCATTGAGCAGATTGTCAAAGGCGTAAGTGATGGTTGTGAAGAAACCAATACAGCTTTAATCGGTGGAGAAACAGCTGAAATGGGAGAGATGTATCACGAAGGTGAATATGATTTAGCGGGCTTCGCAGTTGGCGCAGTAGAAAAAGATGACTATATTGATGGTTCATCTGTAGAGACTGGTCAAGCGATCATAGGACTTGAATCTAGTGGTATACATTCAAATGGTTACAGTTTAGTTAGAAAATTAATTCAACAATCAGGTGTTAATTTGAATGATCAATTTAAAGAAGGACAAACATTTTTAGATGCCTTTTTAAAACCGACACGGTTATATGTAAAACCAGTGTTAGCGGTTAAGTCATCCGTTAAGATATATGCAATGACCCATATTACGGGTGGCGGTTTTTATGAAAATATACCTAGAGCCTTACCTGAGGGGATAACTGCAAAAATTGATGTCACTCAATTTCCTACGCCGGCTGTATTTGACTGGTTACAAGAGCAAGGAAATATCTCAACGGATGAAATGTATAACATTTTCAACATGGGTATTGGCTTTACTTTGGTCGTAGATAAAGAACATGTTGAATCAACATTAGAAATACTTAAAGGTCAAAATATCAAAGCATATGAAATTGGTAAAACAGTTAAAGGCACTGAATCAATCCAATTAACGGGGGTATAAAATTGACCAAAATAGCTATATTTGCTTCTGGATCTGGAAGTAATTTTGAGAGTATTATGTCTAAAATTGAACAAGGGGAACTACCAAATATTGAAGTAACCGCACTTTATACAGATCAAGTAAATGCCTATTGTATTGAGCGTGCACGCAAATACCATTTAGATGTTCATATTAATGAATTGAAAAATTTTGATTCGAAAGCTGATTATGAACGTAAAATTATAGAATGGTTAACGTCGGAAAAAGTAGAGTGGATTATTCTAGCAGGTTATATGAAATTAATAGGTGACAATATTTTAAGAGCTTATGACAAACGTATATTGAATATCCATCCTTCATTATTACCGAAATATAAAGGGAAAGATGCCATAGGACAAGCACTAGCAAGCGGTGATACCATAACAGGTTCAACAGTACATTATGTCGATAGTGGTATGGATACGGGAGAAATTATTGAACAGCGAAAATGTGATATATATCCGGACGATAATAAATCTGATCTTGAAGAAAGAATCAAAGCAATAGAACATGAATTATATCCAGAAGTCATATCAAAAATCATTCAATAAGAGGTGCTAATATAAATGAAGAAAGCAATTTTAAGTGTGTCTAATAAAGCAGGTATTGTAACATTTGCTCAATCGTTAATAGAGCAAGACTATGAATTATATTCAACGGGCGGAACAATGCGTGAATTAGCAAATGCCGGCATACCTGTGAAGTCGATTTCGGAGTTGACACAGTTTGAAGAAATTATGGATGGCAGAGTGAAAACATTACATCCATCTGTTCATGGTGGTATTTTAGCTGATCGAGATAAGCCTGAACATTTAGAACAACTGCAAGCACAAGGTATTGATTTAATTGATATGGTCGTTGTCAATTTATATCCATTTAAAGAAACGGTTGCAAATCCGAATGTGACAGAAGAAGATGCCATTGAAAATATTGATATCGGTGGGCCGACGATGTTGCGTGCTGCTGCTAAAAACTTCAAACACGTCATTACAGTCGTACACCCAGCAGATTATAATGATGTAATTGATAAATTGAAAAATGATACGTTAGATGAAACTTATAGAAAATCACTTATGATTAAAGTATTCGAACATACGAACGCATATGACGCAGCGATTGTAGACTATTTTAAAGATAATAAAGAACATCTACGTTATGGTGAAAATCCACAACAGTCAGCTTATTTCGTCAGAACGTCTGACGCAAAACATACTTTAGCAGGTGCCAAACAATTACATGGTAAACAAATAAGTTACAACAATATCAAAGATGCGGATGCGGCACTAGCTTTAGTAAAACAATTTGAACAACCTGCTGCCGTGGCTGTTAAACATATGAATCCATGTGGTGTAGGTGTTGCTGAAACGATTGATGAAGCATATAAAAATGCTTTTGATGCAGATAATCAATCTATCTTTGGCGGTATTGTCGCTTTGAATAGAACTGTAGATGAATCATTGGCTGAGGTGTTACATAGCATCTTTTTAGAAGTTGTAATTGCACCAAAATTTACACAAGAAGCATTAGATGTACTAGGTAAAAAGAAAAATATTAGACTGTTAGAAATTGATATGACGATTGATAATAGCGAACAAGAACTTGTCTCTGTATCTGGTGGTTATCTAGTGCAAGATAAAGATAATGTGAAATTAAATAGAGAAGATATGACAGTTGTTACAGAAGTTGAACCAACGGAAGCACAATGGGATGCCATGCTCTTAGGATGGAAAGTTGTTGCATCTGTTAAAAGTAATGCTGTGATTTTAAGTAACGCTAAACAAACAGTTGGAATTGGTGCAGGTCAAATGAATAGAGTAGGATCTGCTCAAATTGCTATTGAAAGAGCGATTGAAATAAGTGATAACGTTGCTATGGTTTCAGATGGCTTCTTCCCTATGGATGATACGGTTGAATTAGCTGCAAAATCTGGAATTAAAGCAATTATTCAACCAGGTGGTTCTATTAAAGATCAAGCATCTATTGATATGGCGAATAAGCATGGTATTGCAATGGTTACAACAGGCGTAAGACATTTTAAACATTAATCTAAAATTGGAGGAAATGTAACTTATGAAAGTACTCGTAATTGGCGCAGGTGGTAGAGAGCATGTACTTGCATTTAAATTGAATCAGTCACCACTGATTAATGAAATTCACGTAATACCAGGCAATGATGCTATGAACAACATTGCAACTGTACATACAGATATAGATGAATCCAATCATGAAAAAATTATAGATTTTGCTAAAACACAGGATATTTCGTGGGTGATTATCGGTCCTGAACAACCGCTAATAGAAGGATTAACGGATAAATTGCAAGCAGAAGATATCAAAGTATTTGGTCCAAATCAAGCTGCAGCACAAATTGAAGGTTCAAAATTATTTGCAAAACAACTTATGGAGCAGTATGACATTCCGACGGCAACATATAAGGAAACAAATAATAAAACGGATGCATTAGCGTATATACGCACATGTGACTATCCAATTGTATTGAAAAAAGATGGATTAGCTGCAGGTAAAGGGGTTATTATTGCCAATAATATTGATGAAGCCCATGAGGGAATAGACACTTTATATTCTGAAGAAAAAGGTACAGTCGTATTTGAACAATTTCTCGAAGGAGAGGAATTTTCGCTTATGACATTTGTGAATCAAGACTATGCTGTACCATTTGATTGTATTGCGCAAGATCATAAACGTGCGTTTGACAATGACGAAGGCCCTAATACAGGTGGTATGGGCGCATACTGTCCTGTACCGCATATTGATGAAAGTATTATAGAACGTACAAATAATGAAATTGCTCAGCCAATTGCACAAGCAATGGCGCAAGAAGGCTATGCATTTTTTGGCGTACTGTACATAGGGGTCATCATAACAAAAGAAGGACCTAAAGTCATTGAGTTTAACGCAAGGTTTGGAGATCCAGAAGCGCAAGTCTTGTTGACTCGAATGGAAAGTGATTTAATGCAACACATTCTAGATTTAGAAGCGAAGCAACCGATTCAATTTAAATGGAAGAAGGAAGCGGTTGTTGGTGTTATACTTGCTTCTAAAGGTTATCCTGGAACTTACCATAAAGGAGATCGTGTTTCAGGATTTACGTTAGATGGTAAATACTTTGTCAGTGGTTTAAATAAAGTAGATCAGCATTTCGTAACATCAGGAGGACGTGTTATCCTCGCCTTAGGTGAAGGTAGTGACATTAGAGAAGCTAAAGCGAGTGCTTATGATGCAGTAAATCAAATTCAAAGTAATGCATTGTTTTATCGCAAAGATATCAGTGATAAAGCAATTAGAAAAATGTAATAAAAAAGAGATGGAACAAACTGGTTTAGGTTTTGTTCCATCTCTATTATTTTTTGGATAAAAAATGATTTCGAAAAGTTAGTTGAAACTTTTTAATAAATATTTGTTATACGGACATCGTCGATTCCAGTTATTGGGAAATATTGTGCTAAATAATAGGCACTAATTAAAATGAGGCCAATAACTATAATTAATAGAATATCTTTATACGAAAAAGGTGCATGATAATAATATGTTCTGGGGCCATCTTTGAAGCCTTTTTTTTCCATGGCCACTGAAAGCTGGTGAGCCTTCCTAATGTTTTGGCTTAATAAGGGGATGATGAGGTGCTTCAATCTCTTTAGACCTCTATAATTTTGTCCACTTATTAATTGATAACGCATTTTTAATGATTTTCTTAATTGTAAAAAAGATATAATCATTAATGGGACCATACGTATAGCTGCCATAAAGGCATATGCTACTTTGGGTTTTACTTTTAAGTGCTGCATTAAACTGTAAAATATCAATACGATTTGTGAGGTAAAAGCAATTAAAATTCCAAAAAATGAAATTGTTGATGTACGCATTGCTAAATGCAGCCCTCTAAACAAACTTTCAGTGGTTATTTGAATAAACCCCAATTTGAATAGAGTGTGTGTACCATCGCCATAAAAAATCATGAATAATGCAGATACTAAACTAAAAAGTATCGTAAAAGTGAAAAAGACGAATGTGATTTTAAATTGCATGCCGTTGAATATGAATAATACGGCGAGCATTAAGCACATAATATATAACATATAATCGAATTGATGTACAAATATGATAAAGAAAAATAATAAAACAGCTATACCTAATTTAGTAATGATATTCACATCATCCATAAAGGAGTGGTGTTTTTTCCACATATCAAACATACGTATCACCTGTCTTTTCTATTAATTGGTGACGTTCGAGATGTAATCTTCGATTAGGATAACGGTCAATGATTTCTGGATCATGTGTAACCATGATAATTGTTTGACCTTGTTGGACTCGTTGTTGAAACAACTTAATCAGATTGAATGTATTGTGGCTATCAAGTCCAAACGTAGGTTCATCAAGTAAAATTAAATCTGAAGAAGCACTCAAAGCAATCGCGACACTTAATCGCCGTTTTTGTCCCATAGATAATTCATATGGGTGTTGCATTTGTACTGATGTCAAGTTGAGTATTTGCAATAATGACTCTGTTTGCTGTTTGGCTTCATCAATTGAATGGTATTTGTGTCTATTTTGGATATCAATTTCATCGTATACAGAATTAGTAATAAATTGTAATTCAGGATTTTGATACACAAGGTACATAGATTTTGCTGCAAATTTTATCTTATTGCAGATATCATGATTGATATACATTTGACCATCATATTTAATTAATTGCATGATTGATTCAAGTAGTGAAGTTTTACCTGAACCGTTAGGCCCAGTGACGGATATCCATTCTCCTGCATTGATATCCAAGTGTGGAATGTTAATGAGGTGATGTTTACCACGTTTAATGATGACATCTTGAATCTTGAAATTAAAATGAGATGAATCAGAGTATGAAAGGTTTTGAACTTTTGGTGCAGAATGCCAAGCTTTTGGATGCCAAACACCATATTCGGTTAATAGTGTTTCATAATTATTTAATATATGGGAAGGTGACGCGTCTGCAATGATTGCACCATCATAATTCATTAAAATAACCCGATCCACATGTTGCCATATATGTTCCACCTTATGTTCTACAATGAGTACAGTTTGATTTTGCCATAGGGACTGTATTTTGTGCCATAACTCAGAAGTTGATTCTACATCTAACATCGCTGTAGGTTCATCTAAAAATAGTGTGGTTGCTTGTTGTAAGATCGTCTCAGCAATCGCAAGTTTTTGTTTCATACCACCACTTAATTCATTGATATATTGGTTTTTATCCACATTTAACCCAACTGCCAACAATGCTTCTTCAATACGCTCATCCATTTCTTCTCGAGCAACTTGTTGATTTTCAAGTACAAATGCAAGTTCTTCATAAACTTTAGGCATACAAAATTGACTATCTGGATCTTGGAATATGACCCCGCTTGAAGAATCAATTTCCAATGCGTCATATTTCATTGGTAAATCAATCAAGTTTGGAACAATACCACTAAGAACATTTAATAAAGTGCTTTTACCCGAACCAGAGGGTCCTAAGAGTAATACTTTTTCTTTATCTTTGATTTCTATAGATAAGTTGTCGAATATTTTTTTTTGGCCGTTTGGATATTTCAAACGTAAATTTTTAGTAGCTATCAACGTTATTACTCCTTATAGGTTGTCATAATCACGCTTGGTTGCTGGTCTGAATAATTTAGTTACGCCAGTTTGGTCAAGTGCTTTTACAATATAATAAGATAAGAGGCCGGCAACTATAATACCGCTAATTAATCTGAATATGATGTATAAAGCAAGATTCCAACCAGCGATTTCACCTAAGTAACCATATGCAAAATCTAATGGTAGAGTTATAACTGAAGCTAAAAATCCTGCAATCATTGCAACCATTGCTGAACGTGATTTATATCTGAAAATAGCAAATATAATTTCGCAAGCCAAACCTTGTAATAATGCATAGACCATCGTTGCAATATCAAAGCGTCCCATTACTATTGTTTCACCCGCACCTGCAGCAAATTCTGCAAGAACTGCGATACCAGCTTTTGGAATAATGAGATAGGCAACAACTGCTGCCATAAACCATGCACCATATGTCAGTTCTTCAAAATGTAATCCAGTTACCTGTACAGCTTTATAAACGAAATTCCAAACATTATAAATAATGGCGAAAACAACTGCGATTAACACAGTTACAAGTATTTCGGATAGTTTTAAACCTTTAGACATGATTGTTCCTCCTAATATAAAAAACGCACAACCTTCTAGTAAGTTGCGCGTTAAAATATAGGCATACGGATACCAAAGCTACACAGTGATATCGCAGTACACTTTCCTACGCTAGTTTAATCTAGATCAGGTTCAAAGGGTTTGAGGGTATACCTCATCTCAGTCACAAAACACCCCTAGTGCGAATGATTTATTTAAATTTAATTATAATGTATGACTTTTAGCCGTTGATGTCAAGACTATCAAAGAAATTGATGACTAATAAAGTAGCGATTTTAATGAACAAACGTTGTTAATTGAGTTTCTTTTGTTTAAACAAGTAAAAAATGATTTGAAAATGGGAGTGGACATAAGTCTTATTTTTAAATAAGATTTGATGCCACACTCCCATATCGGATTTACATTTATATTGAATTACTATTAATACCAAGCTTCTAAATTAATCTAGCGTATCTTGAATATTTTGTTTAGTTTCTTCAGTGTTATCTTTTGCAGATTCTTTTTCTTCTTTTAATTTATGTTCTGCTTTTTTTGCTTGTTCAGCAGCTTCTTTATTTAATTCTTCTTTGCTCATCATTAAAGCACTCCTTCATCATTATGATTATCTATATTGTGCTTATACCACAAGTGAACAAAGTATAAACACTTCAAGCAAACTAAAATATATTGGTATGAATTTTACGATTGTTAATATAAGGTCTACTGGTTGCGAACTTCGCATGAAAAAACATTTGATTGATATGATGTACGAATCATGTGCGTAAGGTGTTTAATGTGTTGAATTAATAAAATTGTTTAAACATGAATTGTATGTGGAAATTTGACTATAAGTGATTTTATATCATACTATGGACTTATTTATTAGATAATTAAAGACAAGAACGAAATGTTCATATATAATAACTTTTGAGGTGAATGGTATGTCTTTTTTAAAGAAACACGCTGAGATATTATATAGTTATGTTATAGGCATCGTTTCGCTTTTCACAGGTCTTATCATTTTGATTAATTTGCCATTAATTAATAAATTAAATGGTAAAGGTAAAATTGATTTGCACATTCATAATGTATGGGATTTTATAAATGCATTTTTTGGTGAAATAATTAGAGTAATGAGTAATTACATAGGTAATTTCCCGATAATTAGTGCCATCATTATTATTTTATTTGGTATTGGTGTCATTATGATTGGCTTTACTTTATATAGAACGACAAGATATGACTATGATATTTCAGTATTCTTTTTAGTTATTGGTATTCTTTTTTTCATCATAACACTGATATTAATGACTCAAGTTTATAGCTTTTTTGCTATTATTTTCGTAATACCATTTGCAATTCATATTGGTTATATCGTTTATAAGGACGAGTTAAATACAGAACATAGAAAATATCATTATTTATGGATTATTTTCAGTTATGGAATAAGTTACTTAATAACGCAAATTGTTTTATATGGAAGAATTGAAAGCGATGAAATCATCCCAATTGATATTTTAAGTGTTAACACATTCTTCATTATTATGTGGCTACTTGGACAAATGTCTATTTGGAACTTCTTATTCTTAAGAAGATCGCTTCCTTTAACAAAACAAGAACTAGGGGAAGAAGAACCAGAATTATCAAGAACTAGCAAAGGCTCAGTAACAAATCAAACGAAAGAAACATGGAAGACACTACAAGATAAAACAACTGAATTTACACGTAAAACACGTAGAAGTGTTGATATTCAAAAAGTAAGAGATAAAAAAGATAAATTTATTGCTAAATGGAAAGAAATCATTGATATCCAAGAGGATGATGTGCCAAATTGGATGAAAAAACCTAAGTGGATTAAACCGGCATATGTTGAGTTGTTCTGTGGCGCAATCTTATTATTCTTTACTTTAATTGAATTCAATAATAGAAATTCACTTTTTGTTTCAGGTAATTGGGAAATTTCACAGACACAATATGTGATAGAATGGGTAACACTATTCTTTTTAATGATTATCATCATTATATATATATTGACGACATTAACGAATTTCTTAAAAGATAGATTTTATTATCTACAAATGTTTATGGTCAGTTTATTATTCTTCAAATTGCTGACTGAGTTTATGAACATCATGGTTCATGGATTATTACTATCCATTTTCATCACACCAATCTTAGTGATTATGTTACTGGCTATTTTTGTAGCATTTGTTATGAAGTTACGTGAACCATCTAAATATTGACGTATTGACTAAAAACGAGATAAGCGTCTGGGACATAAATACCCAATCTCAAAAAAGAGGGCTAATCCTTTATGGGTTAGCCCTCTTTATATTTTAAATCTTGCGATTTTGACCGAACTTGCCTAAATGATGAACCTGAGACATAGGATTGTCTCAGGTTCTTTCTCAATTAAATGATTCAGATAACAAATACTATAATGTTTTAAATATAATATTTTAGTGAATTGTAGATAATTGATGTTACGATGCGAATGAGATGATAAAATGAATAAGCACATAATAAATATAAATAAAAGTAGAAAGGCTGACATAAATTTATGAAAATTGCCACGTTAAATAGAGGAAAAGAAACGAAATATTTAAATGAATATCCATTAGTAGATGAAGAAGATATTTATGCGCATGACCATTTAAAAGAGGGAGACCTATTTTATTTAATGAACGATAGAGACCAATATATAGCCACTGCTTATGTTGGTAGACAACATAAAGGTGTTGGCTGGGTATTAAGCTATGATAAAGACGAAGTCATTAACACACAATTCTTTGAATCATTATTTAAAAATGCCAAAGCTGAGCGTGAATATTTCTATAATATAGATGGAACGAATGCTTTTCGTGTTTTTAATGGTGAAGGTGATGGTGTAGGCGGTTTAACAATAGATAACTATGATGGCCATTTCTTAATCCAATGGTATTCAAAAGGGATTTATAAATTCCGTTATAATGTCTTATCTGCACTAGAAAATGTATTTGAATATACATCTGTATTTGAAAAAATGAGATTTAAGGACTCGGAAATCCAAGGTGGATATGTTGATGGTGATGCACCTGAATTTCCTATTATTATTGAAGAAAATTTCACGTTTTATAACGTCGATTTAAATGATGGGCCAATGACAGGGATCTTTTTAGATCAAAAAGAAGTTCGAAAAAAATTAAAAGATCATTATGCTGAAGATAAAGAAATATTAAATGTGTTTAGTTATACTGGCGCATTTTCTGTGATTGCTGCTGAAAATGCGGCGATGACTACAAGTGTCGATTTAGCAAATCGTTCTCGTGCACTTACAGAAGAAAATTTTGGATTGAATGGAATTGATCCTAAATCACAATATATTTATGTCATGGATACTTTTGATTACTTTAATTATGCTCGCCGTCACGACTTGTTTTACGATACGATTGTTATTGATCCACCAAGTTTTGCTAGGAATAAGAAAAAAACTTTTTCTGTATTGAAAGATTACGATAAATTAATTAAAGGTGCACTAGACATATTAGGCCCTGACGGCACATTACTTTTATGTACGAATAATAGTACATTTTCATTAAAGTCATTTAAAAATGTAATTAATCAAACGTTAAAAGAAGAAGAAGTTGATTATGAAATTGTAGATGTAATGGGCTTGCCAAAAGATTTCAAAACACATCCACATTATAAACCTTCTAAATATTTAAAAGCTGTTTTTGTAAATATAAAGTAAAATTATGAAAAACGGGTATTCTTTTTAATACGAAGCAATTTACTAAGGAGTGAATCAAATGGGTTTTAAAAATAAAATCACAAATAATGTTACACAAAAAGTTGGTAATAAAGTATTAAAAATTGAAGATATCAAACAAAAAAGTGATATACCTACAACAAATATAGAAATTGAAGAAAGACGTAAACGTGCGCAGGCGTTAGTTAGGAAAAAATCTGTTTTATCATCTAGCATCAGTATTGTGCCAATACCAGGATTAGATTTTGGCGTCGATATTAAATTGATGAGAGATATTATTGAAGATGTAAATAAAATTTATGGCTTAGATCATAAACAAGTTAATAATATGGGCGATGATATGAAAGAACGCGTGCTAGCAGCAGCGGCAATTCAAGGTAGTCAGTTTATTGGTAAAAAAATATCGAACGCAATTTTGAAAGTTGTTATCAGAGATGTAGCGAAACGCGTAGCTGCAAAACAAACAAAATGGTTCCCAGTTGTAGGTCAAGCTATTTCTGCCTCAATCAGTTATTACTTCATGAAAAAAATTGGAGATGAGCATATTCAAAAATGTGAAAAAGTTGTGAAAACACTCGTCTAAAACTATAGCGTTTTCACAATTTAGCTAAATTTCTCTGAATATTGTCATGTCATGGGTGCAACGAATTGAATTTATAATAATAATTTGGTAATGTTATTATATAAAACTATGCTAGGTTTTATAATAAACTAACGATTCTAACTATACGAAGGAGAAATCATTTATGGAACAAAAATCATATGTAATTATTGACGAAACAGGTATTCACGCTCGTCCAGCGACAATGCTTGTTCAAACTGCCTCAAAATTTGATTCAGATATTCAATTAGAATATAACGGTAAAAAAGTTAACTTGAAATCAATCATGGGTGTTATGAGTTTAGGCGTAGGTAAAGATGCTGAAATTACAATCTATGCTGACGGTAGCGATGAAACTGATGCAATTGAAGCAATAACTGATATCTTATCTAAAGAAGGTTTAACTAAATAATTATGTCTAATCATATTAATGGTATAGCTGCATCTGATGGTGTAGCTATTGCTAAAGCATACCTATTAGTTGAACCAGATTTATCATTCGATAGTGAAAAAGTTTCAGATGTAGATGCTGAAATTGCAAAGTTCAATCATGCTATTGAAACATCCAAAGTTGAATTAACTAAAATTAGAAATAATGCAGAACAAAATTTAGGTGCTGATAAAGCAGCCATTTTTGATGCGCATTTGCTTGTTTTAGATGATCCTGAATTAATTCAACCGATCGAAGAAAAAATTAAAAACGAACAAGTTAACGCACCAACTGCATTATCTGATGTAACTGGACAATTCATTACTATTTTTGAGTCAATGGATAATGAATATATGAAAGAACGTGCTGCTGATATCCGTGATGTTTCAAAACGTGTGTTAGCGCATATTTTAGGTGTAGAATTACCAAATCCTAGTATGATTGATGAAAGCGTTGTTATAATCGGTAACGATTTAACACCTTCAGATACTGCTCAATTAAATAAAGAATTTGTACAAGGATTTGTAACTAATATAGGTGGTAGAACTTCCCATTCAGCAATTATGAGTCGCTCATTAGAAATTGCTGCTGTAGTAGGTACGAAATCTATTACTAAAGAAGTTAAACAAGGTGACATGATTATTGTTGACGGTTTAACTGGTGAAGTCATTATTGATCCTACTGAAGATGAAGTCATTGCTTATCAAAACAAGCGTGAACGTTTCTTTGAAGACAAGCAAGCGTTACAAAAATTACGTGATGAAGAAACAACTACATTAGACGGAAGACATGCTGAACTTGCTGCCAATATCGGTACGCCAAATGATTTAAAAGGCGTAATTGAAAATGGTGCAGAAGGCATTGGATTATATCGTACTGAATTTTTATATATGGGTAGAGACGAAATGCCAACGGAAGATGAGCAGTTCGAGGCTTACAAAAAAGTATTAGAAACGATGGAAGATAAACGTGTTGTTGTACGTACTTTAGATATAGGTGGAGATAAAGAACTACCGTATCTAAACTTACCTGAAGAAATGAATCCTTTCTTAGGTTACCGTGCCATTCGTTTATGCTTAGATCAACCTGAAATTTTCAGACCGCAGTTGCGTGCATTATTACGTGCTTCTGCATTTGGTAAATTGAATATCATGTTCCCTATGGTAGCTACAATCCAAGAATTCCGTGATGCTAAAGCATTATTACTCGAAGAAAAAGATAACTTAAGAAGTGAAGGTATTGAAGTTTCTGATGATATCGAACTTGGTATTATGGTAGAAATTCCATCTACTGCAGCTTTAGCAGATGTATTTGCTAAAGAAGTTGATTTCTTCAGTATCGGAACAAATGACTTGATTCAATATACAATGGCTGCTGATAGAATGTCAGAACGTGTTTCTTACTTGTATCAACCATATAATCCTTCAATATTACGTTTAGTAAAACAAGTAATAGAAGCATCTCATAAAGAAGGTAAATGGACTGGTATGTGTGGAGAAATGGCTGGCGATGAAATTGCAATTCCATTGTTATTAGGCCTAGGATTAGACGAGTTTTCAATGAGTGCTACATCTGTACTTAAAGCGCGTCGTCAAATCAAAGGTTTAAGTCAAAATGAAATGGAAGAATTAGCTCAAAGAGCGATTAATTGCGCTACTTCTGAAGAAGTTCAAGATTTAGTTAATCAATATGCTAAATAAGATGAATGCTTGTTAAAGCATAACAATTTATCTCAGACATAAGCATCAGAGATATATTAAAAACGCCAATTTCTATTGATATAAAATAGAAATTGGCGTTTTATTGTTTTTTTGAAAAGTAGTTTAAATGTGCTAGGTATGCTTTTAGGACTTTATGTTAGAGTAGTATATTTTAGAGATGAATTAAACTATAGCTATATTTAATCTTTAATTTTGTAAAAGGTTTCTAAATGAGTTATTTTATAATTAGTGGTTAAGTCGCATTATAGGTCAATTAAATCGTTAAGTATGAGATCCAATTGTTTACTTAATATTTAATACGCTATTAATTTTATCCATGTCAATTTGGTGCATAGGTTCACCATTTAATAATATAAAAGGTGTTGCAAATGCGTCATAGTCAATCATTTCATTTCTATATTGCGTATTACTGATGTTTTTTTCATTATATACGACATTGTTATCGGCTAAGTAGTTCTTAATGAAAGTACAAGGTGGACAATCATTTTGCGTGTATATGATAATTTCATTCATAATCGGGTTATCCTTTCTTAATACAATTTACTATAATATAAGAGACTTTAGAATATATTTCAAGTCTTTTAAATTGCATGAAATTAGACATCAATTTGTCACTTTATTTTGAGATAAATAAATTTAAAAAATATGTAAACCAGTTTATAATGGATAGACGTTGTGATTTTTGTCACAAATAAATAAAAAAGGTGATATTATGGATTCAGTTGAATTAGCTCGGTTTTTAACTGCGATGACGCTCGCAGTGCATATAATTTTTGCAACAATTGGTGTGGGTATGCCAGTCATGTTTGCAGTTGCCGAATTTATAGGTATAAAGAAAAATAATCCACTATACACAACATTAGCAAAAAGATGGTCTAAAGGTTATACAATAACAGTGGCTGTCGGTGTGGTGACAGGTACGATTATCGGTCTACAGTTATCCTTATTGTGGCCAACATTTATGCAAATGGGTGGACATGTTATAGCATTACCATTATTTATGGAAACTTTTGCTTTCTTCTTTGAAGCAATATTCTTGAGTATCTATCTTTATACGTGGGATCGTTTCAAAGGAAAATGGACTCATTTTTTAATTAGTATACCAGTTATTCTTGGTGGATCATTCTCGGCATTCTTTATTACTGCCGTTAACTCATTTATGAATACTCCAGCTGGATTTGAAATGAAAAATGGGAAAATGGTTAATGTTGAACCATTAGCAGCAATGTTTAATGATTCATTTTTAATTAGATCATTCCATGTGGTTGCAACGGCACTTATGACGATGGCCTTTGTATTAGCGGCTATTGCTGCTTTTAAATTGCTGAAAAATAAATTTAAAAAGGACACAGAATATCATAAAAAAGCACTTAAACTGACTATGATTCTAGGCGTTATATTTACTTTAGGATCAATGTTAGCAGGTGACTTATCTGCTAAATTCTTACACCAAGAACAACCAGAAAAATTAGCAGCATATGAATGGCATTTTGATACAGAGTCAAATGCAGATTTAGTATTATTTGGTTCATTGGATGAAAAAACACAAGAAGTAAATGGTGCTATTAAAATACCAGGTCTGCTTAGCTTTTTAGCTGACAATAATACAAATACAGAAGTCAAAGGGTTGGATGATTTTCCAAAAGAACTACATCCACCGATGATCGTGCATTACTACTTTGACCTCATGGTTTCAATGGGTGTATTTTGTTTAATTGTTTCTGGTGCCTATGTACTTACACTTATATTTAAAAAGTTACGGAAATTCACTTATTCCAAGCCTATGTTATATGGTGCACTATTGACCGGACCGGCTGCTATGCTTGCAATCGAATTTGGCTGGTTCCTAACTGAACAAGGACGCCAACCATGGATGGTTCGTGGTTATCTTAAAGTAGCAGATGCTGCAACTCAAGCAGGCGGATTAACATTAGTGACAATATTATTTGGATTGCTCTACCTCATACTCATTGTTACATCTTCATATGTATTAATTCGTATGTTTAAAGAGAAACCAGCATACAAAGAAGTTGAAGCACTAGCTTCAGAAAGAGGTGATGCATAATGTTACTTGCCTATATCGGTATTTCCGTACTTTGGATATTCTTATTCTGCTACATCATTATCGCATCGATTGACTTTGGTGCAGGTTTCTTTACATTACATGCTAAAATTACGAAACAAGATAAGAAAATCAATCATTTAATTTCGCGTTATTTAAACCCAGTCTGGGAAGTAACCAATGTATTCTTTGTATTTTTCTTTGTTGGTATGGTCGGTTTTTTCCCTGATACTGCAATGTATTTTGGTACAGTATTATTATTACCAGCTTCAATCGCACTAATATTACTGTCCATAAGAGGTGCATTTTATGCCTTTGAAAACTATGGACCAGATACTAAATTAATTTGGTTAGCGATGTATGGTATAGCTGGGTTATTAATACCAGCATCACTGGCTACGACATTAACGATTTCAGAAGGTGGATATATTACAGGAACTGAAAATAACTTAGATTTAAATTGGACGGAGTTACTCTTGAGTCCATATTCTTGGTCAGTTGTATTCTTAGCTATTATCTCAGTGCTTTATATATCTTCAGGATTCTTAACATATTATGCTGCCAAAGCAAAAGATAAACCTGCTTATAACTTGTTAAGATATTGGTTCTTATTTTGGGGGCCGCCAATGATAGCAATTTCATTATTTGTATTCTTATCCCTACGCCTTCAAAATGAAGCGCATTTCATAAACGCCGTATCGAATTATTGGTGGTTGTTCTTGTTAAGTTTTATTTGTTTTGTTGGCGCAATGATATTAACATTAATGAAAAAAGCACATGGTTATGCATTTGTCTTAGTTATTTTACAAATGGGATTCGCATTTTTTGGATATGGCGCAAGCAAATTACCATATTTACTATATCCGTTTATTCGAATAGATGAGCATGTTGTAAATAGTAGTATGGCAATTGCGTTAATCATTGTCTTTATTTTAGGTTTACTTTTACTCATTCCATCGTTAATATTATTATTAAGATTATTTGTTTTCGACAAAAAATATGTAGAGGGCAAAAAATAGTTAAAATTTTCAAATGTGGTTATGGTTATTCGATTCAATACTTTAGAAAGTATGATAATGAATAATCATGCCACGATTTTTAAATTGGAGGACACACATGGATAAAGAGTATGTTGTAATTGGTTTAGGCCGATTTGGTGGAAGTATTGTAAGAGAATTAAATGCACTTGATATGGATGTAATGGCAATTGATATGAATGAAGCGCGTGTAAACGAATATAGCGATATTGCGACACACGCTGTAGTTGCTGATACTACGGATGAGGCAGTTATGAAGAGCTTAGGCATTAGAAATTTTGATCATGTGATTGTTGCAATTGGTGAAAATATTCAATCGAGCACTTTAACTACACTAATCCTAAAAGAATTAGGGGTTAAAAAAGTTACAGCAAAAGCTCAAAATGATTATCACGCCAAAATTTTAAATAAAATTGGTGCTGACACGGTAGTGCATCCCGAAAGAGATATGGGTAGAAGGATAGCTCATAATGTAGCAAGTGCCAGTGTGCTGGATTATTTGGAGCTTGCAGATGAGCATTCAATAGTAGAGATTAAAGCTAGTGAAAAAATGGCAGGTCAAACTATTATACAATTAGATATTCGTGCCCAATTTGGAATTAGTATTATAGCGATTAAAAGAGGTAGGGATATTTTAGTTTCTCCAGACCCTAATATTAGTATTGAAATAGGGGATATTTTAATTATGATTGGTCACGATAATGATTTAAATCGTTTTGAGAAAAAAGTAGTAAGATAAATTATTAAAACCATAATGAACAAACTTGAGATATAAAAATCTTAGGTTAAAGTATAAACGTCAATTTCATTAGAAATTGACGTTTTCTTTAATTTTTATATGATTTTGTAGTTTGTTAAGGCGACATCTTTAACATTTTATTTAAATTTCATAAAATGTGTTTACTTTTATTGCTAGTCACAACTTGTTATTGAAATGATTGTTTTTATTATATTTTTTGATATTAGAGATTAAAATATATAAACCAATGATTAACATCACTATTGGAAGTATGATTATTAAATATATGGAAAATGATCCAAATAAATTCGTGAACATTGATAATATAAGTATGAAAAGTAAAATTAAAATGACTAAATTTAGACGAAATGTTTTCGACATCGTATACCTCCTTTATTCACTAAGTTATTTATAAAATAATGTTTCCTTATTTAATATCACAATCAATGTAACACAGTGAGCCTAAAACATAAATAATTGATTCAAACTCATTTTCGTTAATAATTATAGTACCCGTTTAGTGAGCTTCCTTAAAAAAATATTAAACACAAAGAGACCTAATCCACATTAAGGACTAGGTCTCTTGTTATTAAGCATAGGAAAGTTATTCCATACGCATGCTTATTAAGATTCGGTGTTTTGGTTTTGATTCGATTGATTTGTTTTTTCAGATGATGGACGTGCTTTATTTGAACCATTTTTATTACTTGTTTTTTCTATGTTTTGTTGATTTTTTGATGGTGATTTCGTGTTGTTTTTCTTCGGTTTTGTATTTTTGTTATTCGGTTTTTTAGCGGGTGATTGATTTTGATCTTCATTCACCTTCATGATAACTGGTAATATCATTGGTTTACGTGCAGTCTTTTCAAATAAATAGGGTTGCAATGTTTCAATAATTGAAGATTTAATTTGGTGCCATTGAATATCTTGGTTTTGATTCAATTTACCAATGACATCTGTTTTAATTCTACGTTGTGCATCGTAAATTAATTGACCAGATTCACGCATGTATACGAAACCACGTGAAATGATATCCGGTCCTGAAAGAAGTTTATTTGTTTTGAAGTCAATACTGACTACCACAATGACTAAACCTTCTTCAGATAGTAGTTTTCTATCACGTATAACGACGTTACCAATATCACCAATACCACTACCATCAACTAAAACATTACCAGAAGGAATTCTACCTGCTTTTCGAGCTGAATCATGTGTTAATGCTAAAACATCGCCAATATCAAAGATAAAGACATTGTCAGGATCAACACCACATTCAATACCTGATTGGCCGTGTGCTTTTAACATACGATACTCACCGTGAATTGGTAAGAAAAACTTAGGGCGTAACAGGCGAAGCATTAGCTGTTGATCACCTTTAGAACCATGACCAGAAGTATGAATATTAGATACTTTATTATGAATTACTTCTGCACCTGCACGGTAAAGTGAGTTAATCGTACGATTAATACTCTTTGTATTACCAGGAATAGGTGAAGAACTAAATACAACAGTATCTTCTGGAATAATTTTGATTTGTTTATGTGTTCCATTAGCAATTCTTGATAGAGCTGCCATTGGCTCACCTTGTGAACCAGTACATAAAATCAATAATTCATGTTTTGGAACTGTGTTTATTTTATTTGGTTCAACAAATGTTTCTGGTGGTGCCTTGATATAACCTAATTCCATACCAATTTTAATATTATTTTCCATTGAACGACCAAATGTAACAATTTTACGATTATGTTTAATTGCTGCTTCAACGGCTTGTTGAACTCTATAAATATTTGAAGCAAATGTTGCGAAAATAATACGTCCACTGCAATTGCGGAAGATTTTTTCAACATTTTGCCCAACTTCACGTTCACTTAAAGTGAAATCTGGTACGAGTGAGTTTGTTGAATCTGAAAGTAAACAAAGTACGCCTTCTTCACCAAGTTTTGCCATTTTTGCAATGTTTGCTGGTTCACCAACTGGTGTAAAGTCAAATTTAAAGTCACCAGTATGCACGATATTACCTTCGGGTGTATTTACAATGACACCATAAGCTTCTGGTATACTATGCGTTGTTAAATAGAAAGATACTTCAAAATGCTTCGATTTAATTACGCTACTTTCATCAATTTCAATGAGTTCAGTAGTTCTTAGTAAATGATGTTCTTCTAATTTATTTCTAATCAAGCCTAAAGCGAGCGGACCACCATATATAGGTACATTAATTTTCTTTAATAGGTAGGGCACACCACCTATATGATCTTCGTGTCCATGAGTAATAAATAACCCAACAATTTTATCTTGGTTTTGTTCTAGGTATGTGATATCAGGAATAACGTAATCGATACCTAATAAATTATCATCAGGGAATTTAATACCTGCATCAATAATAACGATTTCATCCTGATACTCAACAGCATAGGTATTTTTACCAATTTCACCTAAACCACCAAGTGCGTATACCGCAACTTCATTTTTGTGGATTTGTTTCATTATTCAGCTTGCTCCACGTTAAAGTGATCAGATTGTTTTTCATATTCTAAATGTGCGCCCTCTAATTTAGTAATAAATTCAATATTAAAATTACGATCCTTCAAATATCTTCTTACTTGTTCTTCTGATTGTGCTTCAACATAAATCGTTTGTGTTTGTTCACGTACGATTACTTCTTCTTTATTATGTTGATAAAATACTTTAAATACTGCCATTTTATATATTTCCTCCTAAAAATCATGTGTTGATTTTATAATTATTTTTATTGTTATACCCTAGTACTATAGATAATGAAAAATTAGGGCTACATTGTAGCGCAAGTTCAACTTTTCATAAAATTGTAATAGCTACCGTATATAATTAGAACATACTAGTATTGTCCGGTAAGTTTTTAGGGTGATCTTCAGTTCGTTCGAATAGAAAAACACAAATACTTTAATTTGTATGTTTTCAGTTATTTCTCATTTTACATGATGTAGTGGAATAAATAAAGCAGTTTTATCACAAGTGAAAACTATTTAATAGTACAAGTTGCTTCTTATTTAAATTACTTATGATAAATTATTAGAATTAAATGCAGAAAATTTTGAAAAAACAATATAAAAACTTGAGTAGTATATAAAAATTAATTAAGATAAAGAGGTATCTTAGAGGAAAGTTAAGTACAAAATACGATGTATGATATTTATAGTTAATATTGAGGTGGATCATTTGAACAATGTAAAGAGAATAGTAGAAGATGTAAAAAAAGAGAAAGTGCGTACGGATAAAATATTTAAAGATATAACGTTTGAAGTACGTGCTGAGCAAGTCATCATGTTTTTTAATTACAATGAAATCATTGATACAGTGAATGAAGATCAGAATTATGTTAAACATAATCATGACCCAGAATTTATTGACATTCAGCAGTTAGCTGAATTGAAAGCTGAGTTTAATGAGCTGAACATTCCATATCATGAACGAAGAGATGATTTTATGTAATATTGACGTAGTACGAGCATTGTACTGTAATTAGACTGCACTGATAAAAATTTAATTATCAAATAAGTTATATGGCTGGTTCACATGATAAATAAGGTTGAGATTCGTTGATATAAACTAGTTAATTTTAGCAAACTGTATATAAATAGAAGGATTGCTGAAATTAAAAAGGAACCATGCCTTATCAATTTAAGTGGTTTTGTACATTTTTTAAATATTATGTTAACGATTTTATATATTTTGCTACAATCCCCAGTATAGGAATGAAAATGACTAGGCTAAAAAGTAGCGTAGATTGAACTGTGAGATACTTTATAGAGACAAGAAAGATAAAAATATAAACAGAGCTCATCCAAAGTTAAATTGGGTGAGCTCTGTTTTTTTTAGGAATCGTTATTTCTAGACAAACGATGATTTACTATATGAGTTCAATCAAACAAATCAAACTTCTACAGCATCTTCATGTGGTTGAAGTGGATTGTTTGGATCTATATGATCATAGAACATGATTCCATTGATATGGTCAATTTCATGTTGAATCACAACAGCGGGATAACCTTTTAAGCGCAACTTCACTTCTTTTCCATCGATATCTGTCGCTTTAACTGTAATTCTGTTTTTACGATGAACTAATCCTGGAATATTTTCATCTACACTTAAGCAACCTTCACCAGTGGGAAGATAGGCTTCTTGAATACTGTGGCTCATGATTTTCGGATTGATTAACATCAAATCATATGACTTGCCATTTCCGTCATCTGGAACATAAACGGCAATCATTTTTTTTGAGATATTGATTTGTGGCGCGGCAAGACCAACACCTGAGCGCAAACCATATTTAGAAGCAATTTCATCGTCTTGACTATTAATTAAAAATTCACGCATAGCCAATAACGTATTACGATCTTCTTCAGAAAGCGGTAAAGTAACATCTTCCGCTTTTTTACGAAGAGTAGGATGTCCATCACGGATAATATCTTTCATTGTTAACATTTGTTCATACACCTTCCTTAATATAAAATATACCAAAATTTAATAGGTAAAATACAGTAGTTAGATTTGATTTATCATAAAATATTATATAACATAACAAGCACATAAAGGAGGATTTTTCAAAAATGAAATTAAAATATGGCATCGGTGCAGTCATTGCATCTACAGTATTAGTTGCAGGTTGTACAACAGATAAAGGTGAAATCAAAGATTATAATGAACAAGTGCAAAAAGCTTTTGATGAAGAAAAACCTGTATCATCTGTGGGAAAAAAATTAAATAGTTTAGAGAAAGATAAACAAAAATTAGTAAAAAACATCAATGGTAAAGATCAACAAGAAGTTCAAAAAACTTCAAAAAAAGTAGTTGATAATGTAGAACAAAGAGAAAAAGAATTTGAAAAAGAAGAAAAAGCCATAAATAATTCTGAAGAAAAATTCAAAAAAGCGGAAAAACATTTAGATAATATTAGCGACAAAGGCAAGAAAAAAGAAGTCAAACAATTGAATGACGCACTAAAAGAAAAATATAAAGCGCATGACGCGTATGCAAAAGCGTATAAAAATATCATGAATAAGGAAAAAGATATGTTTGAATATACTGCTGGCGATCAAGTGGAACAATCTCAAATTGATAAAAAATCTGAAGCGGTATCAAAATCGTATAAAGATATGAATAAAGCGTTCAAAAAATATTCTGATACGATGAATAAAGTGAACAAAGAAAAAGAAGATGTAGATAGTTTAGCTTAGTTAAAAAAGCGAGTCATTTGAAATTATAATATAGAAGATATAGTATAAGTATTGGTTCCGCTTACATTTAAATGGAAATGCACAACGATAGACCTAAGATGATTAGTAATACAGTATTAATAAATTAATTAGTACAGTTGCGAAACTGTACCTATTACAACTACTACAGAACTTTTTCAAATTGTTTAACAGCGAAACAGTTTTATGGTACAATGTTTAAGGATAAAATGAATTTCTATTATACGGGAAAGGTTTGGTGAATTGAATGGCTCCGAAATTAAAAGCCCAATTCGATGCAGAGAAAGTATTGAATGATACTCAATCTCAATTTGAAATGATTCAAATTTTGGATGAAGATGGTAACGTCGTTAATGAAGATTTATTACCAGATTTGTCAGACGAGCAGTTAGTTGAATTAATGGAGAGAATGGTTTGGACACGTATCCTTGATCAACGTTCTATTTCATTAAATAGACAAGGTAGATTAGGTTTCTACGCTCCAACAGCAGGACAAGAAGCTTCACAATTAGCTTCTCAATACGCTTTAGAACAAGAAGATTTTATATTACCAGGTTACCGTGATGTACCACAATTAATCTGGCAAGGCTTACCTTTAACTGAAGCTTTCTTATTCTCAAGAGGACATTTTAAAGGAAACAGAATGCCTGAAGGCGTTAATGCTTTAAGCCCACAAATCATTATTGGTGCACAGTATGTACAAACTGCTGGTGTAGCTTTAGGTATTAAAAAACGTGGTAAGCAAGCTGTAGCAATTACTTATACTGGTGATGGTGGTTCTTCACAAGGTGATTTCTACGAAGGTATTAACTTTGCTTCTGCTTATAAAGCACCTGCAATTTTTGTAATCCAAAATAACAACTATGCTATCTCTACACCTCGTAGTAAGCAAACAGCAGCAACTACTTTAGCTCAAAAAGCAATTGCTTGTGGTATCCCAGGTTTACAAGTTGATGGTATGGATGCATTGGCTGTATACCAAGCGACTAAAGAAGCGCGTGACCGTGCTGTTAATGGCGACGGCCCAACATTAATTGAAACAATTACTTACCGTTATGGTCCTCATACTATGGCTGGTGACGATCCAACGAAATACAGAACTTCAGATGAAGATTCTGAATGGGAGAAAAAAGATCCGTTAGTTCGTTTCAGAAAATTCCTAGAAGGCAAAGGCCTATGGACTGAAGAAAAAGAAAACGAAGTAATTGAACGTGCGAAAACTGAAATTAAAGCTGCTATTAAAGAAGCTGATAATACAGAAAAACAAACTGTTATTGATTTGATGGAAAATATGTACGAAGAAATGCCTCAAAATCTAGCAGAGCAATATGAAATTTATAAAGAGAAGGAGTCGAAGTAACCGATGGCACAAATGACAATGGTACAAGCGATTAACAACGCGCTTAAAACCGAATTACAAAACGACGAAAATGTTTTACTTTTCGGTGAAGACGTCGGTGTTAACGGTGGTGTTTTCCGTGTAACTGAAGGTTTACAAAAAGAATTCGGTGAAGATCGTGTATTTGATACACCTTTAGCGGAATCTGGTATTGGTGGTTTAGCTTTAGGTTTAACTACTCAAGGATACCGTCCAGTTATGGAAATACAATTCTTAGGATTTGTATTTGAAGTATTCGACTCTGTAGCAGGACAATTAGCGCGTACGCGTTTCCGTTCTGGTAACTCTAAACAAGCACCAGTAACAATTCGTGCTCCATTTGGTGGTGGTGTACACACACCTGAACTACATGCTGATAACTTAGAAGGTATCTTAGCGCAATCACCTGGTCTAAGTGTTGTAATCCCTTCTAATCCTTACGATGCAAAAGGTTTATTAATTTCTGCAATCAGAAGTAACGACCCAGTTGTTTACTTAGAGCACATGAAATTATATCGTTCATTCCGTGACGAAGTACCTGAAGAAGAGTACACTATCGAAATTGGTAAAGCGAACGTGAAACAAGAAGGTAATGATATTACACTAATCGCTTATGGTGCGATGGTACAAGAATCATTAAAAGCAGCAGAAGAATTAGAAAAAGATGGCCATTCAGTAGAAGTTATTGACTTACGTACTGTACAACCAATCGATATCGAAACACTTGTTGCTTCAGTTGAAAAAACTGGACGTGCAGTAGTGGTACAAGAAGCGCAACGTCAAGCTGGTGTTGGTGCAACAGTTGCTTCAGAATTAGCTGAACGTGCAATTCTTTCATTAGAAGCACCAATCACTCGTGTAGCAGCAGCAGATACGGTTTATCCGTTTACGCAAGCTGAAAATGTTTGGTTACCAAACAAAAACGATATTGTTGAAAAAGCAAAAGCAACATTAGAATTTTAATAATCACTGATCAGAAGTAGTGTATACGACGCGTCGATATACCTACTTCGTTCAGGTTTATATATAAATATGAGTTTTGAGTTGTTAGCTCACTCTCGATTTCTAATTTTTGACTTAATATGAATTTTTAGGAGGATAATAACGTGGCATTTGAATTTAAATTACCCGACATTGGTGAAGGTATCCACGAAGGTGAAATTGTAAAATGGTTTGTTAAAGCTGGAGATACAATTGAAGAAGACGATGTATTAGCTGAAGTTCAAAACGACAAATCAGTTGTTGAAATTCCATCACCTGTTTCAGGTACTATCGAAGAAGTATTAGTAGATGAAGGTACGGTAGCAGTTGTTGGTGATACAATTGTTAAAATTGATGCACCTGATGCAGAAGATATGCAGTTTAAAGGTAGTGAAAGTGACGAAGCTTCAAGCGAGTCAACAGAAGCTCCTGCTGAAGAAAGTACTAAAGAAGAAGCATCAGCACCTGCTCAATCTTCAAATGATGAAGAAGTAGATGAAAGCAAACGTGTTAAAGCAATGCCTTCAGTTCGTAAATATGCACGTGAAAACGGTGTTAATATTAAAGCTGTTTCAGGTTCAGGTAAAAACGGACGTACGACAAAAGAAGACGTTGATGCTTACTTAAATGGTGGACAAGCAACAGCTTCAAATGAAAGTGCAGCGGCTACTAGTACTAGTGAAGCAGCTACAAGTTCTGAACAACCAGCAGCAGTTTCTACAGAAGGTGAATACCCAGAAACTACTGAAAAAATTCCTGCAATGCGTAAAGCAATTGCTAAAGCAATGGTTAATTCAAAACACACTGCACCTCACGTAACATTAATGGATGAAATTGATGTTCAAGAATTATGGGATCACCGTAAAAAATTCAAAGAAGTTGCAGCTGAACAAGGTACTAAATTAACATTCTTACCTTATGTTGTTAAAGCACTTGTATCTGCACTTAAAAAATATCCAGCACTTAATACTTCATTTAATGAAGAAGCTGGAGAAATCGTGCATAAGCATTACTGGAATATTGGTATTGCAGCTGACACAGACAGAGGTTTACTTGTACCAGTAGTTAAAAATGCTGATCGTAAATCTATGTTCGCAATTTCAGACGAAATTAATGAACTAGCTGTTAAAGCTCGTGACGGTAAATTGTCAGCTGATGAAATGAAAGGTGCTACTTGTACAATTAGTAACATCGGTTCAGCAGGCGGACAATGGTTCACACCAGTTATCAATCACCCAGAAGTTGCTATCTTAGGTATTGGACGTATTGCACAAAAACCTATCGTTAAAGATGGAGAAATTATTGCTGCACCAGTATTATCATTATCACTAAGCTTTGACCATAGACAAATTGATGGTGCAACTGGTCAAAACGCTATGAATCATATTAAACGTTTATTAAATAATCCAGAATTATTATTAATGGAGGGGTAAAACATGGTAGTTGGAGATTTCCCAATTGAAACAGATACTATTGTAATCGGAGCAGGACCTGGAGGCTATGTTGCAGCAATTCGTGCAGCACAGTTAGGTCAAAAAGTAACAATCGTAGAAAAAGGCGAACTTGGCGGTGTATGTCTTAATGTAGGATGTATTCCTTCAAAAGCGTTATTACACGCTTCGCATCGTTATGATGAAACTAAAAACTCTGAAAATTTAGGTGTTATCGCTGAAAGTGTTTCACTTAAATTTGATAAAGTTCAAGAATTCAAGCAATCAGTTGTTAAAAAATTAACTGGTGGTGTTGAAGGACTATTAAAAGGTAATAAAGTTGAAATCGTAAAAGGCGAAGCTTACTTTGTTGATAATAATAGCCTACGTGTAATGGATGAGAAAAGTGCTCAAACATATAACTTCAAACACGCGATTATTGCAACTGGTTCTAGACCAATTGAAATCCCTAACTTCAAGTTTGGTAACCGTGTAATCGATTCTACTGGCGCTTTAAATTTACAAGAAGTACCTGGTAAATTAGTTGTTGTTGGTGGCGGTTATATTGGTTCTGAATTAGGTACTGCATTTGCTAACTTTGGTTCTGAAGTAACTATTTTAGAAGGTGCGAAAGATATTTTAGGCGGTTTCGAAAAACAAATGACGCAACCTGTTAAAAAAGGTATGAAAGAAAAAGGCGTTGAAATTGTTACAGAAGCTATGGCTAAATCTGCTGAAGAAACAGACAATGGTGTTAAAGTGACTTATGAAGTAAAAGGTGAAGAACAAACAATCGACGCTGATTACGTATTAGTTACTGTTGGACGTCGTCCAAACACTGACGAATTAGGCTTAGAAGAATTAGGTCTTAAATTCGCAGATCGCGGTTTATTAGAAGTAGACAAACAAAGCCGTACATCAGTTGAAAATATCTTTGCAATTGGCGATATCGTACCAGGTTTACCACTTGCACATAAAGCTAGCTATGAAGCTAAAGTTGCAGCAGAAGTAATTGCTGGGGAAGCATCAGAAGTAGACTACATTGGTATGCCTGCTGTATGTTTCACTGAACCAGAATTAGCTACTGTTGGTTATACAGAAGCTCAAGCTAAAGAAGAAGGATTAGCAGTTACTGCTTCTAAATTCCCTTATGCAGCTAATGGTCGTGCGTTATCATTAGATGATACAACTGGATTTGTTAAATTGTTAACACTTAAAGAAGATAACACATTAGTAGGTGCGCAAGTAGTTGGTACTGGCGCTTCTGATATCATTTCTGAATTAGGTTTAGCAATTGAATCAGGTATGAATGCTGAAGATTTAGCATTAACTATCCATGCACACCCAACATTAGGTGAAATGTCTATGGAAGCTGCTGAAAAAGCATTAGGATTACCTATCCACACAATGTAATGATAAGTAATTTCATATAGATCAAATTGGGACTGGGACATCAATGTATGTCCCAGTCTCAATTATTTTTTATAGTATTACCGTACAGTCCAAACAATTGAAGAATGATCAAAATATAAATGAAAGGGTGTTAATTTATATGGAATACCAATATCCTATCGATTTAGATTGGTCGAATGATGAAATGATGCAAGTCGTTTCTTTTTTTAATGCTGTAGAAGCCTATTATGAATCCAGTGTAGACGGGAAAAAATTGTTAGATCGCTATAAACATTTTAAGCAAATCGTTCCAGGTAAAGCTGAGGAAAAACAAATTTTTAAAGAATTTGAAAATAGTAGTGGTTATAGCAGTTATCATGCAGTGAAAGCAGCTCAATCTTCACCAGAGCAAAAAGTATTTTCGGCAAAAAGTAAATAACTATTGTATTCATCGTTATATTCTGATATTTTTATTAAGCATTAAACAAAATGTTTGATAAATCTAAACAGCATATAACGATTTTTTATTTTTATCATAGCACGAGATTAAATGTTAATAATTATTCAAAGGTGACAATATGGAAATTGGAAAGAAAATAAAAAATTTAAGAAATATAAAAAAATTGACGCAAGAAGAATTAGCAGAACGAACGGATCTCTCAAAAGGCTATATTTCACAAATTGAAAGTCAATATGCATCACCTAGTATGGAAACATTTTTGAATATATTAGAAGTGCTTGGCACAAGTCCGAGTGATTTTTTTAAAGAACCTAAGCCTGAAAAAGTCTTATATAAAAAAGCAACACAAACTACATACGATGAATATGATAAAGGATATATTTTAAACTGGCCAGTCAGTCAATCAAATGAATTTGAAATGGAGCCACTGATATTAACTTTAAGGGCAAATGCTTCATATAAAAATTTTGAACCATCTGAATCCGATACATTTATATATTGTTTAAATGGTGAAGTCGTACTTATGCTCGGTGATCAAAAATATTATGCCACATCTGGTGACGCACTATATTTTAAAGCCAACCAAATACATAGATTAGTAAATCAAACATCAGATGAAGTACAAGTAATGATTGTTGTTACAGCTTCATATTTATAGGAGGACATACATATGGAACCATTATTATCATTTAAATCTGTAAGTAAGCAATATGATGATATGCAGATATTAGACAAAATAGATATAGATATTGAATCAGGTTATTTTTACACATTATTGGGACCATCTGGTTGTGGTAAGACAACGATATTAAAATTAATTGCAGGTTTTGAAGCAGCAGATGATGGTGACATTATCTATCTAGGTAAATCTATTAATCACTTATCAGCGAATAAAAGAAAAGTTAATACTGTGTTCCAAGATTATGCGTTGTTTCCACATTTAAATGTGTTTGACAATATTGCTTTTGGACTAAAACTAAAAAAATTACCTAAATCAGAAATTAAGCGTAAAGTACAGGAAGCATTGAAATTAGTAAAACTCACTGGTTATGAATCAAGAACGATAGAAGGCATGAGTGGTGGACAAAAACAACGTATTGCAATAGCAAGAGCGATTGTAAATGAACCTGAGATTTTACTGTTAGATGAGTCTTTATCTGCTTTGGACCTAAAATTAAGAACAGAAATGCAGTATGAGCTTAGAGAAATACAATCTCGCCTAGGTATTACGTTTATTTTTGTTACACATGATCAAGAAGAAGCATTAGCGCTTAGTGATTATATATTTGTAATGAAAGATGGCAAAATCCAACAATTTGGTACACCTATTGATATCTATGATGAACCTGTAAATCGTTTTGTTGCTGATTTTATTGGTGAATCCAATATCGTAGAAGGTAAGATGGTTGAAGATTATGTAGTGAATATCTATGGGCAAGATTTTGAATGTGTAGATATGGGCATACCTGAGGAAAAGAAAGTAGAAATTGTCATTCGACCTGAAGATATTTCATTGATAGATGCAGCAAGTGGTTTGTTTGAAGTCACTGTTGATTCGATGCTATTTAGAGGCGTTCATTATGAAATTAATTGTATTGATAGAAAAGGATACGAATGGATGATTCATTCAACTAAGAAAGCAGAAGTGGGCAGTAAAGTAGGTTTATACTTTGATCCTGAAGCAATTCATATTATGGTTCCTGGTGAAACAGAGGAAGAATTTGATAAACGAATTGAAAGTTACGAGGAACAAGACAATGCGTAAACTGAATCAATTTCTGTTTATTCCATATATATTATGGATGATACTATTCATTATTGTACCTGTGTTATTACTTGTTTATTTTTCGTTGTTTGATATTCAGGGTCATTTTAGTTTTGGAAATTATAAACAAATGTTTTCGTGGAAATACTTTAGTATGATTTGGGATTCAGTCATTTTTGCAGTGATTATTACAATCATTACGTTACTCGTTAGTTATCCAGCTGCCTATTTTATACGCAATTCAAAATATCAAAGTTTATGGCTAATGATACTCATTATTCCGACTTGGATTAATTTACTGCTCAAGACCTATGCATTTATAGGCTTATTGAGTCATGATGGTATTATCAATCAAATGTTGAACTTATTACATTTACCTAAAATGGATTTATTATTTACTGTACCTGCATTTATACTTGTTGCTAGTTATATTTATATACCATTTATGATTTTACCTATTTTTAATAGTATGAAAGACATCCCTAATAATATTTTACAAGCCTCTAGTGATTTAGGTGCTAGTCCGTTTACGACTTTTCGAAAAATCATCTTACCACTTACAAAACAAGGTATATTAACAGGGGTTCAAGTTACTTTTATACCAGCATTATCGCTATTTATGATAACAAGGTTAATTGCTGGAAATAAGGTGATTAACATAGGAACAGCGATAGAGGAGCAATTTTTAGTTATTCAAAACTACGGCATGGGATCTACCATAGCATTATGTTTGATTCTCTTTATGGCGTTAGTCTTAATCATTACGAATACTAAATCAACAAATGGAAAAGGGTGAATCATATGAAATGGTACGGTAAATTATACCTTGGTATATTAATTGCAATATTGTATATACCAATTTTATTTTTGATGGTATATTCATTTAATTCTGCGGGTAATATGATTCATTTTGAGCACTTCACATTGGAACATTATCAATCGTTATTTAGTAATGAGCGTTTAATGTCAGTTATATTTAATACCATCGCAGTTGCCTTGTTAGCGGCTGCATTTGCAACTGTAATTGGTACATTGGGCGCAATTGGCTTATACCATTTAAGAAATAAAAAGTTAAAAGTTTCATTATTGACGCTTAATAATGTATTAATGGTATCTTCTGATGTAGTCATTGGCGCTTCATTTTTGATTATGTTCACTGCCATTGGTCATTTTACAGGTTTAGGGTTAGGTTTTATAACTGTGCTTATTTCGCACATTGCATTTTGTATACCAATTGTTGTGATCATCGTATTACCTAAATTATATGAAATGAATGATCATACATTAAATGCAGCGCGAGATCTTGGAGCTACTGAATTACAAGTATTAAATAAAGTTATGTTACCTCATTTAATGCCTGGCATTATCGGTGGATTTTTTATGGCTCTGACTTATTCACTGGATGATTTTACAGTAAGTTTCTTTGTTACTGGCAATGGATTTAGTGTACTATCTGTAGAAGTCTATGCTATGGCAAGAAAAGGAATAAGTATGGAAATTAATGCTATTTCTACTATTTTATTCTTAGTAATCATGATTGGGATATTAGCTTATTATTTGATCCAGAATATGCTGAAAAATAAGAAACATAGTAAACGAGGTGTACAACAATGAAACGATTTTTACAATTAATTATAATTTCAATTGTTGTTGGCGTAGTATGTTTATTTATCAGTCAAAAATTCACATCCAAAGACCATTCTGCTAGTGGTGAAAAAATATATGTCTATAACTGGGGAGAGTATATTGACCCGAGTTTAGTAAAAAAATTCCAAAAAGAAACAGGTATAGAAGTAGTTTACGAAACATTTGACTCTAATGAAGCAATGGAAGCGAAAATACGGAACGGTGGTACAAATTACGATGTTGCTTTTCCAAGTGAATATACCGTGCAGAAATTAAAAAAAGAGAATTTGTTATTACCTCTAAATCATGAGAAAATACCAAACATGAAGAACTTAGATTCGGATTACATGAATATGTCATTTGATCGAGACAATCGCTACTCTGTTCCTTACTTTTTTGGCACAGTAGGTATTCTGTATAACAAAAAAGCCTATCCGAATGATCATTTCGATTCCTGGAACCAACTTTATGATAAAAAATACAACAATGATATACTTCTAGTTGATGGCGCTAGAGAGGTTATAGGTTTAGCATTAAATAAATTAGGTTACAGTTTAAATGATACCAATTCACACCATTTAGCAGAAGCTGAAAAAACATTATCTCATTTAGGCCCCAATGTTAAAGGTGTTGTAGGTGATGAAATAACGATGATGTTAGAGCAACATGAAGCAAATGTCGCAGTTGTATGGAGCGGTGTAGCAGCACCTATGGTACAAGGTAGTGATGAATTTGATTATGTCGTACCTAAAGAAGGATCTAATCTTTGGTTTGATAATATGGTAATGCCTAAAACAGCACAAAATAAAGCAGGCGCCTACAAATTCATGAATTTTTTATTAGATGAAGAAATAAGTAAACAAAATACTGAATGGGTTGGTTACGCGACCCCTAATAAAGCAGCAAGAGCTAAATTACCCGACGAAGTTAAAAATGATAAACGTTTTTATCCTACGCAACAGGATCAACAAAGGTTAGAAGTTTATAAAGATTTAGGTAAAGAAACGTTAAGCGAATATAATGAGCGATTTTTAAATTTCAAAATGTCCTTGAATTAAGGCATAGTTAGTAGTTATTTTGCTATTAATTCGCTATAATAGTTTGACAAGCAATATAAGGAGTTGTAGAAATATGTCAGGAGAGCAATATACTCAAGTTAGACGACCAGTGAGTCGGCTAGCAGAAAAAGTATTAGGTTGGTTAAGTTGGATATTCTTATTACTACTAACCGTAATTACGATGTTTATTGCACTAGTATCTTTTAGTAGTGAAACATCAATACAAAATTTAGAAACAACGCTAAATGGTAATGATTTTGTTCAGCAAATTCTAGCAAATAATAGTTTGAATACAACGCAATTTGTTATTTGGTTACAAAACGGTGTTTGGGCAGTTATAGTATATTTTATCGTATGCTTATTGTTATCATTCTTAGCGCTTATATCTATGAATATTAGAATCTTATCAGGGTTCTTATTCCTATTGGCTACGGTTATAACATTACCGCTTGTACTATTATTTGTACCACTTATTATACCAATTCTATTTTTAATCGTTGCAATCATGATGTTTGCTCGAAAAGATAAAGTAGAAACAGTACCTGCATATTATACAGAAGGATATAGAGGTCATTATACGGATTATGATCAACCAACAGAACCTCAACGTAAACCTCAAACTCAATATTATGAGAAGGATCAACCTGCTGACGTTGGACAATCTCCTAATGATGATGCATTAAGAAGAGGGGGCTATTCATCCGAAGTTGCTAAAAAAGTAAATGGTGAAAATGAGGCTACTGAAGACGAACCCCAAGTACTTTCGAGACAGGCTAAATATAATTATAAGCAGAAAAAACAAAATGATGCGCAAGCAGATGTGCAAAGTGAAGCTGATGATTTTGGTAATGTGAGTGATGTGTATGATGAATCTGGAGAATATGTAGCTAAGCATAATCAAGAAGATGAAGCAGCTGCAGCACAGCGCAGACAAGAAGAATATGAAGCTGAGCAACGTCGTCAACAAGCTGAGTACGAAGAACAACAACGTCGTCAACAAGCTGAAGCCGAAGAAGCAGCCCGATTAAAACAGGAAAAAGCCGAAGAAAAAATGCGTATTAAACAAGAGAAGAAAGAGCGTAAAAAACGCGAAAAAGAAAGACGCAAACAACAACCAAGTGCAGTAAGTCAACGAAGACAAAATTTTGAAGAACGCAAAAAGATGACATCTCAGGAAACTGAAACACATAAGGATTCAAACGAAGAAACTGAAAAAGAGCAACAACCTGAGGATAAATCATAAATAGCTTTTTAACAGATAATGTTTAAATAAAAAAGATGAGCGCGGACATTAAGTTTACCGCGCTCATCTTTTTGTTTATTTAACGTTTCCATATGGTATTCATTTTAGTTATATATAATCACGTTATGGATTATAACTCTTGGAATGTTTGAATAATTAGGTAGATATTTAGAATGCTAAGTATAATGATTAAGCACCATGATATGATATTTACCCATAATTTATTTTTAAATTGTCCCATTAAGCGTTTGTCATTTGTTGATAATTGAAGCGGTATTAATGAAAATGGTAAAGCTAAACTTAAAAATACTTGTGAAAAAACTAATAATTGTTCCATTTTCGCTTCATTACTATTAAAGACGATTAAACAGATAATGATTGGTAATATCGCAATTAAACGTGTAATTAATCTGCGTAACCAATTCGGTATTTTTAGGTTTATAAATCCTTCCATAACAATTTGACCTGCCATTGTCCCAGTTATTGTAGAATTTTGACCTGATGCAAGTAGCGCAATTGCGAATAATGTACTCATTATTGCACCTAACGAAGCACCTAATAGTGGTTGAGTTTGTAATGCGTGATATAAATCATAGAATCCACCTAATTGGTCTGTATTTACACCAAAGAAAAGCGCTGCACCTAATACAAGTAATAAACAATTTACGATGAATGCAATGGATAATTGTATATTTGAGTCCATTGTTGCATATTTAATGGCTTGTGATTTTGATTGTGTACTGTTGCGATCATACATACGTGATTGAACGATTGATGAATGTAAATATAAGTTATGAGGCATAATTGTCGCACCGATAATACCTAATGCGATAAAAAGTGCGCCATTATCTGTAATAATTGTTGAGCTCGGAACGAAACCATTTAAAACTTCTGTGACATGAGGAGATGCAATAAACACCTCAAAAACAAAAATAACAAGCACTGTGAAGATAAGTGTTCCTACAATGGCTTCGATTTTTCTAAAACCAAAGCGCATAATAAATAATAGTAGGAAAACATCAAATACAGTGATGAGTGCGCCCAGAAGAAGCGGAATGCCGAATAATAAATCTAATGCAATGGCACTACCTATAACTTCTGCAATATCTGTCGCGATAATCGCTAATTCGGCAATAATCCAAAATACAAATGCTACTGGCTTATTCAAATAGTGTTTAGTAGCTTGCGCTAAATCCATACCTGTTGCTATGCCTAACCTTACTGTCATACTTTGTAATAACATTGCTGACAGACTTGAAAGTAAAATCACGAATAGCAAAATGTATCCAAACTGTGCGCCCCCCTGCATAGAAGTAATCCAATTACCTGGATCCATGTATCCAACAGCGACTAATAAACCGGGTCCTAAAAATGAAAATAATTTTTGACTAAATTTGCCATGAGTATTGATGGAAACCGTATTATTAATTTCATCTAAACTCTTATTATGGGTTTGAATTTGATTTTTCAATACCCCCACCTCCATATTCATTTATTAACATTTTATAGATTACTCCAAAATAATTATTAGGTCAACCTAAAAAATAACTTAAGAATAAATTTCTTTGGCAGATTAAATGGCAAATCAGGCATATGGATTAAATAGAGTGTTTAATAAAGCCGAGGATTTTTAATTAAAAGCAATTTTGGTATGATAGAAGAAAGTATAGATTAAGGAGGAAGTCGATGAAAAGGAAAGCCGAACGTATCATGGCATGGATTGCAAATGGTCTTAGTATATTGTTTTTATTATTAATGGTTCTAGTCTTTTCATTTATGAATGTACCAGAATTTAAAGATGTATTTCACCAAATGAACCAACAGCAAGGTATAGAAATGTCTATGGAAGCATTTAAAACATCTATTATATTCCAAGGGAGTTTACTCATTATTTCTACGATACTTGGTATAATGGCGACTTTTATTATCAAGGGAAATCGTTTATTGGCTGCTTGCCTTTTTATCATCGCAGCGGTGACGAGTATATTTTCTGGGAATTTTGTAGCACTTATTTTATGGTTGATTGTAGGTATTATGTTATTCATCAAAAAGGATAATCAATCGGATTATAAGAAAGATAAGATTTCAAATGATAATACGAGCTATAAGCATGCTACGCGTCAATCAAAGGATATGGATCCTGATCGTGAAATGAAACAAAAGAAAGATAATGATCCTTATATTTATTAAACATCATTAGGAAGTATACAAAATTTTATAATTAAAAGACGTGTTAAGCAAAATCATGATAATGCTAAAAATAAAACAACTGACCTTATACAATGTGCCACTTTATAAATTAGGCTGTATAGCTGATTTATAAAGATGACATTAAAATAGTAAAGGTCAGTTGCTTTTTATTTATAAAATTTTAACAGTTGTTCAAATGTATCTTCTAAGAATGATAGAAATACTTTATCACTTTTAAGGTGTTCTGAATTGGGTGACAAAGTACGAGCCACGAAAAATTCGCCTTTTTTAACTTCTTTAACACGCTTAAATGCTTTGAATAAATCTTCGTCAGTCATATTATGGATGTAAGTTTTTTCTTGACTCATATGGTCTAAACTTACACTATAATCCGAAGGTAACTCTCTTAGTACATCGAATTGGTCCTCAAAAACTTGTACTTGTTGTGCTTTATCTTTAGCTTCATGCATTACACCATACATCACGAATAATTGATCTTCAAACAGACCTATTTGAAAATGGGGTTGCATTTTATAACCACGGTTATTTGTAGCAAAAGCGACCCAAGTATCTTTGGGTGGGTTGACGCTTCTACGTGCGTGTTTAGCAACATGTGGATAGAAAATTTCACCAGTTGCAGTTTCTAAATATTGAGCAAAGTAGTCGCCCAAATGATTTAATTGTGGTCTAACATGTTCATTGAGTGCTTCCATTCTAGCGTCAAGACCATCAACAGTAAATGCTTTAAAATCTTTAGGTTTAAATGTATATTTAGTCATTTGGTCCTCCTATAATCATTATATACGTTTGTATTGTAGCATAATATAAATATCGAAACATTTGCTTTGCTCTACATAAGTGGGCTACTGAATAAATGGTGTCTCACGCGTGTATACAAGCTGTAAAAAGGGTAATTAATTAAAATAGACAAATCATGTTTAAATGAGAGATTACGAATTATTATAGAAAGCACTTAATTAAGGTTAATATCTTTTTAAGTATTAATTAATGTATAATTGATAGGCACAAGGAGCTGATACAATGACGGTTTATGAATTTGCAAAAGGTCTTATATTAGAAGCGGGCATCAATGTTAAAAAAATAATGAAACAAGACATTAAGATTGAGACGAAATCCAATCCTAATGATTTAGTAACGAATGTGGATAAAGCTACAGAGAAATTTCTTTTTGATAATATTAAACAAACATACCCCAATCATTTAGTTATAGGTGAAGAAGGGCATGGTCATGAATTGAAAGATGAAGCAGGTGTCGTTTGGGTTATTGATCCAATTGATGGGACCTTGAACTTTGTACATCAACAGGAAAATTTTGCAATTTCAATCGGTATTTATAATGACGGAAAACCATACGCAGGCTTTGTCTATGATGTTATGAACGATGTATTGTATCACGCTAAAACGGGTGAAGGGGCATATGAAAACAGTAATTTGTTACCAATAATCCAATCCACGCCATTAGCAAAGAGTCTTATTGGCATAAACCCCAATTGGTTGACTAAACCACGCTTAGGGGAAATGTTTAAACCAATCGTAAATGAAGCAAGGAGCGCGCGTGCGTATGGTTCAGCAGCATTAGAAATCATACATGTGGCAACTGGTAAATTAGGTGCATATATCACGCCAAGATTACAACCATGGGATTTTGCAGGCGGTTTAATTATTCTAAATGAAGTGGGTGGGGTTGGCACAAACTTATTAGGAGAAGCATTATCAATATATGAACCCAATTCAATTATAATGGCAAATAAAGGGTTACATTCAGAGTTAATAGCCAATCATTTCAAAAAAAATTATGAAATTGTGCAACTATTACAGCAAAAATTAAAAGCCAAATAAGGTACGATAAATATATTTTTGAAAAAATAAAAAAGCGTCTCGCTCCTACTTTAGAGGAGAAAGACGCATTGATGAATATATATTAAATTAACATGAGCTTATAGCCAATCATTTTCACGATATTTCTTTTTTAACGTGAAACCGTAACCAAATGTTGCAATGAATAATATAAATGTTAAAATCATGAATGGAACATTTGTAGCAGCTAAACTGAAGCTAAATAAAAGTAAAAATACTATAGCAACCACAGCGAGTACCCAGAATATTGCTTTTGATTTTTTTTGTTGCATCCCTACCACACCTTTATAGTTTTCTTTAACCAATTATATGATATAATAAAAAAGTTGCAAAGAAAAGTGGGAATTTACTCGAGAAAGGAAATTGTATAAAATGACTAAAATAAGAGAAGATGTTCGTAATATAGCTATTATTGCTCACGTTGACCATGGTAAAACGACACTTGTAGACGAATTGTTGAAACAATCAGGAATTTTCCGTGAGAATGAGCATGTTGACGAAAGAGCAATGGATTCAAATGATATCGAAAGAGAACGTGGTATCACAATCCTTGCGAAAAACACAGCAGTAAATTACAAAGATAATCGAATTAATATATTAGATACACCAGGACACGCTGACTTCGGTGGAGAAGTAGAACGTATTATGAAAATGGTTGATGGTGTAGTCTTAGTTGTAGATGCATATGAAGGTACGATGCCTCAAACACGCTTTGTATTAAAAAAAGCATTAGAACAAAACTTGAAACCAGTTGTTGTTGTAAACAAAATTGATAAACCAGAAGCTAGACCAGAAGGTGTAGTTGATGAAGTATTAGACTTATTTATAGAATTAGAAGCAAACGATGAGCAACTTGATTTCCCAGTTGTATATGCTTCAGCTGTAAACGGAACTGCAAGTTTAGATCCAGAAAAACAAGATGAAAACATGCAGTCATTATATGAAACAATTATTGATTATGTTCCTGCACCTATCGATAATAGAGATGAGCCACTACAATTCCAAACAGCACTATTAGATTATAGTGACTATTTAGGTCGTATTGGTGTTGGTCGCGTATTTAGAGGTACAATGCGTGTGGGCGACAATGTATCATTGATTAAATTAGACGGATCAATTAAAAACTTCCGTGTAACAAAAATCTTTGGTTTCTTCGGTTTGAAACGTGAAGAAGTTAATGAAGCATATGCTGGTGACTTAATCGCTGTATCAGGCATGGAAGATATTAACGTTGGTGAAACAGTAACACCAACTGACAATCAAGAAGCATTGCCAGTGTTAAGAATTGATGAACCAACATTAGAAATGACTTTCAGAGTAAACAATTCTCCATTCGCAGGTCGTGAAGGTGATTACGTGACTTCACGCCAAATTCAAGAACGTTTAGATCAACAGTTAGAAACAGACGTTTCTTTAAAAGTTACACAAACAGAATCTCCAGATAAATGGATTGTTGCAGGTCGTGGTGAATTACATTTATCTATATTAATTGAAAATATGAGACGTGAAGGTTTTGAATTACAAGTTTCTAAACCACAAGTAATTTTAAGAGAAATTGATGGCGTACAATGTGAACCATTTGAGCGTGTACAATGTGAAGTACCACAAGAATATACAGGTGCTGTGATTGAATCATTAGGTCAACGTAAAGGTGAAATGTTAGACATGGTCACTACAGATAATGGTTTAACACGTATTATCTTTATGGTACCAGCACGTGGATTAATCGGTTATACTACTGAATTCATGTCTCAAACGCGTGGTTATGGTATTATTAACCATACATTCGAAGAATTTAAACCGCGTGTTAAAGGCCGTATCGGTGGTAGAAGAAATGGTGCATTAGTTTCATTAGATCAAGGTAAAGCAAGTTCATATGCACTTATGGGCTTAGAAGACCGTGGTGTAAACTTTATGGAACCTGGTACTGAAGTTTATGAAGGTATGGTTGTTGGTGAACATAATCGTGAAAATGACTTAACAGTCAATGTAACGAAAGAGAAAAACCAAACTAACGTACGTTCTTCTAATAAAGACCAAACGGTTACAATGAAACGTCCAAGAACGTTAACTCTTGAAGAAGCATTACAATTTATTAATGACGATGAGCTTGTAGAAGCTACGCCAGAAAATATTCGTATTAGAAAAACAGTATTAGAGAAAAACGCACGTGAAAAAGAAGCAAAACGCATTAAACAATTAATGCAAGAAGATGAATAAGCGTATACTTTTATTATAAAAGATATGGCTTGCAATATATGAGGACTAATCCGAATCAGGATTCGTCCTAGACTGTCGATAAAGTCTCTGACTTTGTTGGCAGTTTTTTTATGCACGCTTTCCGTGGTTACTGCTTTAGCTCGTAATCTTGGGCAAGTGCTTTCCACAAAGACGTCGGCATATATCATTGCCAATATCATAATATATAAATTAAGTAGTGTTGCTGTTTATTATCATGTAATTTTGATTGTATATAGTTGTTTGAGCTATAGTTAGCACCTGTAGTCTGTTAATCAACTACTTCTATGAAATCGAATACGATGCAAAATCGACGCAATATATAAAAGACTGTTCAAAAAATAAGGCCCTTTCGATTAATTAAATTATAGGTGCATAATTTAAAATCGAGGTACCTTATGAGTTAGAGCACTTTATGTCTCCGATGTTTTATTGGATTTGTAATATATACAACTGATTAGCGATGATTATAAGTTGTTTCTTGATTACGTTGTTTAGGTGTATCAAGTCTACTTTTACATTCATCACACATAAAAGTATGCATAGGATCATTACGTAATCTTTTGGCTTCTAATGTATTTTGATCTATAAAAACTTCCATATCACAAATGATACATTGAACTTTCTTCATAACTAAATCACCTCTATACCAGTAACATATTGAAACTGATAAGAATAACCTTCTTCAGGAATATAAACAAAGCTATCTACCGAATAGTCGTCATACAATCTTTTTCCATCTTTGGCAAATTGGAAGAAGAGGTAAGGTAGCAAGTCTATTGGTATGTCAATGGATGCCTTATCGTTAAATAATCGTATTGTTGTTGCGTTATCATGAGGTTCAGCATTTTTGAAAAATGGTGTCATATTGATAACGAAAGATTTTTCTAATACTGCACGTCTTTTATATTTAATTTCTGAATTTAGTGTTGGTGGATTGGTTTGACCCTCTAGGATGGCTCTATTCCATTCACGATTATCATCAAAATTGATTGGTTTCGTGCCATCAAAAACCCCTTGTTCTAAATCTTCAATTTGTACTTTTCTATCATCAAAAATCCAAGTCGTACTATCTAATGTAATTGGAAATTTAACTTCACCCTTAATTTGAATCATTATCCCACTCCTATTGGTATAAATTACATAGGTCTATAATTGTTTCGTTAAAAACTTGAACAAGCTCAGTGATAAAAATGACTTTTCTGTGAACAAAGCACATGCTTATGTGACATTTAATTCAAGTTTAACAGAGCTTAACAATAGAAGTCATTTAACGATTTTTAAGGCATGGCCTGTATAAAGCCATATGTATTATAAACACTAGTAAAATAATTTATCGTTACTATCAATTTTATCACAAATGAGTCAGTTACGTATATTCTTGAATTCACTTGCTTTTTACTATTTAGTAAGATACACTCTTCTTATAAAGTTACAATTGATAGGGGGAGTATGTCTTGGAAAAAAATCAAAAAATTAATAATGCGGCATATGACCAATTGAATAAAGATGCTGATAGGATTCTCCAGCTAATTAAAGTACAAATGGATAATCTTACATTACCTCAATGCCCATTGTATGAAGAAGTACTTGATACTCAAATGTTTGGATTACAAAAAGAAGTGGACTTTGCTGTTCAACTTGGTTTAGTTGACAGAGAAGTGGGCAAAGATTTAATGCTTCGTTTAGAAAAAGAGCTTTCTAAATTGCATGATGCATTTACTAATGTTTAATTTGGTTAAAGTAGGTAGATTTATTTCTTAAAGTAAGAAATTCTGAACTTGATTTAAAAAAAATATAAATTATTACTGAAAAACTACATAAATATCTTGAAAGTGGCTGGGACATCAATCATTTGTTGATCATTTCTTAGCCACTTTTGTCATGTTTTAAAAAACGTAATTATAATAAAATAATGACTATTCATGTTATATTTGCTCGAGAAATTGTTACAATGTTTGATATAATGTTAAAAGTGTAATTCCCTTTTATTAGCAATTGATAAAAAAGGATTAAGTATGCTTCAAATCACAATTAAGTAAGTGTATTAATCGAATAAACAAATATAATATTAAAAAATAGAATTGGATGATATGTCATATGAACAACATAAAGCGATTTTTTCGATATATAAGTAAAAATGCCAAATATATCGATTACCCACTCGTAGTTACATATTTATTATTATGTCTAATTGGTTTAGTTATGGTATATAGTGCTAGTATGGTTGCTGCTACAAAAGGGTCGTTGACAGGTGGCATATCCGTACCGGGTACTTACTTTTATACGAGACAATTAATGTACGTGATAATGAGTTTAGTTATAGTATTTTTCATGGCCTTCTTCATGAATGTTAAATTGTTAGAAACAATTAGATTTCAAAAATGGATGATGATTGGCATAATTATTTTGCTTGCTGCAACATTACTTGTTGGTAGTAACATCAATGGTTCAAAAAGTTGGATTAATTTAGGCTTTATGAACTTACAAGCATCAGAATTATTGAAAATTGCAATTATCTTATATATTCCATATATGATTGAAAAGAAACGACCAAAAGTATTTAAACAGCCAAAATTAATGACTTCACCAATTATTTTAGCTGGGTTATGTATTGCATTAGTACTGTTACAGCGAGATGTAGGTCAAACGTTATTGATAATGATCATATTCTTTTCAATACTTTTCTATGCGGGTATTGGTGTTCAAAAGTCCCTTAAATATGGATTGTTAATCTTTGTAGGTGTCGTTTTGATTGGATCACTATTTTTAATCATTGGGTTAGTTCCAGACTATTTAACAGCTAGATTCAGCACTTTAACCAATCCATTTAGTCAAGAATCAGGCACTGGTTATCATATTTCTAACTCGCTTATAGCAATTGGTAACGGAGGATTGCTAGGTAGAGGACTTGGAAATAGTATTATGAAATTAGGTTATTTGCCTGAACCACATACAGACTTTATTTTTTCTATTATATGTGAAGAATTAGGTTTAGTAGGTGGTATTGTAGTCATTTGCTTGCTATTCTTTATCGTGTATAGAGCATTTGAATTAGCGAATAAGACTAACTCTTATTTCTATAAACTGGTATGTGTTGGTGTAGCAAGTTATATAGGCAGTCAAACATTCGTTAATTTAGGTGGTATTTCTGGTACAATTCCTTTGACAGGTGTACCGTTACCATTTATTAGCTTTGGTGGTTCGTCTATGATTAGTTTAAGTATTGCTTTAGGCTTGTTACTGATCACAGGTAAACAAATAAGAATCGAAGCCTATAGAAAGAAACAAGCAAATCAGAAAAAAGTAAGTCCTAGGATGACTAGACGATATTAATGAAATGAATCTAAGTCATTGATTTATATACTCTCCTCTATAAAGACAAACGTTTCGACTTTTAATAGTTAAAACGTTTGTCTATTTTTTTGCCGTTTAAAGGAGATTTTGAAATACTTTTAACAAAGACATTTAATGATAATAAAAAGTTATCAATAGTAATAACTTTTTATTAAGTTTAAGACGTGATATAATTTTGTTCTAAGCTTGTTATAGTAAGGTTTTCGTTCTAGTCAAAATATGTATTTTAAAATAATAACAATGTTAAAAGTTAGCATCTTACAAATACATTCAAGATAATACTTAATTATTTATTACTGTATACATTGTTCGTATTTTGCTATAATGAAAAACATATCTAACTTTTTAGAAAATTCAAAATTTAAGGGGGACCATGATGTGAAACAAATAAACAAGCTTTTGGTAGCCAATCGTGGTGAAATAGCAATCAGAATTTTTAGAGCAGCAACAGAATTAGATATTAAAACAGTTGCAATTTATTCAAATGAAGATAAAGGATCTTTACATAGATATAAAGCAGATGAATCTTATTTAGTAGGTAAAGATTTAGGACCTGCTGAATCTTATCTAGATATAGAAAGAATCATTGATGTTGCTAAGCGTGCAGATGTAGATGCGATACATCCTGGGTATGGTTTTTTAAGTGAAAACCAAACATTTGCCCGTAGGTGTCAAGAAGAAGGCATAAAATTTATTGGTCCTCGTGTTGAACATTTAGACATGTTTGGCGATAAAGTTAAGGCGAGAACAACAGCGATTAATGCGGATTTAACCGTTATTCCAGGTACAGACGGTCCGATTGATAATCAAAAAGATGCAGTTGCGTTTGCTAATGAAGCAGGTTACCCACTGATGATTAAAGCCACAAGTGGTGGTGGCGGTAAAGGTATGCGTATCGTACAATCTGAAGATGAATTAGAAGATGCGTTCCATCGAGCTAAATCTGAAGCAGAAAAATCATTTGGTAATAGTGAAGTCTATATTGAAAAATATATAGACAATCCAAAACATATTGAAGTACAAGTTATCGGAGATGAACACGGTAACATTGTTCATTTATATGAACGTGATTGTTCAGTGCAAAGACGACACCAAAAAGTCGTTGAAGTAGCACCTTCAGTTGCATTATCAGATGATTTAAGAGAGCGAATTTGTGACGCAGCAATTCAATTAATGGAGAATATTGAATATGTTAATGCAGGCACGGTGGAATTCCTTGTATCAGGCGAATCATTCTACTTCATTGAAGTTAATCCGCGTGTTCAAGTAGAACATACGATTACTGAGATGATTACAGGTGTTGATATCGTTAAAACACAGATACTTGTTGCTGATGGGGAAAACTTGTTTGACGAAGAAATAAGTATGCCTCGTCAAGCTGATATTAAAACATTAGGATATGCCATTCAATGTCGTATAACGACTGAAGATCCAACGAATGATTTTATGCCAGATACTGGACGTATCATAGCATATCGCTCAAGTGGCGGTTTTGGGGTAAGACTAGATGCTGGTGACGGTTTCCAAGGTGCAGAAATTTCACCTTATTATGACTCGTTGTTGGTAAAATTATCCACACATGCAATGTCATACAAACAGGCTAATGAAAAAATGGATCGTTCATTACAAGAAATGCGTATTCGTGGTGTGAAAACCAATGTGCCATTTTTAATCAATGTTATGAGAAACGAGCAATTTAAAACGGGTGATTATACAACTAAATTTATAGAAAAGACACCTGAGTTATTTGATATTGAACCAACCTTGGATAGAGGTACAAAAACGTTAGAATATATTGGGAACGTTTCGATTAATGGATTTCCAAATGTAGAAAAACGACCTAAACCGGTTTATGAGACATCACCAATTCCACAAATTCCCAAAAAGGAAATAGCAAAATTAGAAGGAACAAAACAATTACTAGATGCTAAAGGTCCTAAAGCTGTAGCGGAATGGTTAAAACAACAAGACGATGTGTTAATCACTGATACTACATTTAGAGATGCGCATCAGTCATTGTTAGCTACGCGTGTTAGAACAAAAGACATGATGAATATTGCTTCTAAAACAGCTCAAGTAATGAAAGATAGTTTTTCATTAGAGATGTGGGGCGGTGCAACTTTTGATGTTGCTTATAATTTCTTGAAAGAAAATCCATGGGAACGTTTAGAAAGATTAAGAAAAGAAATTCCAAATGTCTTATTCCAAATGTTATTGCGTGCATCAAATGCTGTAGGATATAAAAACTATCCAGATAATGTGATTAAAAAATTCGTGAAAGAAAGTTCAGAAGCGGGCATAGATGTATTCCGTATCTTCGACTCATTAAATTGGGTTGATCAAATGAAAGTGGCGAATGAAGCTGTACAAGAAGCAGGCAAAATTTCAGAAGGAACAATTTGCTATACTGGAGACATATTAAATCCAAATCGTTCGGATATTTATACGTTACAATACTATATTGATATGGCTAAAACGCTTGAACGTGAAGGGTTCCATATTTTAGCAATCAAAGATATGGCAGGATTATTGAAACCAAAAGCTGCCAATGAATTGATTGGAGAATTGAAAGCAGCCGTTGATTTACCAATTCACTTACACACACATGATACAAGCGGCAATGGCTTATTAGTGTACAAGCAAGCTATTGATGCGGGTGTAGACGTCATTGATACAGCTGTGGCTTCTATGAGTGGCTTAACAAGTCAACCAAGTGGTAACTCTTTATATTATGCATTAAATGGTTTTGATAGAAATATGCGTGCAGATGTGGACGGTATGGAAGAGTTATCTCACTATTGGGGCACAGTACGTCAATATTATAGTGATTTTGAAAGTGATATTAAATCACCTAATACGGAAATCTATAAACATGAAATGCCTGGTGGGCAATATTCTAACTTAAGTCAACAAGCTAAAAGCTTAGGATTAGGAAATCGATTTAATGAAGTAAAAGATATGTATAGACGCGTGAACTTTTTATTTGGCGATATCGTCAAAGTTACACCGTCATCTAAAGTTGTGGGTGATATGGCACTATACATGGTACAAAATGATTTAGATGAAGATGCTATTATTAAAGATGGCTATAAATTGGATTTCCCTGAATCCGTTGTATCATTCTTTAAAGGTGATATTGGACAACCAGTTAATGGTTTCAATAAAAAACTACAAAAAGTTATTCTCAAGGGTCAACCTGCGATTACAGATAGACCAGGGGAACATTTAGATCCTGTTGATTTTGAAGCAGTGAGAAAAGAATTAGAAGAAAAACAAGAAAGAGAAGTAACGGAACAAGATGTCATTAGTTACGTGCTCTATCCTAAAGTTTACGAACAATTTATAGCAACGCAAGAACAATTTGGCAATGTGTCTCTTTTAGATACGCCAACATTCTTCTTCGGTATGCGTTCGAATGAAACGGTTGAAATTGAAATCGACACGGGTAAACGCTTGATTATTACACTTAAAACCATTACAGAACCAGATGAAAAAGGTATACGTACCATTTTTTATGATATGAATGGTCAAGCTCGTCGTATCTTTATCCAAGATGAAAATGTTAAGGCAAATGAAAGTGTTAAGCCAAAAGCAGACAAGTTAAATCCAAATCATATTGGCGCGCAAATGCCAGGTTCAGTTACAGAAGTGAAGATTTCTGAAGGCGAATCTGTAACGAGTGGTCAAGCATTATTGATTACTGAAGCAATGAAGATGGAAACAACGATTCAAGCACCATTTGATGGTGTAGTTAAAAAGGTTACAGTGCAAAGTGGCGAAGCGATTGAAACAGGGGACTTACTGATAGAAATTGAAAAAGAGCCTGTAGATTAGTTTAGAATAAGGATTAAAAAACAAAAAGCAAGCTCAGTTCTTGAGAAAACTGAGCTTGCTTTTTTTAATGTGATGAAACACCAAATTATGAATTAGCCACCACTTCGAATTGTACGTAACATTAATACAATAAAGTATGCGATTAAACCGAAGAGTAATGTAATAAATAACGCATGTAGTAACGCGATAAATAAATTAACTTCAGTAATAATGGATAATGCGCCCGTTGTTACTTGTAAGATAACTAAAATAAATGCAGCTGTATAACCGTAACGAATGGTACGATTTTCTCTATAATTGTTTACAGCATGAATGAATGTAATCAAAATCCAAATAAAGGCAATGAGTGCCATACCTCTATGGGTGAAATTAACCCAGTCTTGTACGTTATGTGGTATTAAATCATTAAACGGTAATGGCCATTGACCATATGCTAAACTTGCTTCTTTATGTCTTACTAAAGCGCCTGTATATATTGTCATATAAACAATTAGCGCCATAATCCATGTGTAAATTCTCAATGGTTTTCTAATAAATAATTCATCAGCTTCATATTTACGATCGACTTCATATATAATTAATGTAAGTACAAATACAGATGAAAAAGAAATTAAAGAAATACCAAAGTGAAGTGCTAATACATATGCATTTTGTTGCCACATCACTGCTGCTGCGCCAACTAAAGCCTGAATTAGTAAGAAACCGACACTAATACAAGCTAATGGTTTAACTTCTTTGATGTAACCAATATGTTTCCAAGCAACAATTACCAACCATAAAACGACAATTAATGATAAGCCCGATACTGCACGATGACTTAATTCAATTAGTGTTTGGATTGGTAAATTTTGAGGTAAGAACGCACCGTGACAAAGTGGCCAATCAGATCCACAACCATCTGCAGAACCTGTCTTTGTAACCAATGCACCACCAAGTTGAACAAAAGCCATAATGACTGTTGCTAACACTGATAACCATTTAAGGTTTTTTTTGCTAAACAAGAATTAACCCCCCACTTTAAAAATATAACAATGAAGATAGAGTCTGGGACAAAAATAGATCTCTCAGACGCTTTATCATTTAGGCAGTAGATGACTGAATTGAAAATATAAAGTCTCACTGATTTAAAGAACTACTTTTTCATTTTGTGAAAATGAGTAGTTCTTATGCATAGGTTAAAACTTATGCATACTACAGAAAAATTTTAGTGAGACTGATGCATGAGCTTTAGCTCAGGTAAACATTTCAATCCTAGTCATCCTTGCCGGGGTGGGACTACGAAAACTCTATTAGAAAAATTGATTTCTGTCCCACTCCCATAACTTAGCTATTAGTAATGATACATCTCATTTATATATTTTTATATGTTCATAAATCTTAAATTTTATTATAACAATAATTAGCAATTAAAATGTGTCACAAAAATGACTTTTTACTAATGTCGATAAAGTGTCACAAATATCTTTACATTAATGTAGTCAATCGAACAAAATTAATATATCATTGTATTATATGAAAAAAATAGGAGGGAAATTATGAACAAAGAACAGACTTTGGCACATAATTCTAGCCGTGTAACTTTTAAAGAGTTACAGCAAATCATCAAAATGGGCTTGGTTCAAGGGAATTTAATTCCTGCATTTGCTGGATCATGGTTAGCGATTGTGTTAGCTAATCATTCCTTCCTCTCGTCAATACCACAAATCTTAATGATGTTAGTGGGCTCTACGTTAATTATGGGGGGCGCATGTGCTTTAAATAATTACTACGACCAAGATATTGACAGTATCATGCCAAGTAAACAACAGAGACCTACAGTTAATGAAAGAATTTCAAATAGAAATTTATTAATTCTCAGCTTCGGAATGATGCTAATAGGGGAAGCATTACTATTTGCACTCAATATACCATCAGGTGTTATTGGTCTATTGGGTATTGTTGGTTATGTATCATTTTATTCAATATGGTCTAAAAGACATACAGTTTGGAATACAGTCATCGGTAGTTTCCCTGGGGCAGTTCCACCGTTAATTGGGTGGACAGCCATAGAAGGAAACATAAGTTTAGTAGCTGTGGCATTATTCTTAGTGATTTTCTGTTGGCAACCGATACATTTTTACGCTTTAGCAATTAAACGTAAAGATGAGTATTCGTTAGCAAATATTCCAATGTTACCATCAGTTAAAGGGTTTAATCGTACGAGAGTAAGTATGTTTATTTGGTTAGTTGTCTTGTTACCATTACCATTTTTACTAAGTAGTTTAGGCGTTACATTTATTGTTTTAGCTACATTATTAAATTTAGGATGGCTATATTTAGGATTAACTAGCTTTAAAAAAGATACGGACCAAACAAAATGGGCAACAAAAATGTTTATATATTCTCTAAACTATTTAGTAGTTTTCTTTGTACTCGTTGTTGTCATATCGCTCATTCAAATGTTTTAATAATTTAGGATAAGGATGTATTATATGAACTTACCAATTTTACCCACAATCAGTACAAGCTTTATTGTAATTAGTGCAATCCTTATTGCAATAGGTTGGCGTCAAATATGGAAAAGAAAAATTGAAAGTCATAAAAAGGTAATGTTAGCTGCAGCATTTTTTGCTTTAGCATTCTTTATCATTTATGCTTCAAGAACTATTTTTATAGGTAATACTGCATTTGGTGGACCAGATTCTATCAAAATTTATTATACAATTTTCTTGATTTTCCACATTAATTTGGCAACAATCGGTGGTATTTTAGGACTTTTACAAATCATTACCGCTTTCAAAGAAAAATTTAAGGTACATAGATTTGTTGGGCCTATTGCATCGATTGTCTGGTTCTGTACAGCAATCACAGGTGTAGCTGTATACTTATTGCTATATGTATTATATCCAGGTGGCGAAACGACATCGCTGCTTAAAGCAACCTTTGGATTATAACAAGCATAAATAAAGCGTTAGTTTTTATAAGGCATATAAAAGGAGCAATCACATAGTGATATGCTCCTTTTTTATTTTGAATCACTTTCACGATAACGAGGGTTCTGTGTATCTTTTTAGGTGTTTAGCGGTAAGTGACGCTTCTATTTGAAGTAAACCTTGAGGTTCACCTTGATAAAGTAATTGACCTCCTTTTTCACCTGCAAATGGTCCAATATCAATAATCCAATCAGCATAGGTCATCATCGTTAAATTATGTTCTATGATAACGACTGTATTATGTTCATCGATGAGCCGTTTAAAGCAATCGATTAATATGGGTATATCATCTTCATGTAATCCGGTCGTTGGTTCATCAAAAACAAAGATATGTTGGTGGACAGTTTTTGTTAAGTATTTACTTAACTTGACTCTTTGTACTTCACCGCCAGACAGTGTATCAAGTGTTTGTCCCAATGACATATAGTTTAAACCAGTTGATTTTAAGGCTTGGAGTGGTTGAGCGATATCCTTATTTTTATTGAAAAAGGCGATTGCTTCATCAACCGTTAATGCTAAAATATCAGCAATATTATGGCCATCCACTTTAGCATCTAATACTTCTGCTTTATATCGTTTACCATGACACACATCACATATTTGTGTGAAATCTGGCATAAAGGCTAACTCTGTTTTGATAACGCCTTTACCATGGCATTCAGGACAAGCGCCAACAGAATTATAGCTGAACATGGATTTCTTTAAGCCGGTTACTTCACTAAAATAAGAGCGCACATCATCAAATATATTTAAATAAGTTAATAAATTGGAGCGACTCGAAGTATGCGCTGGTTTTTGATCTATAAAAATGGTCTCTGCGCGTTGTTCTAAACCTGCATGGATTAATGAGCTTTTGCCGGAACCTGCAACACCTGTTACGACAGTCATTGCTTGTTCTGGTATTGTTACAGTAACATCTTTAATATTATTACGAGAAATGTTGGATAAGCTGATGAAGTTTGAATTACTTAAATTTGGCGATTTTAGTCGGTGTGTTCTGCGTAAAGCAACACCCGTATGTGTTGTTGAATTTATTAACTCATGATAACTACCTGTGAATGTAATTTGACCACCATTCTTTCCTGCTAAAGGACCTAAATCAATAATATGATCGGCTATTTTTATCACATCTGGATCATGTTCGACTACTAAAACGGTGTTTCCTTTATCTTTCAATGACTGAATGATTTCGTTGATACGTTGAATATCTTCTGGATGGAGACCAATACTTGGTTCGTCAATGATATATACTAAATCACTTAGCGCACTGTTTAAATGTCTGATTAATTTAATTCTTTGCGATTCTCCACCTGACAATGATGTGGTTTCTCTAGATAACGTTAAATAATTCAAGCCGATATCACTTAATGATTCTAATTGTTGCTGCAATGGTTCAATGATGACATTTGCTTTAGGTGAATCGATTTGTCTAATGAATTCCAAAGCGTCATCGATGGATAAATTAGTGAAATCAGCAATATCCAAGTTATTGATTTTACACTTTAGAACTGAAGCACTAAGTCTTTTGCCGTGACAAGTAGGGCATTTTTTAGAAGTAACTACTCGATCAATGGCTTCTTTAAATTTATTTTTTTCAAAATTGTCATTCAGTAAGAAAGACCGTCTGAATCTATGGATAAGACCTTCAAATTTTGCCGTTCTTGGCCAGTTTTCTGGGGGATGCTTTATTTTCATTGGCTTAGCATATAAAAAGGTATCTAATTCTTCTTTGGTAAAATCTTTTAATTTTTTATCGTTATCAAATAACCCAGAATATAAATAACGTTTGCCTCGCCAACTATCTGGCCTAAAGGAAGGGAAACATATGGCATCTTCATTAAGTGATTTATTAAAATCTAATAATTCATTCAAATCAATGTCTTCAACGTAACCAAGTCCAGAGCAAGTTTCACACATGCCTTTAGGATTGTTAAATGAAAAGATATCAGAGTAACCAACAAATGGTTTGCCAATCCGTGACCAAAGTAACCTTACCGATGCATAAATGTCAGATATTGTGCCGACTGTAGAACGAGAATTTCCACCTAATCTTTTTTGATTTATAATCATTGCAACTGGTAAATGCTCGATTAAATCGACCTTTGGCTTTGAAAATTGAGCAAGTTGATGTTGTATGTAAGTTGAGTATGTTTCATTTAAAAGCCGTTCAGATTCCGCGGCAATCGTATTAAATACCAAAGATGATTTCCCTGAACCCGAACGACCAGTAAAAACAGTTATTTGATGCTTAGGGATATCTATAGAAATATTTTTCAAATTATTTTGCTTTGCGCCATGTATGCGTATCTTTGACATGCATTTTCACCTCTTATCCATAGTATACCCAAAGTTAAGTTGTGTATTACCTTAATATATAAAAGAACGGCATATGTTGAAAACCTGTTGTATTTTACAATATACTTCTAATATTACGACGGCATGGCTTGTTTGTGATATATTGAAACATGTACAATAGACGAAAGAGAATTATAGGTGGGTGAGCGATGAAAAAATTAATAATTAAAATTATTGGTGTACTGTTATTAATATGTTTCTTGATTTACCTTTTTTACTCACCACGTTTAAAGTTTGATGTTTTGGAGAATCCTAATAAAGATTCAACGAAGACGACTCAAAATGAAAAACTTGATAAAAATGAGGAATCAGTTGAAAATCCGATGCCAAAAGAAGGCATAGGGACGTGGGTAGGACAAAATCTTAAAAAACTTACAGATACATATGGGCAAGCTGATAGAGTTTATTCATATAAAGGTGATTTTAAAAATTATATATTTAAAGAACATAATCAATATTATCTTGTTACAACAAAACATAATATTATTAAATCTGTGTACGCAACTGGAAAAGAAGCAAAAGTAAATCCATTAAAGATTTCCGATAATGCATCACATGTTTTTGAGAAATATAGTATTAATCCAGAACCTACGATTAAAGTTGATGGTAAACAATATGAACTTGAATTATCTGATTTAGATATGAAGACGCAAACGCTTATAAAATTCAAAGATGTTTACGCGCAAATTTATATAGATCAACAATCAAATGAAATTGTAGCTGTTAGATATTTAGATAGTGAAGCTTTAGCAGCTTTTAAACCATATCAAATGTTAAGTTCTAAGGAAGACAAAGAAGTTCAGAGTAAGCATGATGATTTACCATATGAACAAAATTCAAATCAATTGATGACGTTATATGAGATTACAAATGAAATGAGAAAGTTAAAGGATGCAAAGCCACTAAAAATTAACAACGACATAGCACATATTGCATCTTTTAACTTGTATGAAGCCACAGGTACTGATAGTGTTGAATTTACGGAAGATGCATTAAAACAACAATTAAATGAGCAGAAGATCTCATTTGTATCTACAAGTCAAAACGTTGGATATGATTTTAATGAAGTACCAACGCTCATCCATAGTTGGTTAAATTCAGATATCCATAGATCAAGGATGTTAAATTCAAAATATAATGAAATGGGTGGCGAAGTAACAAATGGTTACTACACACTTATTTTCGTCGAAGATAAATAGAGAGGGGATGAATAACTATGATTACTGAAGAAACTTTAACAGTGTTAGATGATATAGAAATGCTCAGCGACAAAATAGTGCAATCTCGATTATATAAGGCGTACAAGACAGCTGAACAGACATTAGCAAATGATGATGAAGCGCATCTACTTTATCAAGCTTTCTTGAAGTCTAAAGATAAATATGATGAAATTATGCGTTTTGGTAAATATCATCCTGATTACCAAACTGTCATGTTAGAAACACGTAAGCGTAAACGCGCTTATGAAATGTTAGATGTTGTAATGGATTATAAACAAAAAGAAGTCGCTTTACAGGAACTGATAGATCAAGTTATTGTGAAAATTGCTTACGCAGTTTCAGAGAATGTGAAGATTGAAGCGGGTAATCCATTTTTCCAAAAAGAATCCGGTGGTTGTGCTACGGGTGGTTCGTGTAGTTGCTCATTATAAGCGTTGGATCTTAATTTTGAGAAAATAATAAAATGAGGTAGAGCGATTATATAAACGCTCTACCTCATTTTTTTAGTGCGTATTATCAGATATTGAAATCGTGATGAATAGCATGATGATTTATTTTTTATCGAGAATTGCGATAGGTATTTTTAAATCTTTCTGCCAAATCTGGTCTATCAGTGACCAAGGTATGGGCGCCGTAATCAATTAAATCTTGCATCATATCTAAATTGTTAACACCATAGTAACCCGGAACAATATTTCGTTCGTTTAACCATTGAATAAATTTGGGTGATGTTAGTTTAATCCCATTAAAAGAGACGGGCATTTGAAAGGTATTCGCACAAGGTTGGAAAGTATTGCCAAGGCCTGTGAAGAATTTCAATACACCTTCAGCTACTTCTTTTTGACTTGCACCTATAGCGATCGTACCATCACTAATGATATGAAAGCGTTCAATTTGTTTACTATGGAAACTTGTCACTAAAACACGTTTTTGTGCGTGATGTGCAACAATAATGTCGTGAATGATTTCTGGTGCTAATTCGCCTTCTTTACTATTGGGATCGTCTTTTAAATCTACATTAATCAATTGATTTGGATAATGTTCTAATAATTCATCGAAAGATAATATTTTGGCGTCTGCATGTCCGCGATAAGGTTTGGTACCATTAATATCGCTGAATCGGTAACCAGCGTCTAGTTGTTTTAATTCAGCTAACGTATGTTCAGATACCTTGCCTGATCCATTTGTAGTACGATCAACAGTAGCGTCGTGAAATACGACGAGTTTATGATCTTTCGTAAGTCTTACATCTGTTTCAAAACCATCTATATCATGTGCAACTGCATTATCAAAGGCAAGCTTAGTTTGCTCTGGTCTGACTGCCATACCGCCTCTATGTGCGAAAATATACGGGGCAGATTTAGAAAAGAAAGGTGGTATACTTTGATTACGCGGCTGTGTTCTATATTGTTTAATAAAAATTAAACTGCCAACTAAGCCCACTGTGGCCAAAAAGCCGCCTTTAATCATATTATTAATTTTTGTCACGAGCAATCCTCCTCAAATTTGGGGTATATAGAGTAATATAGCAAAAGTTCATGTTACATCAAAATAATTGTTATTTATAAAATGAAAATGTCGTGATATTATATAATAGCTAATAATTGGAGTGATGAATGAATGAATATTGTATCGAGAACAAGTATAATTATATATTTAAAACATATGAAACATGAAAGACAAGTACGTAAATTTGGTCATATTGTTAGTACTAATAGACAAGAGAGATTTGTGGTCATGTACATTAATGAAGATGAAGCAGATCAAATTGTTGATAAATTAATGAGGTTAAAATATGTGAAGCATGTTGAAGGATCTCCTTATAAATATTTGAAGAAAGTTTATGAAAAAGAACAACATGAAGTTTTATAATATCAATGACTTAACACTTTAGTTTATTGACTGAAGTTATTGTATACCGCTATTAACAATAGGGAAGCCACAATAGTATAAGGGTTAACTATGGTGGCTTTTTATTATTTTATTGCAAAGGTGGAATCCATCTTTGTAAGCGCAAGACACTCGTTAAATAGTTAAAATATAATTCGATGTCATGAAATTGTTCTGCAGGTTGAACGTCTACAGCCTTGACATTGACGTGATATTTTTCAGCCTGATTATTTATCATCTCAAATTTCTTATTTGAATCAGGGTAAGGATACTTGACGGCATTAAGCATAATATACATTGCCTGGAAATGTTGTTCACTTGTTGGTTTCATGATGATTGCGACAGATGAACGCGCATGTGCATCATTTGGAGAATGAAAATAAACGATATGCGCGATACGCTGATGGTTATATTCAATTAAAGTATTAAACTCGAATAAATCTGTAAGGCCTTCTCCGAGTTTTATAAAAGATTGTTTCATAAATTTATGACCCTCCTTATCTGCAGTATGCATTATATAAAATTTATTTTGAGATTGGAAGTGTAAATCATATGAGAGTAATTTCTGGGATCCATAAGAGTAAGGCGCTTGAGAGTTTAGAAGGACGTAACACCAGACCTACAATGGATAAAGTAAAAGAAGGTATATTTAATAGTTTGCACGAAGTTTCTGGTGTTGGTTTGGATTTGTTTGCCGGAAGTGGGGCACTTGGTATAGAAGCATTATCTCGTGGTATGGATCAAGTCATCTTTGTAGATCAAAATTTTAAAGCTGTAAAAGTAATTAAAGCGAATTTAAAAAATCTTAATATTGATACTCAAGCGGAAGTATATAAAAACAACGCTGATCGCGCTTTAAAAGCCTTAGCTAAAAGAGAAATCCAATTTGATGTCATATTTTTAGATCCGCCTTATGAAAAAGGATTAATTGATGAAGCATTGGAAGGTATTGCAAAGTTTAATTTATTAAAAGAAAATGGTATTATCGTTTGTGAGTTTAAACATCATGAAAAAATCAAAACTGAGCCATTCCATGAGATAAAACGTTATCATTATGGTTTGACAGACACTTTGTTATTAGAAAAAGGAGATTAATATGTCTACAACTAAAGCAGTCATTCCAGGAAGTTTCGATCCGATTACATATGGTCATATCGATATTATCGATAGAAGTGCGGATCGCTTTGATGAACTACATATTTGTGTCTTGAAAAATAGTGGTAAATCAGGCACATTTTCAATAGAGGAACGTATTGCGCTGATTGAAGAATCAGTGAAACATTTGAATAACGTGACGGTTCATCATTTCAATGGTTTATTAGTCGATTTTTGTGACAAAATAGGCGCAGAAACGATTATAAGAGGATTAAGAGCAGTGAGTGACTTCGAATATGAATTAAGACTTACATCAATGAATAAAAAATTAAACAGCAATGTGGAGACAATGTATATGATGACAAGTACAAATTATTCATTCATCAGTTCTAGCGTCGTGAAAGAAGTTGCGGCTTATAAAGCGAACGTTTCAGACTTTGTACCTGTACATGTTGAAAAAGCGTTGAACGAAAAGTTTAAAAAATGATAAAGAACCACTAACCAACTTGTTGGTAAGTGGTTCTTATGCAACCATTCAGTAGGCACTGCCTTAGCCTGTCATCTTTGGCTTGTTTTTGTAATTTATTTACGTATGACTGGTGTATTAAAGTCCGTTGCAGTTTGTCCTGAAATAAGATTATAAATTTTAGTGGCATGTATCTCATTCGTAAAGCAGTTCGCATTTTGTTTATTGATTTGGGTGACGAAGTTTCTTTCTGGAAAAGCATTTTTAAGTTGTTTTAAATATTGCTGTCCACGTTTAGTCATACCCAGAATACGGACTGCGTTAATTGATGAAGGCACGTTTTGTTTTTTAAAATTTAAAAGGATATTCATGAGCAAACGTTGAATGTGTGTATAAGTATAGCGTTTGGTTTTTAATAGTGTCATTAAATGGTCAAAACTTGTCGCTTGTTCAATCATTTGAAGTATACGATTTTCAATACCTTCACTCATAGTATAAATCTGTTCTAATGTTGTAGCATCATGGCTTAAAATCGCATATTTTAAATAATTGAATGTATCTGAGACAGATATATGAGGTGCTTCATAATGCATATGAACCTCTGGTGGTACGACAGCTTTCCATTGATCGGTTTGTTTTATTAATGATTGACGAATTGAAGTACCACTTGCAAAGGTTTGATGAGCGATTTCATTATCGTGATGTGTAGACTGTAGGCGTGAGATAGTCCATGGTTGTATTGATGGTGCATGTGCCTGGATTGCTCTGACATAAGAAAGACCCAATGTATTATTGGGGGATGATAACAAGTCATTATCAGCTATCAATTCACTTAAGATTCTTGGGTAGCTTTTACCTTCTTTTAATTTTTCTGAAAATCGAGGCGATTGCTCAACTTTATCAATGGACTGTGCTAACGATAGAAACGCATCAATATCGCCCGATTCGCTACCAAAAGATAAGTGAGAAACATTTAAATAATCCGCTATTTTAACAGCGGTTTTTGCGAAATATTGACCAGCAGACACAGATGCATACGCTGGAAGTTCTACAACTAGATCAACAGCACTCAATGCCATTCTTGCACGCGTAAATTTATTATAAATTGCGGGTTCGCCTCTCATTACAAAGTTTCCACTCATGATAGCTATCGAAATGTCAGAGTTGGTTATTGACTTTGATTGTTGGGCATGGTATAAGTGACCATTGTGGAAGGGATTATATTCAGTGACTAGTGCAACGCTTTTCATTTGCAATTCTTCCTTTCAGAATTCATTATTGATATTGTAACAGATGTAACTGTGTTAAGAAAAAATCTTGACAACTTATGTCTATAAAGTTAAAATAAATTTTGTGCTTGTTAGAGGTGAAGCCATATGAAATGGTCAATAACACAATTAAGAAAATTCCAAGATAAACCTTTTGAATTCCATCAAACGGTTAATTTTGATTATTTAGTAAAATCATTAGATTTAATAGATCTATCTGATATTGATGTTGAAGGTGAATTAACCGTCAGATCAAATGAAGTCATTGCAGATATGCATTTGACTGGGACGTATACAATGTCTTGTGCACGTACGTTAGTTCCAGTTGAAGTTCCGTTCGATATCAAATCTCAAGAGATTTTTGATTTAGAAGGATTTGAGCAGTTTGGAAATGATGAAGATGAAGATGAACATTACCATGATGCAACAGACGGTATGATAAATCTAAAAGATATTGCTGAAGAACTAGTTATTATTGAAAAACCAATGCGTGTTTTTTCAAAAGAAAGCGATCAGATGTTACGAGAAGGTAATGGTTGGGAAGTTATTGACGAAGAACAAGCGATTGAAATTGCGAAAGATAAAGCATCGTCTGAATCAGAGCAAATCGATCCTAGGCTTCAAAAACTACAACAATTATATGACGAAGAGCAATAGCGGATTTAGTTAATCTATAGTATAATGGATTATTGAATCTGAAAATATCTATTTAGTGTTTGAATATAAGGAGGATTATCATGGCAGTACCAAAAAGAAGAACGTCTAAAACAAGAAAAAATAAACGTCGTACGCATTTTAAAATTTCAGTACCTGGTATGACAGAATGCCCAAATTGTGGAGAATACAAATTATCTCACCGTGTATGTAAGAACTGTGGTTCATACAAAGGCGAAGACGTTGTATCAAAATAATTTCATTTAATTGAATGGCTAAATCATAGCCTAAACTAATCGTTCATTAATTATTCACTTGATAATTTTTGAACGATTTTTTATTTTAGAGATAGAAACTTTTTATTATCAACTGAATGGGTTGTGTAAAAATGACGGAAATGATAAATGCGCAAATAATAATAAATAAAATAGAAAACAATGATGTTCAATGGCTCTATAATCATTTTAGTGAGGATTTTCAAGATGTAACTTCTATAAATGATTTGAAACAAATTTTAAGTCAGTATAATACCGTGAGAGGTCAAAATCATTTATATAGGCATTTATATGTAAATAGACTACAAGAGTATATATGGTTTGATAATAAAATGAAAACCGGCGCGAGTGTTGTTTTAAATAAATATCAAGAAATCATTGGTATGACCTTGGTACCGGTTAAGCATATTCATGGTTTAAAGCAATCAAAACAATATTACACGATACCCATTAAATCTACATGTCTTGTATATTGGGGTGGTGACAATGAATTACTCAATTATCACTATCAATATAAGCATCAAAGATTAGCAATCGATCTTATAAAAGTGGATGAGGGATGTACTTATCAAGGTGATGTGAGTCAATGTGAAAATTATTATATCTATGACTTACCCATTGTTGCGCCAGCAAATGGTGTTGTTGAAGAGATTGTAGACGGAATCCCAGATAGTATACCTGGTGAGATGAATACAGTTCATCCAGAAGGTAATTATATAATTATAAAACACGGGCACAAAGAATATAGTATGATTGCACACATTAAACCACATTCATTTAAAATAGAAAAAGGTGATGAATTATTACGTGGCCAACATATAGCTCATGTTGGAAATTCAGGTAATTCGTCTGAACCACATATCCATTTTCAAGTGATGAATGATAAAAACATACAAGTAACACAACCGTTAAAAATAAAATTTCATAATGACATTTCTCCTGTTAAAGGAGATGAAATAACTTATAATGGTGATAGTATATTAATAAAAAAAGAAACATTGCTTTCAAAAATCGCAAAAAATATACATACAAATATTGCGCATTTATTTAAAGGTTGAAAATAAAAAGGTAAAGAGGCTATGCTATGGAAATAATAACTTCGGCACAAAATAATAAAATAAAAAATGCGAACAAATTAAAGAAAAAGCGTGAGCGAGATAAAACCGGTCTTGCGCTTATAGAAGGTTATCATCTTATAGAAGAAGCTTATAAAAGTAAACTAAAAATTCAACAACTCTATGTGGTTGATGCTGATAGAATACATGATGATATGCTAAATTATGCAGAAGAAGTATTTGAAATAAATATAAAAGTTGCAGAAGTATTATCTGGAACTGTGACACCACAAGGTTTTTTTGCTGTGATTGAAAAACCTGTCTATGAAGCTAAGCATGCGAAACAAGTATTACTCATAGATTGTATCCAGGATCCAGGTAACTTAGGCACGTTAATCCGTACAGCGGATGCTGCAGGTTTAGATTTAATCGTCCTAGAAAAAGGAACGGCAGATCCATATCAAGATAAAGTAATGCGTGCCAGTCAAGGCAGTGTATTTCATATACCTATTTTAACTACAGATTTAAGCAGCTACATTGATGAGTTTGAAGGAAATGTATACGGTACAGCATTAGAAGATGCAGTAGTATATCATCAAATACCGAGTCAAGAGACATTTGCATTACTTTTAGGTAATGAAGGTGAGGGTGTTAATGATAAGTTATTGAGTCAAACAACACAAAATTTGACAATTCCAATTTATGGTAAAGCAGAAAGCTTAAATGTTGCAATTGCAGGTAGTATTGTAATGTATCATTTGAAAGGTTGACCCTTTCACAAATCATCGTATATAATAAAACTAATGATATTAAATATAAACCTATAAAAAGACGTAAACTAAGTAGATACAGAAGGAAAAGGGAGATTATCCATGACTGAAAGATAATCCAATGTAATTAGTTTTTTTCACCTTTTTGGTTACTTAAAGAAATTTAAGTCGGAAATCATTTCCGTTATCAATGACAACAAGTGTATGCTTCGGCATAAATTTGGGTGGTACCACGGAAGACTTCGTCCCAGTTTTAAGGGATAGAAGTCTTTTTTTATGCAATTTTAAAATAGTTAGATAACAACTTAAAATTCAAGTAGGAGGGCTAAGTATGGCACAAACAGAAGCAATGGCTGAAATCAAACAGCAGGCATTAGTCGATATCAATGAAGCTCAAAATGAAAAAGCATTACAAGATGTAAAGGTTAAATATTTAGGGAAAAAAGGTTCAGTCACAGGATTAATGAAACATATGAAGGACTTACCCAATGAAGAAAAACCAGCATATGGCCAACAGGTTAATGAAGTAAGACAAACGATTGAAAAGGAAATTGAGTCTCGTCATGAATTATTAGCTAATGAACAGTTGGAACAACAACTAAAAGAAGAAAAAATTGACGTGACATTACCAAGTCGTAAAATTGCAATCGGTGCTAAACATCCACTTACAAGAACAATTGAAGAAATTGAAGATTTGTTCTTAGGATTAGGTTATGAAATTGTTGACGGTTTTGAAGTAGAACAAGATTACTATAACTTTGAAGCATTAAACTTACCTAAGTCACATCCTGCAAGAGACATGCAAGATAGTTTTTACATTACTGACGAAATCTTGATGCGTACACATACATCACCTGTACAAGCTAGAACAATGGAACAACGTAACGGTCAAGGTCCAGTTAAAATCTTGTGCCCAGGTAAAGTTTATCGTCGTGATTCTGATGATGCGACGCATAGTCATCAGTTCACTCAAATAGAGGGACTTGTCGTTGATGAAAATATCAAAATGAGTGATTTAAAAGGGACATTAGAACTGTTAGCTAAACAATTATTTGGCGAAGATAGAGAAATTCGTTTACGTCCAAGCTATTTCCCGTTTACTGAACCTTCTGTTGAAGTTGATGTTTCTTGTTTCAAATGTAAAGGGGAAGGTTGTAATGTATGTAAGCAAACTGGTTGGATAGAAATATTAGGTGCTGGTATGGTTCATCCTAATGTGCTTGAAATGGCAGGCTTTGATTCAAATAAATATACTGGTTTCGCATTTGGTATGGGTCCAGATCGAATCGCTATGTTGAAATATGGTATTGAAGATATACGTCATTTCTATACAAATGATGTACGTTTCTTAAGTCAATTTAAAGCAGTAGAAGACAGAGGTGAAAAATAATGTTTATTTCTAAAGAATGGTTAGAATCATACGTAGAAATTAATCAACCGGTAAATGTACTTGCAGAACGTATTACGCGTACTGGAATTGAAGTAGACGATATTATTGATTATACAAAAGAAATTAAAAACCTTGTAGTAGGTTATATTGAATCTATATCTGCGCATCCAGATGCGGATAAACTTAATATTTGCCAAGTTGATATTGGTGAAGCGGAACCAGTACAGATTGTATGTGGTGCACCAAATGTTGATGCAGGACAAACAGTGATTGTTGCGAGTGTTGCTGGTAGATTGCCTGGTGGCGTGAAAATTAAACGTGCTAAATTACGTGGTGAGCGTTCTGAAGGTATGATTTGTTCATTACAAGAAATTGGTATACCTAGTAATTTAGTACCGAAACAATTTGAAGATGGCATTTTTGTATTTTCATCTAAAGTTAAACCTGGAACAGATGCGTTAGATGCACTATATTTAAATGATCAAGTCATGGAATTTGATTTAACACCCAATAGAGCAGATGCATTAAGCATGATTGGTACAGCATATGAAACAGCTGCACTCTATAACGTACCTATGACAAAACCTGAAACACATAGCATAGAATCAAGTGACCAAACAAGTGATGAAATCAGTGTCAAAATTCAAAATGAAGATAAAGTACCATATTACAGTACACGCGTAGTGAAAAATGTTACGATTGCACCCTCTCCAGAGTGGATGCAAATGCGTTTAATCAAAGCAGGTATTCGCCCAATTAATAATGTTGTAGATATTTCTAATTATGTATTAATCGAATATGGTCAACCATTACACATGTTTGATCAAGAACAAATAGGTTCAAATCATATAGAAGTACGACAAGCGAAAGCGAACGAAACGATGACAACGTTAGACAAGCAAGAACGCCAATTAAAAGAAAATGACATTGTTATCACAAACGGTGAGACACCTATAGCCATTGCAGGTGTGATGGGCGGAGATTTCTCTGAAGTTACAGAAACGACTAAACATGTTGTAATAGAAGGCGCAATTTTTGACCCAGTATCTATAAGACATACGTCTCGCCGATTAAATTTAAGAAGTGAAGCATCTAGCCGATTTGAAAAAGGTATTGCAACTGAATTTGTGGATGAGGCCGTTGATAGAGCTTGTTATTTACTACAAACTTATGCAGGAGGAACAGTAACTCAAGGTCGTGTGTCACAGGGAGATTTAGGTGACTTTGTTACACCAATAGATATTTCAGTTACAAAAGTTAATCAAACTGTTGGTTTTGAACTAAGTGCTGACGATATTGAAGCAATATTTGTACAATTAGGATTTGATATAACTAAAAATGACGATGTTCTCACAGTTATGGTACCTTCGCGTCGTAAAGATATTTCAATTAAAGAAGACTTAATTGAAGAAATTGCACGTATTTATGGTTATGATGAAATTCCTTCAACTTTACCAGTATTTGATCATGTCACACATGGTGCATTAACGGACAGACAATCTAAATCTAGAATCGTTAAAGCAACCTTAGAAGGTGCAGGTTTAAATCAAGCGATTAATTATTCACTTGTAGACAAAGAGAGAGCAAAAGATTTTGCACTACAAGAACGTGAAACATTGGAACTACTTATGCCTATGAGTGAGGCGCATTCAACATTACGTCAAAGTTTAATTCCACATTTAATTGATGCGGTTGCTTATAATGTCGCTCGTAAAAATAATAATGTCCGTTTATATGAATTAGGAAGCGTATTCTTTGCTAACGGTGAAGGCGAACTTCCTGATGAAGTTGAGTATTTGAGTGGTATTTTAACGGGAGATTATACAGTGAATCATTGGCAAGGTAAAAAAGAAGAAATTGATTTCTTTGTTGCTAAAGGTATTGTTGATAGAATTGCTGAAAAATTAGATATCCACTTGGAATACGAAGCTAGTGAAATAAACGGATTACATCCTGGCAGAACTGCATATGTGAAATTAAATGGAGACATAGTAGGATTTGTGGGTGAATTACATCCGAAAATTGAAAAAGATAATGATTTAAAACGCACGTATGTCTTTGAATTAAACTATGATAAATTAATGTCATTATCCGTTGGCTATATCAACTACCAGCCAATACCAAGATTCCCAGGTGTTTCAAGAGATATCGCGTTAGTGGTTAATCGCGCAACGCCATCTGCCAAGTTAGTAGATGTTATTCATGAACATGGTGGGAATATTTTACAAGATGCGGAAGTTTTTGATGTGTATGAAGGTGAGCATATGGCAGAAGATGAAAAATCAATTGCAATACGCTTAGCTTATTTAGACACTGAACAAACGTTAACAGATGATAAAGTTAACGCAGTACATGAAGCGATTTTAGAGGCATTAAAATCTGAAGGTGCAACGATTAGATAATGATTTATAATCACGCATTTTGAATTTTGATTTTGCAAAGTAAAAAAAGCAGCTATCCCTCATAGAAGGGATGGCTGCTTTTCTATTTAGTTACCATATTTTTTTTGAACTAATTTTTCAGCTTTTTTACGATTTGCAAAATGTTTCTTTGAAATAGAGTCAAGGTATGCGATGCCTTTACGTTCAATTATTTTGGCTGCAGTTAAATCCACTTTATTACTAGCGCCTTTGGGGATGTTCATTTTAACTGATTGAGTTAAACGATCCATATGTTTTACGAATGCATATCTTGAAATAATACTTGCTGCTGCAATTGCAATGGATTTTGATTCGCCCTTAGTTTCAAATTTAGTCTTGTCATTGAATGGTAAGTCGCTTAAAGCATAACGTTTATAAACACCTGCTTCCGCAAATTGGTCAATAACGATATAATCTAATTCATTGGTATCAATTTTCTGTGTTACATTTTTGATTGCTTCATTATGCAACACAGCTTTCATCTTAACTTGAGACCATCCTGCTTTTTGTTTTTCATTATATTTCTCATTATGCATAACCAATAACGAGTGGGGGATAAAGGTAACAAGTTGTTCAGCTAATTCAACAATTTTTGTATCTGTTAGTTTCTTTGAATCATCAACGCCTAGCGTTTTCAAGATTTGTACATGCTTATGTGAGACATAGGCAGCACATACAGTTAATGGTCCGAAATAATCACCACTCCCTGCTTCATCACTACCAATGCATTGAAATTGATTGTATGCGATTGACTGTTTGATTGTTGAAGTTTTTTTATGCGGAGCTTGTGATGAAGTGGCATTAGGCAGTAATTGTGTAGCGATATGTTCTGCATCCTTGCCTTGAAACATCACTTTGTTTGAATTATATATTGAAATAGATGTCCCTTTGTATTTCGTTTTTGCTTTCATGCCTTGAGATAGTTTTGATGTATCGAAAGGGATTTTTGACATTAATTGTTGTATTTCTGAGTTGGTTAGTTTATGTACAACATTCGTCATGTACGGCACCTCACTTTATATATGAATTACTTATGTATTTAGACATTGAACATCATACCATATGTATGTGGTGTTAGGTGAGAAACACATATGATTATAATTCTTAGAACAAAATTTTTATTGTAATTGACAAATATGACATAAATAATAATTATTTCTTATATAACAATTCTCACCTCTTACAAAATAATATTATGTCGTGTATAATAGTTTGTGAATATTCTAAAACAATAAATTACATACTTAATTGAAACAAATAGGAAAATAAGTTCGGAAATATATTAATAAGTCAGGAGTTATGATATGGGCGAGTTTAAAAATCGGATTAACGTAACTATAAATGATCAGCATTATACAATTGTCGGAGAGGACAATCCCGAGCATATCCGTTACGTTGCACATTTAGTAGACGAAAGACTCAAAATGCTAGCGAGTAAAAGTGCTGGTTTAGATACTACGAGAAAGGCGATACTAACAGCTGTTAATATTATGCATGAAAAAGTGCAATTAGAAGAAGAAAATCTTCGTCTACAACAAGAAATAAAACAGTTGAAAAATAGTGAAGACAAATGATTTTAGATTTAATTGTTCTAATTATTTTTCTTTATATTGGAATGATTGGCTTTAGAAGAGGGGCTTGGTTAAGTGCATTACATTTAACGTCTACATTATTTTCATTATGGGTGGCCCAGAGATTTTATTTACAAATTGCGCAACGATTAGAATTATTTATACCATTCTCAAAGACGCGTGCATTTGATTTGAATTATGCCCTTCAATTTGATAATATTCATCAACGATTTGATCATATTGTCGCATTTTTAATGATTGCGACACTCACTAAAATCATATGTTATGGTATTATTGTGATTTTTGATAATGTTTTAAAATTTAAACGGCCTAATTTTATTAGCCGACTCATTGGTATAACAATGAGTTTGATTTCTTCAATCATTATCAGTGTTACATTACTATATGCGATTTCGTTGTATCCACTAGAATTTATACAACAACAACTCATTAGCGGGAATATCTCAGAATTTTTAATATTACATATACCTTATATATCCAACTATGTAGTGCATATATAACGTTATAGATAAGAATGGTCTTATAAAATATAGGAGGTCAGGACATAATTCATTTACTGAAGTCATATTACAGTAATCTGTCTTGACCTTTTTTTATGGAGTGAAAATAATGACAAAAAAAGATGTTATTCAATTATTAGAAAAAATAGCGATTTATATGGAATTAAAAGGTGAAAACACGTTTAAAGTGTCTGCATATAGAAAAGCTGCACAAAGTCTTGAAATAGATGAACGTCCACTAGATGAAATTGAAGATGTGACTGAATTGAAAGGTATAGGTAAAGGCGTAGGAGAAGTGATTGATGAATATCGTCAGTCAGGTCAGTCAAGTACGTTAGAGGCGCTACAACAAGAAGTTCCAGAAGGACTTATTCCTTTATTGAAAATACAAGGTCTAGGAAGTAAAAAAATAGCAAAGTTATATAAAGAATTAAATATAGATAATAAAGAATCACTACAAGCTGCTTGTGAACAAGGGAAAGTGAGTGAATTAAGCGGATTTGCCAAAAAGACAGAACAGAATATCCTTGAGGCCGTAAAAGCATTAGGAGCTAAGAAAGAAAGATATCCAATCGATCAAATGCGTGGTTTAAATAGTGAAATAAATGACTATTTAGCTACAGTAAAGCATATTGATAAATACGAAGTGGCTGGAAGTTATAGAAGATATAAAGAAATGAGTAAAGATTTAGATTATATTATTAGTACAGATGATCCAACTTCAGTTCAGCAGTCATTATTAAATATGCCCAATATTGTTAAGGAAGTAGCGGTAGGTCAAACCAAGGTATCACTTGAATTAGCTTATGATGATGAAACGATAGGTGTTGATTTTAGGTTAATTGAGCCTGCAGCTTTCTATCATACGTTACAACACTTTACCGGTTCAAAAGATCATAATATTAGAATACGTCAATTGGCTAAAGAACAAGATGAAAAGGTAAGCGAATATGGCATAGAGCAAAACAATGGTGAAATCGTTCAATATCAAAGTGAAAAAGAAATATATGAACATTTTGGTGTAAACTGGATAGAACCCGCATTGAGAGAAGACGGTAGTGAATTTGATAAAAATCTATCAGATATCATTAAATTAACAGATATCCGTGGTGATATCCATATGCATACAACGTATAGTGATGGTGCATTTAGTATTGAAGATATGGTGAAAGCTAATATTGAAAAAGGTTATGAATTTATGGTGATTACTGACCATTCTCAAAGTTTGAAAGTTGCGAACGGTTTATCTGTAGAACGCTTATTGCGTCAAAATGAAGAAATTAAAGCTTTGAATGAAAAATATGAAGAGATTGATATATACTCAGGTATAGAAATGGATATCTTACCTGATGGCCAATTAGATTATGATGATGAGATATTGGCACAATTAGATTACGTCATTGCTGCAATACACCAAAGTTTTAACCAGTCGCAAGAAGAAATCATGCAAAGATTAGAAAATGCGTGTCGTAATCCATATGTACGTCATATTGCACATCCAACAGGTCGTATTATTGGGAAACGTCCCGGTTATGAACCAGACATTGATAGACTATGTCAGCTTGCAGAAGAAACAAACACGGTGTTAGAAATTAATGCAAATCCAAAACGTTTAGATTTAAATGCAGAAACAGTTAAAAAACATCCGAATATACAACTAACAATCAATACAGACGCGCATCATGTGTCACATTTGGATTTTATGAAATATGGTATTGCAACTGCACAAAAAGGGTTTGTTACTAAAGATAGAGTGATTAATACAATGTCTCGAGAAGAATTTAAATCATTCGTTGAGAATAATATTAAACTGAAGAAATAGAGGGATTAGATGAGACAGAAATCTTTAAATGTCTTAGAATTCGATAAAATAAAAGCATTGATAGAAAATGAAACAATCAGTGATTTAGGCAAAGAAAAAGTCATAGATATGGCACCGGCAACTGATTTTAACACTGTTGAATTTCAAATGAATGAAACAGATGAAATTTCACAAATTTATAACAAACATCGTATGCCAAGTTTAAGTGGATTGGCTAAGATTTCAACGTATATTCATAGAGCGAAAATTGGCGGTGTACTGAGTGTTAGCGAATTAAATGTCATTAAGCGCTTAATACAAATTCAAAATCAATACAAAACATTTTATAATAATTTATTAAATGAAGAAGAAACAATTAATTATCCGATTCTAAATGATAGAATGGAGCAATTGCCTGTCTTATCAGATTTATATCAAAGCATTCACCAAAAGTGTGATGCTTATGATTTATATGATAACGCAAGTTATGAATTACAAGGCATTAGAAGTAAAATTTCTAGCACGAACCAAAGAATCAAACAAAATTTAGATAAAATTGTTAAAAGCCAAGCCAATCAAAAGAAATTATCAGACGCGATTGTCACTGTACGTAACGAACGAAATGTAATACCAGTAAAAGCAGAGTATCGCCAAGATTTTAACGGTATTGTTCATGACCAATCTGCTTCAGGACAAACTTTATATATTGAGCCGTCATCTATTGTAGAGATGAGTAATCAAATTAGTCGTTTGAAAAATGATGAAGCGATTGAAAGAGAACGCATCTTATCTGCATTGACAGTTGAAGTAGCTGAAGAAGCAGACGCGTGTTTAGTCTCTGAGACAATCATGGGACAAATCGATTTCTTAACAGCTAAAGCGCGTTACGCAAGTTCAATTAAAGGGACCAAACCACAATTCACCAAAGATAGAACGGTTTATTTACCAAAAGCATTTCACCCATTACTAGATAAGCAAACCGTTGTTGCAAATACAATTGAATTTGCGCAAGATATTGAAACGGTTATTATCACAGGACCAAATACGGGTGGTAAAACAGTTACGTTGAAAACGCTAGGCTTAATCATTGTTATGGCACAATCAGGGATACTTATTCCAACACTAGATGGTAGTCAATTGAGTATTTTTGGAAATGTGTACTGTGATATTGGTGATGAACAATCTATCGAGCAGTCACTTTCTACTTTCTCATCTCATATGAAGAATATTGTAGAAATTTTACAAAATACAACTAAAAATAGTTTGATATTATTTGATGAGTTAGGTGCTGGAACCGATCCAAGTGAAGGTGCTGCATTGGCAATGAGTATTTTAGACTATGTTCATGAAATTGGTTCATTAGTTATGGCCACAACACATTATCCAGAGTTAAAAGCATACAGTTATAACCGAGAAGGTGTAATGAATGCAAGTGTCGAATTTGATGTTAATACACTAAGTCCAACCTACAAATTACTAATGGGTGTGCCAGGACGTTCAAATGCTTTTGATATTTCAAAAAAACTTGGTTTAAATATGAAAGTCATTCAAAAAGCGAAATCAATGATTGGACAAGATGAGCAAGAAATTAATGAAATGATCGCTTCCTTAGAAACGAATTCAAAACGTGTAGACGAACAACGCATCGAGTTAGATTATTTATTAAGAGAAGCCCAAGATACACATGACGCATTAGCGAAACAGTATGAACAATATCAAAATCACGAAAAACAATTGATGAATGAAGCAAAAGAAAAAGCAAACCAACGTGTGAAATCAGCTACAAAAGAAGCAGATGATATATTAAAAGAGCTTCGTGAATTGAGAGACCAAAAGGGTGCTGATGTAAAAGAACACGAATTGATTGATAAGAAGAAACAACTTGATGATCAATACGAAGCTAAATCTCTGAAACAAAATGTCCAAAAGAAAAAATGGGATGAGATCAAAGCTGGTGATGAAGTCAAAGTACTTACTTATGGTCAAAAAGGTGAAGTTTTAGAATTGATTGATCATAATGAAGCGGTTGTTCAAATGGGAATTATTAAGATGAAATTACCATTAGAAGACTTAGAAAAAACGAAGAAAACAAAATCGGAACCAACGAAAATGATTAAGCGTGAAAATCGCCAAAGCATCAAAATGGAACTCGATTTACGTGGATATCGCTATGATGAAGCTATGGTTGCAGTGGATCAATATTTAGATCAAGCAGTCTTAAGTAATTATGAGCAAGTATACATTATTCATGGTAAAGGTACAGGTGCTTTACAAAAAGGTGTGCAAAATCATTTAAAACGACACAAAAGTGTGGCATCATATAGGAACGGTATGCCAAGCGAAGGTGGATTTGGCGTAACCGTTGTTGAAATAAAATAATTGTGAGCAAGAGGTATGCAGATTTGTATAAAGTCTGTTATAATTTCTTCATCATTTGAAATTTAAGGAGGATTGGCAGTTATGGCAATCGTAAAAGTAACAGATTCAAACTTTGATGAAAATATTCAATCAGGTGTCAATTTAGTAGATTTTTGGGCAACATGGTGTGGTCCATGTAAGATGATTGCTCCAGTATTAGAAGAATTAGCTGGCGACTATGATGGCAAAGCTAATATTTTAAAACTAGATGTAGATGAAAATCCATCAACAGCTGCTAAATTTGAAGTTATGAGTATCCCAACTTTAATCGTTTTTAAAGATGGCGAACCAGTTGACAAAGTTGTTGGTTTCCAACCAAAAGAAAACTTAGCTGAAGTAATCGAAAAACACTTATAATAAATGAGGCAACATTCTGGGACATTAATCTTGATTAATGTCCCAGTTTTCAATTTATAAATATTTCAATCCATTGAGAAACGTAATGTAGCTATTTTATAATATCTATAAGCATAAATTAAAACTAAGTCGGTTGCGTATAACATTAAGATAAAGTACTGAATGATTAAAATATCAAATCTTGTAAGAAAGGAGGACAATTTATGGAAACGTACCAAGAAAAAATTAAACAAAAATTGACAGTTGTACCTACCGAGCCAGGCTGCTATTTAATGAAAGATCGTAATGACCAAATTATATATGTAGGGAAAGCAAAGAAACTTAGAAATAGATTAAGATCTTACTTTACAGGAGCACATGACGCAAAAACAACGAGACTTGTTGGTGAAATTCGAAATTTTGAATTTATCGTAACATCCAGTGAGACTGAATCATTGCTGTTAGAATTAAACCTCATCAAACAATATCAACCTAGATATAATATATTGTTGAAAGATGACAAAAGTTATCCCTTTATAAAAATAACTAAAGAAAAATATCCAAGGCTGATTGTAACCCGTACAGTGAAAAAAGGAAGCGGGAAATATTTTGGACCTTATCCCAATGCATATTCAGCACAAGAGACAAAAAAATTATTAGACCGTATTTATCCGTTTAGAAAATGTGATAAAATGCCAGATAAATTATGTCTTTATTATCATATCGGACAATGCTTGGGACCGTGCGTGTATCCAGTTGATTTAGAAAAATATGCTGAAATGACAAAAGAAATAACAGATTTCTTAAATGGAGAAGACAAAACGATTTTGCATAATTTAGAACAAAAAATGCAAGAGGCAAGTGAATCATTAGATTTTGAACGTGCAAAAGAATATAGAGACTTAATACAACATATTCATAACCTTAATAAAAAACAAAAAATTACATCTTCGGATAATACCATCAGAGATGTGTTTGGTTACAGCATTTCTAAAGGCTGGATGTGTATTCAAGTGTTCTTTATTAGACAAGGTAATATGATTAAACGAGACGCAACGATGATACCGCTCCAACAAACAGAAGAAGAAGAATTCTATACATTTATAGGACAATTTTATGATTTAAATCAACATATTTTGCCCAAAGAGGTACATGTACCGAAACATTTAAATAAAGCGTTGATACAATCCGTTGTGGACACGAAAATTGTACAACCACTTAAAGGTAAAAAGAAAGATATGGTTGATTTAGCAAATCATAATGCTGAAGTGACGTTAGAAAATAAATTCGAACTCATTGCTAAGGATGAATCACGCACGGTTAAAGCAATTGAAGAACTAGGTGATGTGATGGGTATCCAAACACCTATAAGAATAGAAGCTTTTGATAACTCTAATATTCAAGGTGTAAATCCTGTGTCGGCAATGGTATCTTTTATAGATGGTAAACCAAATAAAAAAGGATATAGAAAATATAAAATTAAAACAGTTGATGGACCAGATGATTATAAATCAATGAGAGAAGTGGTGCGGAGACGTTATACGCGCGTATTAAATGAGGGTAGTCCGTTGCCAGATTTAATTATTGTAGATGGTGGTAAAGGCCACATGAGTGGTGTCATTGACGTTCTAGAAAATGAATTAGGCTTAGACATTCCTGTAGCTGGATTACGTAAAAATGATAAGCATCAAACTTCAGAAATTTTATATGGTGAGCAAGCTGAGGTTGTACCAATGAAAAAAAATAGTCAACCATTCTATTTATTGCAAAGAATTCAAGATGAAGTTCATAGATTTGCAATCACATTCCATAGACAAACCCGACAAAAAACAGGTCTGCAATCGGTGCTTGATACAGTTGATGGTATTGGTGCCAAACGGAAGACTAAATTGTTACGTACATTTGGGTCAATTAAGCGAATGAAAGAAGCAAGTATAGAAGATTTAAAAAATGCTGGTCTTCCCCAAAATGTTGCTGAGAATCTACATCACGCGTTATCCGATCATTCATAGATATAACTTTGTGGCATGAGAATCATTCTCATGCCCAATTTCTATTTAATTAGTGTTACAATAACAAATAACAGGAGTTCTTTTTTTACAAGTATATGGAAGCGTTTTCTAATTGAGAATGTTCTCAATGGCCTTTTATTTAAACTGTGAACAATAACGTCTCGAAAATGCAGTGATGTTTAAATAATTATGCAATGTTATTGTGTTGTAAAAAACATACATCACAAAAAATCATTGTCAGTAAGGGGATATGAAAATGGCTAATATTTTGTACAGTAAAAAAGAAATCCAAAAAATTAACTGTTTCACAGGGGGGACTTCCTTTTGGCATATTCGAAAAATCAATTCTATTTAAGACGCTTACATTCTTTGCTAGGCGTAATACCAATAGGTGGATTCTTATTAGTTCATTTACTTGTTAACCATCAGGCAACACAGGGTGAAGCCGCGTTTAACAAGGCAGCTGGATTTATGGAATCTTTACCTTTTTTAATTGCATTGGAATTTATCGTTATTTATATTCCAATTCTATATCATGCGGTTTACGGCGTACATATTGCCTTTACGGCAAAGGAGAATGTAGGGCATTATTCTACATTTAGAAACTGGATGTTTTTATTACAACGTGTGACTGGTGTCATTACATTTATCTTTGTTGCTGTTCATCTATGGCAAACGCGTATCCAACGTGCGTTAGGACATGAAGTGAACTTTGACATGGTTCATGATATTGTTTCTAATCCAGTTAACCTAATTTTTTACATTGTAAGTTTATTAGCAGTAACATTCCACTTTGCGAATGGTCTATGGTCATTCTTAGTAACATGGGGTGTTTTACAATCTAAAAAATCTCAACAAATGTTCACATGGGTTTCACTTGTAGTGTTCCTAGTAGTTTCTTATATCGGAATCAGTGCAATCTTAGCATTTTTATAAAGTAATATAACTAAGTTTCATATATATTTGAGGGAGTGACATATATGGCAGAGAAGAAAATTATTGTTGTCGGTGGAGGACTTGCCGGTCTGATGTCAACAATTAAAGCAGCAGAACAAGGTGCACATGTTGACTTGTTCTCACTTGTTCCTGTTAAACGATCACACTCTGTTTGTGCACAAGGTGGTATAAACGGAGCGGTAAATACAAAAGGTGAAGGGGATTCACCATTAGTACATTTAGATGATACTGTCTATGGTGGAGACTTTTTGGCAAACCAACCGCCAGTTAAAGCAATGACGGAAGCTGCACCACAAATTATCCATTTACTAGACCGTATGGGTGTAATGTTTAATAGAACGAATGAAGGTCTATTAGACTTTAGACGTTTTGGTGGTACGATGTATCACAGAACAGCGTATGCAGGTGCAACGACAGGCCAACAATTACTTTATGCTTTAGATGAACAAGTTCGTAGCTTTGAAGTTGATGGCTTAGTTACTAAGTATGAAGGATGGGAATTCCTAGGTATTGTTAAAGATGACGACAATATGGCAAGAGGTATTGTTGCTCAAAATATGACAACATCAGAGATTGAATCATTTGGTTCAGATGCAGTCATTATGGCAACAGGAGGTCCTGGTATTATCTTTGGTAAAACGACTAACTCTATGATTAATACAGGGTCAGCTGCTTCCATTGTATACCAACAGGGCGCAATGTATGCAAATGGTGAATTTATTCAAATTCATCCGACTGCTATTCCTGGAGATGACAAACTTAGATTAATGAGTGAGTCAGCTCGTGGTGAAGGTGGGCGTATATGGACATATAAAGATGGTAAACCATGGTACTTCTTAGAAGAAAAATATCCAGATTATGGTAACTTAGTACCTCGTGATATCGCAACACGTGAAATCTTTGATGTATGTGTGAACCAAAAATTAGGTATCAATGGTGAAAACATGGTATACCTTGATTTATCACATAAAGATCCACATGAGTTAGATGTTAAACTTGGTGGTATTATTGAAATTTATGAAAAATTCACTGGTGACGATCCACGTAAAGTTCCAATGAAGATTTTCCCAGCAGTTCACTATTCAATGGGTGGCTTATATGTCGACTACGATCAAATGACAAATATTAAAGGTTTATTTGCAGCTGGTGAGTGTGATTATTCACAACATGGTGGTAATCGTTTAGGCGCGAACTCATTATTATCAGCGATATACGGTGGAACAGTTGCAGGACCAAATGCGGTTGAATACATCTCAAATATTGAAGATTCATATACAGATTTAGATAGTAGCTTTTTTGAAAAACGTGTTCAGGAAGAGCAAGAAAAATTTGATCAATTACTGAATATGAAAGGCACAGAAAATGCTTATAAACTTCACAGAGAACTTGGTGAAGTGATGACGGCCAATGTAACAGTTGTTCGTGAAAATAAAACGCTATTAGAAACAGATCGAAAAATTGTTGAATTGATGGAACGTTATCAAAATATAGATATCGAAGATACGCAAACTTGGAGTAACCAAGCGGTATTCTTCACACGCCAATTGTGGAATATGTTAGTGCTTGCACGTGTAATTACGATCGGTGCATATAACAGAAACGAATCTCGAGGTGCACACTACAAACCAGAATTCCCTGATAGAAATGATGAGGAATGGTTGAAAACAACGTTAGCTACGTACCAAGGAAAAACTGAGGCGCCTAAGTTTACTTATGAACCAGTGGATATCAGTTTGATACCACCACGTAAACGTGACTACTCTAGTGCGTCAAAAGGAGGTAAATAATTATGGCAGATACACAAGAAGTACATGATGCTCCTACACAAAACGAACAAGATCAACAACCTAGCCAAAAAACAATTAAATTAATTATAAAACGTCAAGATACTGATGAATCAACACCATATATGGAAGAATTTGAAATTCCATATAGAGAAAATCTTAACGTGATTGCATGTCTAATGGAAATTAGACGTAATCCAGTTAATAGTAAAGGTGAAAAAACAACACCAGTTATTTGGGACATGAACTGTTTAGAAGAAGTTTGTGGTGCATGTTCTATGGTTATCAACGGTCAGGCAAGACAATCTTGTTCTGCGATTGTTGACCAATTAGAACAACCAATCAAATTAGAGCCAATGAGCACGTTCCCAGTTATTCGTGATTTACAAGTTGATCGTACTAGAATGTTTGATAACTTGAAACGTATGAAAGCTTGGGTTCCGATTGACGGAACGTATGATTTAGGACCAGGACCTCGTATGCCAGAGAAAAAACGTCAAACAGCATATGAATTATCTAAATGTATGACATGTGGCGTTTGTCTGGAAGTTTGCCCTAATGTAACTCAGAAAAATGATTTCGTCGGTGCGCAAGCAATTTCTCAAGTTAGATTGTTTAACTTGCATCCAACTGGCTCAATGACTAAAGATGAACGTCTTGAAGCACTTATGGGTGGCGGCGGTTTACAAGCATGTGGTAACTCACAAAACTGTGTGAATGCATGTCCTAAAGGTATTCCTTTAACTACTTCTATCGCTGCTTTAAATAGAGAAACATCATTCCATATGTTCAAGTCATTCTTTGGTTCAGATCATCAAGTACAATAATAAGTGTTAACTTTTTAATAAACTTATTATTTGAAGTCAACAAATGAACAGACAACTTTTGATAAGCATATAATATAAGCACTTTCGTGGAATTCATATTAAGATGAATTGATGCGAAGGTGCTTTTTTATTTAGCATATTATTAAAAATTATGGCTCTCTGTCAATAACGGTTGGTCTATAAAAAATAAATATATATCGATACATCAAGCAACTCGATTTTGTTGCTTGATGTATTTTTTATGTTCTGAGACAAATAATCTAGAAATTATAAGGATTCTATTTCTAAAGTTAATAAAA
>NZ_JACBFD010000002.1 GCF_013391405.1 Staphylococcus sp. GSSP0090
TGTGCTCTTCAACTGTAAATAGTGTATAGTTTAACGCTTCACGATCAACTAAAGATAATCCATGTTGATAATTGAATTGGTTAATTGCATCACTAAAGACAATATTATAATGGGCATCATGCATATGACCATTATGATCAATCATATCTTCGCTCACTTGCTGAATAATTGTGAAAGGATTTTTCATGAATACAACTCCTCAAAGTTTAAAATACATAGTTAAAGTTTAACATGAATTATTGAAAGCTTAACGAAATAAATCTGAACATACACACATCCCATTTCATGGTAAAATGAAGGAAATGATTTCGGAGGGGAATAATGAGCATAACTATTAAATATCTAACTTCTGAACAACCTTTTGTCCAGGTCACTCATTTTAATGAAATACCAAAAGAAACAACATTAATTTGGTATGATTTTAATGACCCAACAGAAACTGAAAATGACATATTACAATCACAATTTAAATTTAACAAACTTGAAATTGAAGATACGATAAAAGGAACACCGAGAGCAAAATATAAGGCTTATGAATCATATCAATATCTTGTCTTTCATAGTATGGATACCCCCTTTAATAGGGATAAAGCGTTAAATTTATTTATCAAAGATAATATACTGATTACATATCATCACAAGCCTTTTTCGATATTAGAAGATGTTGAAGAAATGATAAATCAGCAAGTTATTGAAGATTTAGATACTTCGGATATGGCTTTGTATATTTTAGATAAATTGGTAGATGATTATTTCAAACATATTTATGACATAGAGGATAAAGTGTTTGAATTTGAAGATCAAAATTTAAACAGTCAATCTATTAAAAGAATCATGGAAGATGTCTTCAAAATTCGTGGGGACATTATCAAATTAAAGCGCATTATTTATCCCATGAACGAATTAATAGAGAATATTAAAGAAAGTAAGCTATTACTTGTAGATAGTAAGAATCATATGTATATTCAACATATAGAGGATCACATTATCAAACAGCAAAACATTTTAAAAACTGCACAAGAAGTGACCAATGAAATAAGAGATAATTATTCATCATATACCTCATTTAAAATGAATAGTGTCATGCAAATACTCACTTTAGTTTCAGTCATATTCTTACCATTAACATTAATTACAGGCATATACGGGATGAATTTTACAAATATGCCCGAGTTAAAGTGGCACTATGGTTACTATATTATATTAAGTATTATGTTAGCGATCAGTGCGGGATGTATTTATTATTTTAAAAAAGAAAAATGGTTTTAGTATGTATTTTAAGACATTATTTGATAGATCAAAGTATTATAAAATGATTGAAAGTAGGAGCAAACGATGAGCGATAATAAAAGAGAACAAAGAAAAAATGAACATGTAGAAATTGCCATGGCACAAGGAGATGCCACAATTTCTGATTTTGATGAAATACGATTTGTACATCATTCAATTCCTAGTATAGATGTTGATGATATTGATTTAACGAGTCAATTAAAAGACTTCACTCTAGACCAACCTTTATATATCAACGCTATGACGGGTGGTAGTGAATGGACAAAACAAATCAATGAGAAATTAGCTGTGATCGCACGTGAAACAGGTATTGCTATGGCAGTTGGTTCTACACATGCTGCTTTAAGAAATAGTAAAATGGCATCATCTTTTAGCATTGTAAGAGAAACAAACCCTGAAGGTATTATTTTCAGTAATGTTGGCGCAGATGTGCCGGTAGAAAAAGCGGTTGAATCTGTTAAATTACTAGATGCTCAAGCGCTTCAAGTTCATGTGAACGCGCCACAAGAACTTGTGATGCCCGAAGGTAATAGAACTTTTTCAACTTGGATGAACAACTTGGCACAAATTGTTGCACGTGTAGACGTGCCTGTAATTGTAAAAGAAGTAGGCTTTGGTATGAGTAAAGAAACGATTAAGCGTCTGAATGAAATTGGTGTACGTTATGTTGATGTTAGTGGTAGAGGTGGCACTAATTTCGTAGATATTGAGAATGAAAGACGCACATACAAAGATATGGACTACTTAGGATTATGGGGCCAGACAACAGTTGAATCACTGTTAGAAAGTACATCATACCAGAAAGATATGGATATTCTAGCAAGTGGTGGTGTAAGAACACCTTTAGATGCAATAAAATGTTTAGCGTTAGGTGCAAGCGCAGTAGGGATGTCACGTCCATTTTTAAATCAAGTTGAAAACTATGGCATAACTGAAACACTTAATTATACTGAACAATTTACAGAGCATATGAAGAAGATAATGACTATGCTTGATGCTAAAACAATCAAAGATTTGAAACAAACACAAATGGTATTTAGTCCTAAATTACAATCTTGGATTGAACAAAGAGGATTAGATATAAGATAATTTGAAAAGTTCAAAATAATAGAAGAAAACGAAATAAAGCAAGCCGTGGCAGAAATGCTCGGCTTGCTTTATTGTGTGGTAAGCGTTTGATGTATGAATGATAAGTATTTATACAAACTCTTAAGTCCTTGTTACAAACTGTCAGCAAAATATTTGATTTTGTTGGCAGTTTTTTTATCCAAAATTTTCACGGGTGCTGTCTTAGACTACAATCTTCAACAAGTACTATTCTCACAAGTTACGTCGTAAATCACTATCAATGTTATAGTATATAAATTAAACATGATTGGTACTTATTATATTAAATAGAGCAAATAATAAAAGCGCGCAATACAAAATTGATTCAAGCGCGCTACTAAAATTTATTTGTAAGTTATTTAAAGGCATTGATAAATATAGTCACTATCGGTACACCAAGTAGGTCAATTAAGAATGCACCGACAATGGGTACTACGAGATATGCTTTAGGTGATGCGCCATATTTTTTAGTGATAACATCTAAGTTTGCCATAGCATTAGGAGTTGCACCTAAACCATGACCGATGAAACCACCTACCATAACTGCAGCATCGTAATTCTTGCCTAAACCACGGAATAATACGATGACTGAGAACAGGATAATAAATATAACTTGAACGAGTACGATGATGATTAACGGTATTGCTAATTGATATATTTCAGTGAGTTGAATGCTCATTAAAGCAATGGATAAGAATAGACTAAGTGATACATCACTAATGCCATCAACGATTTTCATATCAATGATTTTTAAATTATTGTATTCTGAGATATTTCTGATTATGACAGCGACAAACATTGCACCAACATAAATAGGAATATTGATACCGGTTAAGTCGGTAAATGTGTTTCCTAAATAGGATCCGATGGCCATACAAATTGCTACAATTGTAAATTGTAGTAAAAATACGGTAGTAGGCGCCATTCGATTGTGTAAGTATTCATTTCTATCACTTTCAGCATAATCTTGTTTAGTTTCTTCTGCTTGTTGAGGTTTTAAGTTATACTTATTAATTAAAAATTTCACTACAGGGCCACCAATTAACCCACCTGCGACAAGACCCAATGTTGCTGCAGCTAACGCTGCGGTTAATGCAGAATCGACACCCATGCCTTGTAATGTTTGTCCATATGCAGCGGCATTACCATGACCGCCTTCCATTGACATAGAACCCGCGGTTAAGCCAAGTAATGGTGAAATATTGAGTACTTTTGCTAACGAAACACTTATTAAATTTTGACAAATTGCTAATATGCCACAGAAGATAAAGTAAAATATAAGTATTTTGCCACCCAACTTTAGTAGCTTAAGCGAAGCGCCTAAACCAATTGTTGTGAAAAATGCGAGCATAAAGAAATTCTGAATAAATTCCGAATCTAATTTGATTGTTAACAAGCTTGCTGACTGCAAAATTGCGACAACAATTGCAAATAATAGTCCTCCGATTACCGGTGCTGGTATACATAACTTTTTCAAGATATTTACGTGATTGACAATGTATACACCAAGTAAATATAAAATACTTGCAAGTGCTAAAGTGGTAATTGCATCTAACTCTAGCATTTAAAGTCCCCCTTTATTGCATTAACTTTATGTAATTATTTTTATATGATGACATATGAGGTAAACGTTTACAAAAATGCACAAGCATCATTATACATTCTTTAAAACAAGAATGATAGTTTCACCTATGATAAAACAATAGTTGATCGTTTCAAAAACTTGTAAAGTAAAGGTGAAAAAACATTAATCAGTACCTTGCAATGTACAGTAGTGTATGTTATATTTTGAGCATAAACTACTGTACTATACATAGTACTGGTTTTCCGATGAGGAGGGCTTCAATGAACAGTCAATTTAAAAAGGGCGCACTCGAACTGATTGTCTTATTAATTATTAAACGAGATGATCAGTATGGTTATTCACTTGTACAAAATATTTCGAGGTATATGACGATAGCTGAGGGGACTGTATACCCATTGCTGAGAAGATTAGTGAAAAGTGGAGAATTAGCAACTTATTATCAACCATCGACGGAAGGCCCGGCAAGAAAGTATTATCAGATCACAGCGCAAGGAGAACAACGATTAAATCTGCTGTTAGAAGAATGGCAAGCTTTTTCAGGAGCAGTTGATCAATTTATAAGGGAGAGTGAATCTAATGCGTAGAACAGAATATCTTAAACAACTAAATAAGCATTTGAAAAATTCAAATGATAGTGAGCGTCAAGATATTATCAATGAATATGACACGCATTTTTATAGTGGTCTTCAAGAAGGGAAAACTGAGGAGCAAATTGCAGACGAACTTGGAAATCCACGACAATTGGCGAAGGAATTAAATGCAAATGCTGCGATAGAAAAGGCTGAAGAAAGTAATAAAATAGGGGATATGAGTCATGCTACATTAGCTGTGATGGGTTTAAGTATATTAAACTTTTTCGTTATAACGATTCCTTTTATTATATTTTTAAGTATCGTTATTTCATTAATCATTACGACGATATCTCTGATCCTCTCACCAATTGGTATCATCATTAAAGGTGCAGTGGAAGGCTTTGATTCCGTAGTGTTATTAGATATTTTCGTGACAGGTACGATGTTTGGTTTAGGAATCATCTTATTCGTCATCACTTATCTGATTACAAAAGGTTTTTATGTATTATGTGTTAAATATTTAAAATGGAATATTCGTGTAGTGAAAGGAAGTGCTACAAGATGAAGAAAACATTGATATGGTTATTTGTTATTGGTTTAATCATAACGGTAGTTTGTGCAATTGGTGCAGTTCAACAATTTAAAGTTGAATATAAAAAGGCGAATCAAATCACAACGAATTTTAATGAAACTTATAATCATAAAAGTATTAAAGCAGTCGATTTAGATTTGAAACATAGTAACGTGAAAATAAAAAAAGGTAATACATTTAAAGTAATATCAAAAGGTTCTAACGAAAAAATCAAGATGCATGCAAAAGTTAAGAATGGCAATTTAATCGTAAGTGATCACAAAGGTCAATCCAATATGGATATTTCATTTTTAGATATGCGATATAATGATGTTACGATAGTTGTTCCACAAAAATTAGATAATTTAAAGGTTCATTCAGATGATGGTAGTACAACTTTAAATGATATCAATGCGGATAAAGCACAGTTGAATACAGACGTCATGGACTTGACAATCAAAGACAGTACATTCAATCAATTAAGTGCTTCCGGTGATACATCAGACATTGAACTGAACAAAACGAAATTTCAACACGGCGATTTCAAAACGGATACCGGTGATATTTTAATGAAAGATATGCCAGCGGATAAACCTATGCAGATTAAAACAGATACTGGTGATGTACAATTAATATATGGTAATGATAAACCAAAAAACAGTCAAATAGAGTATCATAGTGATACGGGCAATTTAAATATTGAAGACAAGCGATTTGAAAATAAAAGCGTAGGCAATGGTCATAATGTGATTACAATTAAGACAGATACAGGGGATGCAACAATTAAATAACGTGTATATTTTTGAAGGGATAGTGTCAATTCAATGACATTATTCCTTTTTTGATTTACTATATATATCATATAAAAATCCTAGGTTATAAGGAGTTAATTTATGGAACAATCGTTACGAAGTGAAAAGCAATATGGTGCTTTAGCACTATTGCCGTTGTTGATATTTTTAGCATTATATATCGGCGTGGGTATTACTTTCACGATTATGGGTAAAGAAGATGCATTTGATCAATTACCACGTCATGTTGCAATCTTAATTGGTATTGTGATTGCTTGGACTTGTTATGACAGAAAAACTGCATTCACAAAAAAAGTACAAATCTTCACTGAACATGCCGGCAATTCAGGTATAGTTAATTTAGGATTGATATTACTACTCGCGGGGGCGTTTTCCACTGTGACTTCAGAAATGGGTGGAAAGGACGCGATGGTTAATATGGGGCTGTCTGTTATACCGCCGAGCCTACTCATTCCTGGTATATTTATCATGAGTGGTTTTGCTGCATTGACATTAGGGACTTCAACTGGTGCACAAGCTGCATTTATTCCAGTTGGCGTAGCAGTCGCACAAGCAGCAGATTTAAGTGTTGCTGCAGCAGGTGCAGCGGTAATAGCGGGTGCATATTTTGGAGATAATTTATCCATTATATCTGATACGACGATCGCAGCAACAAATGGCGTCGGTGCGAAAATGAAAGATAAATTTAAAATGAATGTCTTAATTGCTTTACCGGCAGCTATTATTACAGCTATTTTTTATGCTATTGTAGGAGGAACAGGTAAAGTAGAAGGAGATTTGAGTTTTAATTTTATCAATATTTTACCTTATATTTTCGTCTTGATAGCAGCGATTGCGGGTCTTGATGTAATACTTGTGTTAATTATTGGTATCGTTATGGCTGGCGTACTTGGTATGGTACAAGGTCAAATGGGCGTATTCCAATTTACGAAAGCCATCGGTGATGGTATGGAAAGTATGTTTACTATTTTCCTTGTTGCTTTCTTAGTATCAGGTTTGGTAGCATTAATTCGCTATTATGGTGGTATAGATTGGATTATTAAAGCGATGAAAGCAAAAGCAAAAGGACGCAAGAGTGCTGAGTATGTTATCAGTTTAATGTCTGGTGTACTTTCTGCTGCGTTATCACATAATACGTTGGCTATTATTATTTCAGCACCAATCGCAAAAGAAATCGGTGATGAATATAAAGTGCCACCCAAACGTATGGCAAGTTTACTTGATATTTTTGCGTGTTGTGCATTGATGGTATTACCGCATGACTCAGGTATGTTAATGGTCGAACAATACGGTGATGTGTCGTATTTAGAAGTGTTAAAATATTCATTTTATCCAGTGATATTTGTTATTTGTACAATTATTACGATTCAGTTTGGCCTATTAGATCGAGATAAAAAACAAAAATAATGTAATTGTATTTTCCATTGTTTGATAATTAATTTTACGATTTGAAAACGTAAACTAACAATAAAGGACATTCAACATGAGTATATAAAACTCATGTTGAATGTCCTTATTTATCTATGTACGCCAAGTGTATTCTGACTGGCGCATATCTGATTTTCGCATTCGTGAAACGTATGGGTTTCCCTTTACAGTGAATCTTAATGGCTTATGTGTCCATTCGCCTTTATTAGGAATACCAATACGACCACTTGCTACAATTTCTTTAGGATATTTACGATTTTTAGTATCAATCTTTAGACGGCCTTCATTTAATTTGGATCCATCTAAGTGTCTAGGTATGTTAAAGGCTTTAGTCCATTTTCCGGGACCATTCGTTAGTTCGAAGCCTTTCTTACCTCTATTATAAGCCATTAATTCGATGCCTTCCTCAGGCTCTACAGCTCTAATTAACACACCTTCTGGCTGACCTTCTAATTGAGTTACAAAATTAATCAGCAAATGGGTATGCATCACATGCGCATAAATTGTACCGCCAGATTTATATAATGATTCAACCTTAGGTGTCCTTTTAAGGTTATAGCCATGAGCAGCTCGATCTTGTTCTCCTACATAGGCTTCGGTTTCTACAATATAACCGGTAAACGTTTGTAATTCGTCTTGGTAAATTACTCGAACGCCTAGAAGGTCTTGTGCAATTGTTACTGTATCACGTTGTAAAAAATCCATGAGATGCCCTCCGTTTTTAATTATATCAAATTAATTTTTAAAAAATGTTTTTAAAATATTTGTAAAATTGTGTTACTATGTACATGGTTATTTGTTACACTATTTATTATAAGATTAATAGGAATTATCATATACTATGTGACTAAATTTTAGTATATGGGAAAACTTATTAAAAACAAAATGAATATGAAATGAGGGAAAGGTATGGAAAGAAAAGTTGGTTTTGTACAAGCACTTAAATTATTTTGGAAAAACTATGTTAATTTCAAAGGTCGTTCACGTCGAAGTGAGTACTGGTTCATGGCATTATGGAACATCATCTTTATGATACCATCATTTATATTGTATATCGTCGGTCTAATAATGACAGTATCAGGGGCAGCATCAAATTCTGAAGGGTTAGTCGCGATAGGTGTACTATTAATATTCTTAGCTTTGGGATATTCTTTATTATATGGTTTAGCTACACTTATTCCAAGTTGGGCAATTTTAATAAGAAGGTTTCATGATACAGGTAGAACGATGTTGTTACCAATAATATATTTAGTTATTGTAGTCTTAAGTTATCCTATTTTAATTACTATAAATGTGCGTGATCCAGAATATTCAAATCCAATCAATTTAATACTATTTATCATCATTTTCCTTGTTTATATGGCACTTGGTATTTATATGCTAGTGATTTGTTGTCTTGATAGTGAAAGAAAAACAAATCAATATGGTTCTAGTCATAAATATGGCAATCATATCCAAACATCAAATCATGGATATCATGCATACGAAACACATGATGTTGCAAAAAATGAAGAAACAAAAGTTAATGACAAACACGTTGATAGCAATGCGTCTACTTATGGTGAACAAAATAATGCGATTGATAATAAATCAACTCACAAAGATGATGATTTTAAATATTAATTTCCCTAACTTAAAAGAAGTCTATTCCGAACCGGAATAGACTTCTTTATAATTTAATCTATATAAGATAGTGTGGGATGGTCTTTACCAAGCAAATCATGTAAAGCTTTATAACGTTCAAATAGAGACTCATACTGTTTTACTTTTTTAGCTTCTGGTTGTTTACGATAATAAACAGGTTGTTTCATATGATTGACTGTTTCTTTTAAGGTAGCATATGCGCCACCGACATTTGCACCTAACATAGCTGCACCAAGTGCTGTAGCGTTACTTGAATCAATAACAACCACTTCTTTATTTAACACATTCGCATATATATCAACTAAGAGTTCACTTTTTATTGGAATACCTCCAGCAGCATATACCGTATTTACTGGAATGTGATTGTTTTCAAATTGTTGCATAATCATTTTTGTTCCAAATGCTGTAGATTCTAAGTAAGCTTTGTGTATCATTTCAAATGGTGTTTGCAATGTTAAACCGAAGATACTACCTGTTAGCTTACTATCACTTAAGATACTGCGATTACCATTATGCCAATCGAGTACAGTAACATGTTGTTTATCTATAGGTATATTAGCGGCCAATGTTTCTAAGTATTCAAGGGTTGAGATGCCTTGTGCTTCAGCTTGGTCTACATAAGATTTTGGTGCAAGACTAGCAGAATAATTAAATAAATCACCGACAGCAGCTTGACCAGCTTCATATGCGTATAGGCCTGGGATAATAGCATCTTTAACTGAACCAGTAATTGCAGGTATTGGTTCCTGTTTTGGATCGAGCATCAAATGGCATGTGCTTGTGCCAATAACTGGAGTGAATTCACCTTGTTCAATTGCTCCGACACCAAGTACACCGGAGTGTGCATCGATGATGTAAGGAGAAATTTGTACTTGTTCAGTCAATCCCCATAAATCTTGATAATATGAGCTTAAACTACCAGCGCTTTCCCCAATATTGACGACAGGGGCTTCACATTTGGTTTTAACAATTTCTGGTAAATCTTGATCGATAGCTTCAAAAAAGGAATAATTGAAGCCATCTGTTTCATTGTAAAAGCCTTTGAATCCAATACCACAATTAGAACGAATATTTTTATTAGTTAATAAACTGACTAAATAATCTCCAGCTTCCATGATATAAGCACTACGTTTTAAGATTTCTGGTGCTTTGTTTTTAACTTCTAATATCTTAGGAATCATCCATTCACTGTTTACACTGTGACCATAAAAATCTAACCAAGATGGATTCACTTGATCACTTACTTGTTTCATATAAGTTGCTTCATCCTGTGCGCCATGATGTTTCCACAGTTTCACATAGGCATGAGGATTATCTTCCAAATCAGTTTGTAAATGTAATGGTTTAAAATTTTCATCTAAAAATACGATGGTACAGCTTGTGAAATCTATACCAATACCAATGATAGAAGCGGGATCGACTTGACTCTCTTTTAAGACGTATTGAACGCCTTCCTCTAAAATAGAAGTGTAATCTTCAGCATGTTGTAAAAAATAATTATGTGGTAATTCAGTACCGTTTAGTGATTCTGAAATCGTACCATGTGGATATTCTTTAATATATGTAGAAATGATTTCACCGTTTGATGTATCTACTAAAAATACGCGCCCTGAAGCGGTACCATAGTCGATGCCGATACTATATGTCATTGTTGCATTGCCTCCTAATCATTTTGTGAAATAAGCTAAGAAACTTAAGTTATCTTTATGATAGTGCTTACATATCATAATGTAAAGTTAAGCAGATTATGAGTGTAAATCATTGATGAATATAGCATCAAACCTATAAATATATGCTTTCAAATTAAAAATTTATATTTCAAATAACAAATGGTATCATCGGAGTAGAGGAATTAAAAAAGAAGGGTGGCGAAATGGAATGTCATTAATTATTGACCATGTAACGAAAAAATATAAAGATTTTACAGCTGTAAATGATATGTCACTTTCCTTGGAAAAAGGAAAGATGCTAGGATTTTTAGGGAGAAATGGTGCTGGGAAAACAACAACCTTTAGAATGATTTTAGGATTGACACCTATTACAAAGGGAAGCATTACATATAATGATAAAGTCATTGATCGCTCATTATACAATCGCATCGGTTATTTACCGGAAGAACGTGGCTTACATCCTAAGATGAAAGTAGAAGATGAATTACGTTATTTAGCTACATTAAAAGGCATGGCATCTAAAGATATTACAAAAGCAATAGACTACTGGCTAAATCGATTTGATATTAAAGAAAATAGAGAAAAGAAAATCGAAGCACTTTCTAAAGGGAATCAACAGAAAATCCAATTGTTGGCAAGTATGCTACATGATCCTGAGTTACTTATTCTTGATGAACCTTTTAGTGGTTTAGATCCAGTAAATGTAGAATTGTTAAAATCAGCGGTTCAAGACTTAAATAATGCAGGTACGACGATTATTTATAGTTCTCATAGAATGGAACATGTTGAGGAATTATGCGATAACGTTTGTATTTTGAATAAGGGAGAGCTTGTGGTATCAGGCGCCATTGATGAAGTGAAAGCAAATCATGGGAATAAACGCGTTGTGATTGAGACAGAACATGAAATGCCAGAAATTGATAAAATAGCTGGTGTCCTAGACGTAGACAGAAATAAGAGAGAGATTAAAGCGATGATAGAGACAGAATCTGTTGCAGAAGATATTTATGATATCGTGACACAATACGGCTTTGTGAAACGATTCCAGGTAGTAGAACCTTCATTAAATGAAATATTTATAGACAAAGTAGGTGACGTTAATGGATAAATTTTTAGCAACATTTTCACTGACGTACAAGAACAAGGTCAAAACGAAATCATTTATGATTTTTACTGGACTGGTTATTGTCTTAATGCTACTAGCATCTAATATGAATAAAATAATTGATTTCTTTGATGATGGACCAGATAAAGTAGGCGTTGTTTCACCTGATAATGAAATATATAAAGTGATTAAAAACCAGGGTGATCAATTGGATGATGGAGCTACATTTAAAAAAGTTTCAGAGAAGCAAGCTAAAGCACAAGTTAAAAATGAAAAATTAGATAAAGCATATATTATTAAAATGACTGATGATAATAAACTTTCTGGGAAAATTTTAAGTAAAGATACAGTATCAGATCAACAAAAACAAAAATTAAAAGTTTCATTATCAACGATTCAAACACAACTGGTTGCAGCAAACCTGAATTTGTCACAAGATGAACTGAAGCAATTGCAATCACAAAGTAAAGTCACTTCAGAAGTTGTTGCTGATGAAGCGACTAATTCAAATTTAACTGAAGCACAAAAAGGTTTTAACACAATGATGGTATACGCAGGTCTGATGTTGATTTTCTTTATTGTATTTAATTATGCAAGTCAAGTAGCGATGGAAATTGCTACCGAAAAGACATCACGCGTTATCGAAATGATTATTACAAGTGTAAGCCCAGTCACACATATTTTAGCTAAGATTTCGGGTGTCATTGCTGTAGCCTTTACACAAATCATTATATTTATAGCAGCAGGTTTCATATGTTTCTTTGTATTTGATATAAGTGACATGTTAAAAGGTTTTGAAATTGAACCCAACGAATTAACGCTACAAATTTCTATTGTAGCCATCGTTTCGCTGATTATTGGTATCCTTTCATATATTATATTGGCAGCTATTTTGGGGTCAATTACTGCACGTATTGAAGATATAAATCAAGCATTAATGCCGATGACACTAGTAAGTATGTTAGCATTTTACATTTCTTTCTTTAGTATAATGAATCCTGAAACAAAGCTTACAAAAATCACTAGTTTTATCCCATTAATGTCTCCATTCGTAATGTTTGTACGTTCCGCGTCACCTGATGTTGCAGTCTGGGAAATCGTTGTAAGCGTCATCTTATCCATTATTACGATTTTTATTTTATTATGGATTGCAGTGAGAAGTTACAAAAATACGATTTTAAGTTTTGATAAAGGCTTTATGAATGCCATGAAGCGTGTATTTAAAAGAAGTTAAGCATGTAAATGTCCAATAAGGTGAGACAGAAATCGAATTTTTTTAAACAAATATTGATATATTAACATTAGTTAGAACGGTTAGAATGCGATACAGGCTGAGGCATGATAGATGTCCCAGCCTGTTTTTATAGTTATTAATGCGTAAAATTGTGAATTGTACGAAGGATAATTTGTTGAGAATTAGGTAAAAATAGAAAAAGGTATAACAATTTTCTATATAGTTTGATAGAATTTATGTTTAGTATAGATAAATATTTGAATAAATTGTTACAATATAAGAGCGTAATATTAAGATATAAAAAATGAGTGAATGTATTCAAATGTTACAAAATTCTTTTTAATTCTTCAACTAAGCATATTTTATGTATGAGGGATCATGAAATAATGTTTAATAATTGATATAGAAAACATTTGTGTGCATCAAGTCAATGGTTTAATGAGGAAATGATTACTATCTTATATTCGTAAATGAAATCTATATTAGATAATAGCCTTCATGCTTGCTGACAACCCCTTGAATCAAGTATGACGAAGGTGACATTTATGATTGAATTTTATTCATGGAAAAACCTATTATTAAAGTGTAGGTTTGAAAGGGAGTCATTAATGATGTTTGCAAAAGTAGAAAGTCAAAGCAATGGTATCGATTTGATTAAAATTGATAATGAAGAAACAAAAATTGTTTTTACAAATTATGGTGCTAGGATTGTATCGTGGAAATATGACGATAATAATATTGTACTGGGTAATGTTGTCGAAGCAGATGAGTTTTATGAATCGAATCCTTATCATTTTGGTGCCACTGTCGGAAGATATGGTGGAAGAATTGCAAATGCAACGTTTGAGTTGGATGGTAAGACATATGAGCTAGATGCTAATAATGGTGTACATAATATTCATGGTGGACCGAATGGTATAGATAGACGGTTTTTTGATTATAAAATTGAAGAACAAGTCGGGCAAGTGAAAGTCATTTTTACTACTACGATTCAAAGTGCAGATGATAACTTTCCAGGAGATATCGATTTAGAAGTGATTCACACATATAATGTAGATCACAAGTGGACGATAGAATATAAAGCGAAATCAACTGAAAAGACATTATTTAATCCGATGAATCATGTATATTTTAACTTGAATAGAGACAACAATGTGATTGATAATCACAGCATTTCAAGTTCGAAATTGGATATGTATTTATTAGGAGAAAATAATATCGTGGAAAGTATGGAGCCTTTAAGTTTGGTAAATACTTTTAACGAACAAAATATCCAATTCAAAGATATTTTTAATAGTGCAGATCCAACTGTAAAAGAACAAATGCAACGTTTTGGTGGTATTGATCATCCATTTGATATTGGTGGTAATGAAATGACGGTTGAAAATAAACATTTCATCTTAAAAGTCAACACAGACATGCCAAACATCGTTATTTACACATTTAACGACACGACTGGATGGAAGAGTGATTTCAATATTTATAAAGCCCACTCAGGTTTTACATTAGAAACGCAATGTATTCCTAATGACATTAATTTATTAGGTGATCAAGCACCATCGATTTTAGAAGCGAATGAACCTTTTTACTCTAAAACATCATATAAAATTTCTGAAAAGCAATTCAAATAATTAATGAGACAATGTATTTGACACCATTTGGGAGAGTGGCTAGTCAATAAAGATAAGCGGCCTATTCCATAATAAGGATTAGGCCGCTTATCTTTTTATTTTTTACAATAGCGCATCATACTTATTTATAATCAGCGTAATTTATACCAAGGTCCAATTTTCATTTTATTTCATTCAAGTCAAAGAAACTACTTTTGAGCGCGTTTTAAGAAACGTTCCAACTTACTGATTCGCTCATCTGTCAAATAGGGATTATTTAAAACATAGGTTAAGCGTTCGATATTTTTATTATCATTGTAATAGATGTCGTTGAGTTCGTATACAGAAAGACATGTTGCTGGGTCTGCTGATTTGATGCGTTTTAAGTGATCATTGTCATGTACATAACCTTCTTGTAGTACACGGAAGTAGAAGCCAGTTCTACAAGACGTTGACATTCTCCGTATTAAATCAGGAATTTTATACTTTTCTTGAATTTTCCAACAAGGCTCTCTGATTTCTGAAACTTCTAAAATGGCCTCACCAAGTTGGAATTGATCACCGAAATGGACATGCTGCTCATCTAAATCGGTTGCTGTTAAATTTTCACCAAACATAGCATAGGATGGTAATTCTGGTAGGTCATCTTTCCAAAGTTCATAATTTTTCTTACTGTACAAGCAAACGGCTTTATTTGGGCCTCCATGTCCTTTATATTCTTGTTCATCTTCAGTAAATCCAGTATGCGTCAACCACATCTTACCTGAAAATGTTTTTTTGTTTAATGCAGAACGCATAGGTCTTTTGGTACTATATGGTAAATCTTGTATTTTGCCGGTAGAAATGGCATCTAATTCATAAATCATATCATTGTACCTCCAACAGTAGATTGCTTATTATTTTAGACCAATATGGTGATTATGCAACTATATGTATAAATTCATTTTGAAAATCAGTTTTCTGTCTAGGTATTTTAATAAATCTCATGTACAATAAAGATAAAAGTACAGTATAAAAGGGGAAGGCATGATGGATAAGAAACAGTTAAAAATGAGTACATTTAATGATGCATTAGACCAGATTAAAGATGGTATGATTGTTGGTATTGGCTCTGGATCTACGATTGAATTGCTTGTCCCAAAAATTGCAGAGAAACTGGAACAAGAACAAATAAAAATCACTGGTGTCTGTACCTCTAATAAGACTGCATTTATAGCGAAAGAGTTAGGTATCCATGTCATTGATGTCAATGATGTTAATCATATCGATATTGCGATAGACGGTGCAGATGAAATTGATAACGATTTAAACTTAATTAAAGGCGGTGGCGGGGCATTATTTAGAGAAAAAGTCATAGATGCCATGGCCGAAAGATTTGTTGTCTTAGCAGATGAAAGTAAATGTGTAGATTATCTTGGTCAAACATTTAAGTTGCCTGTTGAAGTGGATAAGTTTAATTGGTTACTCGTAGCAAAACGTATTCAAGCATACGATAATTTAAAAGTAATACGTAGAATGGTTGATGATGTACCTTTTATTACCGATAATGGCAATTATATCTTAGACGTTACATTAAATGAAGGTATCAATGCAGCAGATATGCATGAATTTTTGATTCATCTTATCGGTGTATTGGAAACAGGTTACTTTTTAGATGTTACAGATCAAGCAATTATTGGTACATCTACTGGAGTGAAAATTAAAAATAAAGCATCATTGATAGATTAAAAGAGGCATCGTGTTTGTTATTTCGAACACGATGTCTCTTTTGTATGCTTTGAAAATAAGCAATAATTACGTCATCAAGTTATAAAACTAAAAAACCAATACTAAAGCTAGTCGTATTAAAGCATAGCTTAGTATTGGTTTCTATAATTGATAAAAATAGTTGAATCATTTTGTGTGATTCATATGATTAGCGACGGTGTCCACGTTTGCTCTTCAAATCGAAAGGGGAGCGTTCGTAATCATTATTAGATGAATCAGCTGAATCAAAAGATACATCATCTTGTCCTGTTTCGGTATTGTTTTCTGAAATCGAATCATTGGAAGATGCATTACCTTCTTCATCAATCGTTGTACGTGCATCAGATACGACGGATGACTTGCGATTCGTCGTATAACGTGTACTTGTGTTCGAGTCATCTTGAGTTGATTCTGGATGTGCTTTTTCAGTAGATGCTTCAACGGCACTATTCGCACGTGTATCTGATTGTGTCGTGTTATCTTTCACTACTTCATTTGATGATGCACTTGGTGTATTTTCAGAGATAATATTCGCACGACTGTTGTCTTTATGCGCATCGTTATGTTCATTCTCTTCAGTCGAATTGTCATGATTATCTTGGTGTGTTGCATCCAATTCATGATGATTATCGGTTGCGTCTTGTTTATCATCTGCTTCTGAAGTCATTTCCTTAGAAGCGCCTGTTTTATCAGATGAACGTTGCGTTTCGTTTATTTCGGAATGATTATCTTCATCACTTATATCCGAATCATCTTCGTCATTGTCATTCACATGGTCAAGATAATTATTTTCGTCAACTTCGTCTAAATTACGTTTTGTAAAGAAATAAAGTATTGTACGGATGATTAAGCTGATTAGAATATAAAGCACAGCAACAGCTGCAGTTGATAATGCAATCACTTTCATGGCAAATACGTCGCCTAATTCTTCATTAAATAAGAATACAAGTCCAAATGACATGGCTACATGGAATAAAGTGGCGATGTATATTGTGCGGCCTTTCGTTGCACGTATTAATTCCCCGACTATCATTGAAAATGCAAATGAATAAAGGAAACTATAGATTGCAAAATCAAAACTAAAGGCGATATTTACATTCCATATTGCGTACATAAAACCAACGATGATAGACGCAAAGAACGTATTCATTTTAGTTTCAACAATATGTTGTAAATAAGAACGGAAACCGAGTTCCACTAAAAAGGCCATGACAATTTGTCCTATAATAATAGATAAAATTGAAACAGATAAATCTTTAGTTTGTAAAAGGACAAAACTATCAGAAAAAATATTAAAGCAAACCATCGCTATAATAAAAATAAGTAATGGTAAAATAAGTGCTAAAATTGCACGCTCAATCACTTTTAAGCTAATTGTCACTTTTAAGCTAGCTAATTGGGTACCTCTGTGCTGAAATACAGCAATACATATAAGTACTGCTATGAATGGTGCAAGGGTACTCATATCAAAGACAAAATCTTTAAATGGAACAGAACTCTGTAAATCTTTAAGTATAATAGGTAGTGCATAAGCAACAATAAAGAAAATAAAAATTATCATTGCCCATTGAAAACCTGGTATACGTTTTGTGTTCATTGATGTAACCTCCAATAGGGTTCAAAAAATCATTTGTACCTAATTATACATATTTATGAGATAGAAATAAATTAAATTCCCGATTTATCATTGAAATGTAATAGTTTAAGGTAATCTAACATGAAATTGAAATATTTATTACGAATTTTTGAAATTATAATGAAGTGAAATGGGTAAATATTATTATAAATTGAATTGAGGAAAATGTAAGCGTATACTTTTAGGTGACCGTTAGTATTTAAAGGAGGAGAATTATGTATAAATTAGCACAACGTGATCTTTGGACTGGAAGAATTGATAGTGAAACGGATGAATCACAATTTAGGCACTTTCAAACTATAAATTTTCGTAATATTGAAGAAGATGACAGTGAGTCACGTCAAGGTGTAGGTATACTAGGGTACGCGGTGGATAAAGGTGTTGAATTAAATAAAGGGCGTATCGGTGCAAAAGAAGGCCCAAATGCCATTAAAAAAGTGTTTGCCAATCTACCAGTGATTAGACAATGTAATATATATGACTATGGCAACGTTGAACATGATCATGACAGTTTAGAGGAAACACAACAAGAATTTGCACATTACGTTGCTAAGTCTATAAAAAGACATAATCAAACATTCTTGCTTGGTGGTGGACACGATATTGCATATGCACAATATTTAGGTACAAGAGAGGCATATCCTAACGCTTCGATTGGCGTCATTAATATAGATGCGCACTTTGATACACGAGAAGAGTCAGGTTCAACATCTGGCACAAGCTTTAGACAAATACTTGAAGAAGATGAAAATACAGACTATCTTGTATTAGGTATACAACAAGGTGGCAATACACGCGCATTATTTGATTATGCCGAAGCAAAAGGTATCGGTTATGTGTATTCAGAAGAATTGCTTCACCAAATTTCTCCTCCAATCAAAGATAAGGTGGAACGTTTTGTACATGACCATGATGTTATCATGTTTACAATTTGTATGGATGTGATTGATAGCGCATTTGCGCCTGGTGTTAGTGCCAATGGCGTGCTTGGTTTATCGCCACATATCGTACTTGAATTAGCTAAACGCATCATTCCAAACGAAAAAGTTCCAACAATTAGTATTGCTGAAACAAATCCTAAATATGATGTAGATAATAGAACCGCCAAATTATCTGCTAATTTCTTACATCATTTTATTCTTTAAAATTCCAATAATTAACACATTGTTCAATGAAAGAAAGCACACGTGATGAGTGCTTTCTTTTTTTTAGATAATTAATATAGATAGAACGACTTAATTTAGGTTGAATATCTAATGCATCTAAATCTTTAGCATTAAATGATTGATAATAGACTCTTGGTATCACAGCATATCCTAACCCTCTATGGACAAAGTTCGTAGCAGCTTCAAATCGATCCGCTTCGATAATGATATTAGGATGTAAGTTCATACGATTAAAGTAGTCATCTAAGTGTTTACGCACTTGAGATCCTTTAGTTGGTAATATTAATGGTAAGGATGCAATGGAGGTCGTATGTGAATGTGGAAAAGCATTTTTAGGAGTGATCAATACATACGACTCCTCATATAAAGGTTTAGATTCAATATCATCATGATTTATTTGTTCGTTCGTGAAAGCAACGTGATTTTCAAAGTTAATAAGCAATTCAAAGATTTTAGTTTGATCATGAATTTCAGATACAAGGTAAGTTTGGTCTGGAAATTGTTGTGCATGCGTCGATAGTATTTGAGAAATCCATTGGTTCGTCGATTCTAGAATAGATATTTTAATTTTAGGCGCATGTCCCATATTGAGGTCATACATTTTTTCAATCGTTTGATGATAATTTTGTATCAGTTGTTGTGCGTAATTGTAAAAATGAATTCCTTTTTCAGTGATTTTAATATCTTTGGTCGTACGCATAAATAGATCGTAACCTAGATCTGCTTCCATTTTTTTAATAGTTGTGGTAAGTGAAGGTTGACTAATATGTAAAAAGTTGGCTGCTTTCGTAAAGCTATTATATTTAACTACGGCAACAAAGTATTCTAATTGTATGATTTTCATAATTAAGAACCTCCTTGAATCAGATGTTTATAGTTTAAAACTATCAATGATTAGTTTATTTATATTGGTAGTCTATATAATAACATATTATACTTGTCAATATAGAGGGAGATGTACTTTCGTTAAAGGGGCGTGAAGTACATGTGGAAGTTTTTTGTTTATAGTTTGATAGGTATCATATTTTTCTTTGTACCAATTTCGATTAATGGTCAATCGACAATTATGATTGATCATATTGTGCAATGGATTACAGCACTTGTGTATCCAGTATTGCCATATTATGTTTTTATTTTAATCGTTATTGGTGCAGTACATCCTTTTATTAATAAAAAATGGAATAAAACGAAAACAGATATGATATTCAGCTTTTTTAAAATCGTTGGTGTATTTATCGCGTTTATGGTTCTTTTTAATATTGGTCCAAGTTTTGTATTGAAAGAGAGCATTGGTCCATTTCTATACGAAAAGTTAGCTATACCATTAAGTGTTCTGATACCAGTAGGAGCCGTATTCTTATCTTTTCTAATTGGCTTTGGATTATTAGAATTCATTGGTGTTATTTGCAGACCCATTATGCGACCAATATTTAAAACACCTGGTAAATCTGCGGTCGATGCCGTCGCTTCGTTTGTTGGTAGTTATTCAATAGGCTTATTAATCACAAACAGAGTTTATAAAAATGGTGGTTATACGCATAAAGAGGCTGTTGTTGTTGCGACTGGGTTTTCAACAGTATCTGCTACATTCATGATTATTGTAGCAAATACGTTAGGTATCATTGAGCATTGGAATTTGTATTTTTGGTTTACACTTGCAGTTACTTTTATTGTAACTGCTATTACCGTACAGCTCCCACCTATAAGATTTGAGAGAAATAGTACATATCAGAACCAACCATATCAAGAAGAAATTCGAAGAGAAATGCCTTTATTAAAAGAATCATGGTTAGAAGCAAAATTAGCCGTTGCGCGTTCTAAGACGTTAATTGAAAATGTAGTGGAAAACCTAAGAGATGGTGTCACAATGACGATTGCGATTTTACCTTCAATCATGTCTGTTGGCTTTTTAGGACTCATTGTGGCTGAATATACACCAATTGTTGAATATATTGCATATGTATTTTATCCATTTATAAGTATATTTCCTGTACAAGATGTTGCGGTATTAGCACAAGCATCAACCATTTCTGTAGTTGAAATGTTGTTACCAGCAGCCATTGCACAAACGGCTGATTTAGCAACTAGATTTACTGTTGCAGTATTGAGTGTATCGGCAATTATATTCTTTTCAAGTGTTGTTCCAGTAATTCTCTCCACTGAGATAAAAATTTCAGTCGGTAAATTAGTGCTTATTTGGTTCGAAAGAGTAGTGCTTACATTGCTTATTACCATACCGTTCGCACTATGGATTTTTTAGCTATTGTTAAACAAAGGATAAGTTTATTAAAAACAAGGAGTGATTTTTCATGAGAAAAATAGAAGCAAAAAGAGGTTTAGACATTGAATGTAAAGGTTGGGAACAGGAAGCTGTACTTAGAATGTTGTATAACAATCTTGACCCAGAAGTAGCTGAACGTCCTGAAGACTTAGTCGTTTATGGAGGCATAGGTAAAGCAGCGCGTAATTGGGAAGCATTTGAAGCAATTGAAGAAACATTACGTTCATTAGAAGCGGATGAAACAATGTTAGTACAGTCTGGCAAACCCGTTGCTGTATTTAAAACACATGAAGAAGCACCACGTGTATTAATATCTAACTCAGTGCTCGTGCCGGAATGGGCAAATTGGGATCATTTTAATGAATTAGACAAAAAAGGCTTAATGATGTATGGACAAATGACAGCAGGAAGTTGGATATACATCGGTTCGCAAGGTATTGTACAAGGTACTTACGAAACCTTTGGAGAGCTTGCGAATCAACATTTTAATGGCAAATTAAATGGTACGGTCACGTTGACTGCAGGTTTAGGCGGTATGGGTGGCGCTCAACCACTAGCTGTTACAATGAATGGTGGGGTTGTTATTGGCGTAGATGTTGATGAAACACGTATTGATAAACGTATAGAGACACGTTATTGTGACATTAAAACACATGATTTAGATGAAGCTTTACGTTTGGCTGATGAAGCACGTGAAAAAGGGGAGCCACTTTCTATCGGTTTAGTAGGTAATGCAGTCGATACGCATAAAGCCATATTAGATAAAGAATTTAACATTGATATTGTGACAGATCAAACGAGCGCACATGATCCATTAAATGGTTATGTACCACAAGGCTATTCTTTAGAAGAAGCGAAAGCCATACGTGACAAAGACCCAAAACAATACGTTAAAGAAGCACAAGCGTCTATGAGAAAACATGTTGAACTGATGCTTGAATTCCAAAAAAATGGTGCAGTCGCATTTGATTATGGTAACAATATCAGACAGGTTGCATTTAATGACGGATTAGAAAATGCATTTGATTTCCCTGGTTTTGTTCCCGCTTATATTCGTCCACTATTCTGTGAAGGTAAAGGACCGTTTCGTTTTGCGGCATTAAGTGGAGATCCGAAAGATATTGAACGTGCAGATGAAGAAATGAGAAAGATTTTCCCAGAGAATGAAAAATTAATTCGTTGGTTAGATTTGGCACAAGAGAAGATTGCGTTCCAAGGTTTACCATCACGTATTGCCTGGTTAGGTTATGAAGAACGTGCAAAAATGGGCTTAGCATTAAATAAACTCGTAAGAGATGGAGAAATTTCTGCACCTATTGTTATTGGTCGAGATCATCTTGATTCTGGTTCAGTTGCGAGTCCGAATCGAGAAACTGAAGGTATGAAAGATGGATCTGATGCAGTCGGTGATTGGGCGATATTAAATGCTTTAATAAACACTGCAGCAGGTGGTTCTTGGATTTCATTCCATCACGGTGGTGGTGTTGGTATGGGTTATTCTTTACATGCAGGTATGGTTGTTGTAGCAGATGGTTCAGAACGTGCCGACAGAAGATTAGGACGCGTATTAACGACAGATCCGGGTATGGGTGTTGTAAGACATGCTGATGCTGGATACGAGTCTGCTATTAATGTTGCAAAAGAAAAAGGAATTAAAATCCCAATGATTACAAGTAAAGGAGACAAATCATGAACGATTTAATTATTCAAAACATTAAAGAATTAATTTTACCAAAATCTACTGAACGCCCATTAAAAGGAAAAGAATTAGATGAGCTAAATATTATAGAAAATGGAACTGTTGTCGTTAAAGACGGCAAAATTGTGTACTCAGGTGCGCATACAGATGCCTATGAAGCAGCTGAAACAATTGATGCAACGGATAAAGTGGTTTCCCCATCATTGGTTGAAGCACACACACATCTTGTTCATGGAGGTTCACGTGAACATGAAATGTCTCTTAAAAGACAAGGTGTTTCCTATTTAGAAATTCTTGAACAAGGCGGTGGGATCTTATCTACAGTTGAAGCTACACGTAAAGCTACAGAAGAAGCTTTGTTTAAGAAGGCGGAACAGAATTTATTGACGATGATGAAACATGGCGTTTTAGCTGTTGAGAGTAAAAGCGGTTATGGTCTAGATAAAGAGAATGAACTCAAACAATTGCGAGTATCTAATCGCTTAGCTGAAAAATATAACTTAGATATGAAACACACTTTCCTTGGTCCACATGCCGTACCTAAAGATGCTGAGTCTAATCAAGCCTTTCTTCAAGAAATGATTGATTTATTACCTGAAGTTAAACCGTATGCTGATTTTGCAGATATATTCTGTGAAACAGGTGTGTTTACGGTTGAAGAATCAAGAAAATACATGGAAGCAGCGAAAGCATTAGGTTTTGATGTGAAAATTCATGCAGATGAAATTGACCCATTAGGTGGTTTAGAGTTAGCTATAGATGAAAACGCAATTTCTGCAGATCATCTTGTAGCGTCAAGTGCAAAAGGTAAAGAAAAACTTAAAAATAGCGACACTGTCGCCGTGTTGCTACCTGGTACGACATTCTATTTAGGAAAAGAATCCTATGCAGACGCACGAGGGATGTTAGACAATAATGGTGCAATCGCTATTGCGACTGATTTTAATCCTGGTAGCTGTGTAACAAATAATCTACAACTGGTCATGTCGATTGCTGCCTTGAAATTGAAACTATCGCCAAATGAAATTTGGAATGCAGTGACAGTTAATGCAGCTAAAGCAATTGATATTGATGCAGGTACAATCAATCAAGGGGATAAAGCCAATATTGTTATTTGGGATGCGCCTAACCATGAATATATACCTTATCACTACGGTATCAATCATGCTGAAAAAGTTATTAAAGACGGTAAAGTGTTGATTGATAATCGCATCAATTTAGTACAATAATTTGAATGAAGCAACGTACTAAGATGAGTTATGAAAGAAATCTGAGATATAAATTTATATCTCAGACGCTTTACCATTTAGGCAGTAGATGACTGAATTGAAAATGCGCTTATATCAAGCTTTTTTCAATCCTAGTCATCCTTGCCGGGGTGGGACTACGAAATCAATTTTAGAAAATTTGATTTCTGTCCCACTCCCTTTTTTATTAGGCAGAGTTGATTAAATATTTTGATAATTATGATACCATGTAGTTAAAGCAATTTGGAGGTAACAATGAATGTGCGTCACATAAATTATTTTAGACAGTGGCATGGAGCATTAGTCACCAATATGCTTACAGGTATTTTGCTAGCACTCGCATTACTACCCGGTGCAATTGCATTTTCTTTTATTGCAGGTGTGAGTCCAACCATAGGCATGTTAAGTACCGGACTGATGATGTTAGTTATCAGTATTACTGGCAATCGAACATTAATGGTATCAGCACCAAGTAGTGGTGTTTCTTTAGTTGTAGCACCACTTATGTCAAGTCATGGCATGTCCGCTGTCATATTAGCTACGTTGTTTATGGGAATGATACAAATTGTGATGGGACTGTGCCGAATAAATAAATTATTAGACTATGTTCCCACAGGTGTAGTTATCGGTTTTATGAATGCGTTAGGTGTATTGTTATTTACATCGCAACTAAACAATATATTTAATATTTCAAATGCGACCTATGTCATAGCGGTGGCATCTTTTTTAATTATTTGGTTATCGCAACGATATATCAAATTTATGCCAGCGCCATTAATTGCAATTATTATTTTAACGATTTGTGCATGGTTCATTAAACCAGACATTGTATATGTGCATCATTTGGCATCGTTACATATCGATATACCAATGTTGTCATTTCCAAATGCAATGTATGATATGGACATCGTGAGTATTGCATCATTATATGGACTGACAATGGCAATTGTTGCCGTTGTGCAAACGACATTGACAGCACGTATGATGGATGGCGTCACTGCTACGACTAGTGATAAAAATAAAGAAACGATAGGACAAGGTATTGCAAACGCAGTCGTTGCATTATTTAGTGGCTATGGCGGTAGCGCACTTGTGGGGCAATCGCGATTTAATGCAGCGATGGGTGCGACATCGAGGATATCAACACTGATTACAGGTGCTTTTTTACTCATCAGCTTATTTGTATTTGGCGATATTATTGGTCAAATACCAATGGCTGTATTGGCATCGGTATTAATAACGATTTCACTTAATACATTCGATAGAAGAACGATTTCATTTATCAAAATAGCACCTATAAAGCACGCATGTATCGTTATGTTTACAATGTTGATCATTTTAAGCACAAATAATTTAGCAGCTGGTGTGGTCATCGTTACCATATTATATTATTTAGTTAAGCGTTTTAAAAATAAGAAAGGACGTGACATATAATGCCACAATATGAAGATTACATAAATTGGAGAAGAACATTTCATCAATATCCAGAACTATCAGATGCTGAATATGAAACAACAAAACGTATCAAACGCATCTTAGCATCATATGATATTAAAGTTTTAGATTTACCATTAGAAACAGGACTTGTCGCAGAGATTGGACAAGGTGATCAATTAGTCGCAGTTAGAACAGATATAGATGCATTACCAATAAATGAGCAAGTAAAACATGAATTCACTTCGACAAATGCAGGAACGATGCATGCTTGTGGACACGATATTCATATGGCTAGTGTGCTCGGTGTCGCAGTGAGATTAAAAGAAATAGAAAATCAACTCAATGGACGTGTACGCATTATTTTTCAAGCTGCAGAAGAATTGGGCCATGGTGCAGTAAATGTAGCTAATACAGGTGCCATTGATGGCGCGAAAGCTGTGTTAGGCTATCATAATTATCCTACGTTAGATATTGGAGAATTTATGGTTAAATCAGGTGTGGTCACATCTTCTGTAGACCGTTTTGAATATAAAATTAAAGGTAAAGGTGCGCACGCTGCTAAACCTGAACAAGGTAATGATCCAATGATTGTATTGGGACAGTTAATTAATAGTGTTCAATCTATTGTGAGTAGAAATTTATCAGCGTTTGATAATGCAGTTGTTACCATTGGAGAAGTATCGTGTGGAAACACATGGAATGTAATTGCGGACGAAGCCTATGTGCAAGGTACAGTAAGAAGTTTTGATGAAGAAAAACGAGTACTGATTGAAGAAAGATTAAGAGCAATTGGAAGCGGTCTTGCTGAAGCATTTGGTGTAGAAATTGAAACGGCTTATCATCGCTTACCTGGTGCTGTGGTGAATGATGAACAATTAACAAATGATGCAATAGAAACTGCTAAGGAAGTGGGTTACAATGTCAGTGTAATGGAGGAACCGTTAACCATTGGTGAAGATTTTTCTGGTTTTTCTAATAAATATCCAAGCGTATTTGTCTTTATTGGTTCCAATAGTGAATATGATTTACATCATCCAAACTACGATCCAGATGAACGTATTTTAGAAAAAGTACCTGACTATTTTGTTACTTTCGTACAAAAATTATTAAAGGAAAATTAAAGCAATCTGATTAAATTATGTATTAAACAATAGAAATGTTGGGTATTTAATCATTAGTTCATAATTTAAGGAGTGTTCATAATGGCAGGTCAAGATCCAAGAACTAAATTTTCAAATAAAGATTTTCCGAAACAAGAACAACCAGTTCCCGGTTTGCAGAGTAAATTAGATCCAAAACCGGATTGTGGTGAAACATCTTATACCGGTTATGGTCGTTTGAAAAATTATAAAATGCTAGTTACTGGTGGTGATTCTGCTATAGGCAGAGCGGGAGCTATTGCTTATGCGAAAGAAGGCGCAGATGTAGCAATTAATTATCTTCCGTCAGAACAAGAAGATGCTGAAGAAGTACAACAAGTCATTGAAGCGGCAGGAAGAAAAGCTGTCTTAATTCCAGGTGATATTAGAGATGAACAATTTAATTATGACTTAGTTGAAACAGCCTATAAAGAACTTGATGGTTTAGACAATGTAACCATTGTTGCTGGCCACCAACAATATAGAGATAGCATAAAAGGTTTTGACACAACTTCGTTTTCAGAAACATTTGAGACAAATGTTTATCCAATATTTTGGACAGTTCAGAAAGCGATAGATTATTTACAAGCGGGTGCAACGATTACACTGACATCGTCTGTTCAAGGTTATAATCCGAGTCCAATCTTACATGATTATGCGGCTTCAAAAGCTGCGATAATTTCATTAACGAAAAGTCTTTCTGAAGAACTCGGTGCAAAAGGCATTCGTGTGAATTGTGTAGCGCCAGGGCCATTCTGGTCACCATTACAAATTTCTGGTGGACAACCGCAATCCAAAATCCCGAATTTTGGACAAAAAGAAGTATTGAGAAGAGCTGGTCAACCCGTGGAATTATCAGGCATATATGTACACTTAGCAGCTGAAGAATCTAGTTACACAACAGGTCAAGTATACGGTGTGACTGGTGGTACACAGTTAGACTAGGTTATGTGAAGCCTTTGTTTTAATATGAAGAAGTGTGATATAGGCGGGACTGAGAGATCAAAGTAATCTTTGGTTTCTGTCTCGCTTTTTTCTTATTTTTAAAAGGAGTATATATAAATGAAACAATATAATGCGAACACATTAACGAAACAACAGAATTATAAATTGCTAAGTGGTAGTATCATTCCGAGACCGGTTGCGTTTGTTACAACACAAGATAAGGATGGCAATTTAAATGCGGCGCCCTTTAGTTTTTTTAATGTTGTATGTAGCGCGCCACCTATGATTATGATTTCTACAGCACGTTCACAAGGCAAACGCAAAGATACATCTTTAAATATTGAAGAAACAGGATCATTTGTTGTTCATATCACAGATGAATTGACTGTAGAAGAAATAAATAAAACAGCGGCCCCTATAGACAGAAAGGAAAATGAATTAGACAGAACGCAATTGACATGTGTGAATTCGGATTTAGTACCTGTTCCTGGTATTGAACAAGCTAAGATTCGCATGGAATGCAAACTCAATCAACTGATTACATTAGGAGATGAACAAGAAGGGTCTGATTTAATCATTGGCGAAGTGGTGATGTATCATATTGATGATGCGGTCTATTTTGATGATAGTAAAATAGATGCACAAGCATTATCACCTGTGGCTCGTTTGGCTGGTAATGATTATGCTGTATTAGGCAAACCATTTACGATTAAGCGACCAACTGAGTGATTTGTCAATGACGATGATGCAAATATTTCATCAACGCAATGTTGAGATTTGTTAAAGTTTAGGTAATAATTCAAAGACAGTAATTGACGAAACTCATTTAATATTGTACTGTAAAAAAATAAATTAAATAACTTATCAAGAGAAGTGGAGGGACTGGCCTGTAGATACTTCGGCAACATGATTATGCGTGTGCCAATTCCAGTAGCATCATTTATGCTAGAAGATAAGAATAAATGTACAAAGTTTACTCTTTCTTCATTTGGAAAGAGTTTTTTTATTTGGGTAAGTTTATTTAAGGATAGAAAATTTGATGTTTTCATTTGAACTCAAAGGAAAGTTGGTTATTTATGGAGGAGACTAAGAAAGGTAATGCATGGGCACTGATACCTTTAATTATATTTGTAGGTATGTTTCTAGGTGTCGGTATCATTACGGGTGATTTTACTACAATGCCCCTAAACGTTGCCATATTGGTGGCTGCAATTGTGGGACTTGTGTTAAATAGAAAAGAATCATTTCAGAAGAAGGTTGAAATTTTCACCAAGGGTGCGGGACATTCAAATATTATTCTAATGATGCTCATTTTCCTACTGGCGGGTGCGTTTTCGCAAACCACGGAGGATATGGGCGGTGTTAAATCTACTGTGAATCTGGGATTATCCTTGATTCCTGAGAATTTAATCATTGTAGGTTTGTTCGTAATTTGTATGTTTGTTTCACTTTCTATGGGAACATCTGTAGGCACTGTAGCGGCTATTGCGCCAGTTGGCTTTGGACTAAGTCAAGCAACAGATGTATCTGCTGCGATTACTATGGCAACCGTCGTAGGTGGTGCGATGTTTGGTGATAACTTATCAATGATTTCAGATACAACGATTGCTGCTGTCAGAACTCAAAAAACAAAAATGAGTGATAAGTTTAAAGTGAATATTAAAATCGTCTTACCAGGCGCGATATTTACTGTCATTGTGCTTTGGTTTTTAACAAATGGAGCACACATTGATGCTTCTAAGAGCTACGATTATGATTTTATAAAAGTTATTCCATACTTATTTGTACTTATTCTGGCATTATTTGGTGTCAACGTTATTATTGTACTTATCGGTGGAATTATCCTTTCTGCAATGATTGGTTTATTTTACGGTAGTTTTGATTGGATTGGTTTATTAAGTTCTATTTCTAAAGGGATTATTGGTATGGAAGATATCGCGATGATTGCACTATTAATTGGTGGTCTAGTTGCTTTAATACAGCATAATGGCGGTATTACATGGCTACTTAATTTTGTACGTAATAGAGTGAAATCTAAACGTGGCGCAGAACTAGGGATTGCAGGATTAGTCAGTGTGGCAGATATTTCAACAGCTAATAATACAATTTCTATATTAATGGCAGGTCCGTTAGCTAAAGACATTTCTGATGAATATGGTGTCGATCCACGAAAATCAGCAAGTATTTTAGATATGTTTGCGAGCTGTTTCCAAGGACTATTACCTTACAGTCCGCAACTCATAGCTGCAGCTGGTGTGGCTTCTATATCACCATTTGAATTGGTACCCTATGCGATTTATCCGATGATATTAGGTGTATGTGGACTCATCGCGATCGCCTTTAGGTTACCAAGATTGGATAAGAAATAAACTGTGACTACAATATAATTAGGATATTTGGTGAGCATTGATGATTTACAGTTATCGTGCTTTATAGTTAAGGATAATAAAAAGGAGAGCGCACGGAATCTTATTGATGATTTGATTTCTGGCTCTCTTTTTTTAATGATAGGCTTAGGATGAGGTTTAGATTTCTTTATTTTAACGTAATAACATAACGGTTTATAAATTGAGAATGTAAAATTTTGACGTTTACTGACTATTAACGATAAAATAAAGTTGTTGAAGGTTTAATAAAATCATACAAACCCTTATATTTTGTATGATTATAGTTTAGAAGTCTTGTATAATGCGTTAGAATAGAAATAAGAGTGAAAGTAGGTGAACAATCCATCGTGGCTAAATATAATGTAGAAAATGAAAATGTTGAGATACGTCTTGAACGATTATTTAAAGTTGAACCTGAATTGTTATATCAAGCGTGGACAGATGAACGATTTCTTAAACAATGGTTTATGACAACAGAAAGAACAAATAAATCAATTCAAGTAGATGCTGAACAAAATGGAAGCTATACAATTATTGATGTAAGAAAAGGCAAAGAAAACAAAGTTCAAGGATCATATCATACGTTAACACCTTTTGAATATATTGTAATGACAATCGGTATGCCAGAGTTAAGTGATTCTGAAGATACGATTGAAGTCGAAATCTTCGAGAGGGAACCAGGTATTACACAAATGATTTTTAATTACACTGCGTATGTACCTAGAGAACGTAGACTTACAACATTAGAATATAAACAAAAGAAAAAAGAATATCATGATTCTACTGCACATGGTTTTGAAATGTTATTTGATAAACTACAAATTGCATTAGAAACATTTGAAGCGGAATTATAATATAACGATAAAAAGGACTTACAAGCATGCTAAATGAATTAGTGGCTTGTAAGTCCTTTATTAAATATTAATGTGTATTTAGTTCGCCTTTTTCTTGGCGTTCATTATATTTACGTAGCAATGTTTCAAAAAAGATATGATAACTGATAAAACTAGAGTAGTCTATGCCATCTACGAGATAAAACGTATTACTTGAAACATAGATATTATAGTTTGCTTTTTGTGCGAGCGTGTTATCTTTCAATGTAGTTACTGAGAAGAAATACTTTTGACGTAGTTGCAACAAATTAGTGATGTCTGAAAGTTGCGCTGTTTCTCCGGAAAGAGAAATGATAAAAAAGATATCTTTTGGTGTTGCTTTATTTAAGACCATTTTAAATTCATGTACATCATGTAAGACAATAATATTTTTATGGATTGTTAATAAAATCCTTTGTGCTTCTTGAGCGACATTCATTTGAGCTAATCCTGTTCCGTATAAATAGACCGTTTCAGCTTGGTTGATTTTATTGGTAATGAGTTCATAATCAATGCGTTCTAAATAAGTAAACGTATTTTCAATTTCTTGTTTAAATCCTTCGATAGAATCAGATGGCAATTGATGTGATTGTTCTGTTTCAAATTTTAAATAAGATTTAAAATCACTGTATCCATCAAACCCAAGCTTACGTGTAAGACGATGAATCGTAGCATTGGATGCATGGGTATGTGCAGCTAATTCTTGTATTTTCATCGTTTTACATTGATTAATATGTGTATTAATAAAATGTGCTATATGTAAATCATTTTCATTTAATTTATTAAAGTTGTTATTAACACGTTCATCTAAAAACAATAGTATTCACCTCGCACTTCATGAAAATATTTTCATCTTTTGAAAATATAATCTGATTATACAAAATTATTCCAAATGCCGTCAAACTATTGTTTGTATGTAAGCGTTTCCTTTAATATTGTACATAAGCCATTCATACGAATGAATATAACAATAAAGTATAAGTAGTTAAAATATAGAAGATTTAATTGATAGGAAAAGAGGGAACACAGTTATGAACGCAATTAAAAGATTTGGTAGTGCAATGATTGTACCGGTATTGATGTTTGCTTTCTTTGGTATTGTACTTGGATTTGCAACATTATTTAAAAATCCATCAATTATGGGAAGTATTGCTGAGGATGGCACCAATTGGTTTAAGGTTTGGTCAGTCATTGAATCAGGCGGGTGGACGATATTCAATCATATGGAAATCGTCTTCGTTGTAGGTTTACCTTTATCGTTAGCTAAGAAAGCACCGGGACATGCTGCCTTGGCTGCCTTAATGGGTTACTTAATGTTTAATACATTTATCAATGCAATACTCACACAATGGCCGCATACATTTGGCGCAAATTTAGAAAAAGGTGTTGAAAATGTTACAGGGCTTAAAGCGATTGCTGGCATTGAAACGTTAGATACAAATATATTAGGCGGTATCATCATCTCTAGTATTATAACTTGGATACATAATCGCTATTACAGTAAACGTCTTCCTGAAATGTTAGGTGTTTTCCAAGGATTGACCTTTGTTGTTACGATTTCATTTTTTGTTATGCTACCTGTTGCATTAATTACATGTATTATTTGGCCAACTGTACAAGGGGGCATTTCATCATTACAAGGATTTATTATTGGTTCAGGCTATATTGGCGTATGGTTGTACCATTTCTTGGAAAGAGTGCTTATCCCAACTGGTTTGCATCATTTCATTTATGCACCGATTGAAGTAGGACCAGTAGTAGTTAATCACGGTTTGAAGGCAGAATGGTTTGAACATGTCAATGAGTTCGCTAAGAGTACGAAACCATTAAAAGAACAATTCCCTTATGGATTTATGTTGCAAGGTAATGGTAAAGTATTTGGTGCTATTGGTATTGCTTTAGCAATGTACTCCACGACACCGAAAGAGAATAAAAAGAAAATTGCAGCATTACTCATACCAGCAACGTTGACAGCTGTCGTTGTAGGTATTACGGAACCGTTAGAATTCACATTCTTATTTATTGCACCATATTTATTTGTCTTACATGCATTATTAGCCGCTACAATGGATACTTTAATGTATGGATTTGGTCTTGTAGGTAATTTTGGTGGTGGACTTTTAGACTTTTTCGCTACAAACTGGATTCCACTAGCACAAAATCATTGGTTAACTTACGTATTCCAAATTATTATTGGTCTTATATTTACAGCAATATATTACTTCTTATTTAGATTTTTAATTTTAAAATTCAATATTCCACTTCCTGGTCGTAAAAAAGATGAAGAAGATGTGAAGTTGTATAGTAAAAATGATTATAAAGATAAAAAAGGTGAATCAAAAGCAACAGCATCTACAGGAAATGAATACGAGGATAAAGCACTTTATTATTTAGAAGGCTTAGGTGGTAAAGAAAATATTAAGGATGTAACAAATTGTACGACGCGTTTGAGATTGACTGTGAATGATCCTGAGAAAGTAGAAGATAGCGGCTATTTCACGCACAAGCAAATGTCTCATGGATTAGTTAAGAGTGGTAAGAACGTACAAGTTGTTGTGGGCATGTCTGTGCCACAAGTAAGAGAAGCTTTTGAAAATATAATCAATAAACCATAGTAATGCATATCAAAATTTAGGCCGAGACATTCATTTGTGTCTCGGCCTGTTTCGTGTTTTGGGATTTGATTGTATCAATGCTATCTTAGAAAAAATTGAAGTCTAAATCCACAGAGTAAATTTATGAAATTCTTACTTTATGCATGAGTCGTGGTTGGTATACTGCGCCAATGACATCAATGTTATGCGTTGCTACTAAATATATTAATTTAGCAAATATGGAAGGTGAACATGAAACATTTATTTTGTTTCTATTGAAGGTATAAGAGATATAGTCAGTTTGGTTAATTAAATTCATGATGTCGATGACTTTATCTTTTATAAATGCATCATGTAAACCGTCTACGATTAATTCAAAACGCTTAGATGACAATAATAAGTGATCTAATGCTAACAGTTCATCTGAATGTGCATTTTCAAGTATTTGATAGATAGCGTAATGATGAAAACTTAAAAAGCTAATCAAATAAGGTAGTTGTTGTTTAGGTAAATTAATCTCTAAAGCATACAAATTATTTTTCTTGAAAATAGTAAATTTAAATGACTTACAAAATTGAATTTGTTTTAAAAGCTTGGTTAGTTGTTTTCTCGTCGTACGCTTACCAAGGCCTTCAATATTTAACACAAATGTTTCTGTTTTATCTAAAAACATATTATACCCCCAATATCTATATAAAGTGTTTTATCGTTATTAATCATAATATTCTATTACACTTAAATTTTTACATGTTTATATTTCTATTAGATTGTACCACTCTTTTTCACAGTAATCACTAGGTCTATAGAATGAAGTTGAAAAATTTTTAAAAGGGATAATAAATTTTGAATATTTAGAAAATTCAGTTGTTTAAGCCTATAAAATATGATACATTTCTCTTTGTTAATACATAGAGGGAAGTGTTTAAGATGTTATCAAAAGTTAGTAGATTTGCCACCAACACATTCTTAGTATGGATGTTGATTGCTGCGATTATTGGATTTATTTTTCCAGCGCAATTAGCTACATTGAGCGGATGGGTACCGTATTTACTCGGTATTGTTATGTTAGGGATGGGATTAACCATTGATCCCAAAGACTTCAAAATCGTTTTTCAGTCGCCACGTGCGGTGATTACCGGCGTTATCTTACAATATACGATTATGCCATTAGCAGCATTTTTAATCGCAAAATTATTTCATTTACCGCCTGAAGTTGCAATCGGTGTTATATTAGTAGGATGTTGTCCGGGAGGCACATCAAGTAATGTGATGAGTTACTTGGCCAATGCGAATGTTGCGCTATCAGTTGCTATCACAAGTGTTTCAACTTTACTAGCGCCAATCATGACACCCGCATTGATATATTTATTTGCTCATGAATGGTTACAAGTATCATTCATGAGTATGTTTTGGTCAGTGATTCAAGTCATATTGATACCTATATTAATTGGCTTTATATTGCAAAAAGTATTCAAAAATTTTGCAGCCAAATCTGCTACAGCATTGCCAATTGTCTCTGTTGTTGCGATATCACTCATTTTAGCTTCAGTCGTTGGTGGTAGTAAATCTCAAATCTTACAAACTGGTTTGTTAATCTTTGCTGTTGTTATCTTACATAATATTGTAGGTTATATGCTTGGATATACGTTAGCTCGAATATTCAAATTAGAGAGAGCAGATAAGAAAGCAGTATCTATTGAAGTGGGTATGCAAAATTCAGGTCTAGCTGTCTCATTAGCGACTGTACATTTTAGTCCGTTAGCAGCTGTGCCTGGTGCAGTATTTAGTCTGGTGCATAATGTTACAGGACCAATTTTAGCAAAATACTGGCATAAACGTTAAATATTAATAAATCGGTGGGTACAACTATGAAACTACGTCTATAGGTGGTTCATGGTTGTATCCACTTTTTTGTGAAAGTGATAAGGTGAAGAAGATTAAATTTACTTGGAATTATGATAAGCTAATACCAAATAGAAATGATTTAACGATTGAATTGTGAAGCAATTATTGGAGGCATAATGATGTATAAAGCAGTAGTATTTGATTTTGATGGGACGATGATTGATACAGAAAAGCACCTTTTTGAAATCATCAATAAACATTTAAAACAGTATAAGTTAAATGAAATTAGTTTGGCCTATTATCGACAATCTATTGGTGGTGCTGCAACAGCATTACATAATTATCTAGAGGAAGTACTTGGTATCGATAATAAAAATAAAATTTATAAAGAACATAATGAAACGAGTGTAGATTTACCGATTATTGAATCTGTACAAAAGTTATTGGATTATTGTAAACAACGCCATATACCTATGGCAATCGCAACGAGTAGTTATCGTGAAGATATTCTACCAACATTTAAAAATCTCGGTTTAGATAACTATATAGATATCATTGTAGGGCGTGAGGATGTTGCGGCAATTAAACCCAATCCAGATCCTTATTTAATAGCAGTTCAAAAACTAAATTATAATCCTACGAATTGTCTTGCGATAGAAGACTCTGTTAATGGCGCTACAGCTGCTGTTACTGCGGGATTAGATGTTATTGTTAATACCAATGAAATGACAGAACTACAAGATTTTAATGATGTTGCTTATATAGGTAAAGATTTATCTGCAGAAGAGATTATAAATTTATGTTTTGAAAATAATAGAGGTTAATGCGATGAATGGTTATTTGATATTGTTTTTCTTAGGAGGACCTATTATCTTAGCAATCGGTAATTTAGTGTTAGGGCCTATTTTTAATAAAAAAATACCATTTCATATTCATTTTCGTTCGTTTATGGTTGGTAGTTTCGTTTATTTATTAGGAGCTGCAGTACTTTATTATTTTGTCTTACAAGATCAATTTTAATATTAAAAATGGCTGTCATGTTAAAACACGACAGCCATTTATGCTTTTAAGATAAAAATTTGAATAGAAGCGTCACGATAACAAGAACAAGTAATATCGCATCGATACCTACCATAATGGCAAAACGAGGATTTTTTTCACCTGTTTCTTTTGATTTTTTAACAGCTTTTAGGTTTGGTATCAAACTAACAATTAACAGAATCATTACAACGATGCCTAAAATAATACTCATGAATTGTCACCACCATTTTTATTTTTTGTAATAAATTCCCATATATAACCAGCAATAATGCCAAGAATTAAGCCCACGATGATACCTACTTTTAGAGCGGAGAATATCGCACTAATCAGTATGGCAATGAGCATTGCGATTGGAATGGTTATACCAAATTTATATTTTCTTTCAGGTGAGTTTACAATAGAGAATAGCACATAATATAAAATACCGAAAACAACGATAACGAGTATACTTTTTAATATGAGTTGTCCGATAGAATGATCGAAACCACTAAAATAATTTAATACGAAAAATAGCACGCCAAAAATGATAGAAATCGTAATTGTACGTTTCAGTAAATGATGATTCATATAAAACTCCTTTGTAATCAAATCTAATAAAGATTATACCATACAAAGTATTTAAGTTAATGTTTCACTGGTTTAGTGGATACTTCATGTTCATATTGATGGTGATCATTTAAATATGCATAAAATAGGCCGATGATTAAACCACCACCGATATAATTTCCGATACCTGCACCAATAAGATTGACGACTACAGGTACAAACGCTAATGTGTTGCTATGGTAAATGAGACCTCCTGCGAATAGTACGGTGTTATATACGACATGTTCATAACCCATAAATGCAAAAATTGACACACCAAACATCATGACAAACATTTTTGCTAGAACATCATCTATTTGCATGGCAATGACTAATGAAATATTAATAAAGAAATTTGCAAAAATAGCTTTAATTAATATCGCTATAAAACTTGAAGATAAAGTTTTATGTTCAATTGTTGCTTCGAGTTGCGTAAACATATCAATTGTCATAACGTCAGAGCCTTTCAATATAAGAAAGAAGATTAGACCACCTAAGGCATTACCGATGAAGCAAAGCAGGAAGATTTTTAAAACACGCGTTGGACTGATAACCCGATAATATAACCCGACTGTAAAATACATGAAATTGCTTGTCAGTAATTCTGAATTTGTAAATAATATTAAAACAAGCGCAAAACTAAATGCGATAGCAGCAATCAAATTAACGATACCTATAGGTATATAGGTATCCAACGAAGCTCTTATTAGCAACACGAAAACAGTAATGACACCTAGTATGAATCCTGCCATGATTGCACGAAGTAAATAACGTTTGAAATAAAAACTTTGAAGTATATCTTTGGTTCTTATTGTTTCAACTACATGATGAATCCAAGCTTTACCATAAAACACTTTATCCCATTTAACATTTTTTTCGTTCACTGCATTATCCTCACTTTCTTTAATTAAGCATAGTATACTACGAAGTGATTATTTTGTGAATATTTTCACAAAATAATTCTTAAATACTCAATAACGTATGGCGATAAAATTTGGAAGCATGTAATAAAGTGAGTCTTTTGTGAGATAAAGGAACGAGATGTTACGCGTACATGGCTGGTAACCCTATATGATCAGATTACTTTTTAATATTGTTATACAGATATTTAATACTGATGTATCATTTTTGCAAGGGTGAAGGGATTTAATAATAAAAAAAGACTTTGCTTTTTTTACTAAAATCGCATACAATTAATGACGGGAAATGTAAGCCCTTACATAACTCAAAATAATTGTTTAAATTTTTCGAATTTATAGTATAATAACGACATAATAAGTGAAATTTACTTATATTTGAAAGAGATGGGGTTTGAATGATGGAAGAAAATAATGAATTACAAAGGGGATTAGGTGCACGTCAAATGCGAATGATCGCGCTTGGCGGAACAATCGGTGTTGGACTATTTATGGGAGCGACAAGCACTATAAAGTGGACAGGTCCATCAGTGATATTCGCATATTTAATTGCAGGTATCTTTTTATTCTTAGTAATGAGAGCAATGGGAGAAATGGTTTATTTACATCCAACTTCTGGTTCTTTTGCTAACTTTGCAAGTGATTACATACATCCGGTAGCAGGTTATTTAACAGCTTGGAGTAATATATTCCAATGGGTCGTAGTAGGCATGAGTGAGGTCATCGCTGTTGGAGAATATATGAACTACTGGTTCCCTGATTTACCACAATGGATTCCTGGTGTGATTGTGGTTGCATTATTAGCAGGTGCGAATCTTGTATCTGTTAAAGCATTCGGTGAATTTGAATTCTGGTTTGCAATGATTAAAGTGGTAACAATTATATTAATGATTGTTGCTGGTTTTGGATTAATTTTCTTTGGACTTGGTAACGGTGGAGAAGCGATAGGCTTATCAAACTTATGGTCACATGGTGGTTTCATGCCAAACGGCTGGATTGGATTCTTCTTTGCACTTTCAATCGTTATTGGTTCATACCAAGGTGTAGAATTAATTGGTATTACTGCTGGTGAAACGAAAGATCCACAGAAAAATATTAAAAGTGCGGTTAATGGTGTTATCTGGCGTATATTAATTTTCTATATTGGTGCCATTTTTGTCATTGTTACTGTATATCCATGGGATGAGTTAGGCAATATAGGAAGTCCATTCGTAGCAACATTTGCGAAAGTGGGTATTACTTTTGCTGCTGGTTTAATTAACTTTGTTGTATTGACTGCAGCAATGTCAGGTTGTAATTCAGGCATATTCAGTGCAAGTCGTATGACATTGAACTTATCTCAAAAAGGGATGCTACCAAAATTCTTCGGTAAAGTTATGAAAAATGGTGTGCCAATTTGGACAGTACTTGCCATTGCAATTGGTATTTTAATTGGTGCATTATTAAATGTTATCTTACCGTTATTCATTAAAGGTGCAGACAGTGTCTTTGTTTATGTATATAGTGCGTCAATCTTACCTGGTATGGTACCGTGGTTTATGATATTAATCAGTCATTTAAGATTTAGAAAGAATCACCCTGAAGAAATAGAGGGTCATCCATTTAAAATGCCTGGTGGCGCAATTACAAATTATATTACGATGGCATTCTTTATCATGGTATTAATCGGTATGTTATTTAATAAAGAAACAGTCGTTTCAGTTGTGATTGGTATCATATTCTTATTATTTATGACACTATTCTTTTTCTTAAAAGGCTATCATAAATTAAGTAAAGACAAACTTTTATAAATACAATAAAATTTAAAATGCGTTATAAGCGCATAAGCGATGATATAGTGATGCGTCATTATATCATCGCTTTTTTTGCGTTGTGCATCATATCATTTATCTGTCATATACGATACACAATATTAATAGATAGACTTTATATTCAATTAAAGTTTAATTTACATAAAATTAACCATATTAAAATGTTCACTCAAAATTTGTGCTTTAAACTAAAGTTGTAGCATGATAATACATATTAAAGGAGTTATTAATTTATGAAAATATTCAATAAGTTAGCAACTATTTCTGTGGCAAGTGCGATTGTGGCTGGTACAGCATTAGGGAGTGCACAACCAACCTATGCCGCAGGTGGGGGACAAGATTCAAAGCAAAGTGATGAAGTGTCTTATATGGGAAATACGAAAAATCCTAAGAATGTGATTTTCCTAGTAGGTGATGGTATGGGACCTTCATATAACGCTGCTTATCGTTATTTTGCTGATAACCCTGAAACAAAAGAAATGGAAAAAACAGCCTTCGATCAATATTTAACAGGTAATCAACGTACGAATCCGAAAGATCCTAAAGAAAATGTAACGGATTCAGCTGCAGGGGCAACTGCTTTTAGTTCTGGTCATAAGACTTATAATGGTGCAATTGGTGTAGATGAAAATAAAAAGAATGTTAAAACTGTTTTAGAACAAGCAAAAGAAAATGGTAAATCTACTGGACTTGTTTCTACAGCAGAACTCACAGATGCTACTCCAGCAGCTTATGCCTCACATGTGGATGACCGCGATAAAAAAGACGAGATTGCACAACAGTTTTATAAGGATAAAATCAATGGGCAACACAAAGTAGATGTGCTACTTGGTGGTGGTGCTGAATATTTTGGTAAAGAAAATGGCAATTTAACGAAGAAATTTAAAGACGATGGCTATGATGTTGTGAAGAATAAATCACAAATGCAAAATGCTAAGAGTGATCAAATTTTAGGGCTATTTGCAGATAATGATATGCCGTTACAAATTGATGCACCTAAGCAAAATCCAAAACTAGTTGATATGACAGATACAGCTGTTAATAAATTAAAACAAAATGACAAAGGTTTCTTCTTAATGGTAGAAGGTGCGTCTATTGATAAATCAGGTCATCCAAATGATATTACTGGCGTTATGTCAGAAATGGAAGGCTTTGAGAAAGCATTTGATTATGCAACACAATATGCAAAAGAAAATCCAGACACATTGGTGGTTGCAACTGCAGACCATTCAACAGGTGGATTATCCATTGCAAAAGGTAAAGACTATGTATGGAATCCAGAAGCGATTCACTCAATGAAACACTCAGGTGCCTATATGACGAAACAAATTGCTAGTGGTAAAGACGCTGCTAAAGTCATTAAAGATGGGTATGGATTTGATGTGAAACAAGATCAAATCGATAAAATTAATGAAGAAGCTAAAAAATTAAGCGACCTTGATGAAGATGACGAAAAATATGAAGATCAGTTACAAAAACTTCAAGATGCAGTACAAAAACCAATTAACGATAAGTCTAATACGGGATGGACAACGTATGGTCATACTGGTGAAGATGTAAATACTTACGCATTTGGTCCAGGTAGTGAACGTTTCCAAGGTAACATTGATAATACAGATAATGCTAAAAACATCTTTGATTTCTTCAAAAATGATCAATCTTCTTAATTAAATGTCATAACTAAGCAAACAAATAAAACACTTTCTCTAAGTTCACATTACAATGTGAATATTAGGGAAAGTGTTTTTTTACAACAACCTTAATGTTTAAAACGAATTGTAGATAAATGTTTACGGTAATTATCTAGCGCCATTTTAGATTGTGTGATGGAATCAAGTGCACTCTGATAATTTAAGGCAATATAGCGATAGTATAAAATATCAACAGTAAATAATTGTGCAAATAAAGATGTTGTGGCAGCCATGCGCAATTCATTTTCATCTGTTTGACCATAAATAATGGTGTAGTCTGATATTTTAGCAACCGGATTATCATTTGAACTAGAAATTGTAATAATTGGAATGGAATAATCTTTAGCTACTTTAGCCATTGATTGCATTTCACTATGACTGCCTTGATTTGTAACAAAAATGATGCAGTCGCGTTCGTCGTGTGTCGCTAAGGTAGACATAAATAAATGAGTCTCTTGTAGCAGACGCACATTGAGCCCGATGCGTGATAATTTTTGGAAAAGATCAGTGATGATTACCAGCGAAGCACCATAGCCAAATAGAAAGATTGTACGTGCACGCTTCATCGTATCGCATATGTGATCAATCATATGATCTTCTATATGATTCGATACATAATTCATCGTATCATTGACACGAGACAACATTTTGTTTTTAAGCGTGTCTACGGATTCATTATCTACTAGTTCTAGATGATTGTTGTTAATTGCATCATCAGGTAAGTAACGAGATATAGCGATTTTAAGTTCTTGAAATCCTTTCTCGGTCATTTTCTTACTAAATCTAACAATGGATGCTGTACTTGTATTAATTTCATTTGATAAATCTTGAACAGACATATTGATTATTTTATGTGGTGTATTCAATATGAAGTCAGCGATTTTTTTCTCGCTCTTAGTTAATTGATTATAATTGCTATCAATTTTATATAGTACGTTGGTCATTTTAATCACCTAGTGTATCAGATTCTCGCATCGCTTTTGTAGTTCCAAAGAAATAGGTGAATATGAAACCACCTGCATATGCTGCGAGTAGTCCTGCAATGTAACCTAAATACATATGATCTGAAATCAAAGGTAATAAAGAAATACCACTTGGCCCAATGGCTGTTGCACCTATGTGACCGATACCGCCTATGACTGCACCACCAATACCGCCACCAATACAAGCAGTAATAAATGGTTTGCCTAGTGGTAATGTCACACCGTAAATTAACGGCTCTCCAATACCTAAAAATCCTACCGGTAAAGCACCTTTAAGTGTATCTCTGAGGGTTGTGTTTTTACGACATCTTACCCAAAGTGCGAGTGCTGCACCAACTTGTCCAGCACCTGCCATTGCTGCAATAGGAAGTAAATAAGTGGCTCCTGTTTGATTTATCATTTCAATATGAATAGGTGTAAACATATGATGTAATCCTAACATAACTAATGGTAGGAAGAATGCGCCGATGATAAAGCCGCTAAAGACGCCACCTATGTCAATGATGCCATTTATAACTGTAACTAGTCCGTCAGAAACGAATCCAGCTAAAGGCATAAATATAAAGATTGTTAACAAACCAATGATGAATAATGTAATTGTAGGTGTAACAATAATATCAATTGAATTAGGGACCACTTTATGTAGTCGCTTCTCTATCATACTGAGTAACCAAACTGCAAAGATAACGCCAATAATACCACCTTGGCCGGGTTGAAGGGGTTCACCAGTAAAAATATTTGTTATCATATTTTTGTCTGTTAATCCCGTCAATAATGTTGTACCACCAATGACGCCACCTAAACCAGGTGTAGCACCAAATTCTTTAGCAGCATTGATACCAGTAAAGATAGCTAGGTAGGCTAACATACCATCTTTGATAACATTAAAAACCGTAACAAGCTGTGTGACCCAATCACCTGAAATTTGTCCTGCAGCTAATAAGTTACTTAATACCGCAGCGATACCACCAATTAAACCAGCCCCAATAAATGCTGGAATCAAAGGTATGAAAATATTAGCTATTGTTTTTAATAACTTATTGAATTTACCGCGTTTTTGTTTACTTTGGAATTCAGATTTGTTTTCTTGTGCTTTTGCTTCTGCATTTGCACGATAGTCTTTGGATTGATGCTTGATGTTTTCTCCTAGTGGTGCACCGCTCAATTCAGACATGTGAGCGGCCACTTTATTAACCGTTCCCGGCCCAACTACGACTTGTACACGTTCATCTTTAACAACACCCATAACACCCTTAATTGATTTTAATTGTTCGTAATCAATTTTATCTTCATCGCGTACTTTAATTCTTACACGTGTCATACAATTAATGATATTATCCATATTATCGATGCCACCAACCGCATCAATGATATGTTCTGCTAATATTTGCTCTTTTGTCATAAAATGACCTCCTCTATATTGAATGCAGTTAATCATTCTTGAAAATATGTGTTAAGTGATACCTTGTTATATTAATTCTGTATCGCTTTTTTAATGATATGATTATTATCGTTGAGTCGAGTGATTGCTTCGTTTTTATTAATATCACAGAGGTGCATGACGACGGCCACTTTTAAATCTTGATCTGCTGATTCATAAAGTGACTGGGCTTGATTATATGAAATATCACATATATCTTGAATAATACGTATAGAACGATCTATTAACTTTTGATTGGTCGCTCTTACATCTACCATAAGATTGCCGTAAACTTTGCCAACACCAACCATTGTAATGGTTGAAATCATATTTAATATTAACTTTTGTGCTGTGCCAGATTTCAATCTTGTTGAGCCAGTTAAGACTTCTGGTCCTACGTTTACTTCGATAGGGTATTGAGCTAAGTTACTTATTTTTGTGTTTGTATTACAAGATATAGCAACAGTATGTGCGCCAATCTCTGTAGCACATTTGAGTCCGCCCATAACATAAGGTGTGCTACCACTAGCAGCAATTCCAATCACAACATCTTTCTCATTTAGATGTATATGATTTAAGTCTTCACGTGCAAGTGACTCACTATCTTCTGCACCTTCAACTGCTACTGTCATGGCACGCTGTCCACCAGCTATAAGTCCAATCACCTCATTAGTTGACGTATTAAATGTTGGTACACATTCTGCTGCATCAAGTACACCTAAACGGCCACTGGTACCAGCGCCGATATAAATGATGCGACCGCCTTGCTTAAATTGTTCAGTTGTAACTTGAATCACTTCTGCCAATTTGGGTAATATGGCAGTAATTTGTTGCGGTACTTTTTGATCTTCAGCATTCATCGTTTCTAAGGCTTGTTGAATCGTCATTTCATCTAAATGCATCGTTGCTTCATTTCTTGCTTCAGTCATAGACTTATTCATAACTTTTAGCTCCTTGTTTGTATAGTAAATTCAAAGGTATCATTAGGACGTATACAATCTATAATCGGTATATCATCATCAATAATTTGGCCGACAACATTGATATGTTTGTGTGATGGTAAATCTGTCTTTATAATTTGTAGTTCCCCTTGGTAACGTCCATTAAGTTGATTATCTACAGTAATAGCGCCTGTGTTGCGAATATGATTAAATTGGGGCGCTATATCTGATTGACAATAATGACGTGATTCTTGTGAGCGGAGTACATGAGTTGGATTATCTGCACGGACGGTATGACGTTTTAATAATATAGATTCAACTTGCAAATCTTTTAATGTGATTGTTAAAGTGATATGTCTTTGCGTTAAAAGTGATATGAGTTGTTGTGCGCATGGTTGTGTTATTTGAGTATCACCAATCATTACATGGTTTACAGCTTGATCTAACAATAATTGAGCGCTTTTAAGAGGATGCATGTATCTCGAAATTTCGAGTGTGGGTAACCCTTTAAATAATGGTCCGCGTTTTGTAGTACCAACTATAAAACCGTAGATAATAGCGTTAGGATTATATTTCAAAATTAATTGATTTTGCGCCTTAACAAAATCTGTCGTCAATCCAGTATCTGGACGAGGATAATAGTTATGACAATAGCATAAATAACTAAAATCATTTAATTGAGTATATAGTTGTTGCAACAGTTGTTCAGATACAATACTGGCATTTAGACAACATTGAAAACCATGCTCTATAATATCATTGACAATATCAATAGACGTACTATGATCTATACGAATGATGAATTGCGCTTGTTGATATTGCTTTAAGAACTGGAAGAAATCATGATTCAGCAATGAAGGATTGATATCAATCATATAGGTCAGCTGATCATTTGATAGATAGTCTAATAGTTCTCCCAAATAGCGATATTTTGTATTTTCATTGTCTTCAGGAATTTGAACTGAAGTGAAAATGGTAGTGTATCCTAAATCAACCATACGTCTTATATAAGATTGATCGATGGATTGACTAAGATAAATAGAAAAGCCATGCATTTTTACCACTCCTTTAATGCTGTAATCGGTTTCATTGTACACTATGTGAAAAAGTATTACAATTTGAATTTTTATTTTTAGTTAAAATGAAATTTTATTACAAATAAAAGGAAAGTACGTGGTGGATATGCATTAAACGTTGTTGAATCAGTTCGATGTGTTTCGTAGTATTGCCAATCGTTAGTTCGTCGAGAGGCTGAGCCATTTGATTCTTCAAGAAAGTAAAGTAATTATAGTGAAAAAGGGATAATTGATATAAATCGTCTTGTTTAAAAGTAATATATTCTTGTTCTATAAAAGCATGAACATCTTCTTTATATTGAAGTTTCTTTTTATGATTGGTCACATAACCAAATTTATATATTTCGATTAAATTAAGCAACTTGGTGATACGTTGTTCTAAGTTGTGAAATTCTAAGTGATACATAGAATCATCCTTTCGTTGAGTAGTTGTATCATATATAACAAAAAGAGGATGTTATAAATTAAGTTTTCGAGACGTTGTTGGAAAATTGGTTAGGAATTTAGCAGTATATAAATGAAGGTAAATTAAAAGAAGTATTGCGCATGCTTAAATATATAGGGGGTATTGATGTGGTATACCTTGCTAATGGGATATATAAATGAAGAAAATCCAACCGATCTTTAGGACTCAGTTGGATTTAAAAATTGTTGATAATTGTTGACGGTAATATCTTGTGTTTTGATTGTTTTGCCAAAAGAATATGAAATATCATGGATATCAACAATTGGAATTTCATTTGTTTTACCAAGTCCAATTTCAAAAATGACAGCTTTCCAGAGACCTTCATCACAAAGCAGCCCAATGAAAATAACGTTTTCAGTTACAATGTCTGTGCCATTATGATATTCCATGGCCATCACATTTCTTTCTGCACTGTAAATGAGTACTTCTGAGAATATAGGTGGCAAATTGAGATGTTCACTATGATCAAATTTAATATAGCGATCCAATTTTTTTAAAGAACGTCTCATTTTTGTATAAGGTAAATTCAAGCATTTTTTAATGATAGCATTGATTTCCTCTTTATAAGGCAATGTTGAATAAGATTGACTTTCATTCAAAACAAGGAATAAAGCAGATAATTGGTTTTCAGTTAGCTCAATTTCATAACTGTTTGGTGTTTCTTGCAATTGGTAACCACCCAACTTACCATGTTTTGCCAAAATCTTAACACCTTGATTTTCTAAATCTTGAATATCTCTTAAAATTGTTCTTTTTGATACATTTAAATCTGTCGCTAGTTCTGAAGCAGTAATCTGTCTATTCTCTTGAATAGCTAGAACAAGTTTGTTTTGTCTTTCGCGTTTATTCATTAGAAAGTCACCTCCCAAATGATTACATATTACATTTATTATATCACAAAAGTGACAATGACGACATTTAGAAAATTATTTTTGATAAATTTAAAGAAAACGCTTACATTATTATAAAGATTATGTTAGTATATAACTAGTAACAAAGGGGTAGCGAATAGGTGGCAAAGGGGTAGGCTATTACATATAGTTTTGTTAACATCTATTTGTTCGAGTTACTAATCAAACATCTTCAATATTTATTACTTACTTTCCTTTCTATTTAACCGACTAGCTACGCTGGTCGGTTTTATTTTGTTTTGTGATCATTGCGCATTTAATTTATATTCTTAATTATCATATTTTATAGTAGCGAAATAACGTATATGTTAATACGGATTTTGTGATAAAATATAACAATTATAGTGCGTGTATAGGTTCGGTTAAAAATATTTAAATTAAGAGGTGTATCTCATATGAAGAAAGAACAACTGATTAAAATAGATGACTCGATTAATGCTTGGTTTAAAACGCTAGATGACATTATTCCAAAGTTAATTAATGATATGGTTACAAGCACTAAAGAAAATAGGTTTGATTTAGTAACTAATGTAGATAAATCCATTCAACAAAAGTTTGAGTTATTTTTAAAAACAAATTATCCTAATCACCAGTTATTTGCAGAAGAAAAATCCAATAGTGAGATTAATGCTAAAGAAGGTCATGTATGGATTATGGATCCAATTGATGGCACTACCAACTTAGTTAAACAGCAGGAAGATTATTGTATTATCTTAGGCTACTTTGTTGAAGGGGAACCTGTGTTGTCATATATTTATGATTATCCACATGGGCAACTTTATAAAGCGGTCAAAGGGTTTGGAGCTTATGTCAATGGTAAACCTTTATCGTCCCCAGAAGACATTGAGTTAAAAGATGCGATTATCTCTTATAATCCATTAGTCATTAATGAAGAAACGATTCAAGATTTGAATGAGGCATCTTTTGGATATCGTTGTATTGGTTCGTGTGGATTAGATTCAATACGTGTGATTAAAGGTCAATTTGGCGCGCATGTGAACACCAATCCAAAACCATGGGACATAGCAGCACAATTTTTATTTGCAAGTGAATTAGGATTGAAAATGACAACATTAGATAACACGAAGTTAGATTTTTCAACTGCAGGCCCTTTTATTATCAGTAACAAGGCTTGTCATACACACATGTTAGATGTACTTAATTCAGGTAATGGATATAAAAATTAGAGAATTACAAAAAATGTTTTAGTTTTATTATTTATTAAATAAATAATAGGTCTAAAGCACTATGTCTTATTTAATATATTACTATATAATGTATTATTAAATAGAGTAGAAAATTGACATAGAAATGGAGAATGATAATTGTGAATCGTTCTGAAAAAAATAAAAAAATGGGCTTACCGACGAAAGTTTTCTTATGGTTTATAGGTATATTGGTGCTGTTAGCTTTAATTGCAGTCATTTATCTTGGTTTTAAAATATTTTCTGTAGGAGGCTCTATCCATAATCCACTTGATAGAGATAAATCAGCGTTAAGAGATAAAAATGTGAATTTGGATGATGGCGACCCATTTACGATAGCATTATTTGGTGTAGATTCTAATGCTGAAAGAAATGCTAATGGTGGTGGTCAACGTAGTGATACGATTATGGTCTTATCTGTTAATCCAGAAAAGAAAACGACTGAAATTGTAAGTATACCTAGAGATACCCAAGCAGATATCGTTGGTAAAGGGACAACTGAGAAAATAAACCACGCATATGCATATGGTGGACCAGACATGGCTGTGAAGTCTCTAGAAAAATTATTAAATGTACCGATTGACCATTATGCGACGATTGATATGGATGGTATGAAAGACATGATTGATACGGTAGGAGGTATTACTGTAACAAGTAATGCAACGTTCTCTTATGATGGTTATCAATTTACTGAAGGTGAACAAGCTAAAATGGACGGCGAAGAAGCAATGGCATTTATCAGAAGTCGTAAGGAAGATGGCGCTGGTGGTGATTTTGGACGTCAAGAACGTCAACAGCTCGTCATTCAAGGCCTTGCTAACAAACTTACAAGTGTAAGTTCAATTACGCATTTTAATTCATTAATGAATCATGTTGAAGACAATGTGAAGACAGATTTATCTGTAAGTCAATTAAATAAAGTGAGAAGTAATTATAAAGATGCAAATGATAATGTCAATAGACATCAATTGGAAGGCCAAGGTGGTATTCAAGATGATGGACTATATTACTTTGTGCCTAGTGAAAGTTCATTGAATGAAATTGAAACAAATATAAAAGATAATTTAGGAATTTAAACTATATGATGCGCGTGAGAGATTAATCTTATTTGAAAATGAGATTGGTTTTTCACGCTTTTTTTAATTGAAATTAAATGAAACTATTTTATTGATTGTTGAGAAAATAAATTTAGTAGTCGATAGTGTAAGGACACGATGAATATTGTGCTATTTAATAAAAAAACAAAGAAAATAATGAAATGCCTTAACATTTTAGAAAATTACCTATACAATAGTATTAACATTATCTTAAAAAGTGTGGGGCTTTGAGATGTAATGTTATAAAAACATCTTATGAAGTTAAATACATGGGCATATTATAAAAAATAGGGGTGAAGACTATGCAAGAACATTTGATTGTCTCGTTAGACGGCAAAGATTATCTTGTTGAACCTGGAACCAATTTATTACAGTTTATTAAATCACAAGATACATTTGTTCCTTCAATATGTTACAACGAATCATTAGGTCCTATCCAAACATGTGATACCTGTACTGTTGAAATCGACGGTAAAATGGAACGTGCTTGTAGTACAACAATAGACAGACCAATGATCGTTAATACGCAAAATGATAAAGTACAAACAAGTCAAAAAGAAGCATTAGATCGTATTTTAGAAAAACACATGCTTTATTGTACGGTTTGTGACTACAATAATGGTGATTGTGAAATTCACAATACTATGGACCAATGGGGTCTTGAGCATCAAACATATGAATATAAAGAGAAGCCATACGAAAAAGATTATGGCCCATTTTATCGTTATGATCCAAATCAATGTATCCTTTGTGGTCGTTGTGTGGAAGTGTGTCAAGACGTACAAGTCAATGAGACTTTAACAATTGACTGGGAACGTCAACAACCACGTGTTATATGGGATAACGATACTTCTATCAATGATTCTTCTTGTGTGGGCTGTGGACAATGTGCAACAGTTTGTCCTTGTAATGCGATGTTAGAAGTGAATATGGAAGGTAACGCGGGTTATATGACTGATTTAGAACCTGGTTCATTAGCGGCAATGATTGATTTAACGAAAAAAGCAGAGCCAGGATACGGTCCATTATTTGCTGTTTCAGATTCAGAAGCGGCAATGCGTGAAGAACGCATCGAAAAAACTAAAACTGTATGTACATATTGCGGTGTAGGTTGCTCTTTCGACGTTTGGACAAAAGATCGTGAAGTATTAAAAGTACAACCACAACATGAATCGCCTGCAAATAAAATTTCTTCTTGCGTAAAAGGTAAATTTGGTTGGGATTATATTGATTCTGACGAACGTTTGACAAAACCATTAGTACGAAAAAATGGTCAATTCGAAGAAGTTGAATGGGAAGAAGCACTAGCAGTTGTAGCTGACAACTTTAATAAGGTAAAAGAGACGCATGGATCAGATGGTTTAGCATTCATCTCATCATCAAAAGCTACAAACGAAGAGTCTTATTTAATGCAAAAATTAGCTAGACAAGTCATTGGTACGAATAATGTGGATAACTGTTCGCGTTATTGCCAGGCACCTGCTACTAAAGGATTGTTCAGAACTGTTGGTCACGGTGGTGACTCAGGTTCTATAGAAGATCTTGAAATAGCTGATATGGTTGTCTTGATAGGTACAAATACAGCAGAAGCGCACCCAGTTATTGCGTCACGCATTAAACGAGGTCATAAATTATATAATAATACATTAAATGTATTTGATATTCGTAAACATGAAATGGCGGAACGTGCCGATAATTTCTACCAACCAAAACCAGGTACAGACTTAGTATGGTTATCAGCAGTGACGAAGTACATCATCGACGAAGGTTTACACGATAAAGCATTTATTAATGAATGGGTAAATCATTTTGATGAATACTACAAATCATTAGCGCCGTATACTATGGAATTCGCTGAAGAAACTACTGGCATCTCCAAAGAAGCATTAATAGATTTTGCGCATCAAGTTGCAGAGGCTAAATCTGTATCTATTGCATGGGCAATGGGCGTTACACAACAAGATATCGGTAGTGATACATCCACTGCAATTTCTAACCTGTTATTAGCAACAGGTAACTATAGAAAACCAGGCTCAGGTGCGTATCCTTTACGTGGTCATAATAACGTACAAGGATGTAGCGATATGGGAAGTATGCCAGACCAATTCCCAGGCTACCAAAAAGTGACGGATGATGAAATCAGAGCTAAATTTGAGCGTGAATATGGTGAAGCATTACCAAAACAAGTTGGTAAAGATAATCACCAAATGATGGAAGGCATCCACAACGGAGAAATTGATTCATTATATTTATATGGTGAAGATACAGGTATAGTAGATTCTAATATTAACTTTGTACAAGCAGCTTTAGAGAAAGTTGGTTTCCTAGTTGTACAAGATGAATTCTTTACGTTCACTGCAACATATGCTGATGTCGTGTTACCAGCTAGTCCATCATTAGAAAAAACAGGTACCTTTACGAATACTGAACGTCGTATTCAACGTTTGTATCAAGCATTAGATCCAAAAGGTGATTCAAAACCAGATTGGCAAATTATACAAGCAGTTGCTAAATCAATGGGTTATGATTGGGATTACACACATCCTAGTCAAATCATGGACGAGATTGCACGACTAACACCACTTTATTCTGGTGTGAATTATGATAGATTAGAAGGCTATAATAGTTTACAATGGCCTGTCGCTGAAGATGGTACAGATGAACCAACACTTTATCTTGAAGGATTTAATTTTGAAGATAAAAAAGCGAATTTCTATCCATTAACATTCGATAATTTCTTTAAAGTTAATGAAGAATATGATTTACATGTGAATAATGGTAGATTATTAGAGCATTTCCATGAGGGTAATATGACTTATAAAGTACCTGGACTTGAATATAAAGTACCTAACGCTTTCGTTGAAGTGTCACCAGAACTTGCAGAAGATAGAGGTATTCATGAAGGTGCAGAAATTAAATTAATTTCAGAAACTGGTGAAGTTGAGCTTGTAGCACATGTGACAGATAGAGTGAAAGGCAAAGAAATTTACATTCCATTAAATAATAATGCAATGGCAAACGGCGACCATGGTGCAATCAATTTATTAACAAACAGTGATGTTGATAAAGATACTGATACACCATCATATAAACGCACAAGTTGTCGCATGGAAGTGAAGACACGTAGAGGTAAATCACCACTGAATCCAACGAATTTCCGTGTGAATAAGCAACGTCAACCACAATATAGCGTTCGTGTTCAAGATAAATGGAAACGTGAAGATTATACTTTCCCAGGAAGTCAGGTGGATAGATAATGGCTGAGAGAATCACACATATTAAACGCATGCAAAAATCAGAAGCAGAACTCAAAGAAGAAAGTTTAACTGAAGTGACGGATGCAATTGTCGCGAATAAAGATAGTATTTTAAAAGCAATCAATATCATTAGTACATTAGACGACGCGAAACTATTAGATGCAATGTCTGGTGCGGTTAAGAGCCGAGGTGTGATTGCCAATAAATTTGCTGTAGAGTTAAACAAAGAGCAATATACTGGTTTGATTTCAAACATGGCATCACTTGTATTCTTACTTGGTGATTTAAATGTTAATGATTTAACAACGATGCTGAATAAAGTGAATAAAGGTCTAAGTGTTGCTAACAAAGCAAATCCAAATCAAAAAACATCAATCACTGGCTTGATGGGCATCTTGAAAGACGACGAGATGAATCGTAGTTTAACATATATGTTAAATATGTTGAGAGGTATGTCTAGAGATTAAATTCACCGTCATGTGAGAACTGATAGATGACATATTTAATGATCATTCATTGTGATATGATCAATAATGGGGAACGCGCATAAGATATCAAATCATTATTTTGATTTCTAGCGTGTTCCTTTTTTGTGTTTTATAAAATGACATATTGAAAGCATGCTAAATGTGATACAATTTCTAATGTTGGTATTCATTTTAATAAATTATTTATAGTAAGGAGTGGAAGTCTTATCAGTCCGAAAATGGTAAAAGTCTTAGCTATTATTTCAAATGTATTTTTAGTTATTGGCATCATATTTTTGATTACTTTAAATATAGCAATGGCAATCACAATGTTTGTGGTATCTCTAGCAATCAGTTTAACAATATTCAATACATTATTTAGAGATCGCAAAGCAATGAAAATTATAATTAATATTTCATTTATAATAGTTTTAATTGCTATTATATTTGCTTATGTTACATTAACAAAATAGATGTAAGATGAGGAGTTTTTCACGAAATGAATGAAAATATAAAGCGTAAAATACCTTTGTTTATTGTTATCTTAATTTTTATTGTTTTTGTAATCTTATTTATTGTTAATGAAACTCATTTATTTGATAATGAAAAAACACATACTTTTAATGAAGCAGTTGAAAAGCAAGTAGGTTCTGGGACATTAAATATGACAGAGAAAAATGGCCAATTTGTTGAAGCTTCTAAAAATGATGTCGAAAAGGCAATGGATGTAAATAGTGATAAAGACAACTTAAATCATATGGATATTTCTGAAAAAGTATCCATGTCTGAAGCGGAACTCAATCGTATTTTAAAAGATAAAGGCATTTTAAAAAATAAAGGACAAGCATTTTTAGATGCTCAAGATAAATATGAAGTGAATGTCCTGTACCTTGTCAGTCATGCACTTGTAGAGACAGGCAACGGTAAATCTGAGCTTGCTAAGGGCATAGAAGATGACGGCAAAACATATTATAATTTTTATGGTATCGGTGCTTTTGATGAGGATGCAGTGCATACAGGTAGCAGTTTTGCAAAAAAACAAAAATGGACTTCACCTGAGAAGGCAATTATGGGTGGAGCGCGCTTTGTGAGAGGCAACTACTTTGAAAATAATCAACTCTCATTGTATCAAATGCGTTGGAATCCTAAGTCACCTGGTGAACATCAATATGCAAGTGATATTGAGTGGGACGAGAACATTGCTACGTTTATGAAACACTACTATGATAAACTAGGTATCAAAAAAGACCATATTCATAAAGACTATTATCTATAAAGAAGATGACACAACGTCATTTGGTAGATAATGATATAAATAGTGAAGAAACTGGGAAATTTGGAGTGAATTAAAAGATGAAAATAGCTATTGTGGGTGCTGGTATCGGTGGATTAACAGCTGCAGCCTTATTATGTGAACAAGGACATGACGTTAAAATTTTTGAAAAGAACCATGATATAACAGAAGTGGGTGCTGGTATTGGTATCGGTGGTAATGTCATTGACAAATTAGGTAAACATGACCTAGCAAAAGGTATTAAAAATATAGGTCAAGTTATCAATGTCATGGAAATACGAGATGATAAAGATAATGTATTGAGCAAAGCAAAATTGAAAAAGAACACAGTGAATTTAACAATGACACGACAAAGTTTGATTGATGTCATCAAATCATATGTTCCTGAATCAGCTATTTATACGAATCACCATGTGACACATGTGGCGTATAATGCTTTGAAAGTTGAGTTGCATTTTGAAGCACAAGAAGTAGAAGCATTCGATTTATGTATTGGTGCTGATGGGCTACACTCAAATATAAGACATACAGTAGCACCTAATAGTAAAATCCAATATCAAGGGTACACCGTGTTTAGAGGACTTGTAGAAGATATCGATCTTAAATCTAATAATATTGCAAAAGAGTATTGGTCGTCGAAAGGTAGAGTAGGTGTCGTACCATTATTAAATAACCAAGCGTATTGGTTTATTTCAATCAACGCTAAAGAAAATGATGCAACAATGAAATCTTACGGTAAGCCACACTTACAAGCAAGATTTAATCATTTTCCCAATGAAGTTAGAAAAGTATTAGATAAACAAAGTGAGACAGACATTCTCTTACATGATATTTATGATTTACATCCATTAAAAACATTCGTATATCAGCGTGTCATTCTATTAGGTGATGCTGCACATGCAACAACACCTAATATGGGACAAGGTGCTGGTCAGGCAATGGAAGATGCCATCGTACTAGCGAATTGTTTACAAGCTTATCCATTTGAAACAGCATTGCAAAGATATGATAAACTCCGTGTAAACCATACTAAAAAAGTCATTAAGCGATCTAGAAAAATTGGTAAATTAGCTCAAAGAAGTAATCGATTGGTTGTTTCAATTAGAAATAGTATAGCTAAAATTGTGCCTAACCGTCTTGTTGCAGCTCAAACTAAATTTATATATAAATCGAAAAACAAATAAAAATAAAACCTCGAAACGCAGTTCAACTGTTGTTTCGAGGTTTTTAATGATTTATAGATTGTTTAGTTCACAATAAACTTAGGCTGACCATTGTTCATTTTACTTATCGTATCATTAGCTACGATTTTAGACATCATATCACGTGATTCGAATGTAGCATTACCGATGTGCGGCGTGATAACAACATTGTCTAAAGTTTTAAGCTCATCATTGATCTCTGGTTCGAATTCGAAGACATCTAAAGCGGCACCTTCGATTTCTTTATCTTTCAATGCTTGTACTAAAGCTTGTTCATGAACAATAGGACCTCTTGAAGCGTTAATTAAGTAACTTGTAGGTTTCATCATTTCAAATTGTGCTTTGTCAATTTGGTGATGAAGGCTTGGGCTGTATGCAGCATTAATAGTAACAAAGTCTGCATTTTTTAATAGTGTTTCTAAATCAACATATTTTGCACCAATTTCTTGTTCTTTATCAACTTTTTGATGCGGACCTGTATATAAAATGTTCATGTCAAATGCTTTGGCACGTCTAGCAACAGCACTACCTATTTCACCTAGACCGATGATACCAATGGTTTTTCCAGAAACTTCTCTACCACGGAAAAATAGTGGCGCCCATCCATCAAAACCAGTTGTTCGACATAGTTTGTCGCCTTCTGGAATTCTTCTTGCCACTGCAAGTACAAGAGCAAAAGTTAACTCAGCTGTAGAATTGGTAGACGCTTTAGGTGTATTTGTGACATCGATGTTTTGTTGTCGTGCATAATCAACATCAACATTATTGAAACCTGCACCATAATTTGTGATGATTTTTAGGTTGTTCGCTGCATCAATGACTTCTTTGTCAACAGAAGTAGAAAGCAAGCTGATTAATGCGTCAGCATCTTTAACCCCATGTTTCAGTGTTTCTTTATCAATGATACCTGTTCCTTCATACATATCTACCTCAAAGCCTTGGTCTTTCAATAAGTTAAGACCTACTTCAGGTATTGGACCTGCAATATAAACTTTTACCATATATAATCACTTCCTTCACCTTAAAGTATAATAAAATTCTATTTACCAAACAAATAATAGTGTTGTAAATTACAAAAAATAAATTTTTAGTGGTAATCACTCAATATTCATAGGTTGGATTAAAAGTATTTTATTAAAAGCAAATAGCGGGGCAGTTATGTCTGAAATAGAGTTAGACCTAAACGTACCACGCTAAATAATTAAAAGGTATTAAATTATATAGAGCTTCTTGAAGTCAATGGTCCACGACCGTTGAAAGGTTTAACCAACTATTTTTAAACCGACGATAGATAGAATAATTAATGCAATAAAGAAGATTCTTTTTGCATTTTTTGATTCATTATATAAAAACATACCTACTAAGGTGCCGCCACCTGTACCAATACCGCTCCAAACAGCATAAGCAGTGCCCATAGGTATATCATTCATTGCAAATTTCAACGTGGTGAAACTACAGATAAAGGCAACGGCTAATAGAATGATGAGCCATTTCTTTTTGGTACGTGTAATTTCATTTAATATAACCACGCCAGCAACTTCCAATAGGCCGGCTATTAATAATATAATCCATGCCATTAGTTATCAGCCTCCTCTGTTGTTAATTTGAGTCCTACAATGCCGACAACTAATAAGATAATCAAGACAACTTTAATTAAATTGAACGGATCACCTAAAAAAATCATATCTACAAGTACTGTACCTACTGCACCGATGCCAACGAATACCGCGTAAACCGTACCAACCGGTAAGTATTTACATGCAGATATAACAAGAAAGAAACTGATAATAATTACAATGAAAGTTCCTATCCAACTAAGTAATGAGTCAGCAGTATTTAAACCAGTTACCCACACAATTTCAATGAGCCCAGCTAAAATCACTTTAAACCACTGCATTTGATGTGCCTCCTTATAATCACTAAACCATTATATTTTCTCAAATATTTGGATGGAGTTCAATGTTATGAGTTGTAAAAAAGAAATCATATATTATCTTATTTTTCGAAAATGCGTTTGTCTCATGTTACAACATATTTATACATATTCAAAAAAGCGTCCGAAACATATTGTCTCGGACGCTTACATCATTCATATATAATTTTAAATTATTGCTTAGTTTACGTGGATATAGCTATAAGAACTTGCTTCACCAGCAGAAATCGTACGTTCACTAACTGAGAATGGTCCACCATTATAGTTCATTTCTGAAACTTCTACTGAACCGTCACTATTTACATTTTCAACATATGCTACATGGCCATAACCACCAGCAGTTGATTGTAAGATTGAACCAGCTTCAGGCGAGTTATCTACAGTATAACCTGCTGAAGATGCTGCTGAAGCCCAGTTATTCGCATTGCCCCAAGTTGAACCAATGTCTCCGCCTACTTTATCGTAGACATACCATGTACATTGACCAGCTGTATATAGGTTAGCACTTGAACCTGAAGTTGATTGCGTTGTGCTTTGATTTGATGGTTGTGTTTGCTCTGCTGCGTCTGCTTCATTTCCGTGATCTAATCCTACGATTGCTGCGCCAATACCTGCTGTTAAAGTTGTTGCTGTTACTAATTTTTTCATAATTAAAAAATCCTCCCAAAGATTATAAATGATTATATGTGATTCAATTCATTAAATTGAATTTGAATGTTTATTAATTTTGCGGTTTGCTTTCAACGACAAGTAATACTCTAACAGATGAATTTAGCTTTGTGTGGATTGTTACGCTTTTGTAAAACAATTAAAAAAACCTCACATATCGTTGTAATAAACGAGATGTAAGGTTACAGAAACATATCAACGCGTAATATGAAATGAAACGCGTTACTATAAGGTTTTGTATAAATGTTTTGCATTTAATAAAGTTATGATTGTTACAGTAGTTGTAAAGAATCACAAAATTGTGTTTAAATTATTTGAAGAATCTAATGGATAGTGGAGGTAAATAATCTTCTCCATTATACGCTTTGACTGCAGCAACGATTGTAAAAATAAAATTCAATATTACGATAATTGGTAATAAAACAAAGCCTATTAATATAAACATTGTTATCGTACCAATAATTGACCAAATGACATAAGAAAGTAAGAAGTTAAAATAATTTTTCCCCGCTCTGTCGACAAATGGAGACTCTTCACGTTTAATTAACCAAATAATTAAAGGTGCGATTAAGGAAGTAAAAAAACTTAATACGTAGATTAATGTAGCCATTAATCTTGCATCTGAATTTGGCTCTTGATTTACATTGGTATACGTTTGTTGATTATAATCTGTTTCTGACATATTCGATAATCCTCCTATATCTTAAAACTATGGATAGACTTACTATATCAAATTTTTAAAAATAATAGTATATCGCTTAAGTAATTTGATTTAACTTTAAAAATGACTGTAATGCAGTGCGTATACTTGTTAAAATATGATAATGTGATTGATCACATCCTTAGTTATTTATAACCGGAAATTTAAGTTGTAAACCAGTGTTTATTAAATTTCCTTATAGGCTATAGTTGTTAGTAACGGTTAAAATTGCTTACAAATAAAAAATAAAAAGAAAGAAGGGTAATTATGAAAATAGCTATCGTGGGTTCTGGTAATGGTGCTGTGACTGCAGCATTAGATATGATTAGTAAGGGACATGAAGTGAGACTATATTGTAGAAACCAATCCATCAATAAATTTGATAAAGCATTTGAACAAGGTGGCTTCACTTTTAATAATGAAGGTGAAGAAAGTTTTGTTGAATTTACAAATATTAGTGATGATATGGAGTATGTGCTTCAGGATGCTGAAGTGATTCAAATTGTCATACCATCTTCATTTATTGAACACTATGCACACACAATGGCACCTTTTGTCAAAAAAGATCAACTTATTTTCTTTAATATAGCGGCTTCTATGGGTTCTATTCGATTTATGAATGTACTTGAAGATATGCATATAGATGTGCTCCCTCATTTTGCAGAGGTAAATACATTAACTTATGGTACGCGAGTTAATTTTGAAGAAGCTCGTGTAGATTTATCGTTAAATGTTAGGAAAGTACATTTTTCAACTTATGATAAAGAGTATTTGAGTGAGTGCTTCGATAAAATTGAAAAATTATATCCATATATTGTTAAAGAAGAAAGTTTATGGAAAACCAATTTAGAAAATGGTAACCCAGAGGTACATCCCGGACCTACGTTATTAAATGTTGGTCGAATCGATTATGCAGATAACTTTGCTTTATATGAAGAAGGCATTACGAAACATACGGTTAGATTACTGCATGCTGTAGAGTTAGAAAGACTTACTTTAGGGCGTAAGCTTGGTTTTGAATTATCTTCTGCAAAAGAAGCGCGTATTGAAAGAGGTTATCTAGAAAGACAAGATGAAGATGAACCATTGAATCGCCTATTTAATACGAGTCCTGTATTCTCACAGATTAAAGGGCCAAATCAAGTGAAGAACCGTTATTTAACAGAAGATATCGCTTTTGGATTAGTATTATGGTCTAGTTTAGGACGTGAAATAGATGTAGCAACGCCAAATATTGATGCTATTATTGTGCTTGCTTCAACTATTTTAGAACGCGACTTCTTTGAAGAAGGTCTTACAATTGATGAATTAGGTAAAGATAAATTGGGGTTTGAATAAAGTATCATATGACAAAGGGGACTTGCGTATGAAAAGACAACCAACATTTTTAGAATCAATTTCAACAATATTAGTAATGATTATTATCGTTATTACAGGATTTGTAGTATTTGATATACCAATACAAGCATTATTAATACTATCCTCTGCTTATGCTGCATTGATAGCAAGAAGAGTAGGATTAAAATGGCAGGATTTAGAAGAAGGCATCACGAAACGTTTATCTACTGCAATGCCAGCACTATTCATTATCTTAGCTGTTGGGATCATTGTAGGTACATGGATGTATTCTGGTACAGTACCTGCATTAATATATTATGGTTTGGAGTTTTTAAATCCTAACTACTTTTTAGTGTCAGCATTTGTCATTTGTGCTGTTACCTCTGTTGCGACTGGGACAGCATGGGGATCTGCCTCTACTGCTGGAATTGCATTGATGGCCATCGCAACACAATTACATATCACATCTGGTATGGCAGCGGGCGCAATCATTGCTGGCGCAGTTTTTGGAGATAAAATGTCGCCTTTATCTGATACAACTAATCTAGCAGCTTTAGTTACAAAAGTGAATATTTTTTCACATATTAGAGCGATGATTTGGACAACTGTGCCTGCTTCTATTATAGGTCTTGTCGTATGGTTCTTTGCTGGAAGGCAGTTTGGTGGTAATACGAATACAGCTCAAGTTAATGCATTATTAAAAGAGTTAGCACAAATATACAATATTAATTTTTTTGTATGGATTCCTTTAATTGTAATCATTATTTGTTTATTAATGAAAATGTCGACTGTACCAGCGATGTTAATTTCAGCATTAAGTGCCATTATTGTGGGCGCTTTAAACAATGGATTTAACATTGTCGATGGTTTTAAAGCAACGTTTGATGGTTTTAATAAAGAGATGATATCAACGCATAGTGGTAACTTAACGAATAGAGCAGTGAGTTTAATCGAGCAAGGCGGTATTATGAGTATGACCGAAATTATAGTTACCATATTTTGCGGTTATGCATTTGCTGGTATCGTTGAAAGGGCAGGTTGTTTAGATGTTATTCTGCAAAAGATATCGAAAAACATTCACACCGTTGGTCAATTAGTACTAGCAACTGTATTAGGTGGACTGATGATGGTACTTGCTGCGGGGGTAGCATCTGTTGTCATTATTATGGTAGGCGTACTAATGATGGAAATGTATAACAAGATGGGACTGGATAGGTCTAATTTATCTAGAACCTTAGAGGATTCAGGTACAATGATTATACCTTTAATTCCTTGGGGAACATCAGGTATATACTACACTCAACAATTAGGTGTGACGGTCGATCAATTCTTTATTTGGACAGTACCATGTTACCTCTGTGTAATATTTGCTATATTTTACGGATTTAGTGGTATAGGCATTAAAAAAGCACAGCCCAATGATTAATGTAATACGCGAGTGACAAGCAAAACACAATCATAAAAAGCATCTCAAAGGCGCATTGTGAGCCTCTGAGATGCTTTTTTTAATCTATATGTATTGTTACACTAAAGTAAATACTATTGCAAAACACAGAAGTCATACCGAGTTAAAGTTGTATCGTGCAAATGAAGAATTGAATGACATAAAACGGGAGTGGGACAGAAATCAATTTTTCTAATAGAGATTTTGTAGTCCCACCTATGCAATCAAGGCAAGGATGACTAGGTTTGAAATGTTTACCTGAGCTGAAGCTCATGCATAAGTCTCACTAACTAATGAATTAATCAGTGAGACTTTGTATTTTCAATTCAGTCATCTACTGCCAAAATGATAAAGCATCTGAGACATCTACTTTTGTCCCAGACTCTAAAGATTATTTATACGAATTTTAAATGAGGGGTTTAAAAAGATATAAATAGGATAAACATAAGCAAGGATGAGATGAATCCGAATTGTACATAGTAATCATTGTAGCGATATTACTCATATACAAGGGTCATCATTATTCCTACTTATGTAGATAAAGATTTTAAATATCCTTCTATTATCTATTTTAAAATCGGTTTTGTTCTGTATATTGTAGCGATATTACATGATAGAACCGATTTATTAACGCGACAATATATTTAAAAACCTTTTAAAAAAAGAAATCAGACATCATAAAAGTAAATTTGTTTCATAGTAGTTATATGAATATGGTCATCTTAACGACTACTTATTTAAAATACGCTGGTATTTGTAAATGTCAGTATGGTATTAAAAATAAAAAGATTTGAAATACAAACTCATACTAGCCGGAGACATGAAACTATGTTTTCGGCTATTTATGTTGCTATTGGCAAAGCTACACGCTTTTGAATGTAATAGAACAGAAGATAGAATTAAAATTTAATGGATAACAAAAAAGACAACCCAGAAGGATTGTCTTTTTTAAATCACTAAAAATTAGTGAATGTAATTGTAACCTGCAGCTTCGCTTGCAGAGATTGTACGTGAAGTAACAACACCAGCACCTTGACCGTAGTTCATTTCAGAAACATTGATTGAACCGTCGCTGTTTACATTTTCAACGTATGCTACGTGACCATAACCACCAGCAGTTGATTGTAAGATTGAACCTGAAGCAGGTGAGTTGTTTACTGTGTAACCTGAAGCAGCTGCTGCGCTTGCCCAGTTGTTAGCGTTACCCCAAGTAGAACCGATTTTACCGCCAACTTTATCATATACATAATATGTACATTGTCCAGCTGTGTATAGGTTGTTTGAAGAACCTGAAGTATTAGAAATTGAGTTTGAACCATTTGAATTTGATGGCGCGCTAGTTGTACTTACTTTAATGTTGCTGCTTGAAGTAGAGTGAGAAACTGCACCTTTACCACCAGTACCTTGGTTGTTAGTTGTATATGATTGAGTTGCATTATTATTAGTTGAGTTAGTATTGCTTGAGTTAGTGTTGCTGTATCCATTGCTAGTGTGACCTTGATCACTGTTACTTGGATTCCAGTTACCTTGCCAAGTGTAGTGGTATTGACCTTGTTGATCTATAGTATATGAATAGCTATATGAACTTGGGTCATTTGGGTTGTATCCACCATTGTTGTTTTCTGCTGCGTCTGCATCATGTTGTGCAAAAGCAAAAGTAGCGATTCCTGCAGTAGCGATAGAAGCTGTAGCGATTTTTTTCATTGTTAAATATCCTCCTAAGAATAGTAAATAATTTAAAATTTAGTTTTAATGTTATCCCAGTCTCTAAACGACAATTTTTTATAATTTTTATTCGCTGTTTCAACGACAAGAATTACTTTATCAAAAAATAAGTGCTTTGTGTGCGTTGTTATCATTTTGTAATTTAGTTCTAATAATTATGGTGATTATGTAACAAATGATGTGATGTATAACATAGGACTAAAGCCCGATGATATCATGTTTTAGTATAAAGAAGTGTAAAATAGCACTTTATTATATTACAAAGCTGTAAAATAACAGAAAATTACAAATTGAAAAATATGAGAGTATTTATATATTTAAAACTGCATAAAATTACTTTTTGGCAATTTTATGATTTAACTAATATATTTAGTTTGATGTAATTTGTAACTATCTTAGTAAATGTTTTGATTTTGTTTGAGCAATGGCATTGACACGCATTGGCGAAGGGATTATGATATGTAGTATAAAAAATATACTAGTTTGAGAGGTGAATAAATGAAAATAGAATTAGGTTTAACTTCCTTTGCAGATAATATGGATTTGCATACAGAATCAGGTACTCAACCTGGTATATCCAATGCACAAAGAATTCGTAATATTATAGAAGAAATCGAAATCGCTGATCAATATGGGTTAGATGTTTATGGTTTGGGAGAACATCATAGACCAGATTACGCTGTATCGGACCCAGTTACAGTATTAGCTGCTGCCGCAACAAAAACAAAGCGTATTAAATTAAGTAGTGCAGTAACCGTATTGTCTTCGGATGATCCAGTTCGTATTTATGAACGCTTTTCTACATTAGATGCAGTTTCAAATGGACGTGCTGAAATTATGGTTGGTAGAGGATCATTTATAGAATCTTTCCCATTATTTGGTTACAATTTGAAGGACTATGAACAACTTTTTAATGAAAAGATAGATTTATTAATGCATATAAACCGTAATGAAATCGTTAATTGGGAAGGACAGCTTAGACCTTCAATAGAAAATTTAGGTGTTTATCCAAGGACAGAACATCGCCCTTTACCAATTACAATCGCAACAGGTGGTACACCAGAATCTTCATTAAAAGCAGGCGCATTAGGTTTACCCATAACTTATGCTATAATTGGTGGTAATCCAAAAAGATTCAAAAGAAATATAGATATGTACCGTTCTATAGCAGAATCTTATGGACATGATATTAAAGCTTTACCTATTGCAACACACTCATGGGGTTATATTGCTGAAACAGATGAACAAGCTAAACGTGAGTTCTTCCCCTCGGTCAAGGCAAGTCATGATATATTGGCAAAAGAACGCGGTTGGTCAATGTATGATGAAAATAGTTTTGAACGTGAGGCTGGGCCACAAGGTGCCTTATATGTAGGTAGTCCAGAAACTGTAGCAAATAAAATCATTGAAACGATTGAAACATTAGGCATTACACGTTTTATGTTGCATACCCCAGTGGGATCTATGCCTCATGAAAGAACAATCAATACGATTAAACTATTGGCTGAACGTGTAAAACCTATTGTAGATAAATATTTTGAAAACAAATAAAAGGAGATTTTGTAATGATATTACGTTATTTAACAAATTTAAAATTAGCTAAAGAATTATATGGTGCGGCAAAACCGAAAATAAAAGGTGACCAATCCATGAAAGATACATTTGTTGAAGTATTCAACTTACCAGCAAATGCAGTACCTTTAGCAGGTGCTGTTGAAGCGTTAAGCGCAGTATTTTTCGTATTAAGCTTTGCAAGTAAAAAATTATCACGCCTTGGTTCATTGCTTACAATCGCAGTATTAGGTGTGGCAGCATATAAACACTTCGAAGCTGGTCATGGTAAAGCGGGCGCTAAACATGCATTAGATTTAAGTGGTTTAGCAGCATTAAGCTTCTTAGATACATTTGATTGTAAGAAAAAATAAGACGCATTAATTTGAATGATTGAGTGCATATGATTGTCATGTGCTGATCAATAGATAATAGAGGTTATTTGCTTTTTTAACGAAAAGTAAATAGCCTTTTTTTGTTGGAAATTTTTCGTACAAAAACACTATGTATTTTGTAAGTTAGAAGGTTTGATTATTACAATGGATAACACATTCTTTTTTTAGTAAATAAAAGAATGAATAGCTTAATAAAATTTGAAAATGAAAAGTAAACATTAAAAAAATAGTATGAAATTTTAATATTTCGCATAGTTGGTCATATTGAATTCACTTTAGACAATGAGCTAAAATTAATGTATTAATATTGTTATGAATCACTAAGACAAATATTAACAACATGAAAAAACATAAGGAGTGATTTTATGAATTCACAAAGATTTAAATCATTAAATGAACTTATAGCAACATATCAACAAGGGAAGAAATTTTTTAAGTTAAGTAAAAGAACGCATAAATTAAATTACGAAGAAATATTTATCTTAAATTATATTTATAATTGTAATGATAATGAAATTACTGCTAAAGACATTGCCAAACACTCAGAACTACAACCATATTATTTAACAAAAGCATTGCAAAAATTAATAAAAATGAATTTCTTAAGTAAAAAAAGAAGTGAAATAGACGAAAGAACCGTTGTCGTTTATGTGAATGAACAACAGCGTACTAAAATAAATGAAATGATTGAAACATTGCAACAATCATTTTAATCACATTAAAATCCCTATTAAATGAAAAATTGCGCATAAGTATTTACAAAGTGAATATTCTGAAAAATGTAAATTTATAATATTAGTTATATATTGTACTATTATATGTTTTTGAAAACGAATTAACTGTGTTATACTTATATTTGTCTAATGAAAGCGCATACATAAAAGCGGGAAAGGTGTTATTATGAATTTACTTATAGGGATTATATTTTTAGGTATCGTGTTATGTTTATTTACATTATTTACAAGTAAAGCACCGAATGGTAGTAAAGCGATGGGGGCACTTGCAAATGCTGCCATTGCATCATTTTTAGTTGAAGCATTTCATAAGTATGTCGGCGGTGATTTAATTGGTTTGCCTTTTTTAGGGCAACTTGGTGAAGCGGCAGGAGGACTAGGCGGTGTGGCTGCAGCAGGCTTAGTGGCACTCGCTATGGGTGTATCTCCTGTTTATGCGTTTGTTATTGCAGTTGCATGTGGCAATATGGACTTATTACCAGGATTTGTCGCTGCTTATATTGCAAGCTTTGGTATGAAATGGATGGAAGAAAAATTACCTGATGGTCTAGATTTAATAGCGGCAATCATTATCATTGCACCTATTACAAGATTGATTGCAACTGGTATGACGCCAGTTGTAGATGCGTCTTTATTACAAATTGGTAATATCATTAAAGAGTCTACAACGACGAGTCCTATTCTAATGGGTATTGTATTAGGTGGTATTATCACTGTTGTTGCTACTGCACCTTTAAGTTCAATGGCGTTAACTGCTTTACTTGGATTAACGGGTACACCTATGGCAATCGGAGCACTCGCAGTGTTTGGTTCTTCATTTATGAACTTTGTATTGTTCAAACGCATGAAGTTTGGTGATCGCAAAACAACCATTTCAGTTGCCATTGAACCTTTATCTCAAGCGGATATTGTAACTGCCAATCCAGTCCCTGTTTATATTACGAATTTTGTAGGCGGTGCCATTTCAGGAATCATCATTGCTTCGTTTGGCTTAGTGAATGAAGCAACTGGTACAGCTACGCCAATTGCAGGACTGATGGTAATGTTTGGATTTAACAATGCATTGACTGTCATTACCGTGGCATTAATGTGTGCGGCAAGTAGTGCACTTTGTGGTTACCTAGGATCATTAGTATTTAAAAATTATCCAATTATTACAAAGAATGAATTACAAAATGGAACAATACCGAAAAAAGTTAAACAATATTATAAATTGAAAAAACAGTATGCTGAAAGCTTAGCATAATAAAAATCAATTACATCAATGAACATATTATATAGAAGTGATACGACACTGTATGGGTTGCTCATGATGGATAAAATAGTGAAGGCTATCTTTTAAATTGTTTGATATAAAATCTAGTTTCTTCCTATTGTAATACTGAGAATCTATGTATTATAGAGTGTTCATTAAATATTGATGAAAACCTAGCTTATACTACGTATACTTATAAAATAAAAAACGCGCCAGTTGAAATTGGGACATTCAACTGGCGCGTTTTTATATAAAGCTAAAAAATATTATGACGCAATCGTTTGCATATAACGGAAGCTATTTCGTTCCATTTTATTAAATATAACTTCTAAAATCATTGCTAATAACCAATAAAACATTGCAGCAACGGAGTAAACTGTTATAAAGCGATATCCTTCATTGGCAATAACGTGACTAACTGCCATTATTTCAGTGACTTGAACTGCAAATGCTAATGAAGTTCCTTTGATGAGCATGATGAATTGATTTTCGATATTAGGTAAGGCGTAAGCAAATGCTTGCGGTAATACGATTTCTTTATAAATGTGATATCTCGTAAGTCCTACAGATTGTGCAGCTTCTATTTGAGCGTAGTCGACAGATTGTAATCCGCTTTTAATAGATTCTGAAAGATACGCAATCGCATGTAATGAAAATACAATAAAGGCGATGACTAATGGAGAAAACATATCTGGATTTATATGCCAGTGTAAATGTTCATTTATAAATAAAATAAAGGTAGGTAAACCATAATAGACGATAAATAATTGAACAATAAGTGGTGTACTTCTAAAAAATGAATTGTATACTACAATGAACTGGGATAAAACAGGTATACGTTTCAAGCGAATCATTGCGAAGATTAATCCAATGACTAGACCAATGATAATAGCAACCAGAGAAATGACGATAGTATTAGGCACACCTTTAAGTACTTCAAATATGGTATATAAAATAAAAGACATGGGTCTGTCCTCCTTAAATGTGATATGGTTTTTGAGCACGTTTATCAATCATAGTAAATATGCCTTGAATGATTAAGGCGATGATCCAATAAACAATCGATATGACAATATATACTTCTAACATACCTAGACCATAATTGTTTCCAATAATTAATTTGACTTGTCCCATCATATCGATGATTCCTATAGTAAATGCCAAAGACGTATCTTTTACAAGTTCAATGATTTGTGTGGTTAAATTTGGAATACTATTGCGCAGTGCTTGTGGTAAAATAATTTCTTTTAATATTCTAGGATATGTTAAGCCTATGGATAGACCTGCTTCTATTTGTCGATAGTCTACAGATTGATAACCTGCACGAATAATTTCAGATAAATAAGCCCCGGTGTGTAACGTGAAAGCTAAAATCACGAAAAATAATCTACTGAAATGATTGATATCAATATGTACAAATAACAATAGTTGAGGTAAAGCGAAATAAACTAAGAAGAGTTGTAATAGTAAGGGCGTGCTACGAATAAAAGATATATAGATTTTCACGATGGGTGACAATAATTTAATTTGTTGTATACGAATCGTAGCTAAAATAAAACCCAGTATGAGTGCAAAAATGAGTGACAAAATAATCATTAATAAAGTCAATGGCAATTGTTGCACGACTTGATACAATAAATCCAACCAATTTACTGATTGCATTAGTGACGCACCTCCAATTGTGATTTTTTATTATTAATATCATCCAAGTCTTCAAAGACATTAATATCAAAATATTTTTCTGAGAGTGCCTGCAGTTTTCCTTCTTTTTTCAATTCAACTGTAGCTTGGTCAATATCATCATGTAATTGTTGGTGTTTTTGATTATAAACAATATGTAATGGTTCCTTTTTAACGATACCACCGATTTTAACATCTTCTTTGACTTGAGATTGTATCGCCTTATAAGTGTTCCAATTTAAAAGCATGGCATCTCGACGTTGCTGGCTAACCATTTTTAAATTATCGCCATTCGAAGGTTCTTGTATTGTATCGATTTCAATTTTGTCTGTGTGCTTTTTATTATACTCAGACAAGATGGAATAAAGACCGCCACTAGGTGCCATAGGCGTTATATGTTTTCCTGGTAAATCATCTAAGTGATGTATGTCATTGTTATTGCGATTAACAACAAGCATCGGTAAAGCATAGCTATAGGGTTCATCTTGATATAGAAATTGTTTTTCACGTTCAGATGTTTTGAAAAACCAGTTAATGCCCATATCAAACTTTCCAGCACCAATGCCTACTAAATTTGATTCTTCTTCACCTACTTCATACTTGAAATGATATTGTGGTAATTTTTCTTCAAGTAATTTCATATAGTCCATATCCAGACCTACAAATTCGTTGTCTTTCGTAGTATACAAATAGGGTGGATTAACTTCTGCTGATAATGCGACTTTAATTTCTTTTTTGTGTGATGAAGTATCACCACTGTTTGAAGTATTACAAGCAGATAAAAAGAAACATAATGCGCATAGCATCATAAACAAATATTTTTTGTGTCGTAACATTAAGTATCACGCTCCGTGTCGACATGATTTAAGAAACGTTGTATTCTTTTTGACTCAGTGTTTTCTAATACTTCCTCTGGTGTCCCACGATGAACAATGCGTCCATTATCAATGAATAACACTTGATCAGCGATCGCTTTTGCAAATTGAATTTCATGTGTCACTAAGACCATGGTCATACCTTCTTGGGCAATAGATTTGATTAGTGAGAGCACACTTTGTATGGATTCTGGATCTAATGCTGAGGTTGGTTCGTCAAGTAAGAGTACATCAGGATTTAATGCAAGTGCGCGAATGATTCCGATACGTTGACTCTGCCCACCAGATAGTTGAATAGGGTATTTATCTTTTTGTTTCAATAAGTCAATTCGTTCTAAGTAACTCAGTGCAATATCATTAGCTTCAGTATGGCTATAATGTTTACCATATTTTAAACCGACTGTAATATTTTCTAGTATTGTTTTGTTTTTAAAAAGATTATAATTTTGAAAAACCATGGCGGATTTTTGGCGTAATTTGAATATATCTTTTTTATTGTATTTAGAAGCATCAAAGCTTGTGTTTCCGATTGTAATCGTTCCTGACTTTGGTAACGCAAGCGCATTTAACGTACGTAAAAGTGTTGTTTTACCAGAACCACTTGGCCCGATAATGGCTGTGACCGTTCCTTTATCTTGTGAGAAACTAACGTCATTTAATATCATATGTTCATTGTAATTATGTGTAAGATGATCAATGTTAATCATATATATCCCCCCATATAGCAATAATTATAAACTATCACATTAAATCTTATCGGTAAAGTAAGGATTTAAGGTAGAAACCTTTATTTAAGCTATTTCGAGTGTTAAACTTATATTTAATAGAAAGAAATTTAATGGACGAGGTGGAAAAAATGGAGGATTCTGCATTAATACATACAGATATTCAAGAAAAATGGATAGCAAAATTGAATACAGTGAAAGATAAATTTAGATCACATGCAGTATATAATGATCAATATTCTAGATTTCCATATGAAAATATTGAATGGTTAGTCAATGAAGGTTATACATTACTAACCTTACCTAAAGCCTATGGTGGGGAAGGTGCTTCAGTAGAAGATATGGTAGTACTTCAAACACATTTGGGTTCAATTGATGGTGCAACGGCACTTTCAATAGGCTGGCATCTAAGTGTAGTGGGTCAAATTTATGAACAAAAGATGTGGGATGAAGCAATGATGGATCAATTTGCTGAAGCTATTAGAAATGGGGCGCTTGTAAATAGAGCTGTAAGTGAAGCGGAAACAGGCAGTCCTACACGAGGTGGTAGACCAGCTACTCATGCAGTTAAAGACGCAAAAGGCTATGTCATCAACGGGGTTAAAACATTCACTTCTATGAGTAAGGGGCTCACACATTTTATTGTGAGTGCATATGATGAAACGATAGAGCAAGTAGGATTCTACCTTATAGAAAAGGATACACCAGGTGTAGAAATTGCAGATAATTGGAATATGGTCGGAATGAGAGCTACAGAAAGCCATGATTTAATATTAAATGATGTTCGAATACTAGAACAAAATTTTGTGGAAATTAGAGGCGCTGGTGGTAAAAAGCCAAATGGTTGGATTCTGCATATCCCAAGTACTTATTTAGGTATTGCACAAGCAGCAAGAGATTATGCTATAGACTTTGCAAAAAGTTATAGCCCTAATAGCATAGAAGGTACTATAGGAGATATAACAACGGTACAGCAAAATATTGGTAAAATGGAATCATTGCTATTATCTGCACGTCACTTTTTATGGAGTACAGCATCATTGTATTCAAGTAACCATTCTGATAAAGCTATATGGAACGAAACATCTGCTAGCAAGGTATTGGTGATGAACCAAGGTCTTGAAGTGATCGATATTGCGATGCGTATTGTGGGTGCTAAGAGTCTTGAAATGGAACGTCCATTACAACGATATTATCGTGATATGAGAGCAGGTCTACACAATCCACCAATGGAAGACATGGCGTATACTAATATTGCTAAAAGTGTTTTAGATAGATTTTAAAAAGTATAAAGACTTGAAAATGATTCAATTAATAACTGCAATTTAAATACATTTAGACAATAAGTCTAAATGTATTTTTTTAATTAATAAAAAAGCAAAAAAATTGACTTTTTAGTATTGTAAAATTACTAGAGTCGTTATATAATCAATTGGTACTGATAATCATTTTCAATGGAGGAGAATTATGAAAAAATTATTGTTTCCGTTACTTGCTTTAATGCTTATTTTAGCCGCGTGTGGTAATAAATCAGATAGTGACTCAAATAGCGATAAAAAGGAAGAAACAAAATCATATAAATTAGATAGTGGGAAAAAAATCGATATTCCTAAAGATCCAAAACGTATTGCTGTTGTGGCACCTACATATGCGGGCGGTATTAAATATCTCGGTGGTAAGATTGTTGCTGTAAATGAACAAGTTGACAGTAGTAAATTGCTTAAAGATAAATTTAAGGGTGTTGAAAAAATTGGAGAAAACGATGTAGAAAAAGTTGCAAAAACGAAGCCTGACTTAATCGTCGTTTATTCAACAGATAAAAATATCAAAAAATATCAAAAAATTGCACCTACAGTGGTTTATGACTATGGTAAACATAAGTATTTAGATCAACAAAGAGAATTAGGGAAATTGTTAGGTAAAGAAGATGAAGTAAAATCTTGGGAAGATGACTGGAAGTCTCAAACTAAAAAAGATGGTCAAGAGATAAAAGATAAAATAGGTGAAGATGCTACGGTTTCAATCTTTGATGAATTTGATAAAAAATTATATAGTTATGGTCCTAACTGGGGTCGTGGCGGTGAAGTATTGTATCAAGCATTTGGTCTGAAAATACCTGATAAACTTAATGACTTAGTTAAAAAAGAAGGCTGGGCAGAAGTTAAACAAGAAAAAATTGCAGATTATGCTGGCGATTACATTGTTTCAACAAGTGAAGGTAAATCAACACCTGCTTATGAAAAAACAGACTTATGGAATAATATTCCAGCGGTACAACAAGGTAATGTAATTAAAGTACAAGCTGAGACATATTGGTACAATGATCCATACACATTAGAATTTATGAGAAAAGATTTAAAAGAAAAGTTTTTAAAAAATTAAACTAACACATCATGACATTAAATAAATTAAAGTGTGTTAAGTAAATAACAAGTTTATGGAAGCAATGCTCACGCTCATGACTTGCAAACGCTAGCTATGAAGCAATCTATGATAATAGATTGCTTCATAGCTATTTTTATAGTTTTAGGGGATTAAAGTTATAGGACAGTGATTCATTATAGTTAACAATGTAAACTTTTTATTTTTAAAAGTTTACATTCGTGATATAATTTTTTCATCAAGGAGGAATAACTATGACAACAAAAAGATTAGTCTACACAGCATTGATGACAGCGATGATTGCGGTACTAGGATTTGTACCAGCCATACCCTTACCAGTGATGCCTGTACCTATTGTTTTACAAAATATAGGTATATTTTTAGCAGCTATACTGCTTGGACGTAAATATGGGACTTTAAGTGTCATTGTTTTACTATTACTAGTAGCAACAGGACTGCCGCTATTATCTGGTGGTCGCGGTGGTATTGGCGTATTTGTCGGACCTTCAGCAGGTTTTTTATTTATGTATCCAGTGATTACTTATTTGATTGGTTTAGTGAGAGATTTATATTTTAATAAAATGAATTTTATTGTATTATTAGGTACAACAATTGTGTTCGGTGTATTACTTTTAGATATTGTAGGAACGATTATTATGGGATGGATTACAAATTTACCAATTTCTAAGTCAGTCATGTTATCATTTGTCTTTATGCCTGGAGATTTATTAAAAGCAATCATTGCGAGTTTAATAGGCAACACAATGTTAAACCATAGTCAATTTAAACAGTTAATGAAGTGAAGATATAGGAGAGGGTGTATGAATTGGTCATTTCCATGAATGATATTTTTCAACAAGGCACAGTTTATCAAGATGATAAAAGCAAAACGATTTATTTAACGCCTGAAGAACCTTTAGTATATGATACAAACAAATGGAACTATAAGCGAATGCCTACGATTGATTCTTGGAAATTAGATATGGCCTATCAACAAGTCATGCATAAGCAGCAAGGTTCTTCCCATCTCGCATTTACTTTTCCGGAAAATGAAAGCCTAAATCAGCAATGGTTGGATGAAATAAAGGCATTGGAATTTGATCTTGGTATTATGGAACTTTACGCGATTGAACCTCAGCATATCAAGCTATCTATAAAGAATGAAATAGATGTTACAATCGTAAATGATGATACCCTTGAAGATTACATAGCGATTTATCGCAAATTTGCAGAGCCTTATGGGATAGCCTATGCTAATGAAAGTATAGAGATGATTCGTAGTCAATTTCCACAAGAAAATAAAATGAGAATCTTAGCATATCAAGCTGGCGTGCCAGTTGGTATATTAGACTTGATTATTGGAATCTCAACAATTGAAATAGATGGCTTTGGTGTTTTGGATGAATATCAAAGGCAGGGTATTGGTAGTGTGATGCAATCATTTGTTGCACAGATTGCAAAAGATAAAACGATTATCTTGATCGCTGATGGTGAGGATAGTGCGAAGGATATGTATATCAAGCAGGGTTATATATTTATTAGCTACTGTTATCAAATTCTAAAAGAAGATATCTAGAATAATAAATGACATTAGTAAATAGTAATGCGGAGACATAGTTTGTTAATCAATTAACTATGTCTCCGCTATTTTTATGCGTTCAGGGTGACTGTAGATGTTAAAGTTACCGTCTCTAATAAAACCAATGGCTGTAATATTTAAATCTTGTGCAAGTGTGATGGCTAGTGTGGTTGGTGCGGATTTAGAGAGGATAACACCTACACCGATTTTAGCAGCTTTAATTAATATTTCTGAAGAGATTCTACCACTGAATATAAGCACTTTATTACGTACTGGTATATGTCTTTCAATGCAGTAACCATACAATTTATCCAGTGCATTATGGCGTCCGATATCTTGTCGATGTTCAAAAAAAGCATCCCCATCACTAATGGCTGCATTGTGTAAACCGCCTGTTTGTTTGAACACTTCACTGGCACTTTGTAAACGAGTCATCATATTCAGTACTTGTTGAGGATTTAATTCAATTTTTGACATTGAAGTTTTTGCTACAGCTGCATCGTTTTGAAAATAAAACTCTCTACTCTTGCCACAACAAGATGCGATCATGCGTTTAGTGGAATATTCGAAACGTTCTCCTAAGGATTTTGTTAACTCTACGTGTGCAAATCCCTTACTATCATCTATTTGAATAGACTTTAAATCATCGCTTCTTAATATAGCGCCTTCTGAAGCTAAAAATCCTAATGTAAGTTCTTCCATATGATTCGGACTACATATGACTGTAGCAAATTCTTCACCATTCACCATAATCGTTAATGGAAATTCTGTTACATAATGATCTTTTTTTTCTATCAGTTCACCATTTTCAAAGCGCACAATTGTTTGATTTGTTAAAACATCTTCATGCATAGACGCACCTCATTTCATACTCAATTACTATTTTAGCGTATTTTTAACTGTAACAAAATAATTCAGTTTTTCTTAGTCATATCATTTCATCTATTCTTTTGTAAATTCATTTTAACAAATCATAAGATAAGGTTAACCAAAATTGATTTAATACGTAGTGAGAAGTAAACTTAAAGTAAACAATACTAAAAGAGGTGATCCATAAATGGCAAGTATTAGGGATATTGCACGTCAAGCTGAAGTGAGTCCAGGTACAGTTTCACGTGTATTAAACAATGATCCTACCATATCTGTTGCAGAAGAAACGCGGACACGCATACATCAAGTTGCAAAAGCACTGCAATACGAAAAAGTTACTAGAAAAAATAAGCGAATTCAAATTATTACATATGCTTCACGTGAGAAGGAAATGTCAGATCCATATTATAGAGAAATACGCTTAGCAATAGAGGCAGAAGTTAAAAGATTGAATTTATCACTTAAGCGTACCATTAGAATTGACGGGAAACATAACCATATTGATTTAAACAAAATTGAACAAGCGGGTGCCATTATAGTCATAGGAAATTTTTCTGTAGATGCATTAAACAAATTGAAGTCACATAACGCTAATATGGTCGTTATTAATAATCCCAATACACCTAAATCGATTGATGCTGTATATTCTGATTTAAATGACGCAATGACAGAACTACTTAATCATATTTTAAATAAAGGATTAACGAAGATTGCATATATTGGTGGTCATCATAAAATGCGAGAGTTGAATGGTGAAACAACCACGAATGCTACGGATGTAAGATACAAAGCATATCAATCATGGTGTGAAAAACATGACATGGAAGAAATCGTGTTACTCAATGGATGGGAAAAAGCTCATGGTGAGGAAGCAGTGAAAGCTTATTTAGATAGTGATCATACGTTTCCAGAAGTTTTTATCGCAGGTAACGATATGATTGCAATCGGTATTTTACAACAATTGCAATTAAATAAGAAAGCAATACCCGAAGAAGTGAAATTAATTAGTTTTAATGATTTAGAAGTGATTCAATATGCAGTCCCTTCTATCAGTAGCGTACATATTCCTGTTGATGAATTTGGAAGAACTGCTGTAAGAATGGCAGAAGAGCGTATCAATCACACAAGACAAGTCGCAATTCATGTTGTTGTAGAAGCCCGGCTCAAATCGAGAAATACTTTTAAAGTATAAATAACTTTATTGACAAAACATTTAGTAAAAAAGTAAACTTTATTTGTGTTTACTAAGCAAAATGATAGTAGTGAGATGTCTAGATAAAAGGAGTGGCAAACTTATGTTAAAGGGAATGCACAAAAAGTTTGAAGCATTATTTGATGTGAAAGCAGATGTGAGCGCGTTTGCACCGGGTCGAATTAATTTAATTGGTGAACATACCGATTATAATGGTGGTTATGTATTTCCAGCTGCAATAGAACTGGGGACATATGGTTTAGCGTCTATACGAACAGATCGGATCATTCAGTTATATTCTAATAATTTTGAAGATATAGGTATGGTGTCTTTTTCATTAGATGAACTCGAATTTAACACGCAACATGATTGGGCAAACTATCCAAAAGGTGTCGTTAAATATTTAAAAGAACAATTTAATGAAATGGATCGTGGATTCAATATTTTAATTGAAGGTAATATACCAAATGGTGCTAGTTTATCATCATCAGCTTCTATTGAATTATTAACGGGTTGGTTAATTAAACAGTTATTTAATTTAAACTTAGAGCGACTGCAATTAATAAAATTAGGTCAAGTCGTTGAAAATAAATTTATGGGTGTTAATTCAGGTATCATGGATCAATTTATTATCGGCATGGGTAAAGCGGAACATGCCATATTACTAGATACAGCCACACTTGACTTCACGTATGTACCAACTAAGTTTGGTGATTATGTTATTTCAATTATGAATACGAACAAAAGACGTTCACTTACCGAAAGTAAATATAATGAACGAAGAGCTGAGTGTGAAGCTGCACTATCACAATTACAACAGCAATTAGAGATAACAGCTTTAGGTGAATTATCTTTAGCTGAATTTGACAAGTATCAATCACTTATAACGGATGAGGTAGTAAGTAGACGTGCGAGACATGCGATTTCAGAAAATGAGAGAACGAAACTTGCACATCAAGCATTGTCTGAAAATAACTTCGAACAATTTGGCGCATTACTTAATGCATCACACAAATCATTAAAAGAAGATTACGAAGTGACAGGGATTGAATTAGATACTTTAGCAGAAACGGCCCAAAAGGTAGATGGCGTATTAGGCGCAAGAATGACAGGGGCAGGCTTTGCAGGATGCGCGATTGCTTTAGTTAATAAAAATAGTATACAGAAGTTAGAAGATGAAGTTTCAACAACTTATATTGAAAAAATCGGATATGCCCCTTCGTTTTATCACGTAGGTATAAGTGATGGCGTTAAGTCTTTGTAAGTAAGACCAAATGATTAAGTGAAAGGATGTTGAATATGTCTGTATTAGTATTAGGTGGTGCTGGTTATATAGGCAGCCACGCGGTAGATCAATTAATAAGTAGAGGTTACGACGTCGTAGTAGTAGATAATTTAGGGACAGGACATCGTGCTGCTGTGAATAAAGATGCTCGCTTCTATGAAGGGGATATACGTGATAAGTCATTTTTAGATAATGTCTTTGCAACAGAATCAATAGAAGGTGTATTCCACTTCTGCGCTTATTCATTAGTGGGGGAATCGGTTGATAAACCCTTAGCGTATTTCAATAATAATGTAAATGGTTTACAAGTATTATTAGAAGTGATGTATGATCATCAAGTAAAACATATTATCTTTTCTTCAACTGCAGCAGTATATGGCGAACCTGATACAGTGCCTATTACTGAAATGGATTCTAAAACACCGACGAGTCCATATGGTGAAAGTAAATTAATGATGGAAAAAATGATGCACTGGAGTCACAAGGCATATGGCGTTAATTATGCAGCATTGCGTTATTTTAATGTCGCAGGTGCAAAAGAAGATGGTACGATCGGTGAAGATCACCGTCCAGAGACACATTTAATACCCATAGTATTGGAAGTTGCATTGGGTCAAAGAGAAGTATTAACGGTATTTGGTGATGACTATGATACAGAAGATGGTTCGTGTATTCGTGATTACCTTCATGTTGTGGATTTGATAGATGCACATATTTTAGCTTACCAACATTTACAAAATGGTGGAGAATCTGGTGCATTTAATTTAGGAAGCAGTCAAGGGTATTCTGTATTTGAGATATTAGAAGCGGCACGAAAGGTGACAAATCAACCAATTGAAGCGAAAGTTGGGCCTAGAAGAGCAGGAGATCCTAGTAAATTAGTTGCATCTAGTGATAAAGCACAATCCATACTTGGTTGGAAACCGAAGCATGATCGTATTCATGACATCATTGATTCAGCTTGGCGTTGGCATAATCAACATCCTAACGGTTATCAAGAAGATACGGAGGTATAAAGCATGTTATTAAATCAACAATTAGTGCAACAATTTGTAACGCATGCAATTACGTTTGGTGATTATGAACAAGAAGACTGTATTTATATTCAAAATCAACTGCTACGTATTTTAAATGCATCAGGCATCGATACTGATAGTGAAGCCCAATTAAGTGAAGATGCAACTGCTAATACGATTGCTCAGTATTGGATAAAGCAAGCAGTTGATGAACATTGCCTAGAAGATGCATTATATAAAAAAGAAAACGTTGAAGCACAAATCTTAGATTTAATAACACCACGACCTTCAGTAATGAATCGTCATTTTGCAGAAGCCTATAAAAAATCACCAGAAGCAGCTACCAATTACTTTTATGAAATGGCTAAACGTAATCATTATGTAAAAGAAGATGCGATTGCTCATAATATCAATTACGAAGTTGAAACAGAGTATGGTGACATTGAAATTACCATCAATTTATCTAAACCTGAAAAAGATGCGAAGCAAATTGCAAAAGCGAAAGCTGAGCCAGCTAAACACTATCCTAAATGTGCACTATGCGTTGAAAATGAGGGGTATGAAGGATCAGTCACACAAGCAGCACGTACCAATCACCGTATTATACATTTGAAATTAGATGGACAGATGTGGGGATTCCAATATTCACCATATGCATATTTTCCAGAACACAGTATTGTGTTATCCGAGCAGCATGTACCTATGGCAATTAATAAACAAACGTTTATCAATTTATTAGATTTTATTGAACAATTTCCACATTACTTTATTGGTTCCAATGCGGATATACCTTTAGTAGGGGGGTCAATTTTATCTCATAATCATTATCAAGCTGGAAAGCATACATTTCCTATGGATAATGCAGCAGAAATTGAACGCTTCAACATGGATGGTTTTTCAACAGTAACAGCTAGTACATTACATTGGCCGATGAGTGTGATTCGATTAAAAAGTGAAAATCGAGTCGATTTAATAAACGCAGCAACACATGTCATGGATACGTGGAATCAATACTCAGATGAAGCGATAGACATCAGAGCATTCAGTAATGATGGAGAAAGACATCACACTATAACGCCCATTGCACGTTACAGACAAAAACAATATGAATTAGATATCGTTTTAAGAGATAATCAAACGTCCGAAGCATTTCCTGATGGCATATTCCATCCCCATGCAGATGTACAACATATAAAGAAAGAAAATATTGGTTTAATTGAAGTGATGGGTACGGCAATTTTACCTGGACGTTTGAAAGAAGAAATTCGCCAAGTAAAAACGTATCTTCTTGGAGATAAATCATTAGATTTAGGTATTCACCAACAGTGGGCTGAACATATGAAGCAAACTTATGATATTAATCAACAAAATGTTGACGATATTGTCGGTAAAGAAGTTGGCTATAAATTTAAACGTGTGCTAGAAGATGCAGGTGTTTTTAAAAATACAGATAGTGGACGCCAAGCGTTTAAGCGGTTTATCAAACAGTTATGATTAACATAAAGTAAACCGGAATGTGTTCAATCTAATCAAACACTTGATATATTGCGAGACTTGTTAATAAACTACTAATACTTTTAGGTTAGGCGGGGTTAATAAATCACTTTGTACGTAAGGATTGATTGACCTCGCTCTTTTATTTTCTTGTATACAAGCATATAATAAAATAAAAAGGAGTGATTATTTTGAAAATTAAAATGAAGTATTTACTAATTTCATTTATTGCTTTATGTCTTGTGTTAGCAGGTTGTTCAAATGGAGAAAACAAAGATAACAGTAAAACGAAAAGTGATGATTCAACGAAACAAGAGCTGCATGTTTCTGCAGCAGCAAGTCTTACGGATGTTACAAAAGATTTAGAAAAAGCTTTTAAAGAAGACCATAAAGATGTAGACGTTACCTTTAATTATGGTGGCTCCGGCGCGTTAAGACAACAAATTGAAAAAGGTGCGCCAGTAGATGTATTTATGTCTGCCAATACGAAAGATGTGGATGGACTGGTTGATAAAGACAAAGCGCAGAATACATATGAGTATGCTAAAAACCAATTAGTACTAATTGGTGCAAAAGATAGTAACTATCATTCAGTTTCTGATATCCAAGCAGATGATAAGTTAGCCATTGGTGAAGCAAAATCAGTCCCAGCTGGTAAATATGCTGAGCAATATTTAAAAGACAATCAATTATACGATAAAGTGAAACCTAATTTAGTTTATGCAAAAGATGTGCGTCAAGTATTAAACTATGTGGAAAAAGGTAATGCACAATTAGGTTATGTGTATAAAACAGATTTATATCAATCACAGCAAAATGGTAATAGTAAGGTTAAAGAAATTAATACAGCTGATTTGAAAAAACCAATTACTTATAAAGCTGCTACTACAACAGATAAAAAATTAGCAAAAGAATGGATAGATTTCTTAAAAACAGATAAAGCCAAAGATATATTGAAAAAATATCAATTTAATGCATAGGAGGTTTTAGCAATGCCAGATATTACACCATTTTGGATATCGCTTAAAGTAGCCGTTATCAGTACAATCATCGTAACTTTAATAGGCATACTCATTTCAAAATGGTTATATAGACGCCATGGTATCATTGCTAGAATCTTAGAAAGTATTATCGTCTTGCCCATTGTATTACCACCGACTGTCATGGGCTTTATCTTACTCATAGTGTTTTCACCAAGGAGTTATATCGGTATATTCTTTACTGATGTTTTACATTTACCTGTCGTATTTACATTGACTGGTGCCGTTATTGCTTCTGTAATCGTCAGTTTCCCGCTGATGTACCAACATACAGTTCAAGGTTTCCGTAGTATTGATCATAAGATGCTCAATACGGCTAGAACAATGGGTGCGAGTGAAAGTAAAATATTTTTTAAATTAATCCTACCGCTATCTAAGCGCGCCATATTATCTGGTATCATGATGAGCTTTGCACGAGCGATTGGTGAATTTGGTGCTACACTTATGGTGGCTGGTTATATTCCAAATAAGACCAATACATTACCATTAGAGATTTATTTCTTAGTTGAACAAGGTAAAGAAAATCAAGCTTGGTTATGGGTGATTGTATTGGTAGCATTTGCAATAACTGTTATAGGGACAATTAATTTATTAAATAAAGATCGTTATCGGGAGGTAGATTAATTGTTACATATACATCTACAACATCAGCTTAAAGAAACGCCATTAAGCATACAAATTAAGGATGATAAACCAAAAATATATGCGATTAAAGGGCCATCCGGTATCGGCAAGACGACAATATTGAATATGATCGCGGGGTTAAGACAACCTGATAATGCGTTTATACAACTAAATAAACGTATTATTTCAGATTCAGCACATGCAATTGATGTAAAAATTCAACAGCGAAATATTGGCTATCTTTTCCAAGATTACCAACTTTTCCCCAATATGAATGTCTATCAAAATATTACTTTCATGGCTCAACCTTCTGACCATATCGACAAATTGATGAAACAGCTCAATATTGATTATCTTAGAACGCAGTATCCGATGCGTTTATCCGGGGGAGAAGCACAACGTGTCGCGCTAGCTAGAACACTCAGTACAAAACCAGACCTCATTTTGTTAGATGAACCATTTTCAAGTTTAGACGATGCGACTAAAAATGAGAGTATTCAACTCGTTCGGCGTATATTTGAAAAATGGCAAATTCCTATTATATTTGTGACACATTCAAATTATGAAGCATCGTCATTAGCACATGAAATTATCAACATTGAATAAAATCATCTTAAAAAATATATTTATGTAATTTATAAACCTGTATGACTTGGATAATAGTGATGCAGGTTTTTTTGAAAATATAGGACTAAGGTTTAACGCAGAATGTATTTTTTAATTATTGAAAGATGATAAGTTTAATTTAAAAGGGGTGTACATATGAAGATAGAATTTTTAGGAACAGCAGGTGGTGTCCCATCACTTTATAAGTCTCATTCACAACATTCACAAGCGATACTTAGAACTGGACCAGCTATTTATATACATGACCTCCAATTACTAATTGATACATCGGAAGATATATACTATCAACTACGTCGGTCACAAATTTATGATATAAAATACGGCATATATTCGCATTGGCATCCAGATCACACGATGGGGATAAGAGTCTGGGAAACTTTGAATTTTGATTTTATAAATAAAGTACCACATTCAAAAAAATCTAAAATCATACTCACAGAACAACATGTAAATGATTTTAAAAAATATTTTGGACATTGGGATCATTTGAACTATTTATGTGAGTTAGGTGTGATTGAAAAAGAAATTATTCCCAATAATGGTCAAATAAAAATAGGTAAAACTACGATCGAATGGATTCAACTAGAAGAAGCTATTGCATTTGGATTTTATATTACGACGCCCACAATGCGGATTTTAATTATTCCAGATGAAATGAAAGGTTATCATCCAATAGAAAAATTGAAGCATGTTGATGTCGCGATTTTACCATTTGGTAGTAATGAAGTTAATCCAGTTACAGAAGAACGCATTCACGAAAACGGTATGCTTGAAACGTTAGGTGAAATGACTTTTGAGGAAAGTGCGGCGATCGCACGTGAAATCAATGCAACACACACTTACTTTACACACATAGAAGCTACAGAAAGTTTAAATGAAACGCATATTGAAATATTAGAACAGAAATTAAAAGATGAAGGACTGTCGGCAACCATTGCTTATGATGGTTTGCAAATTACAGTTTAGTAAATATACAAATATTAAAAAGTACCCTCAGCGTCATCACATCACAGTGAAACGGAAAAGGGTACTTTTTTAGTAGTATTATTGAACCGATTTATGAATGGTTCGTGTGATTTGGAATTGGAAAATAATTAAAGATTTCTCCTGAATGTAATGCTTCTGAAAGTGTACCTAGCCAAGCGTAATAGACTTTAGAATGTTCAATTTGTTCTAACATTTTATTGGCATCTTCAATCCATTCTGGTTCTGCATCTTTAGCGTTTATAATAGGGAAGAGTAACTTTTCTGCGCGTTGAATTGCTTCTAAATTTAATTTGATTTCACGATTCCACTTTTGTGAGAAAAAATTACCGAAAAAGGTAAAGAAATCTTTTTCTGCTGTAAAATGTTGTTTTCTACTTCCTCTAATAAATTGTTGTTTTACACCATCAAATTCTTGTAGACGTTTAACACCGGCACTCATACTTGGTTTACTCATTTGTAACTCATAACGCATTTCATCCAATGTCATGCTTTTTTGTTCGAAAACCATTGTGCCATACAGGTTACCTACACTACGATTGACACCGTAAAGATCCATTGTTTCACCAATAGAGTTTATTACGATATCTTTCGCTTCTTCTAATAGTTGCTCAAAGTTTGTTGATCGCGCCATGAATTCACCTCAAAATAATATTTGATTCATTGTACCATGAAGTTAGTATAATAAGATATTTTCAGAATGTTTGAAATGCTTATCATTATAAGTGAATCAAAATGATGAATATAGGTTAAATGAATAAGGGGAAACACTACTTTATTATAATATTAATCTTTAATCGTTGTTACATTGGAGACCAAGATTTATAATGGAAATAATGATGTAAAGAGAGGGTTATTCGTGTGACACAGGATCGATATTCAAGACAAGTGTTATTTAAACATATTGGATCGGATGGACAAGATAAAATTAAGCATAGTCATGTACTTATTGTTGGTATGGGCGCATTAGGTACACATCTTGCAGAGGGTTTAGTGCGGTCCGGGATTGGTGAACTTACGATTGTAGATAGAGATTATATTGAACATAGTAATCTTCAAAGGCAGACACTATTTTCAGAAGCGGACGCAGATGCTGCATTGCCTAAGGTCATTGCTGCAGAAACAAAGCTATTAGCAATTCGTCGTGATGTCATGATACACAGTCATATCGCACATGTTGATCGACCATTTTTAGAAGCGTATGGTACAAACATTTCTTTAATTTTAGACGCTACAGATAATTTTGAAACGCGACAACTCATTAATGATTTTGCTTTCCAACAGGGGATACCTTGGATTTATGGTGGCGTAGTACAAAGTACCTATATTGAAGCAGCATTTATACCTGGTACAACACCATGTTTTAATTGCATGGTACCACAACTGCCAACGATCAATATGACGTGTGATACAGTAGGTGTCATACAGCCTGCTGTAACAATGACAACAAGTTTACAGATGCGTGATGCATTAAAGCTATTAACTGAAAGTACCATAGATACCAAATTAACTTATGGCGATTTATGGGAAGGCACACATTTTAGTTTTGGATTTAGTAAAGTGTATAGAACGGATTGTCCAACTTGTGGTCAACATCCAACCTATCCATATTTAAATGAAACAAAACGTCAATATGTTAGTTTGTGTGGTAGAGATACAGTACAATATGAAAACCCTAATATTTCCCAGGAAATGCTCGGTGTATTTTTAAATCAACATAATATTGCGTTTAAACGTAATCCATATATCATACAATTTCAATATAAAGGGTATCGGATTGTTAGTTTTAAAGGTGGGCGAATGCTGATACATGGTATGAAGCAACCACAAGAGGCAATTAATTTAATCAATCAATTATTTGGATAAATGAGGTGAATATGATGCATAGTCATGTGCAATTAGATAAAAACATTAAATGCGCTATTTTAACTGTTTCTGATACTAGGGATTATGAGACGGATAAAGGTGGCCAATTAGTTAAATCACTACTTTCTGATCTAAATGTAACAATTGCAAGTGAGCATTATCGAATTGTTAAAGACGAACAAGACTTGATTCAACAACAACTCAAGCAATGGTTAAAAGAAGATATAGATGTCGTGATTACAACTGGTGGCACAGGGATTGCTCAGAGAGACGTTACAATAGAGGCTGTATCCGCATTGATTACAAAAGAAATTGAGGGTTTTGGTGAATTGTTCAGATATCTGAGTTATACAGAAGATGTTGGCACACGTGCACTTTTATCAAGAGCGATTGCAGGTACGGTTGGGGATAAGTTGATTTTTAGTATACCTGGTTCCACAGGAGCTGTTCAATTAGCGTTGGACAAGTTGATAAAACCAGAATTAAATCACCTAGTGAACGAAATAACGAAATAATACAATAACAAAGCGCCAAGTGTTGCAAAAACTCCAATTTATATAATGGGATTTTGACACTTCGCGCTGAATTTACAAAGTTGTTATTTAATTAATGATAGTCATGGTTTCAGTTTATTTTTGATAGTCCAATTACGTATGTTGCTTATTGATCTTGTCGTTGATAATCTCCTGATTTCCCACCTGATTTAGATAACAGGTATGTTTCACCAATGACCATACTTTTATCTAATGCTTTGGTCATGTCATATACTGTAAGCGCCACGGCAGTAGCTGCGGTTAATGCTTCCATTTCAACGCCAGTTTTACCTGTTGTGGAAACAATCGTTTGTATATTGAGGGTGTATGATTGTTCATTTTCTTGCCAATCAAATGTTACATCTATGCCAGTTAGTGGCAAGGGATGACACATGGGAATAATATCCGCAGTATTTTTAGCGGCCATAATACCCGCAATTTGTGCAGTATTTAAGACATTACCTTTTTGATTTGAATGCTCGATAATTTGCTTATAAATTTCTGAGTTCACTGTGATACTCGAGTGTGCGATTGCAGTACGTTTAGTGATGTTCTTTTCTGAAACATCGACCATTTTAGCATTACCTTGGCTATTGATATGTGTAAATTCAGACAAAATATCCCTCCTAATCGATTCTTAGTATATCACGAATTTAATTTATGTAAGGAGTAGATTTAAAATGCCAGTAGAAAAAAGAACGCCAATTCCTGTAAGTGAAGCGATTGAACGTGTAGTCAAACAACCGATTTATACACAACCAATAGAAGTGCCGTTAAATGAGAGTCTAAATCATATTTTAGCTGAAGACATCATTGCGACATATGAAATTCCACGGTTTAATAAATCTCCATACGATGGTTTTGCTATTCGTAGCAAAGATACGATAGGCGCTAGTGGCACGCAGCGTGTAAGCTTTAATGTGATTGATCATATAGGTGCTGGATCTGTTTCTGATAAAACAGTAGGCGCTTTCGAGGCGGTTCGCATTATGACAGGAGCGGCCATGCCAGAAGGTGCAGACGCAGTCGTTATGTTAGAACAAACGGTTGAAAATGGCACGAGTTTTACTTTAAGAAAACCATTTGAACCAAATGAAAATGTTTCTTTAAAGGGAGAGGAAACAGAGATAGGGGATATTGTACTGCAAAAGGGACAAATGATTAATTCGGGTGCCATTGCTGTTCTAGCGACTTACGGTTATACACAAGTAAAAGTGAATAAAAAACCAAGTGTCGGTGTGATAGCAACCGGTAGTGAATTATTGGATGTCAATGACGCTTTAGAACCTGGTAAAATAAGAAATTCGAATGGTCCAATGATTACAGCATTGTCACAAAAATTAGGTTTAAACGCCATTGCGTATCAAATTCAAGCAGATGATTTAGACAGTAGTATCCGAGTAGTAAAAGAAGCGATGGATAAACATGACATTGTCATTACGACTGGTGGTGTGTCGGTGGGTGATTTCGATTATCTGCCACAAATTTATGAAGCATTAAACGCAGAAGTACTATTTAATAAAATAGCAATGCGACCTGGTAGTGTTACAACAGTAGCAGTAGTAAATGAAACCTACTTATTTGGATTATCTGGTAATCCTTCAGCTTGCTATACTGGTTTTGAGTTATATGTGAAACCGGCAGTTTTGCATATGATGGGCGCAAATGCCATATATCCTCAAGTAATACAAGCAACATTAATGGAAGATTTTAAAAAGGCGAACCCATTCACTAGATTTATACGGGCTACAGCGACATTGAATGGTAAAGAAATGACAGTAGTGCCATCAGGATTCAATAAATCTGGTGCTGTAGTTGCGATTGCACATAGTAATGCCATGATTATGCTTCCGGGTGGAACTAGGGGATACAGTCAAGGACATACGGTTAACGTCATATTGACTGAATCACAGGCATATGAAACGGCATGTTTTATATGATTTTACAAATTGTCGGTTATAAGAATTCTGGAAAAACAACGTTGATGGCACATACAATCCAATTTTTAAAATCAAACTTACTAACAGTGGCAACGGTTAAACATCATGGTCATAGCAAATTAGATGATTATGAAGCGGATATCGCATTACAAAATGATTCAGTTGACCACATGAAACATTTTAATGCTGGTGCGGATCAAAGCATTGTACAAGGACAGCATTACCAACAGACTGTAACAAGAACAGAAAAACAAAGTCTTGAGGAAATTATAAGTGAATCTGTTACAATAGAAAGTAACGTGATACTCGTAGAGGGTTTCAAATCTGCACGATACGATAAAGTCGTTGTCTATCGAGATGAGGAAGAACGTCAAAAGTTGAGTCAACTAGCGAATGTTAAATATTTTGTGAATATAGCCGATAGAGATGCATGGGCGCTTTATGATCAATGGCTTTTTCAATATTTTAAAATAGAAGGAATGCATTAAATGAAGCAATTTGAAGTCACATATGACCCGATACAACCAGAACCATACAGAGGTTATGTCCTTGATGAAAATCAAGGCGCAGTAGTTGTTTTTACAGGTCATGTAAGAGAATGGACAAAAGGTATTAAAACAGAATATCTAGAATATGAAGCATATATTCCTATGGCCGAGAAAAAACTTGCTCAAATAGGCGAGGAAATATCACAGAAATGGCCCGGAACTAAAACAGCGATTATTCATAGAATTGGGCCATTGCGTATATCTGATATTGCTGTACTTATCAGTGTTTCCTCGCCACATCGTAAAGATGCCTATAGTGCGAATGAATATGCGATTGAACGCATTAAAGCGATTGTGCCTATATGGAAAAAAGAAATATGGGAAGATGGGGCACAATGGCAAGGACATCAGCATGGAAATTACTATGATGCAGTTGAGGAGGAATAGTAATTATGAAAATATTATACTTTGCAGAATTAAAAGAAATATTAGCAAAACAAACTGAAACCATTGATTTAAGTTACGATATTACCGTAGAAGATTTTACTAAAGATTTACTTGAACGTTATCCTCAAATCAAGGATAAGCAATTTCAAATTGCGGTAAATGAAGAATTTGTCAATAGTGATGATATAGTACGTCAAGATGATACAGTGGCATTAATTCCACCAGTTAGCGGAGGGTAAAAAGACATGAAAGCAATTATACTTGCCGGAGGACAATCAGAAAGATTCGGCGAACCAAAGGCTTTTGCTCAAATCAACGCGCAACCATTTTATAAGCGCATTATTGATGTTTTAGAGGGTACAAATATGTTTAATCAAATTATTATCAGTACAAATGAGACATTAGCGCCTCAATTTGATCATTCTGATATTATTATTGATGAAAATCAAAATAAGAATAAAGGTCCTTTGGCAGGTATTCAATCAGTGATTCAGCAATATGAAAGTGAAGAACTATTCTTTGTTGTTTCAGTGGATACACCTATGATTTCTCAAAAAGCGGTAAGTAAGCTTTATCAATTCATGGTAGAACACCTTATAGAAGACCAATTAGATATTGCTGGATTTAAAGAAGATGAAAGACCTATACCAACCATCGCTTTTTATAGCCCACACACATTGCCATATATTGATGACGCATTAAATTCAAATGATTATAGTTTGAAAAGTGTTTATCATAAGGTGAAAAGTGACTGGCTAGATGTAAATGCGATTGAATCACCAGACTATTGGTACAAAAATATTAATTATCAACAAGATTTGGACTCTTTACAACAAGACATATTAAATAGATAAGGAGGCCTAGTACTATGGTAGAACAAATAACTGATAAACTTGGACGGCCAATTCGTGATTTAAGATTGTCAGTTACAGACCGTTGCAATTTCCGTTGTGATTATTGCATGCCAAAAGAAATATTTGGTGATGACTTTGTATTCCTGCCTAAAGATGAGTTGCTTACCTTTGATGAAATGGTCCGTATCGCACAGGTATACACACGACTAGGTGTAAAAAAAATAAGAATTACAGGTGGCGAACCATTACTAAGACGTGATTTAGATAAATTGATATATCAATTAAACCAATTAGAAGGTGTAGAAGATATTGGTTTGACAACTAATGGTTTGTTATTAAAAAAACATGGACAAAAATTATACGATGCTGGACTCAGACGTATCAATGTTAGTTTGGATGCAATAGACGATGCGGTGTTCCAAGCCATAAACAACAGAAACATTAAGGCTTCCACGATTTTACAACAGATTGATTATGCAGTTGCTATAGGATTTCAAGTGAAAGTGAATGTAGTGGTACAAAAAGGTGTAAATGATGACCAAATTGTTCCAATGGTACAATACTTTAAAGATAAAGATGTACAAATTCGATTTATTGAATTTATGGATGTTGGTAATGATAATGGTTGGGACTTTAGTAAAGTTGTGTCAAAAGATGAAATGCTTGAAATGATAGAGCAGAACTTTGATATTGAGCCTGTAGCACCGAAATATTATGGTGAAGTGGCAAAATATTATCAGCATAAAGATAACAAAGCACAGTTTGGTTTGATAACGAGTGTTTCTCAATCATTCTGTTCTACGTGTACACGTGCACGTCTTTCATCAGATGGTAAATTCTATGGGTGTCTGTTTAGTACTGTAGATGGTTTTAATGTTAAGTCATTCATGCGTAATGGTGCAACTGATAATGAATTATTTGAACAATTTAAAGCGTTATGGAATATCAGAGATGATCGTTATTCTGATGAACGAACTGAACAAACAGTTGCAAATAGAAAACGAAAAAAAATAAACATGAACTATATCGGTGGATAAGTAAGGCATAAATAAAGACGTTACTGTCAAAAAGCAGTGACGTCTTTATTTATGCCTTATTAATTTTTCAGATAAACGATAAAGACTTTACGCTTTAACAAAATTTAATTCCGCAAAATATAAAATGAATAAAATTTGTTAATTTATGTCTAAAGATATTGAGTGATACAAATTTTTAAAGATGTTCATTTGAGGTTATATAAATTATATTCTATTGAAGATATTATTTATCTGTTTTAATAAAAATAATAGATTAAATGAACAAAGTGTTATATAATACTTTTAAAGCTTATTCATTAATTAAAGCCATAGAATACAACTAGAGTAGTCAATAAGGAGGCCATTTTTATGGAAAGTAAAGTATCATATTTTATAAATTCTGAAAGAGCACTTAGCCAATTAAAGCACTGGTTAAAATCTGTGCATCGGTTATCAATAGAAGAATTTGTTATATTATATAAAGTTTATGAAGCTAAAAAAATAAGTGGTAAAGAGTTAAGAGATACCTTGCATTTTGAAATGCTTTGGGATACGAGTAAAATTGATGTTATCATTAGAAAAATTTATAAAAAAGAACTCATATCTAAAGTACGTTCAGAAACGGATGAAAGACAAGTTTTTTACTATTATAATGATATACAGGTAAAATTATTAGATGATATTATCAGTGAAATTGAGAAAATTCAAATAGCACAATAGCATCGTATACATAAATTGAAAAAATGAGCTAAACTAACAATAAAAGATTTCTTGAAAATTTTGTAGTTTAATTTTTACATAGGAATGACTAGGAGATATTTAACTAAACGGATACAGAAACCTACTAATCCAATAGGGTAGTGAATATACTTCACAGTCATTTACTGATTGATTAAAAAAGAGAGCCTGAGACAAAAATAGATGTCTCAGGCTCTTTATCATTGAGGCAGTAGATGACTGAATTGAAAATATAAAGTCTCACTGATTAATTCATTAAGTTAGTGAGACTTATGCATGAGCTTCATCGCAGGTAAACATTTCAATCCTAGTCATCCTTGCCGGGGTGGGACTACGAAATATCTATTAGAAAAATTGATTTCTGTCCCACTCCCTCTGATTTTTTGTTTTTTAAAAGGAACTTAAATTTTTAACTTTTCTACCATGAAGCAAGTAGTAAATGATTGCTGTGATGAAAACAATAACTGCCATCATGGCATAAAGTTGTGCGTAGCTCACTGAAGATGTAAAGAAACCTAATACATAAGGTCCAAATCCTAAACCTAAATCAAGACCAATAAAGTAAGTAGAAGTTGCAATACCGTATTTAGCTGGTGGTGAAACTTTTATCGCAATGGCTTGCATACAAGATGAAATATTTCCGTAACCTGCGCCTAAACATAGACCCGCGATGATAAGTAACCAACCATTGTTTGTAATACTTAAAGTAAGGAAAGTAATAATTAAAAATATGAACGCAGGATAAGCTACTACATTTTCATTTTTTTGATCCATTAATCTACCAGCAACTGGACGCGTAATGAGTGATGCAATTGCATAGAATATAAAGAAGTAACTTGAAATTGTTACAAGGTTAATTTCTTGGGCAAAAAATTGTAGAAATGTAAGAATTGATGAATAGGTTAATCCAGAGATCAACATAATAATTGCAACGGGTACAGCTTCCTTAGCAATATAATTGTTGATGTCGAATTTTTTAGTTTGATTGGTTTTCTTTTTAGTATCTGAAGTGTTTTCTACTTGAAATTGCAGCTTAACAAAGAAAGAAATAATAAAGCTGATAATGCCACAGACTAAGCAGATTGTGAATAATAATTTAATAGGGAAGCTATTGATTAATAAAAGACCGAAGAATGGTCCAATTGCTGCGCCTATAACTAAACTTAAGGAGAATAAGCTAATACCTTCACTCTTTCTGTCATTTGGTGTGACATAAGCTGCAATGGTTCCTGTTGCAGTTGTTGTAACACCAGTTGCAATACCATTGACAAGTCTAGTTATCATTAAAAAAGCTAAAGAACCTTCTATAAAATAAAACAATTGTGTAACTAATAAAAATCCTAAACCAATAAGTAATATACGTTTAGGTCCAATTTTATTAACATATTTACCTGTCGTAAATCTACCTATTAAAGAACCGATAATGAAAAGTCCGGTGACTAGACCGGCAACGCTATCTGAGGCGTGGTACTCTGTTTTTGTATAACTAGCAATAATAACAATCAGTAGATACATACAGAGATTAATTAAAAAGTTAGTAAAAAAGTTAATATTAAAACTTTTTGTCCAAATCGGGGATTTCAGAGATATGGATTGATTCATTTGACTATTCCTCCATATTAATAATTTGTTCATGGATCTTTTGAATGACTTGAATTGCATAATTAAGTTCATCATCTGACAACCCGGTATTTTCAATTATTTTATCCTGGATATCACATATCCGTGAATTGATGGCATCATAGAGTTGTTGTCCTTTATCGGAAAAAGATAATAACTTTTCTCTTTTATCTTCTCCAGGTTCAATCAGAAGCAATGATTTATCAGAGAGTACTTTTAAAATTTTTCTTGTAGTTGGCTTTTCAATTGCTCGACGTTTTGAAATCTGAACGAGTGTTGTCGGTGCATTTTGTGCAATATCTTTTAACACCAACCATTGTGCAGGATAAACATCAAATTCCTCAAATACCGGTTGGAAAAATTTAGTGTAAGGTCTATAGATAGCAGTTAGATGATTGAATATACTTTGTGATTCCATAAGATCCTCCTTGATAGTTAGCTAAGCTAACTTGTTTAACAACAAACAATATTTTAAACCTTTTACAACGATAAATCAATAGTGTTTTTTTAAAATATCAGGGTATAAGTTGGTTTGATATTAAACGAAGGATTAACTGCGTATAAAATAATCATCGTTTAAATAGTAGTTTCAGCGTAAGTAGACTGACAAAATTTTAAAATTATTAGATGTCACTCGAAATGATGATTGAGTCCATATATAAATTGAGGAGTGGTGATAAGAACGAACAGTATGACTAGGTGAATTTGATTTAAAAATTATTTGTGTTGATGTGTTATCAGAAGTAAAGTCGTATGCAATTTGTTATGATGAAGTTAAAGGTAAGCGTAGGGGAGAGAAATGAATGCAATATTTGAAATTAGATCATATCATCCATTATATTCACCAGTTAGAGAACTTTAAATTTCCTGGTCATTTATTAACTTTAAATCAGGGAGGACAACATGAACGGTTTGGTACATTTAATAGGTTAGCTTATTTAAATAATGCCTATGTAGAACTCTTGGATGTTTACAAGCCAGATGTCTTGCAAAAAATAGTGAAATCAGAAGAAGGTCGTGTATCATTTCCATCAAAAATTGTACAAGATCATTATAGTCAAGGAATGAAAACATTAGCGTTAAGTACAGATAACATTGAGCAACTTAAAGAAGATTTAGAAGGAAAAGGGATAGATGTCATTGGCCCTATCGATATGCATAGAGAGAATATCAAAGGTGATAAAACATCCTGGAAATTATTATATATTGCAGATCCAGACTACAGAGTGAAACCGCCGTTCTTTATACAGTGGGATGAAGATGAACGTAAAAGAAATGAAAAACTAGACGCACTACGTCAAAAAGAATTTACGATTAAAACCATTCATTTGCATAGTACGGAACGTGCACATACAGTAAAAAAATGGCAACAATGGTTTGATATGGACATCGTAAGTGATGATGAAAATACCACAATACTTCAATTGAAACAGGATCAGTTGCTATTTAAAATAACTGACGGGACTGATTCAGGATATAAATCAGTAACAATCAAAGACAGTAAAACGACATCTCCGTATACATTAATTATAAGAGGATTAAGATATATATTCGAGGCAGATTAATAAATATAAACATAAGCACTGTGAGCGATAATGAATATGTGTATCAATGAAATAATAAGTGTTAAAATAGTTAAATAAGTGGATAACTTATTAGAACGTAATAACAGCAAGTAAACAGAAACGACAAAAGTCAACGCTGCTAGAATAATTCTTAAACTTAAATATGAAATTGTCAGTGGTTCAATAAAAGCTTGAATCACAAAAACTAAATTAATAATTAAAAATAATCCAATAATAATACTTCGCATATTAATACCTCATTTCTGAATTAATTATAGTATACCAAATGAGTGAATGCTATGTGAAAGTTTGCTAAAAGCATTGTATAATACCAAAGTATTGAATTGATAAAGGAGACATCAGTTTTTATGGAAAAAATGAATATTACAGATCAAGCACATGATGCATTTGTAAAAGCACATCCACAAGGGGATTTATTACAATTAACAAAGTGGGCAGAAACTAAAACACTAACTGGATGGTATTCAAGACGTATTGCAGTTGGAGAAGATGGTGAGATTGTAGGGGTAGCACAACTTTTATTTAAAAAAGTACCTAAGCTACCGTATACACTGTGCTATATCTCAAGAGGATTTGTAACAGACTATAGTAATAAATTAGCATTAGAAACCTTACTAGAAGCTGCGATGCAAATTGCTAAAGAAGAAAAAGCATATGCTATTAAAATTGATCCAGATGTTGAAGTAGATAAAGGTGCAGACGCTTTGTCTAATTTAAGAGCGCTAGGGTTTAAACATAAAGGCTTTAAAGAAGGCTTATCTAAGGATTATATACAACCAAGAATGACGATGATTACACCAATAGAAAAAACGGATGAAGCACTTATTCAAAGTTTTGAACGCAGAAATCGCTCAAAAGTGAGATTAGCATTGAAACGTGGTACTACCGTTGAACGATCAAATAGAGAAGGTTTGAAAACTTTTGCTAATTTAATGCAAATAACAGGCGAAAGAGATGGTTTCTTAACAAGAGATATTAGTTATTTTGAAAATATATATGACGCGTTAAATCCCGATGGAGATGCTGAACTATTTTTAGTGAAATTAGAACCTAAACCTGTTTTAGAAGATTTAAGACAAGAGTTAAATGAGCTAGAAGATGAAAAATCAAAACTTGCTGATAAAAAACAAGATAAGAAGACACTTAATAAAATAAATGATGCTGAAAATAAAATAGCTAAAACACAGGAACTTATTGATGAAATGCTTACTTTAGAATCTACGCATCCAGAAGGTATTTATTTATCAGGGGCTTTATTAATGTTCGCTGGTAAAAAATCTTATTACTTATATGGTGCTTCATCAAATGAATATCGTAACTTCTTGCCAAATCACCATATGCAGTTTGCTATGATGCAATATGCTAGAGAACATGGTGCAACTTCATACGACTTTGGTGGAACTGACAATAATCCTGATAAAGATTCAGATCATTATGGTTTATGGACATTTAAGAAGGTTTGGGGCACGTATTTAAGTGAAAAAATTGGTGAATTCGACTATGTTTTAAATACACCTTTATATCAAATTATTGAAAATATTAAACCCAAAGTTACAAAAGCTAAAATTAAATTGTCTCGAAAATTAAAAAAATAAATTATTTTAGAATGAATAGACGCGTGTTATATAGAGTTAGAATACAATGATTCAACTTTATAACACGCATTTTTTTATGATTACTATGAATTGGTATACATATAAAGATAGCGATATTTAAAAATACAATATTAAATGATATGACTAATTGTCTGTAATTTATAAATACCATATTTTTCGCACCATACTTGTGGTAAATTAGAAATGTTAAAGGGCTATGTGAGAGGAGATAAATTGTATGATAAAAAAATTATTGCAGTTTTCATTAGGAAACAAATTCGCAATATTTCTAATGGTTTTGCTCGTTATACTAGGTGGTGTTTATGCTAGTTCTAAAATGAAATTAGAATTATTACCTGATGTTGAACCACCAATGATTACCGTGCAAACAACCATGCCAGGCGCTACACCAGAAACTGTAAAAGAAGATGTGAGTGACAAAATTGATGATCAAATTAGATCAATGGCAGGTGTTAAGAATGTAAATGCCCAGTCAATACAGAATGCATCAATGGTTAGTGTTGAATATAATGAAGGCACAGATTTAGATAAAGCTGAAAATGATCTTAAAAAAGAATTAGATAAAATAAAGTTTGATGAAAGTGTTGAAGAACCAGAATTAACACGAAGTTCTATGGATGCTTTTCCGATTGTTGCTTATTCATTTATGATAAATGATAATGATTTAAAAGATACTACTCGAAAAATTAATAATCAATTATTACCAAAACTTCAAACGATTGATGGTGTCCAAAATGCGCAACTTAATGGACAAACTTCACGTGAAGTTTCTATAAAATTTGACCAAGATCAATTAGAAAAGAGTGGTTTAACTAAAGAGAGTGTTCAACAGTATTTGAAAAGTGCTACAAGTGAAACCCCATTAGGCTTGTTCCAATTCAATGATACAGAGAAATCAGTCGTTATTGATGGTCAATTCACATCCGTGAGTGCACTTGAAAACCTCGATATTCCACTAACTGCAGCAGGAGCAGGTGCAAGTGGTGGTCAATCACAAGATGGTGAAGCAACATCAAGTCAGGGAAATGCGCAACAAGGCGCTAATGCTCAATCTGCAGATGCAGCTTCCAATAGCCAAGCAACTGGCTCAGAGATTCCTTCGGTGAAATTGAAGGATATTGCACAGGTATCAGCAGGTGATGAGAGAGCATCCATATCTAAAACAAATGGTAAAGATGCAGTTAATGTTCAAATCACTAAAGCGCAAGATGCCAATACAGTTCAAGTGGCTAAAGATACTAAAAAGGAAATTGATCAATTTGTAAAAGATAACCCTAAAATGGTTGCTACAAAAGTGATGGATACAGCTAAACCGATTGAAGATGCATTGTATACGATGATAGAAAAAGCTGCACTTGGTACAATCGTAGCAATTATCGTAATCCTGCTATTTTTAAGAAATATTAGAACAACCGCTATTGCGATTGTTTCTATACCAATGTCCATTTTAATTGCTATGGTTGCATTAAAATTATCAGATGTATCACTGAATATCTTAACGTTGGGTGCGCTAACAGTAGCCATTGGGCGTGTTATCGATGATTCTATTGTTGTTGTAGAAAATATTTACAGACGATTATCAGATAGAAAAGAATCGCTTAAAGGTGATCAGCTCATAGTGAGTGCGACAAGTGAAGTATTTAAACCGATTATGTCGTCAACCATCGTAACGATTATTGTGTTCTTACCATTGGCATTTGTGAGCGGTTCTGTAGGCGAAATGTTTAGACCGTTTGCTTTAGCCATCGCTTTCAGTTTATTGGCTTCCTTGCTTGTGTCTATTACGATCGTTCCTGCACTAAGTGCTACTTTCTTTAAAAAGGGCGTAAAAGCGCATAAACAAGAAACATCATTAGGGTTTATTGGTAGCAAGTATAAATCCGTTTTAAACTGGTCATTAAATCATAAATGGATAGTCATGATTATCAGTACGATTATTTTAATTGCAAGTATTGGACTTGGTGCTGCTAAACTAGGGACTAGCTTTATTTCTACTGGTGAAGATAAATATATGGCATTAACTTATACGCCTAAACCGGGAGAAACACAAAAAGGGGTCCTATCACATGCAGAACAAGTTCAAAAATATTTAAATAGTAAAGATAAAGTGCGTACAGTTCAATACTCGGTGGGTGGCCCTACACCAAATGATCCGAGTGGTAACTCTAATAGTATGGCAATTATGGTAGAGTACGATTCAAATACGCCTAATTTTGATAAAGAACCGGATAAAGTATTACAACATATTGAAAAGTACAAACATCCAGGTGATTGGTCAAATCAAGATATGGGTACTGGCGGTAGTAATAATGCTTTAGAAATTACTGTTAGTGGACCTTCTTTAGCATCAATAAAAGGTACAGTGAAGAACGTCGAAGATAAGATAAAAGATGTTAGTGGAACTGCAAATGTTAAGTCAGATTTAACTCAAACCTATGATCAATATAATATTAAAATAGATCAGAATAAGGCAGCAAGTTATGGATTATCTGCGTCACAGCTAGCAATGACCTTGAACCAGAATACACCTGAGGAAAGCGTGACAACTGTTAAAGAAAAAGGTAAATCTATAGATGTGAAAATTAAAGAAGATAAGCAAACAGATTGGTCAAAAGAGAAGCTAGAAAATACAGAGTTGCAATCGCCTACAGGCCAGTCTGTTGAATTAAGTGATATTGCTACATTAGAAGAAACAACAACACCAAATAAAATTGAAACGAAGGCTGGAGATGAAATTGCAACAGTTTCAGCTAAAATTACAAATGATGACGTTGGTGGTACATCACAAAAAATAATGTCTAAAGTAAACAATATTGATACACCAAGCAATGTGAAAATTAATGTTGGTGGTGCCAATGAAGATATTGGCAATGCAATAACACAATTAGCGATGGCAATGTTAGCAGCCATTATTATTGTATATTTAGTGCTTGTCTTAACATTTAAAGGTGCACTCGCACCATTTACAATTCTATTCTCATTACCTTACACAGTTATAGGTGTCGTAGTTGCATTGGTTGTTACTGGAGAAACGATTTCGGTACCAAGTATGATTGGTATGCTCATGCTTATTGGTATCGTGGTAACGAATGCCATTGTATTAGTTGATAGAGTGATTAATAAGGAAAAACAAGGACTTGAAATGAAAGAAGCTTTATTAGAAGCAGGTGGCACACGTATTAGACCAATCCTTATGACTGCACTTGCAACAATCGGTGCACTTGCGCCAATGTTATTCGGTGAGGACAGTTCCATTATTATTTCAAAAGGTATGGCGGCAACAGTTGTAGGTGGTTTGATTTCATCTACATTACTAACACTGATTGTTGTTCCAGTGATCTATGAAATATTGTTCACACTTAAAGGAAAACTACTTGGTAGAAAAAAGCAAAATAAATAAATTAAAGCGCATTAACAACTGTATATTGTTGTTAATGCGCTTTTTTTAATAAGCACCGTGTAGCTAACATATGCTTGCTTTTCAGTATTACCGATTAATATAACACTAATGTTAAAATAGCATAGATAATGAATAAAATAATACTGATTATATTTAAGATTTGAACTGCTTTTTGGTCTTTCTTACTATGTTTAAAGGCAGTGATTTCAACATTACCAACTAATAATAATAATATGACGAATACCCACCAATTAATTGCTGGGAATGATAATGTAGTAATTGCAACAACAAATAATAAGAGCAAAGCCATTATAATGCGCAATATACGCGTGATAATCGTATCCATTCTAAATATGCTTATGTAACTCACGATTAGATAAAGTACTGGTAAAAAGATTAGATATAGTTGCATATGGTTACATCCTTTCTATGTTCGCCCTTAATCTTAGCATGTAAAAATGATATTTACTAGGATGTTATTTGTGTTCTTTTTGACTAATTTCTGAACGCACAGATGCAATTTCTTTTTCTATTTCTTCAAGTTGCTTTACTAATGGGTCGACGGATTGATTAACAGATTCTCTTTTTTCTAAGTCACCCTGTAATCGAACATAATCATATTTTAGTTCAGCTAATTTTTCATTCAAATCCATTATCGCACTCTCCTTTGTGTGTAGAAAACGCCTACACCAGTTTGATTTGAATTATAACATGAAAGTGAAAGCTTCTAAAATAACCAATTTATATGTTAAGGTATGAAAATAGAATGAAAACGAAATAACATAGTGAAAGAAGGATTATTGTGACACAACAATTTATCATCATTATTTTACTCATTGCATTAGGTTATACGCTGAAAAGAATCAATTACTTTAAAGCAAATGATAGTCAAGTACTGTCGACATTGGTACTCAACGTCACATTGCCTTCTTTAGTTATCGTCAATTTGAATGAAGCTAAATTGGATGTTTCGTTATCTATTTTACCTATTATGATGATTTTATATGGTGTAATTACAAAAGTAATCATCGTATGGTTCTTTATAAAATATGATAATCAAATTCGTGGCGCAACGGGTATGATGATGGCATCTTTAAATATTGGCTTATTTGCCTATCCACTCGTAGAGGCTATATGGCCTGAAACGGGCATGATTTATTTTGGTATGGCCGATATTGGCGGTGCAATCATTATGTTTGGTGTGACTTACTTTGTAGGTAGTTACTTTAGTAGTGGTGGGGACAGCTTTGATTTTAAATATTTAGGGAAAAACTTATTGAAGTCTGTACCCCTGATGACATATATCATTATGTTTATCTTAAATATGTTGAATATTCATTTTCCAGCACCAGTCATTGATTTCTTTTCTGTATTATCAGGTGCAAATATGCCCTTATCAATGATACTTCTAGGTCTAATGTTGAATTTTAGTATCGATAAACGCTTTTTACCAATCGCTATTAAGTATTTAGCAGTTCATTATGGACTTGGTATCATTGCGGGTTTACTTGTCCACTTCTTCTTACCAGTGAATGATGAAATGATAAAAACAACATTACAAGTTGCATGGCTGTTACCAGTAGGTGTAGCGATTATACCTTATTCGATACAGTTTAAATATAAAACATTACCTCTGGTAGGGATGGTTACTAATTTAACTATCGTGATTAGTATTATTATCTTGTACATTTATCAGATGTTATTTGTTTAAAATACTTTAAAATTGAATAATAAAAAAGAAACACGATCAATTTAAAACGATAATTGATCGTGTTTTTTTCTTAATAAGTGTTCATTTGTGTAATTGTGATATAGGTATATAAAAAAGACAGAAAGTGTATGATAACATTCACTTTCTGTCTTTAGCTAGTAAGTGGCGTTAGCCTTTACCACCCATAAATGCAGGGTAGTTTGTCATACCACCATCAACGTATATCGTTGTACCATGTATATAGTCTGCTAAATCTGAAGCAAGGAATCTTGCAACATTAGCAACTTGTTGTGCGTCTCCAATAACTTTAGCAGGAATCATTTCGAGTGTTTCTGCGCGTGTTTGTGGATCTGAGAATTTTTCTTTTGTATGTTCAGTTATGATAGCACCAGGAGAAATGTTGTTAATGCGAATGCCGTATTGCGCATATTCCATTGACATTGTTTCCATCATTAATTTTAAACCGCCTTTACTTGCGGCATAATTGACATAATTTGGCCATGGAATTTTATCGTGAACACTTGAAGTATTGATGATAACGCCCGGTTTATCTTCTTTTAAAAATTGATTGACAGCAGCTTTGGATCCTATGAATGCGCCTGTTAAATTAATATCAATTACTTTTTGCCACTCATCTAAAGGCATTTCATGTGTAGGAATAGGTTTTTCAAAGCCAGCATTGTTGATCATAATATCTAAAGTACCAAATGTATCAATTGCAGTTTGGACTAGTTGATTAACATCTTCTTCTTTAGAGACATCAGCATAAGCTTTAACCGCTTTGCCACCTGCGTCTTCTATTATTTTTATAGATTCAGCTACTGCATCTAAACTATTTTCTGAACGATAGTTAATAACAACATTTGCTTTTTCTTTACCAAATTGTTCGGCCATTGCTTTACCGATACCGCTACTACCACCTGTAACCACAACGACTTTATTTTCTAAATCTTTAAACATATATTGAAGCCTCCTTAAAGTTATTGCTATAAACAAAAAGTTTAGAACAGACGCGTTGTTAATTTGGAATAGTATAATTAACGATGAATGACATGTCTTTGTTCTAAACTTAATGATGTGTAATATATATCAAATAACGATTAACCTTTTAAATTACCTAAAATAAAGGCTGCAACGATAATTAATACGATACCAGCCCAAATACCTATCATTTGGCGTTTGTCTTTTCTTTCGCCTAATAAGAAGATACCACCAAGTGTAGATACGATAACTAACAATTGTGAAAATGAGAAACTTGTCGCTACGCCAACTTTGGGTTGTGAATAGAACATGAATAAATTACCGATTCCCCAAATGACACCAGGAATGATATTCCACAGCGTACTTTTCACTGATGTTTCGTGTTTAGCTGAAAGTATTAAACCACCAATAGCCATACCTATTGATTGGAAGAAGAGGGCATTCATTCCGTCTACACCAAAAATTTGAGCTACGACTACATACACAACATAACCCACTGTAGAAATAATCAATATAGGAATTGCTTTGCCGAATTTATTGTTATCGCTTGAAGCTTCATTTTTACCTTTTATTGAAGTTAATGCGATACCAATTACTAATAACACCATAGCAACTAGACCTAAAGTAACTTGAGTGCCTGTGCTCCATTCTCCAAGGAAAATCGCACTGAACAATGTCGTACCAACTAATTGTAATCCAGTAGAGATGGGCATTGTTTTTGAAACACCAATAAGACTAATTGATTTAAGTTGATAACCTTGACCAAGCGCCCAAAATGCACCTGAGATTAAACCAACAATAATGACGGCGAGGTCATCAAATTTTGCATTACCTGTAAGAAGTAAAATGATTCCGATAATTAATGTACCTAACGTGGTTCCTCTAATTTGGTTATAAGGGCCGCCACCAACAAATACATTAATTAAAACAACACTACCCCAAAATAATGCAGGCAATAACGCAATTAACAAATCCATATATATACTCACTCTTTCTATTTTATTGTCCCTCTAGAATAACCATCTCTGGTTGTTCTTGAACATCTAGTTTAAAACAAAATAATACTTTAGTAAAAAATATTAAATTATAAAGAACGATTTCCTTGTTTATTATGTTTTAAACATATATTTCCTTCGTATATTATCAGATTCATTTTTGCTTGTTTAAATTATAAATTAGCCGATATGTGCAGCTACATACTTGAATTTTTTATATTCGTAATTGATATTGAAACCTAATTCATGAAAGCGTTCCACGAGCGTATTATTTTTACTGCGAATTTTGAAATAGGCTTTATCAACATCATAGTTTGAGAACGTAAACTGTAATGCATAGGATAGTAGATCAAAGGCGATACCCATTAATCTATAATCAGTGTGTGAAGAAAAATATTTGATTTCAGCTTTTTTCGTATTTTCAAAAACTTGTAAATAAAGATAACCTTTTAATAAGCCCTCAGACATAAAAACAAATAATTTATTATGACTGTCTAAAGATTCGATGATTTCTTCTGCCGTCATCACATCATGTTTGAATGTATCGTGGTGTAACTTTTCGAATAGTCGATAATAAGCAGGGTGATATGTTGTAATATTTTGCGCATTATCAATTTTACCAATATCCTGAGTTGATATGAGATGATAATCTGTAAAGCTATAAGAAGCTTCAATTTCTTTCATAAAAGGCATGTAATCTTGTTCAGTTTCTTCGAAGGAAAAATTAAAATTAGCAGTATCTGGTTTGCTTTGTACCATTGCATCAAATAATGTTTTGAAATGTTTTTCGGTTAGTGAAAGTGATTTTCTAACAAAAGGGCCTAACACTTTATATTTATTTTCTTCATATTTAAATGCAAGCATGAGCATTTCAATTTGTGATTGGTTATCAATTTGAGCGAATACGCCTGGATCTTCTAAGGATTGTCTAATGGTTGCTTCAACATCATCGTGTGCTTGTGGTAGTTTGTATAAGTAAGATGTGTAATGATAATCTGCTTCATTTATAAACTTTACAATTTGATCATAGTCATTTAATTGAACAATTTTCATAACAATACCTCCGTATAATGATCTATTAAGTTAATTATAAGAATTTTTCGATGTAAATGGAAGTTTTGATGTGCTACATACATGTTACAATGTATATAATATTGAATTTGAAAGGGCGAAATTATGAAATCACTGATTATAGCTGAAAAACCTTCAGTTGGTAGAGATATTGCAAAAACGCTAAACATTAATGAAAAACGTAATGGATATTTTGAAAATAATAAATATATTGTTACTTGGGCATTAGGACATTTAGTCACTAATGCTACACCAGAACAATATGATACGAGTTATAAAGAATGGAAATTGAATGATTTACCAATCATCCCTAATAAAATGAAAACAATTGTTATAAGTAAAACAAGAAAACAATTTTCGACAGTGCAATCATTAATTAATCATAATAAAGTAAAAGATATTATTATTGCGACAGATGCTGGACGTGAAGGAGAACTTGTGGCGCGTTTGATATTGGACAAAGCGCATAATAAGAAACCAATCAAACGTTTGTGGATTAGTTCCGTAACAAATAAAGCAATAAAAGAAGGATTTAATAAACTGCAAGATGGACGTAAGTTTAATAATCTGTATCATGCTGCATTGGCACGAAGTGAAGCAGATTGGATTGTTGGTATTAATGCTACACGTGCATTGACTACAAAATATGATGCACAACTCTCATTAGGTCGTGTGCAAACGCCGACCATACAATTAGTTCAAATGAGACAAAATGAAATAAATCATTTTAAACCACAAACTTATTATACAATGAAACTCAATGCGGCTGGTTTAACATTTGACTGTGTTAAGCCTCAATCTCATTCAGATAAAGCTGTTTTAGAAGGCATAAAAAAAGAAATAGATGGACAAACTGGTCATATTGCATCAATTAACAAGTCACATAAAAAAGCATATCCACAGCAATTATACAATTTAACAGATTTGCAACAAGATGCTTATAAACGATTTCATCTAGGACCAAAAGAGACTTTGAACACTTTACAAGCATTGTATGAACGTCATAAGTTAGTAACTTATCCACGTACCGATTCTAATTATCTAACAGATGATATGGTTGATACACTGAAAGATAGGTTGAAAGCGATAATGGCTACTTCATTAAAAGACATCGCTAAAGCTCAAATGTCACATACATTTTCAGCGAAACAACGTTTTGTAAATAATAGTAAGGTATCTGACCACCATGCTATTATTCCCACAGAAGTACGCCCAGATATGAATCAACTTAGCCAGAGAGAGTCTAAAATTTACATGATGATTGCTCAAAGATATTTGGAGAACTTAATGCCACCACATGAATATGAAGCGATTGCTATTGAATTGAAAGTAGGGCAACATACATTTACATTTAAAGACAAAGTAACTACTAAATTAGGGTTTAAAGCTGTGTATGAAAATAGCGAAAATACAAATAGTCAGTTAGACCAATTACAGAAAGGTGCGACACTCAATGTAAGTAAAATACGAATTGAAGAACATGAGACAACGCCACCGCCGTACTTCAATGAGGGTTCACTTTTGAAGGCAATGGAAAACCCGCAAAAATTCTTTGACTTAAGCGATAAAAAGCATGATAAAACACTAAAAGATACAGGCGGTATAGGTACTGTAGCAACTAGAGCAGATATCATTGAGAAATTATTTAATATGAATGCAATTGAAGCGCGTGATGGAAAAATAAAAGTAACGTCAAAAGGAAAGCAAATTTTAGAATTAGCTCCACAAAAATTGACTTCTCCACTATTAACAGCAGAATGGGAAGAAAAGCTTTTACTCATAGAACAAGGAAAATATGATGCACGCCAATTTATCTCTGAAATGAAAACTTTTACAAACCAGGTGGTCAGTGAGATTAAAGAAAGCGAACAAAATTATAAACACGATAATCTCACAACTACAGAGTGTCCTACTTGTGGTAAGTTTATGATAAAAGTTAAGACGAAAAATGGTCAGATGCTCGTTTGTCAGGATCCTCAATGTAAAACTAAAAAAAATGTACAGCGTAAAACGAATGCTCGTTGCCCAAACTGTCATAAGAAAATGACGCTATTTGGCCGAGGTAAAGACGCAGTATATCGTTGTGTTTGTGGCCACACTGAAACTCAAGCACAGATGGATAAACGTCATAAAAATAAAAAATCAGATAAAGTAAATAAAAAGGATTTAAAAAAATATATGAATAATGATGAAGGCATTGAAAATAATCCATTTCAAGATGCTTTGAAAGGCTTGAAGTTCTAAATAATTCGAACGAATAGTCATTAATTTTAAGTAAAGTTCGGGTTTGCTATTGTAAAATAGTTCATTTGGTATTAAAATATGTAAGTATTTTAAAAAAAGGAGAACTAATCGTGAAAAAGTACTTCAAGTTTGATAAACACGAAACAAACTATAAGAAAGAAATACTTGGTGGGCTTACAACATTCTTGTCTATGGCTTACATTTTAGCTGTTAACCCTCAAGTACTAAGTTTAGCTGGCGTCGATGGTGTTTCTGATGATATGAAAATGGATCAAGGCGCAATATTTGTAGCTACAGCATTAGCGGCGTTTGTAGGATCACTATTTATGGGATTAATAGCAAGGTATCCTATTGCACTAGCACCAGGTATGGGATTAAATGCATTTTTCGCGTTCACTGTTGTTCTAACAATGGGCATACCATGGCAAGTCGGCCTTACGGGCGTATTATTTTCAGGATTAGTTTTCGCTGTGTTGACGATGACGGGGCTTCGAGAGGTCATTATCAATGCTATACCCTATCAAATGAAAATGGCTGTTTCAGCTGGTATTGGATTATTTATCACCTTCGTAGGTTTGCAAAGTTCAGGTATTATTGTTAAAAATGATTCGACATTAGTCACATTAGGACATATTACAGACGGACCTGTATTACTTACTATTTTTGGTATTGTCGTGACAGTGATACTCTATGCCATTAGAGTACCTGGTGCGATATTTATAGGTATGGTATTAACCTCTATTGTAGGTATGTTTACAGGTCTGATACATACACCAAGTGGTATTGTTGGACAAGTGCCAAGTATAGAGCCAACGTTTGGTGCTGCGTTTGAAGCATTTAAAGACCCTAGTCAATTATTTACGGTTCAATTTTTAATCGTGATACTAACATTCTTATTTATAGATTTCTTTGATACAGCAGGTACACTTGTTGCTGTGGCAACTCAAGCAGGGATTATGAAAAACAACAAATTACCAAGAGCAGGACGTGCGTTGTTCTCTGATTCATTAGCAACGATTGTTGGTGCAATCTTTGGTACAACGACTACGACTTCATATATCGAATCAAGTTCGGGCGTAGCGGTTGGTGCGAGAACTGGTTTTGCGAGTGTGGTTACAGGATTCTGTTTCTTATTAGCGATATTTTTCAGTCCGCTGATGGAAGTTGTAACTAGTGCTGTTACTACGCCTGCCTTAGTTGTAGTTGGTGTTTTAATGGCTGCTAACTTTGCTGAAATTGATTGGAAAAAATTCGAAGTAGCAGTACCAGCATTTGTAACGATAATAATGATGCCTTTATCTTATTCAATTGCAACAGGTATTGCTTGTGGATTTATTTTCTATCCAATTACAATGTTAATATCAAAACGTCATAAAGAAGTACATCCAATTATGTATGCATTAATGATTTTATTTATCCTTTACTTTATCTTTGTTCACGGATAATGAAACGAAATAAAAGCACATTGTTCTGTCAATGCGACAGTGGTACTGAACCCGTAAAGAGGGAATTTAATAAAAACACTATGTTCTAGGCTGCTAATTCTCTGAATTTTATAGGGGATAAGTAGCCTAGTTTTTGTTTAATTTGTTTTGTTGTTTCCATATGTTCCATCATCATTTGTTGCAT